>ONYA01000056.1 GCA_900321965.1 uncultured Prevotellaceae bacterium
AGGTGGTACCATTCTTATAAGTTGCAATCTTGCAGTTGGTGCTGATTTCAGCCTGACCGACATAGAACGGCAGGCAGAGCGAGTTGATGCCAGCCTTCAAGTTGCGTGTCACCTCGACAGCGTCGGCGTGGAAGTCAATCGATGTATAGAAGGGGTAAGCATCGGTAAGCACCATCTTCAGAGTGTTGTTGCGGCTGTTGACTTCATCCCAGCGGATGACATTGTCCGTAACGTAGAAGTCTGAGGGCGAGAGGATGAGCAGGTTGGGATTCTTGCTGCGCAGTTGTGGGCCGTCACCGTCGACAACAGCAGCACCCGTCAGGTTCAGGAAGCATACGCCAGCAGAAATCTTGCTGGTCAATGTTTCGTAGTCGTCGAAGGCTACATTGTGCCAGTCGCCGTCCCATGTGCACTGATATTCTCCCTTACTCAGCGAGCCAGTCACACTGACCTGTTGGTCAGTCAAAGCGTTATCGGCCAGCGTACGGATGGCACTTCCATTCACCATCGGACCTTCCAGCTTGATGTCGTCGATATAGACGGTCTGCCCCACGTTGGCCAGTGCGTCGCCTTCTTCGAACGGCCAGATTTCGAGCACGGTATTGCCCGTATCGGCAATCTTGTCGTTGTCGGGTCCTGCGGCAAACTCAAAGGTCAGGATGTTCCACTCGTTGGTGTTGCCGCACCAGAACAGACGACCGGTATTGTAACCGCCGTCACCGTCCTTGACCAGCTTGACCAGCACGTTGTGGTTCACACCCATTTTGATGCGGAGCGTCATGCGGCGCAGACCTTTGAAGTTGACATCGCCCAGGGGCAGGGCAAAGTTGCAGTGCTCTTTGTCCCATCCGCCAGGGTTGTCCTTCAGCGTGAATTTCATGATTTTATTGCCCTCGTCTTCAACGACTGTTGGATCTGCACGGTTCCAGAATCCGCCATCGCTTCCCACTTCCTTGTCTGTTCCATCCCACAGAACTACCTGTGCATTACAAACTGTTGCTGCGAAGAGCATTGAGAGTAAAAATAGTTTTCTCATAAGTTTTTAGTTTTGAATTGTTTAATAATAGCAAGTGGAGGGAGAAAAAGCTCCCCTCCACTTGATGTTAGGTGATTACTGCCAGCTGACCTTCACGTCGCTAATGGTGATGTTACCACCATAGTTGTTGATGCTCCAGCAGTTCTTCTGAATGCCGTAGATGCGCTGGGTGTAGGCGCAGACGTCATTGATGTACATCACGAGGACGGAGTTGTCGGTATAGATGTCGATGTTATAGGTGTTATCGGCAACGAAGGAGATGCCAAACTTGTCCCAGTTGTTGGAGGTCTTGACCGTGAAGGAGATATGGTTGGCGGTGCCAAGACGGTTGTAGAGGACGTATGCGCCGTCACCAGAGAGGATACCACCGTTATAGCCGTTCGACCCCATGACGTTAGCACTAACTGCCTGATTGTATTTCGCGGCCATAGCAGGCACTGCGCCCAAGGTCAGCGTACCGTCGCTGTGTTGGATAATCTTATGACAAACCAGCGCACCCGACCAGTTGGGCTCGTTGCCGTCACCAGCACCTACGTTGACGTTCTTCTCGTGAATGTCAGCACCGGAGCGGAAGGGGCACCAGCCCCAAATGAAGCGGTCGGTACCGTTCGAGGCGGTCTTGCCGGCATAGAAGGCACGGGTATCAAGCACGCCTTCATGGCCATCGGCAGGCCATTTCGGGCCGTCGTTGAAGCAGGCTTTCAGTTCGTCGTAGCTTTTGGCCATCATGTATTTCACCTTGCGGCTCCAGCTGGCCTTGAAACTCTCGCTATAGACGAGATACCAGTAATCGCCCATCTTGAAGATGTCAGGACATTCGAGCATGCGGTCCCATATCATCTTGAAGCGGCCTACGTGCTCCCAGGTCTTCAGGTCGCTGCTCTTGAACTCGGCGAAGCAGGGATCGCCACCACCGTTGGGATAGGTGGCGATGACCATGTGATAGAGGTTGTCGTCGGCGACGAAAATCTGTGGGTCACGGAAGTCGTTACCAGAGTAGCCGTAGTCGGGGCCGTTGAGCGTCCAGAGCTCATCCTTGGTCCAGGTTCTGAAATCGGTGGATGTGGCGCGCATCACCACCTCACGGTTCTGGCAGTTGCCGTTGTGGCCGGTATAGTATATATAATAGGTACCATCCTTCTCGTAGGCGCAACCTGTACCGAGGGCTGCGTCCTGCTGGTAGTCGTTGGTGCCGTAGGGCAGCACCTCGCCGAGTGACTCGTAATTGGCGCCGTCCTTGGTCGATACGCCCCAGATGGGATGGAAACGATGACTCAAGTTGTTGGTGAACTCCTGAAGGTAGAGCACCTTGAAGTCACCGTTGCGCTGGTCGTAAAAAGGCATGGGGTCGCCTACGCGGCCTACTGAGGGCATGTAGTAGGTGCCGAAGCCCTGTGCGTCAGTGGAGGCGAAGAAGGTAGTGGTGCCAGTCCAGTCCTTAGCGGGATCACCGTCAAAACTGTCGTCGCTGCACGATGTGAAACCACAGATTACGCAGATTGCGCAGATCATGCTATATATCATTGTCTTCATAAACTTCAATTTTTAAATTCTTTAATTTCTCAATTTTACTTCGTGAGATATTCGAATGCGTTGAGCATAATTTTGCCCATGTTGTCGTGATAGTTCGAGGCGTAGGGAGTGGGGGAGTTCCAGTCGTAGAGGCCTGAGCCCAGACAGATGATACCACCCTTGCCAAACTCACCGTTAGCGGCCTTCAGCTCCCATGCGTTCACGCTGTTGTCGCCAGTCAGTGCGCGACCGCCAGTCTTCGCTTCCACAGCATCCTTACCGCCAGCGTATGTATCCCAGAATCCGTACTGCGATGTGGTGTTGCAGATGGTGTAGCCGTTGTCGAGCGTGTAGATGGCATTGTCGGTAGCACCGGGATAAGTCTTGAGGTCCTTCCACAGCGGGTGTGTCGTGTCATAAGCGAAGGTATGCCAGGGATCGTCACCCATCAGGTCGGAGCCTTCGCCGCCTCCGCCACCCCACACATTGTTGGGATAAGCATCCTCAGGCATAGCACCCAGTGCAATGGCGTAGTTCACAGCTGAGCGGCCCAGTACGAATGCACCACCGTTCTGCCAGAATTCCTTCATACGGGCCAGTGCCGTCATGGCACCCGTCTCAGCCTCAACGAAGCCGTTGTAGTTGCCGTAGCTGGAGCAATGGCGGTGGAAGAAGATGAATTTACACTTTTCTAATGAGATGTTTCCACTGGCCACGTCGCTCCATGAAGCGTAAGCCGCACTGGCGATATTTCCTGTCAGCCACTTGGCAGCAGCTTTCTCCTCGTCGTTCAGGAGCTCAATGTTCTCAGCCTCGCCGACGAACAGAGCTACTGGATTCTGAATCATGGTTACATAAACCGTATAGACGGTAGTTGCAGTATTGTCGTTTAAGACTATTTGGAATGGCTCGGTGAAGTTTCCCTTAGTTCCGCTGGCAGGACTGCACGTGGCATCCTCGCTACACTCCACCTCGAAAGTTGCATTGGCGAGGTCGATACCGCTGTTGGCCATAACCGAGACGGTGACGGTCTTGTCCTGCTGGTTGATAGCTCCCTTGACACCTTCGAGCATGAAGAGTGAGAGGAGTGCTTCGTCGTTGCGGACGCTCAGCTGGTAGTCCATCGTCAGGTCGCCATTGGTGATGTGCAGGTTGCGGTCAGCGTCGAAGTTCAGGTGATCGCCCACGTGGATGTTGGTCGTGGCACCGGGCGATACCGTCAAAGCAGTAATCTCCATGTCGCGCTTTTGGTCGAAGTCCACGGGTACCTTTATCTTCACTTGACGCTTCTCTGTATTGATGAGACCTTCGTACTGTCCGTTGAGTACAAACTTCTCAACAAGACATGGGCCGCTGACATCAATTGAGCCTGTATGGTCGTCGTTGCTACAAGCGCTAAAACCGCAGATGATGCAGATTGCGCAGATAATGCTATATATTGTTTTCATAATTCTCAATTATATAATCTTAATTCTTAACTCTAAACTCGCATATTACCACTGCCCGCAGTTCTGGGTATAGTGTCCGTTAGATGCTGCCATTTGCTCCTTGGGGATGGGCAGGTACTCGTTCTTGTTGGCTGTGAACTGCGAACCGGCGAGGAAGCTCATCGTCTCGCTCTCCGTGCTGTAGAACCTGTTAATCACGGTGGCGGCATCGCCCCAGCGCACGAGGTCGAAAAAACGCTCACTCTCCATAGCCAGTTCCAGTCGACGCTCCATTTTGATGATCTTCATGGCGTCGTCTTTTGAGTATGTTCCGTTATACTTGCCCACAGCAAAGTGGATGCCGTACTTGTTCGGATAGTTCGAGACAACGCTGGCAGTGGTCAGCGTGGCGGCACGGTCGCGTACCTGATTCACCAGGGCGATGGCCTCGGCGGTCTGTCCCAGTTGGGCGAAGGCTTCGGCACGCATCAGCAGCACGTCGGCATAGCGCAGCACCACGCGGTTCATCGAGGTGGCCCACTGCGAGTCGCACAGATAGAGATAGCTGTCGGTCAGTGCAGGGTCGACATTCTGCTTCAGCGACACGTAGTAGCCGTAGGTACCACCCGAGCGACTCCAGGCATTGGTCTCGCTAATCATGTAGCTGGTGTTGTACATATAGGGAGTGCCGGGAACGCCGACTGTGATGAATAGGCGGGGGTCAACGGTCTGGGTCGAGCCTACGGTATAGTCCTTGTCAGCAAAGGTGTCGAGCATGGGCAGACCGTCGCTGTTTGTGCGGTAGGCGTTGACCAGGTTGTGAGAGGGCTTGTAGAAGTCGCAGCCGCTGTCGTGAACCTTGGGAATACAGGGAACAATGAGGCGGTTCGAGAAGTTCAGGTTGCCGTATGTGGTGCCGTCGTTCTTCGAGTACTGGATAGCCCAGAGGCTCTCCTTGCCGTTCTCGTACTGTTCTTCGGGACGGAAGTTGTTGTGCAGGTCTGGTTCGAGACCGTAGCTGGTGTAGATGTTTGCGGCGGTGTATTCGAGCACTTTCTGCAGATCTTCGGTGTTGACGCCCGTCACCTGATTGCTATTGGCATCATCCTGACGGTAAGCCTTATAGAGATACACTTTAGCCAGGAATGCGGCAGCAGCAGCCTTCGTGGGACGTCCTTTCTCAGCCTGCACGGCGGGGAGCACGGCGTAGGCATCCTCCAAGTCGTTGATAATCTGCTGCCAGCCCTCGTCGTTAGTATACTCCGTATTCGAGAGATTGTTATAGTCCTCTTCCGTCATGTTCAGCTTGTTCACAAACGGAATCTTCTTGAACAGGCGCTTCAGCTGGAAGTGGCCGTAGGCACGGAGGAACTTCATCTCGGCGGTACGCTGCTGGATGGTGGCGTTCTCCTGGTCTGAACTGGCAAGGACATCGAGCGACAGACTGACACGCGACAGATACTGGTAGAGTTTGTTCCAGATACTGCTGAAAGGCCAGTCACTGGTATCTATACCTACGCCCATCTCAAGGCGGTGGAAAGGCTCGCCGTCGCTGAACGAGCTGCCACCAACGTAGGCATCGTCGGAGCGGGTGTCGTAGTTCCAGAGCGAGAACGAGGCATTCATGTCCTCGATGGACAGAAGTCCTGCGTAGGCAGAGGTGAGCACGTTGTCGATATACTCAGGCTGTTTTACTTCGTCTTGAGTCAGTGTGGCCTGCGGCACCTGCTCTTCCAAGAAGTCGGAGCAACTCATCAAACCACAGATTACACAGATTGCGCAGATTGTTCTATATATCGTTTTCATAATTATCAATTATTCATTATTAATTATCAATTGTTCAAAATCCTACGTTCACGCCAAATGTGAGGTTGAGAGGAATGGGATAGCCGAATCCGGGGTTCTCAGGGTCGTTGCCCGTAAACTTGCTGCTCTTGATAGTAATCAGGTTCTGGGCGGAGGCATAGATGCGGATGCGGTCCATCTTCAGTTTGCCGGTGAGGTTTTTGGATAGGTTGTAGCCTAACTGAATGGTACGCAACTTGACGTAGCTGCCATTCTCGATGTAGTAGCTGCTGACGCGGCCCTCATTATTGGTATCACTTGTGGTCAGAGCGGGGATGTCGCTGCCGGGGTTAGCCTTGCTCCAGGCATCAAGGGCACGGATGCCCTTATTCAGATAAGGTACGTTGATGGCGGAGTTGGCCCAGAAATCGGTCTGCGACTTGTAACCGCGACAATCGACGTCCACACCCTGCACGCCCTGCCAGAACATCGTCAGGTCGAAGTCCTTATACTGCAGGTAGATGTTCAAACCCCATGTGAAGTCGGGCGTCGGGTCGTAGATCCAGTCCTGGTCGGCCTCAGTGATGATGCCATCGCCGTTGAGGTCCTTATAGCGGATGCGACCCAGACCGGCACCCTCCTGACGGGCGTGGTTGTCAATCTCCTCCTGACTCTTGAAGATGCCGTCGGCTATGTAGCCCACCTGCGAGAACATCGGGTGGCCGACAACGCTCTTCACGCCATTGCCGCCGTATTTGCCGTTGGCGGCCACGGTCTCCGGCAGTTTGGTGACCTCGTTCACATATTTACTGATGTTTCCGTTGATATCCCACGAGAAGCCGTTCTCCAGCTGGTGGCGATAACCAACGCTCAGTTCCCAACCATTATTCTTTACCTCGCCGGCATTGATCCACTGACCAGAGCCTTCACCCATAGCAGCGATTCCTTCCATGAAGAGCAGAATGTCTGTGGTCTTCTTGTTGAACCAGTCGAACGAACCGTAGACCTCGTTCTTCAAGACAGCGAAGTCGATACCGATATTGTTCTGTGTGGTGGTCTCCCACTTGATGTCGTCGTTGCCGCGCTGGGTGCGTACGTAGCCGTTAGCAAGGTCGTAACCGCCGTTCCTACCGACGATGTCGTAAGAAGTGCCTGCCTGACCACTGCCCCAAAGTCCCGTCGAAACCACCGACTTATACAGCGTGTAGCGGGCGGTGTTCGAAATCTCCTGGTTACCGGTCTGTCCCCAAGAATAACGCACCTTCAGGTTGTCGAGCCACTTCACATTCTGCATGAACTTCTCTTGCGAGAGACGCCAACCTGCACTGACGGAGGGGAATGTACCGTACTGGTTGTTGCTACCGAAGCGGCTGGAGCCGTCACGGCGGATGGTGAACGAGGCTAAGTACTTGTCATCGTAGGTGTAGTTCACCTTGCCGAAGAACGACACTAACGAGAAACCGTCGCCACTGCCCTCGGCCAGCTGCTTGCCCGCACCGGCGCTGGGCCACATGTAGTCGGTATTCAGGATGGCCAGCTCGTAGCGCTTGGCACTCTCCCACGTATAGTCCTGACGGTTCAGCTCCATACCGACCATAGCGTCGCCGCGATGCTTGCCTATCTCCAGATTGTAGGTGGCAATGGCGTTCCACATCCAGCGCATCCAATGTTCCTGCTTGCTCTCGGCAGCCGAGTCAGTACGCCTCACCTTACCGTTCTCAATGGGATAGGTGAAGAAGCGCTGCGCTTTCTGGGTATAGTCCATACCGAGGGTGGTGCGAATCATGAAGTTCTTGAACGGGGTAATGCTCAGATGGATATCGCCAAACGAGCGCCACAGCGTATATTCATTATCTTTTGAGTTGGCAATCATGCTCAGCGGGTTCTCGCGCTCCGAGTAGGCACCGAGAGCTTGGGCGTACTTGCCGTTCTCAGCGTAGATGGGGAAGTTTGGGTTGAATTCCAATGCGTGCTCCAGCACACCGCCAGGGGCATCGACGCCCTTCGTGCGGTTAATCGTAAAATTCTCGCCTATGGTCACCAGACCGTCTATGAGTTTGTAGTCGCTGTTGGCACGGGCCGACAGGCGGTTAAACCACGAGTCCTTGATGGTGCCTTGGTTGTCGTAGTAGCCCACGCTGAAGAAGGAGTTGCCCTTCTCCGAGCCATTGCTCACCGAGAGGTTGTATTGCTGAACGACACCCGTACGGGTGATCTCGTCGAACCAGTCAGTGTCGCCAGCACGTACTGTACCATTCTCGTCAAGGAACATGTTCATGGTCATGCCGTTCAGCACGGGGTTGCCAGCCTTGTCGTAACTCCAATCGTAGTTATAGCCCACATTATTGTTGTTAGGATTCTGTCCATCGTTGACGTTAGCCTGCCAGAAGGCGCGGCCCCACTCGCTGGCGTTCATCGTCTCAATCTTGTTGGTATAGAACGAGGCGGCCACTGAGCCGTCGAACGCCACCTTCACCTTACCGTCCTTGCCCTTCTTCGTGGTGATGATAATCACACCGTTGGCAGCGCGGCTACCATAGATACTGGCTGAGGCAGCATCCTTCAGCACCTGGATGCTCTCAATGTCGTTGCCGTTCAGTTCGTGCATACCTGCCTTCGTGGGCACACCGTCGATGATGTAGAGCGGGTCGTTGTCGTTCAGCGTTCCGACACCACGGATACGAACCGTCGCAGCACCACTCGGGTTACCATCGGCCTGGATGTTCATGCCCGGCACGCGACCCTGAAGAGCTTTCATCGGGTTGTTCTCATTCTGCTTCGCCATCTCGTCGACACTCACCGTCGATATGGCACCCGTCAAGTCGGCCTTGCGCTGGGTGGTATAGCCTGTGACCACCACTTCCTGCAACACCTTGTCATCGGGCACCAGCTCGACCTTCATGCCGTTCTTGGCAGCCGCCTCCTGAGTCTGGTAACCAATATAGCTGACGACGAGGGTAGCCCCCGCCTTCACCTTCAGTTTAAAATTTCCGTTGAAGTCGGTGACCGTACCGTTTGACGTACCCTTCTCCTTCACCGTGGCACCGATAACCCCTTCGCCGAGGTCATCGACCACCGTTCCCGTAATCTCCTGCGCATACAATGCTGTACTCGCAAGGATGAGCGTCATGCTCAGTAGTAATCTCCTTAGTCTTTCCATTTGCTTTTACGTTTTTAGTTAATACAATTGTTTGCGATTTCTGCCGCAAAAGTACCAAATATTCTATGTCTGATATTAAAAATATCGTTCATCCCGTGCAAAATATGTTGCAATGTAACAATTTTGCGATGGAATGAACGATAATTCTTATATATTGTTTATTGTTTAATGTATAATGTTTATTGTTTCCTTACGTCTCCCGGCACCATGCCGTACTCTTCCTTAAAACATCTGGTGAAATAGGAGGGGGCAGTAAAGCCTACGGCATACGCGACCTCGGAGACGCTCTTGTCAGTGGTGAGCAACAGCTGATAGGCACGATGCAGGCGGGCTGTACGCAACAGCTCGACGGGCGACGCCCCGGTAACGGCTTTTACCTTGCGGTAGAGCTGCACACGACTGAGGCTCATATCGGCAGCCAAGTCATCGACACTCAGGTCACTGTCTTCCAAGCGTGCCTCAACAGCCTCGCGGAAGCGGGAAAGGAAAGGAGAAGCCTCCCCAAGCCCCTCCGAAGGAGGGGATGTTTGGTTACCTAAAGAGACGGAGTTTTTCGTTGCATCATCTATCTGAACATCCCCTCCTTCGGAGGGGCTTGGGGAGGCTTTTGGGGACTCCATATTCCACAGCGTGTTTGCCACGCGCTCCTGCTGCATACTGATTTTCCGTAAATGGTAGAGGTAGAACAGTACGAAGACGATGACGAGCAATGTGATGATGCCGATGGTCATCCAATTGACGACACGCTGGGTATCAAGCTTGTGAAGATAGTTGTCGGCCTTGTCATGCAACTGGTCCAGACGGTGAGCCTGGCGCATCAGTTCCTCGCTCTGCATCAGCAGCACCTGGGCATTATCGCGAGTCACCAGGGCAGACATCAGCAAGGTTTCCTTCTCGTAGGGCTTGCCCTCGAGAATGTTT
>ONYA01000036.1 GCA_900321965.1 uncultured Prevotellaceae bacterium
CCGAAAATGTTTCACGGCAAAGGCCGGAAACGTACAAGCCTCTCGCAAAAATTTCACGGCCGCTCAGAAAAATTTCGCGGCCGCTCGTAAATGTTTCACGGCCTGCCAATATTCTTGCCTTTTTCTTGGCCGCTCGGCGCTTGCGACGCTTTGCTTGCAAAGAATGCGTCTCCTTGCGTCGCCGAGCGCTCTGGTGCGACCATAGGTGCGACCATAGGTGCGACTTGCCCTCGAAAAATAGTCTCTGATTTTCAGGCAGTTAAGTACCAGGTGTAAGAGGTGTCACCTACTATTTCTATACAGACGATAACAACTCAAAAGTAGGAAGAAAACGAAGCCGTTTTCTTCCTACTTTATTTAGTTATCTTTGTTGATGATTACTTCAGCTGCATCACAGCGTTGGCTGCCTCATTCTCGGGATCGATGGTCAGCAGAATGGCTGCATACTCCTTAGCCTTAGCATTGTCGGGAGCGATGTGGATGTAGTAGTTGATGAAATAGCCGCAAGCCTCGGTGAGCTTCTTCTTGTCGGCAGCTTCCTTCTCCTCCTTGGCGTTCAGCACGTCGATGAGCTTCTGGTAGTGCTGGTTGGCCAGTCCCTGCTTGAAGTCGGGATCCATGAACAGACCGACGTGGGCACGCTGGAAGGAGATGAAGTCGTCGATGTCGGCATATTTGCTCTGCATGTTCTCGTAGATAGCGTCGGCCTTCTTCAGAGCCTCCATCTTAGCGTCGCCCTCAAGGGTGTTCGACTGCTTGACGTAGAGCTGTGCGAAGCTGTGGTAGTCAGAGGCACTGGCCTTCGACACCTCGTTCAGGTACTGCTCGTAGTACTTCAGGGCGTTGGGATAGTCCTCCATACCCTTGTAGGCGTTGGCGAGGGTCTGAACAACACCGGCACGCTTGTCCTTGTTGTCGAACTCCTGGTCGAGAGCCTTCTTGAACATGGCAATAGCCTCGTCGTGACGCTTGGCACCGTTCAGGGCGTTGCCGTAGTAGACGTAGTCCATATAGGAGATGTTAGCCGAGTCGGACTTGTTGAACAGGCGGTCGGCATAGTCGAGAGCCTTCTCGAAGTCGCCCTTCTCCGTGTTGCAGAACATAGCCATACGGTTCAGCGTTGAGTTGCGCGGCTCTTTCTGCAGACCGAAGGTGGCCATATCGAGACCCTTGTCGTACTTCTGGGTGAAGTAGCAAGAAGTTGTGTACTCAATCATGTCCATCTTCTCCAACTTAGAGCGGTCTACCTTCTCGTAAGCAGCGATAGCCTCGTCGAAATTGTTGGAGATGTAGCTGATGTGACCGATGATAGCATCGACAGGGTAGTCGGGCAGCTGCGCACGCAGGTCGTTCAGCTTGGCGATTGCACCCTGCGGGCTGATCTTACGGTACACAGAGGCATACTTACGGTAACCCTCGGGATTCTTCGGGTCGAAGTAGATGGCCTGGTCGTAGAACGAGGCAGCACCGCCACCGTCGTCGGCCAGGGCGTGGAGGTCGCCCTTGAGGATGTAAGCCGGCGCATAGCTCTTGTTGGCTTTCAGGGCGTGGTCAGCATAGATATTGGCATTTGCTGTGTCCTTAGCCTCATAGAAAGCGCGACCGAAAGCTGTCAGATTCTCGGCGTTCTTCTTGTTCTTCTTGTAGAACGCTTTCATCTGGTCGTCCAGGTCTGCGGGTTTGCTACTGATGATTTTCTTAACGGCATCAACGTCGGCCTTTGTGCCGTCCTGTGCCATAGCGCTGGTGCTGAAACCTGCCAGCACGACGCTCATAATTACATACTTTATCATTTTCATAATCTGTAGTCTTTTTCTGTTATTAATTACAGTTGTTCGCCATTTTTTGATTTGACACTGCAAAGGTAACATTTTATTTAGATTTACCGCAATTTTTTCTTTTTTTTAAAATATACATATTATATTTTACAATATTTTTTCTGTTTGTAGTATATGGTGTGCTGTTATTCGATTAACATTCTGGCCATTTCATTGAGGGCAACGAAACGGTAGCGCTGGGAGCTGACAGGCAGCGGAGAGTAGCTGTAGTGACGTTCCTCGGCTTTGCGCCGTAATGTCTCTTGGACTGATGCTTGGATGTTAGCGTCGAGGAACGTCTCTGCTGTAGGCTCAAGCAGCAAGAGCCGTCCCTCGGCACATGCCTCGAAATAGACACCGCCGGGCTTGAAGTAGCGTTCGTGTGGCAATCCCTCTTTTGGGAATCCGTCGTTGAGGAGAATGACGAGTGGAAAGCCCTGCTGTCGCAGGGTGCGGGCGATGAGCTGTTCGCCTTTGCTGATGGCCGCCGTGTAGGTAATGGCTCCGTTCTGTGCCGCCGCCAGTGCTTCTGCGAGGCGCTGCTCCACTTCATCTGCTGGGGTATTCCGCGATAGCTCCACCATTTGGCGGTCAGGCCAGTCGAGGAGGAAGTGATTGCCGAGAGAGGTGAATAGCAGACCGTGGGTCTGTGTTCGGCGGTGGATCTTAAAGAGGTCGGGATGGCGCTTTTTGAGCCATAGTCGCCGCGGGTTGTCCTTGACGTAGTCGATCATGTGGCGAAGCTGACCGGGGGCATGGAGGATGCGCTCGTGGTAATAGGCCTTGTCCGACTGCCAGATGGTGGATGTGACCGCAAAAATGCGGTCAAAGTGCACGAAGGTGCTATTGGCGTTTTCGTCTTCGTGCATTTTGGCGGCGTTTTCGTCTTCGTGCATTTTGGCGGCGTTTTCGCCTTCGTGCATTTTGGCGGCGTTTTCGTCTTCGTGCATTTTGGCGGCGTTTTTGTCTTCGTGCATTTTGGCGGCGTTCTCGCCTTCGTGCATTTTGGCGGCGTTTTCGCCTTCGTGCATTTTGGCGGCGTTTTCGCCTTCGTGCATTTTGGCGGCGTTCTCGCCTTCGTGCATTTTGGCGGCGTTTTCGTCTTCGTGCATTTTGGCGGCGTTTTCGCCGCCTTTATAGTACTCGCGCTTGTAAATGGAGGTGCAGGCGCTCTTGAAGCCGCGAACCACCGCCCCGATGCCCCTCGGCAGTGGCTCGAGCACCTGGATGACGAGGTGTATGTGGTCGGGCATGACCCGTGTCGCCAGTACCTTCAGCGCAAACCCCTTCTTGGCATAGAACTGCGGCAGACCCCGCAAAAGCAGACACACACGCTGGCCGAACGCATTGAGCCTTACTGCTGCCGTCTCGGCACTTCCGCCCTCGATGACGCCAAACAGAGGATAGCGCTCTTCTATCGGTAGCGTGAAATGATAAATGGCACGCCCCCGATAGTCCCACCCTTTTTCACGATGATGCCGCGTCGTGTCCACAGGATGGAACCACATGCGCGCCTTGTCCTCGTCGTTGGCGTTGTCGTTCGGGGTGGGTGGCATGTCTTTGCCTTGATGTGCCGGTAGCATTTGGGATGGCTGAAGGAAGTGTCGGCCTTACTGCGTGTTGACGTTCACCTCGCGGCGGTTGATGTCGGCCTGAACGGGCAGGAGACCAGCGCGGAGGATGATGAGCTGTCCCTTAGGCAGACGGCAGAAGTGGGCAAAGCCCGAGGGCACACCGCTGCGCGGCTCGTTGAGGATGGCATAGATGGTGCGTACCAAGGGGTAGTTGCCGTTGTAGATGTAATACTGGTAGGGTCGCCAGCTGTTGCTGACGGTGGCGCTGTCGACTCGTGACACCTTCATGACGGTGACGTTCTTCTTGAACGTGACGTTGGTGGTGTCGTGGCGGTCGTTGAGCCAGTTGGAGCCGATAATGCCGAGTGCATTCTCGTGTTTCTCGACCCAGTCGACGACCTCGGCGCTTTTCTTCACGGCTCCGATATTGTCGCTGCCCTGGATGGGCTTGCCGTCGAGGAGCGAGTCGACACACCAGGTGACGGTGCTCGACTTAGGATTGTCGAAGACGACATCGATGGCTCCGAGCTTGGAGCTGGGGTAGATGTCCTTCCAGTTGGTGACCTCGCCGCTGAGGATACGCTTGAAGTCGCGTACGGTGATGCAGGTGTCGGGGTTGGCGTTGTTGACAATGATGGCCAGTCCGTCGTAGCCGATGGGGATGACACGCGGCATGAAGTTCTTCGACTTCAGACCGTCCATCTCCTTGGGTGACAGCTGACGTGTGGTGAAGGCCAGCCACACTTCGTTTTTCATCAGGCGACGGATGGCGTCCTCCTGATCGGTGTAGATGGGTTCCAGCTCTCCCTGTGCGTGGAGGGCGTTGTACACCTCGAGCTCTTCGTCGAGGATGGGGTAGAAACTCTCGTCGGCGGTGAAGGCGCGTGCGGCAGCCTCGTAGTCGTAGTCGGTTTTCGGTTTGTTGTTACAGGCACAGAAGAGGCACAGCGAGAGTGCCAGAATAATCGGTAGGTGTTTCATAGGGATATTCAGAATCATTAATCATTAAAAAATTAGGGAAGTCTCGAAGTCGTTTAACTTCTTAACTTCCCTAACTTCTTTACTCGTTACAGTATTACTGCAGGCGGAAGGTGACAGGAACGGTGTACTTCACACGTACGGCTGAACCGTTCTGCTTACCGGGAATCCACTTCGGCATGGACTTCAGCACGCGGATGGCCTCCTTGTCGAGAGACGGGTCTACCGACTTGATGACCTTCACGTCGCTGATGCTACCGTCGCGCTCGACCACGAAGGTGGCGATGACACGACCCTGGATGCCGTTCTCCTCAGCTACTACCGGATACTTGATGTGCGTGGAGAGGAACTTCATGAGTTCGGCGTCACCACCGGGGAACGAAGGCATCTGCTCAACAACGTCGAACACCTTGGTCTCTTCCTCCTTCGGCTTCTCGTCGACCACAACTTCCTTAGCCTTCAGCACTTCACCTTCAGCTTCGTCGTTACCTTTCACGTCGAAGGTACCGATGGCGGTGTTGGTCTTCGACAGATCGTCCTGAGACTTGATCTCGTCCTCGGGCTTCACTTCATCGTCCTTCTTGATTTCAGGAGCGGTGAACTTCACTGATGACTTAACCTTCTCAACGACCTTCTGTTCCATTTCCACCTTGACGGGCTCCTTACGCTCAACCTTTGCCTCCTTCTTCTGTGCCAACTTTGACAGCTCGACGTCGGTCTCGATAGCCGCGTTCTGCTTCATGGCATTCTGGATGGCGAGGTTGGCATAGGCTATTGCAAAGATGGCTGCAATTGCTATAAGTACCCATACCAGTGCCTTCACATTACGCTTACCGGTCTCCTTGCGGAGCACGTATGCGCCATATTCTTGGTTCTTTCCTTCAAAGACAAGGTCAACCCAGCTATTGTCAATAAGATCTACTTTTGCCATAGTCTATTTCCTTTCTTTATTTAGCGTACTTGATTCCCTTCAGCTCTAAGAGCTTCTGGTCGTCTTCGTTAACCTTATCAATGACATACTTACCGATGCTGCAGACGAGCATCTCGTCAAGAGCCTGAACCATATTGTCGTAAGTAGACACATCCATGGGCTTGATGATGACGGTCAGCGTCTGAATCTCCTCACCGTCAACGTTCTTACCGTTACGGATGTCAGAGAGCAGCTTGTCATACTCTTCCTTCGACATCTTGTCGCCCATCTGTGCTTTCTTCTCGTCGAGCTTCTTCTTTGCCATCATGACCTTAGCCACGGGGCTGAAACCGTCCTCGGTGATGTGCTTAATCAACAGGTTACGGACACCGTCCTTGCCCCATGTCGTCTCTTTCAGACATTCGGCATTGTCGTACTCAGGCAGTCCTTCGACATAGTAGAGCTTGTCGTTGGCGCCAAGGTACAGCGTGATGGTGTACGAAGCTTTCGTCACCGACTTATCTTCCTTACTCATGTTCTCATCGTTACTCGGCATCGTCAGCTGCATAGCCTGAGGCTTGCTCAGCGTGGTACAGAGCATGAAGAACGTGATCAGAAGCATCATCATGTCTACCATCGGCGTGAAGTTCACGCGGGTATCCATTTTTTTCTGCTTACTTGCTTTCTTCTTTGCCATATCTTAGATCTCCGCCTGTTTTTTAGTGTCAAGATTAGTAATCAGCTGGTAACGGTTCTCGTTCATGTCCTGCAGCTCCGACATCATCTTCTTAATCACGGCGTACGACGTCTTGCCGTCAGCCTTGATGGCGATACGAATGTCGGGATTAGACTCGCGTGCTGCCGTCACCCACTCCTGGAACTCACTCTTTCCGCCGTCGATACTATCGAGGGGAATGCTCAACTTCTGGATCTCTTCGCCCATCTTCTCGGTATCGAGAGCGTAATAGGCTTCGAACATGCTCATCGGAGCACCGATCATTGCATCCTCGCGGAAGTGCTTCAGCTTCTCGCCGGTGAGCGAGATACCGAACTTGTCGGTGACCGTCTGCATCATGTCCAGCATCGTGTTCTTGTTCTCGGAACCCACGTAGATGTTGCCCTCTGGCGAAACCAGAATATTGAGCACATCATTCTCGGGCACCTTGACCTCGGACACGGAGCTTGGCGTGTTGACCTTTACGGGCTCTGGCGTCAAGAATGTTGATGTCAACATGAAGAAGCAGAGCAAAAGGGTCATCACGTCCGACATGGGAGTCATGTCGATCCAGATGTCTTTTTTCTCAATTTTAATTTTACCCATAATTTACGAAGGAATTAAAAGGTAAAACAAATTATGCCTCGACGTGGTTAGAATCGTATGTAGCAGCAATCGTGTAACCAACCTCGTCAAGAGCAAACGTCAGCTTATCGATCTTGTTTGAGAAGTAGTTGTAAACAACGGTAGCAACCCAAGATGTCAAGATACCCGAAGCCGTGTTAACCAGAGCCTCAGAAATACCTGCAGACAGAGCCATAGAGTCAGCGCCACCACCAGCAGACAGAGCCTGGAACGAACCGATCATACCGAGCACAGTACCGAACAGAGCGGTCAGGGTACCCAGAGATACGATAGTAGCAACCATCGGGAGGTTCATGGTCAGGGTAGGCATCTCCAGCTGGGTAGCCTCTTCGTGAGCCTGCTGAATCTTGGAAATCTTCTGTGACTTCTTCAGGTTGGTGTCGCTCTCAACGGTCTCGTACATCTTGATAGATGCCATCACAACGTTAGCAACCGAGCCCTGCATCTTGTTGCAAAGATCCTTTGCCTTAGCGAAGTCCTGAGCCTTGATGGCTTCCTTCACCTGAGCGGTGAACTTAGCGAGGTTCATCTTACCAGAAGCACTCTTGATAGCGAAGAAACGCTCTACGCCAAGCACGATAACGGTGAGCAGCAGGGTGATGATCAGACCTACCACGAAACCACCCTTATACACCGTACCCATCAGGTCAGCGGGGTGTCCGGCGCGGTCGCCACCTACGAAGTGGCTGGGATCGCCAAGTACGAAGAAATAGAAGCAGTAAGCCAGAATACAGCAGATAACCAAGATAATCCATGCATCCTTAACGCCTTTGAAGCCCGAAGATTTTTTGGCTGGGGCTGCAGCCTTTGTTGTTGTTGCCATAATTTGAATTAATTTTTAGTTATTAAATAATTTAAGATTATAAAAATGCGTTTTTAAGTGAATCAAGCGCAAAGATAATCATTTATGGCGTACTTTACGCCAAATTAATATCTTTTAACGTGCAAAAAATGAAATTAACCCAGTTTTGCCAAAACTTCTTTGATACGACGCATGGCTTCAACGATGTTTTCGTCACTTGTGGCGTAGCTCATACGGAAGCAGTCTGGGTCGCCGAAAGCGTCGCCGCCGACGGTGGCTACGTGTCCCTCTTCAAGCAGGTACATGGCCAGATCGGTGCTGTTTCCGATGGGTGAACCGTCGGGCGCTGTCTTGCCATAGAAGCTTGAGCACTTGGGGAACAGGTAGAAGGCGCCTTCGGGGACGTTGACTTCCAGTCCGGGGATGTCCTTGGCCAGACGGACGATGAGGTCGCGACGGCGCTCGAAAGCCTGACGCATGTCCTCCACGCATTGCTGGCTCTCGGTATAGGCGGCTAAGGCTGCCATCTGGCTGACGGAGCAGGGACCGCTGGTGTACTGGCCCTGCAACTTGTTGCAGCCCTTGACGATCCATTCTGGCGCAGCGATAAATCCGATGCGCCAACCGGTCATGGCGTAAGCCTTGCTGACACCGTTGACGATGATGGTACGTTCCTTCATGCCGGGGAACTGTGCGATACTCTCGTGGTGTCCCACGTAGTTGATGTGCTCGTAAATCTCGTCGGCCAGCACGAAGAGGTCTTCGTGACTCAGGATGACCTCAGACAGGGCGCGCAGCTCCTCCTTGTTGTAAACAGAACCTGTGGGGTTGCTGGGTGAGCAGAGGATGACCATGCGGGTCTTGGGGGTGATGGCTGCCTCCAACTGGGCGGCGGTCATCTTGAAGTTCTGCTCGAAGGTGGCCTCCACGATGACAGGATTACCACCGGCGAGCTTCACCATCTGCGGGTAGCTGACCCAGTAGGGCGCAGGGATGATAACCTCCTCGCCGTCGTTCACCAGCGACATGATGGTGTTGGTGACGCTCTGCTTGGCACCGTTTGATACGAGAATCTCGCTCGGCTGGTAGTGTAGTTGGTTCTCGCGTTCCAATTTCCGTGCAATAGCCTGGCGCAGGTTGGGGTAGCCGGGGACTGGCGAGTAACGCGAGTAGTTCTCGTCGATGGCCAGTTTGGCAGCCTGTTTAATATGGTCGGGGGTGTTGAAGTCGGGTTCGCCGACACTCATGTTGATAACGTCAATGCCCTGAGCCTTCATTTCAGAACTCTTCTGCGACATGGCCAGCGTGGCCGATGGTGCAAGCCTTTGCAGGCGGTTGGATAGTTGTGCCATTTGGTATTTGTCTAAATTTCCGTGCAAAATTACGCATTTTATTCTTTTTAGACGAATAAACGCGTCATTTTTTTTGTTTTTCGATTCATTTCAGATGCAACGTGTGTCCCATCCGCTCCTGTTTGGTCTTCAGATAGCGGTAGTCATACTGGTTGGGACTGACCTCGATGGGTACGTTCTCGACAATCTCCAGGCCGTAGGCCTCCAGTCCGACGCGCTTGGTCGGGTTGTTGGTCATGAGGCGCATCTTGTGGATACCGAGGTGACGCAGCATCTGGGCACCGCAGCCGTAGTCGCGCTCGTCGGGCTTGAAGCCTAAGTGGACGTTGGCCTCGACGGTGTCCAAGCCCTCCTCCTGCAGCTTGTAGGCGGCAATCTTGTTCATCAGACCGATACCGCGGCCCTCCTGCTGCATATAGATGACCACGCCCTTGCCTTCGCGCTCAATCATCTCTAACGACTTGTGCAGCTGTTCGCCGCAGTCGCAGCGCATACTGCCGAGGATGTCGCCGGTGGCGCACGATGAATGGACGCGCACCAATACCGGCTCGTTCTCTGCCCATTCGCCCTTGATGAGAGCCATGTGCTCCAGGCCGTTCGACTTCTGGCGGAAGGGTATCAGCTGGAAGTGGCCGTAGCAGGTGGGCAGGTCGACGCGGTTGCCCACTTCGATGAGCGACTCCTTCCTCAGGCGGTAGGCTATCAGGTCCTTGATGGTGATGATCTTCATCTGGTACTTCTCAGCAAAGGCCTGAAGCTCCGGCATACGGGCCATCGAGCCGTCGTCGTTCATAATCTCCATCAGGGCACCGGCAGGGTAGAGGCCAGCCAGCTTACACAGGTCGACGGCGGCCTCGGTGTGGCCTGAGCGGCGCAGCACGCCGTTGTCCTGGGCGTAGAGCGGGTTGATATGACCTGGGCGGCCGAAGGTCTGCGGGGTGGAGGCGGGGTCGGCCAGCGCCTGGATGGTGGCTGCCCGGTCGGCCGCCGACACACCGGTGGTGCAGCCTTCCAGCTTGTCGACGGTGACGGTGAACGGTGTGCCTAATACCGATGTGTTGTCCTGCACCTGGTGAGGCAGGTCCAGCTCCCGGCTCCGACTGATGGTGATGGGGGCGCAGAGCACGCCCCGGGCATATTTCAGCATGAAGTTCACCATCTCCGGGGTAATCTTCTCGGCGGCACAGATCAGGTCGCCTTCGTTTTCGCGATCTTCGTCGTCGACCACGATGACAAACTTGCCCTCGCGGAAGTCCTCAATCGCTTCTTCTATCGTGTTCAGTTTGAATTTCTCCATAATCGGTTACACCTTATTATATATATACTTGACGGTCTCGTCGTCTTCTAATCGGGCAAACTCTATAATTCGCGGTATGATCCTGTCGCTGGTCTGCCTGATGTCGTGCAGGTCTTTGTAGAGACGGAGTCGGAAACGCCACATACGCAGGTAGAAGAAAACGCCTAACGGCAGTATCAGTCCCGTAATGATGTTCATCCATTTCTTCTCGAACGGTCGGGTGTGGGCATGTGTCACCAGAACCGGGTAGTGGTTCAGCTCGGCCAGGATGATGCGGTCCTTCGAATAGCCCAAGTCCTCGATGGCCGTCTCTAACTCCTGGCTGATGCACTCTATCTCATGGTCGTCGCTACCCATAAAGAACACCTTGATGGGGTTCGGCAGGTGTAGCAGCTTGTGCTCTTCCGAGTATTTTGCGATGCGGTCGGTGATGCCTGCCAGCATCTGTATGTCGGTAGCGTATTTCGGATCCTCGATGATGACCTCCTTGCGGGTGATGTTACGCTTGATGCGCAGTCCCAACATACGCCGCAGCAGTTCCTTGTACAGGTCGATGTTGAAGACGACGGAGTCGTTGTTGGCCTTGTACGAGAAAAATATCGCTACGGGAGCCAGCGCCATGGTTGATATCAGCTTGCCAAACCACACCGTCCACTCGTCGGCTCGCGCCATACGCATGCCGGAATTCTCGAAGATGTAGTAGATGATGAATACCAGCACCGAGATGATGACCGGTACGCCCATGCCGCCCTTGCGGATGATGGCACCTAACGGGGCGCCGATAAAGAAGAAGATGATGCACGACAATGCCAGCGTGAAGCGGTTGATGGCCTCCATGCGGTGCATACGTTCGTGGCGGTTGATGTTGAACGAATAGTCGCTCTTCATGTTCAAGTCGTACGATTCCGTCTGGGCGCGTTCCATAGCGCGCTGAACCACCGCCCGCTTCTTTGAGTCGGGAATCTGCATGAACAGACTGTCGAAGTTGACGCTCCCCGTTGCTGCCTGGGCATAGGCTTTCAGAGAGTCCTTCTTGCCGATCTCTGGGATATAGAAGGTGCGGTAGCGGGCGTCTCTTGCAAACTGGCGACCGATGGAGTCGTTGAAGATGATGATGGAGTCGAGGTCGGTCAGGATGTGATCCAGGCTCTTCGAGCGGGCGTCGGCGGCAATACCCGTCTCGTCGGCCAGGTTGAAGTCGCTGTCGAAGTCAAGCACGATGCGCTTCAGTGAGAATGTCTCGCGGCGATAGGGCACGTTGGCCGAGCCAGCCAAGTCCTGCGACTGCATATTCTCAAACCATTCGCCGTTGTGCAGCGTCAGCAGCAGGTGCTTCTTCTCGGCCGTCGTCTGCATCGTTCCCGAGTCGGCCAGGATGATGGCCTGGTCTTCGTAGCTGTTGGTGCGACGGTAGATCATGATGCCGTAGAGCATACCCGTGTCCATATTCTTCTTCTGGACGTAGAGGTTGGCATTGGGAATACCGTCGTAGAAGATGCCTTCTGGAATCTCCACCTCGGGGCTCTTCTGCTTCACCGACAGCAAGAGCTGGTAGAACGACTTGTCGGCAAAGGGGCCGACAACGTCCTGAAAATAGAATGAGAGTCCAGCCACCATGATGACGATGGCGATGAGCGAGCGAGAGGCCTGCATCAGCGAGATGCCAGCCGCCTTGATGGCTGTCAGCTCCGAACTTTCGCCTAAGTTACCAAAGACAATCAGCGACGACAGCAGAATAGCCAGCGGGAACGCCTGCGGCATCAGCATCAGTCCCATATACCAGAAGAACTGTGCCATAATCTCCAACGACAGTCCCTTGCCTATCAGCTCGTTGACGTATCGCCACAGAAACTGCATCATCAGCACGAACTGGCAGATGAAAAAGGCTCCGGCAAACAGCTGCAGGAATTGCTTGGCTATAAATATGTCAAGTTTTTTAATGCGAAACATTGCGCCTTATATCAATTCAAGCTGCAAAATTACTATAAAAAACTCAGAGTGCGTTATAATTTTCAGTTTTTTAATGTTTCTACAGCCCGCTGACTCGGTGCAACCGCTCCATATTACCGTCCCATAGGTCGTGCAGGTCGTCGATGTCCTCAGGTAGCGCATAATCGGCGACGTACAGGCACAGCTCGTCGGTCAGTTCACTACGTCCGATACGCATTTCCCAGAAAGCCTCCGGATCGTCCTCGTTGACCCATTGCAGGCGGATATGGCTGTTCTTCTGCTGGTCGACGATGCGGGCCTCAAGCGTGTGGTGGTCTGTCCATTGCTCTCCCCATGTGAGCGCGATGACGTCGTCATCGACTTTCTCCACATGGTCTGCCAGCCATCGTTCCAGTCCGTGAATAGTACTGATTTGCTCCCAGACAAGGCTGTGTGACTTCGTCGCTAAAGGGTATTCTATGTTAAGTTTCTGCTTGCTTTTATTCATCGTCAGGTTAGTAAACGTTATATGTTGGTGCAAAATTACAACTTTTTCGGGAAAAACAAAAATATTTTCGAAAGAAATTTTGTTAATTCAAAAAATAGTATTACCTTTGCACCCGCAAAACGCAAAATGATGGCGGGATAGCTCAGCTGGTTAGAGCGCATGATTCATAATCATGAGGTCGCCGGTTCAATCCCGGCTCCCGCTACCAGGCAAATTGACGAGTTACAGAAATGTAGCTCGTTTTTCTTTTTGTGTCCGATACGCTGATGAAAATAACGACGTTTTATCAACGATTTTATCAAATGAACAGCTTTTGAAAGAAAAAGAGTGTATTTTTTTGTTCAGTTCGTTTTTTTTTCGTAACTTTGCCCCGCTACTATCCACAAAAGTTGCTGATGATGTTCAGAAAGTTGAGTTCCATGACGGCTATTGCCATTTCTGTGCTGACCCTTTGCCTGATGATGGCGTCAGCGGCATCGGCGCGTCCATATACTCGTGAGCATCCGCTTGTCTATGAGGACGCCTGGGACTTGTGGCCCTACGTGTACCTTAATGAAAAGGGGCAGCCAGAGGGGTTTAATATTGATATGCTTCAGCTGCTGCTCAAAGAACTTGACATACCTTATGTTGTCAGACTCAGGCCTACTAACGAGGCATTGGAAGACCTCAAGGCAGGGCGTTCCGACCTGATGTTAGGCATGGTAGCATCGTTCCATGATGAGTTTGCCAACTATGGACGTGAGGTTGTCAGCCTTTTCACTCACAGTGTGGTGACGCCCAAGTCACGTCCTGTAGTCATCCATAATGTTGCTGACTTAGGCCGTGAGCCGGTTATGCTTCATCGTGGCAGTTTCAGCCATCACCTCATGATTGACAGTGGCTGGAAGGCCCAATGTATTCCCTATGACGACATGAAAGAGGCTATCCTGAAGCTGAATGCCGACGAAGAAGGCCAGATTGTCTGGAATACGCTCTCGCTAAGATGGTTGATGAACAAGTACCAGACCGACAACCTGCAGTTGACACCGATTGACACGCCTCACGGCGAATACCATTTTATGTCGAACGACCCGGAGTTGCTCCATCGTTTGGACAGTGCCTATGCGGAACTTTGTTCGACGGAGCATATGGTGCCTATACAGAATAAATGGTTTTATCCTGAACGTGTTGACAAAGGTCTACCCAGTTGGATATGGTATGTGTCGGCTCTGGTGGGAGTGTTGCTGTTCCTGATGCTCTTCTATCAGGTGGTATTGCGCCTCCGTGAACGTCGCATGGCGCGGCTTGTGGCTCGCCATAATCGACGGTTAGCCCTTATCCTGCGTACAACAAAGGTACGCGTATGGCTTTATGATGTGAAGAGCAAGACGTTGTCGTGGATGAACTCTGATGGAGGAATTTCACATCGTCGTCATAAAATGGAAGAGTATTTCCACCTCTATAAGTCCGAATCTTTTACCAAACTGGAAGAAGCATTGGATGAAATCGCCCAGGGACGTCAGGATAATAGCGTCGTGGAAATGGTATCAGACAGCGAAAATGAGAATCGTGACGTCATGGTCAGACTCTCGGTTTTCCGGCATGACAAGCGGGGGGCTCCCAAAGTGATTGTCGGTGTGCTGGACGATATCACGGAGCGTCAGCAGGTGCGTCGTAAGGTGAAGGATAATATGTTGCGCTATCAGAGTATCTTCTCGAACTCGATGGTCGATATGATCTATTATGATACCGATGGCCGTATGGCTGATATCAACCAGAAGGCTTGTGATACGTTTAATTGCAGCCGAGAACAGCTGTTGTCAGAGCGGGTGCCCTTCAATTACGCTTTGGAGAATCCTGATTTGAAGGTCGAGAACTTTGAAGGCAGCTATTCCACCCATATTATCAAAGCCGCTGATAATCCCAATCTGGCAGAGTCCATCAGATTCTATCAGGACAAATACTACGAGCAGCAGTTGATGCCTGTCTATGACGCCTCCAACCGATTCTTGGGAATTTTCGGCTCTGGCCGAGACGTGACAGAGTTTGTCGAGTCCTACCACAAGTTGAGGCGGAGTATCGACGATATGATGTCGGCAGCACAGGATGTTACCGACTACATCAAGAACATTAACTATGCCTTGTATGTAGGTGGCGTACGCCTTGTGAACTATTCGCCGAAAACCCATATTCTTACCATTTACCGTGAGATGAACGTCGTTCAGTTGACGCTGACGCAGTCTCGCTGTCTGGCCTTGCTTGACGACGAGTCGCGACGTCTTGTTATGCGTATGATGAACAATATGGATATGGGCGTTGACGATGCTATCGACATGGTCATCAATACGACGGTCCGCATCCGCCAGCACCAGCGTCTGTCATTGCAGTTCCATCTGAATCCTATCTTAAATGCCCAGGGTGAGGTAGAAAACTACTTCGGTATGTGTCACGACGTCACTCAGGAGAAGGCTGCAGCTGCTGACCTGGAACGCGAAAAGACCAGAGCCAAGGAGGTGGAGGGTGTGAAGAATGCGTTCCTGCGTAACATGAGCTACGAGATACGTACCCCGATAACGACCGTCGTGGGCTTTGCCGAACTCTTTGTCGAAGAGCATGACCCTGCCGACGAGGACGTATTCATCGACGAGATCAAGACCAATGCCGCCTATCTGCTCAAGTTGGTCAACGACATCCTGTTCCTCTCGCGCCTTGATGCTCGTATGATAGAGTTCAGACAGGAGCCGGTAGAGTTTGCTAAGACTTTCGAGGGTCATTGTCAGATGGGGTGGTCTAGGTTGCAGAAGCCAGGTGTCGATTATCGGGTAGTCAATCCGTACGAACGTCTCGTTGTGGAGATTGACGATGGCAATGTTGGTCACATCATAGAGAAGGTTGTCGAAAGTGCTGCCCGTCATACCGAAAGCGGATTAGTCCGTGCCCGCTACGACTATATCGGCGACCGTCTGCTGATTACTGTCGATGACAGTGGACAGGGATTCTCGACCGAGAGTCAGAAGGCGATGTTTGAGCGGTTTGGATCCACCGACGGCAGTGGTACGGACTTGTCGCTGCCCATCTGTCTGGAGCTGGTTCATCAGATGAATGGTGCCATCAACGTCAACTCGGCGCCGGGCAAGGGCACTACCGTCTGGATAGAGATACCGTGTAAGGCCACCATCGTGGAGAAACGTAAGACAGAATTCTGAAGCATGAGAAGATACTACCGATACTACCTGCGCACCGTGCTGCTCGTCCTCGCCTTGTGCTGTTATGAGGGGGCGGGGGCCGCGCTTGCTGATCGCTACGATGAGCAGCACCCGCTGGTCATTGCCTGCGACTGGGATATGCCGCCGGGTGAGTTCCTCGACGAGAACGGCCGGCCTGCCGGTTACATCGTCGACCTGATGAATGCTATCTTCAAGCAGTTGGGGGTACCCCATGTCTTCGAAATGAGGGAGAGTTTCGTGGCAAGAGATATTTTCCGTAAGCACAGAGCCGACGTCATAGTGGCACCTGTCGACGTGTTGAAGTTGCTTGGCGGTAGGATTTCCACTTCGGCCATTTCGCGTTACCATTATAAGGTGCTGATGCGGTCCAACGAGCCGGAAATCAAATCGCTGCGCGACATCAAGCCTTCGCAGACCATCGTCCTGCGTAAGGGCGAAGACCTTGCCATGACCTTGTTGGAACCGTCAAATCTCAATATCGACCAGCAGCCGCCGATGGAGGCGATTGTAGGTGTGGCAACTGGCAGGTACGACTTCTTTATCTGGGGTGAGGAGCCGATGAGGTGGAGACTCAGGAAACTTCACCTCGAGTCCCTTCGTATCTGCGACGTGTCGCTTCCAGTCTTTGATGTACATATCGGCTGTTATGACCAGGAACTTCTCGAAGCTATTGACAACCAATTTGCCCACTTGGAAAAGGGTGGCGCTGTCGATGATATTCGTAGCAAATGGTTCTCGCCCCAACACCAACAAGAAGGCGTTTCACCTGTCGTGTTCTACGTGACGGTCGCCGGCATGTTGCTGTTGCTGACGCTTTTCCTCCTCAACCGTTTGATAGGCAAACGTGTGGAGAAGAAAATGCTTCAGTATTCTGAGGAGACGAATCTGATGAGGATGGCTCTCGATATCGGCGGTTATATGGTAACGGAGTACCTGCCGTGGCGAGACGAGTTCAAGAACCTGCGTGGAGAGCTGATGGATGAAAGCAAGACGATGGCTCAGTCTGTGACGACCGTCCATCCTGACGATCTGCCGAAATTCCAGACTGATGTAGACAAGTTGGTCAAGCAGCACGGTGTCCACACCGATATGCAGTTACGACGTAACCGTGGTACCGACGAACAGCCCGACTGGCAGTATCTGACGGGTTGTTGTATCAAGGAGCGTGACGACGAGCAGCATCGCACGTCCTATCTTCTGGTGGCCAAGGACATCACCGGCGAGATAGAGGAGCAGCTGGCTGATCAGGTGTCGGCCGCTAAGTACAATAAGGCTTTCGAAATCGCCTTGCTGGCTATGTCGTTCTATAGTCCCGAAGGCAAGCTTCTGGCGATGAACAACAAGATGAAGGAGGTGATTGGCCTTAACGAAGAGAACCAGCAGTACTTCTGGGAAACCTCCCTGTTTGAGGCTCCGCTTTTCCAAGAAATCCTGAAGCCTGGCATGACCGAGGTCGTCCATGCTTGCCAGCATATGTACTACCCTGATATCAACCTTGATAAATATCTGGAGTATCGTATCCGGCCGGCTTTCACTGAGGAGGGCGAGATGCGCTATTACATCATCACCGTCAGGGATGTCAGTGCAGAACGTAGTCTGTATCTCGAACAGCAGACCATTGAGCGGCAGCTGAAGGTAACTAATGATGAGGTTGTAAAGTTCGAGAATCAGCTGAACGAACTGCTGTCGAATAGCGGTATGTTTATCTGGCATAGCAACAACAGGAAGCAGATGGTTAGTGTCGGCCGTTCGCTACACAAGACCGAAAGCCGCTTTAGCTATGATGACTATCTGGCAGGCTTGGTTCCTGATGAATATGGTGATGCCTTCCAGAATCTGAACAATCCGCTGTTGCAGAACCGCGACATCAATGTCGTGCGCCATTTCAAGCTTTCGCCACTCACCCATCAGGAAGGCTGGTTTGCCGTCAGCGGTATGCCTTATTTCGATAAGAACGGACACACCATGGGCTATTTCGGCATCGTGCGCGATGTCACTAAGTTGATGCGGTCTCAGGAGGAGCTGCGCCATGAGACAGCTATGGCTCAACACTCTGGTAGGCAGAAGGCAGCTTTCCTGGCCAACATGACCCATGAGATACGTACGCCGCTGAACGCCATTGTCGGTTTCTCTGACTTGCTGCACACCGTCGATACGTCTGAGGAGCGCCAAGAGTTCATCCACATCATCCGTCATAACTGTGAGCTGCTGTTACGACTCATTGACGACATTCTTGAGACGTCGTATATGGAGGCTCGCCCTCAGAGCATCCAGCCTGAGGATACCGACTTTGCACTGTTCTTCAACGAGGTCTGCCAGACGGTTGCCCAGCGTGTGCAAGAGCCTGGTGTGGAGTTCATTGGCGATAATCCTTATGACACTCTGCCAGCCCGTATTGACAAGCAGCGTATCCAGCAAGTCATCACCAATTTTGTCACCAATGCCGTGAAGTACACCCATAAGGGGCACATCAAAGTGGGTTATCGCACGGAGGGTGAAGGTATCTACATCTATTGTGAGGATACTGGTGCCGGCATCCCGCTTGAGAAGCAGGCTTCGGTCTTCGATCGCTTTGTCAAACTTAACGACTATGTTCAGGGTACCGGTCTCGGCCTCTCCATCTGTAAGGCTATTGCTGACCGCTGTAACGGCCGGATTGGTGTCGAGAGCGAGGGCGAGGGTAGGGGCTCAACCTTCTGGCTTTGGATTCCCCGTTACTTGACTTTTGGCAATTTAACTGCATGAAAATAAAAAAAACGGCAGCATTGCGGTTGATAGTCGTTATTTTTTATTAACTTTGCACCCTCTTTTTAAATATGTACATATTAACGTTATAAGAAATGGCAGAAACAAAACAGATTAAGACCGCCTTGGTATCGGTTTTCCACAAGGACGGCCTCGATGACTTGCTGAAAAAGCTGAATGAAGAAGGCGTGAAATTCCTGAGTACGGGAGGTACTCAGCAGTTTATCGAGTCTTTAGGCATAGAGTGCCAGAAGGTTGAAGACCTGACGACCTATCCCTCTATCTTAGGTGGCCGTGTGAAGACACTCCATCCGAAGGTGTTCGGTGGAATCTTGGGTCGCCGCGACAACGAAGGCGACCGTGATCAGATGGCTAAGTACGAGATTCCCGAGATTGACCTGGTCATCGTTGACCTCTATCCCTTTGAGCAGACCGTAGCCAGCGGCGCTGCTGAGGCTGACATCATCGAGAAGATTGATATCGGTGGCATCTCGCTCATCCGTGCCGGAGCCAAGAACTTCCGCGACGTGGTCATCGTTCCTTCCAAGGCAGAATATCCGGTCTTGCTCGATATCCTTAACCGTAATGGTGCCAAGACCGACATCGAGGATCGCCGCCTGCTGGCCGAGCGTGCCTTTGGCGTCAGCTCTCACTACGACACCGCCATCCATAACTGGTTTGCCAAATAATAAATAGTAAATTGTCAAATTGTAAATAAGAATGGGATTCTTTAGTTTTGTCCAGGAGATTGCCATGGACCTTGGCACGGCCAACACGATTATTATCAGTGATGACAAGATCGTGGTTGACGAGCCTTCTGTTGTAGCCCTCGACCGCCGTACCGACAAGATGATTGCCGTCGGCGAGAAGGCGAAGATGATGTATGAAAAGACTCACGACAATATCCGCACCATCCGCCCGTTGCGCGACGGTGTGATTGCCGACTTCTCGGCTTGTGAGCAGATGATGCGCGGCCTGATTAAGATGGTACATACCGGCTCGCGCCTTTTCTCAACCTCTCTGCGTATGGTCATTGGCGTTCCCTCAGGTTCGACGGAAGTAGAGCTGCGTGCCGTACGCGACTCTGCCGAGCACGCCGACGGACGTGACGTCTATCTGATTTTCGAGCCGATGGCTGCAGCTATCGGCATCGGCATCGACGTGGAAGCCCCCGAGGGCAACATGATTGTCGACATCGGTGGCGGTACAACCGAGATTGCCGTTATCTCACTCGGCGGTATCGTGGCCAACACCAGTATCAAGGTGGCCGGCGACGACCTGAACGCCGACATCCAGGAATATATGAACCGCCAGCATAACGTGAAGGTCTCTGAGCGTATGGCTGAGCGTATCAAGATCAACGTCGGCTCGGCGCTGACCGACCTGGGCGATGAGGCTCCCGAGGACTATATCGTCCACGGCCCGAACCGTATTACCGCCCTGCCTATGGAGGTGCCCGTATGCTATCAGGAGATTGCCCATTGCATCGACAAGACCGTTGCCCGTATCGAAGCTGCCGTCTTGGCCGCTCTTGAGAACACTCCGCCTGAGCTGTATGCCGACATCGTGAAGAACGGTATCTATCTGACGGGTGGTGGTGCTCTGCTGCGCGGTCTGGCCCGTCGTCTGACCGACAAGATCAACATCCCCTTCATCGTGGCCGAAGACCCGCTCCACTGCGTGGCCCGTGGTGCTGGCATCGCCTTGAAGAATGTCGACCGCTTCTCGTTCCTGATGAGATAATAGGCACAGATGAAGAACCTGCTGGCGTTTGTCACAAGGTATTACCACTGGTTTCTCTTCATTTTTCTGGAGGTCATCAGTGTCATGTTGTTGTTACAATCCAACAACTACCAGTCCAGCGTATGGTTCTCGTCAGCCAATGCCGTTACCGGCAGTATCTACAGGCTCGATGCTTCCGTGCGTTCATACTTCTCGTTGGCTCGTGTCAACGAGGAGTTGACGTTACGTAACTTCTATCAAGAACGGCAGTTAGCACAGTTGCGGCGCCTCTATGGTGAGTTGACCCATGACACGACGGCGCTCGAGCGGCAGGGCATGGCTCTGATCAGCCAGTTCAACACGATTCCTGCCAAGGTGGTTTCCAACTCCGTTGACAAGGCTGACAACATCATCACCATCGACCGCGGACGGCTCGACGGCGTCGAGAAGGATATGGGCGTGGTCTGCGGCAGTGGTGTCGTTGGCGTCGTCTATTTAGTGTCCGACCACTATGCCGCTGTCATCCCCGTGCTCAACGTGTCGTCGTCGCGCATCAGCTGTGCCATCCGTGGGCGTGGCTATTTCGGTTATCTGCAATGGTACGGCGGCGATCCGTCGGTGGCCTACGTTGAGGACATCCCCCGTCACGCCCGTTTCAAGCGTGGCGACTGGGTCGAGACCAGCGGCTACTCAGCTATCTTTCCGCCGGGCGTCCTCGTCGGCCGCATTGAGCGTATCTACGACTCGGCCGACGGTTTGTCGTTCCGTCTGAAGGTGCGTCTGACCACCGATTTCTCCTGCTTGCGCGACGTCTGCGTCATCAACGACGAGAGCGTCGGTGAGCGCCTGCGGCTTATGGAGGAGGTGAAGGACTCATTAACTATGTCGCCCAAACAATAGCAAATATGACAATCATAGATGAATTAAGAAGACTGTCGCTGTTCGTGGTGCTGTCGCTGGCACAGGTGTTGGTGTTCAACCACATCCATCTGTTCGGCTATGCCACGCTGTTGCTTCTTGTCTATTTTGTCGTGACGTTTCCCCGCAACTATCCCCGTTGGGCTATGTTGCTGTGGAGTTTCTTCTTAGGCTTGTTTGCCGACCTGTTCAGTAATACGCCAGGCCTGGCGGCCGCTTCCCTGACGCTGATGGCGTTTGTCCAACCCTACCTGCTCAACCTCTTCATCCCTCGTGAGGCACCCGAGAACATGCGGTCGGCGGTGGCGACAATGGGCTTCGGCAAGTTCGCTACCTTCGCCTTTATCCTGGTGTTCGCCTATTGCGTCGTGTTCTTCACGCTCGAGGCCTTCACCTTCTTCAACTGGATAGAGTGGGGGTTGAACATCATCGGCAGTACGGCGCTGACGCTGGCTTTGGTTTTGACGTTGGAGACCATTCGTAAATGAAGAACTACGAGCTTGCTAACCGGCGCTATGTCATTGGCGGGGTGGCGACGCTGATTGTCGTCGTCTACATCATCCGTCTGTTCATGCTGCAGATTTCAAGCGACGACTATAAGAAGAGTGCCGACTCCAATGCCTTCCTCAAACGCATTGACTTCCCCTCACGTGGCGTCATCACCGACCGTCATGGCAAGTTGTTAGTATTCAACCAGCCGTCGTACGACATTATGGTGGTGATGAACGAGATAGGCGACCATCTCGACACCCTCGAATTCTGTCAGGCTCTGAACATCAGCCGTCAGGAGTTCGACACCCGCATGGCTACTATCAAGGACCGTAACCGCAACCCCGGCTACTCGCGGTTCACCCAGCAACTCTTTATCACGCAGTTGTCCGACAAGGACTTCTCCGTGTTCCAGGAGAAAATGTACCGCTTCCCCGGCTTTTACGTTCAGCGGCGCAGCATCCGCCAGTATCAGTATCCCTATGCCGCCCACGTTCTGGGCGATGTCGCTGAGGTATCGCCTGCCGAAGTGGAGGCCGACGACTACTACCAGCCCGGCGACTATATTGGCAAGCTTGGCGTGGAGCGCAGTTACGAACGTCAGCTGCGTGGCGAGAAGGGTGTGAAGATTCTGCTCCGCGATGCCCACGGACGTATTCAAGGCTCTTATCAGAATGGTGCCCTCGACCGTCGTCCGAAGCCCGGCAAGAACCTCACCCTGGCCATCGACTTCGACTTGCAGGCTCTTGGTGAGCGGCTGATGCAGAACAAGATAGGCTCCATCGTAGCCATCGAGCCGTCAACGGGCGAGATCCTGTGTATGGTCAGCTCGCCCACCTACGATCCCCGTCTGATGGTGGGGCGCCAACGCTCGAAGAACCACCTTGAACTGAGCCGTAACGCATGGAAACCCCTGCTCAACCGCAGCATCATGGGACAGTATCCTCCCGGATCGACGTTTAAGACCACCCAGGGTCTGACGTTTATGAACGAGGGCATCATCCACCCCACCCAGACCGCCTATCCCTGCGGCCACGGCTTCAACTACAAAGGTCTGCATGTCGGCTGTCACGGTCATGCCTCGCCGTTGCCCTTGGTGCCGGCCCTCTCTACGTCGTGCAACGGTTACTTCTGCTGGGGACTCTTTTATATGCTTGGCGCCAAGTCGAAGTACGGCAGCGTGCAGAAGGCGATGAACACCTGGCGCGACTATATGGTCAGCATGGGCTTCGGCTACCGCCTCGGCGTCGACCTGCCTGGCGAGAAGCGCGGCCTGATTCCTAATGCCCAGTTCTACGACAATGCCTACAAAGGCTCGTGGAACGGACTGACCATCATCTCCATCGCCATCGGACAGGGCGAGGTCAACGCTACGCCCTTGCAGATAGCCAACCTCGGCGCCACCATCGCCAACCGTGGCTGGTACTACGTGCCCCACGTCGTCAAGAAGGTGCAGGGCGAACCCCTCGACACCGCTTTTACCCGCAAACATCATTCCATGGCCAGGCGTGATGCCTACGACTATGTCGTCAAGGGCATGAGGGCATCGGCACTCGGCGGCACCTGCCACGAGCTGGCGCGTTACGACTTCGAGGCCTGTGGCAAGACGGGAACAGCCCAGAACCGTGGCCACGACCACTCCGTCTTCATGGGCTTCGCCCCGATGAACAATCCCAAGATTGCCGTCGCTGTCTACGTGGAGAACGGCGGCTGGGGTGCCACCTTCGGCGTGCCTATCGGCGGCCTGATTATGGAACAATATATTCACGGAAAACTGTCGGAAGCCTCACTGAAGAAGGCAGAGGCCATCCAACATAAAGTCATCAACTATGGCAACACCGAACGATAAACAACCGGGCGTTTTGCGCTCGCTCGATTACTGGACGATTATCATCTATTTGCTACTATTGGCCGGTGGCTGGATGAGCGTCTGCGGCGCCAGCTTCGACTATGGCGACCCCGACCTGCTGTCGCTCTCCACGCGTTCGGGAATGCAGATTGTGTGGATAGGCACCAGTATCGTCATCGGCTTCGTCCTGCTGATGCTCGACGATAGATTCTATTATATGTTCGCGTACATTATATATGGACTGCTCCTCGTCCTGCTCTTTGCCACCATCTTCAATCCCCATAGCATCAAGGGTTCCCATTCCTGGCTTGTCATAGGCCCTTTGCGACTGCAGCCAGCCGAGTTTGCTAAGTTTGCTACGGCTTTAGCGCTGGCCAAGCTGATGAGCATCTACGAGTACGACATACATAAATGGAAGGATTTCGGTGCCGCGCTGGCCGTCATCCTGTTGCCGATGCTCTTTATCGTTCTACAGCGTGAGACCGGCTCGGCCTTGGTCTACCTCTCGTTCTTCCTGATGTTCTATCGCGAGGGAATGCCGGGCAGTATCCTTTTCACCGCCGTGGCTATGGTGGTCTACTTCGTCGTGGGTATCCGTTATCAGGATGTCATGCTTGCTGCCAACACCACCTCTGTGGGTAAGTTCTGCGTGCTGCTCCTTATACAGCTGTTTACGGCGGGACTTACCTACGTCTACTGCCCCGACAAGCGCGATGCCTGGCGGATGCTACTGTTCAGCGTCGGCACCACCGTTCTTGCCGTGCTCTTCACGCTTTATATCATACCGTTCGATATCGTATGGGTGCAGTATGTTGCCCTCGCGCTCATGGTGGGCTACCTCCTGTGGACGGGTTTGGGAACGCGTCTGCGCAACTACTTCTGGATAGCACTCTTCGCTGTCGGCTCCGTGCTCTTCTTTAGTATGGCCGACTATGGTCTGAACCATGTCCTGCAGCCCCACCAGCGCACGCGTATCAACGTGCTGCTCGGACTGGAGCAGGACTTGCGCGGTGCCGGCTATAACGTCCACCAGAGTGAGATAGCCATCGGCTCGGGCGGACTTGAGGGTAAGGGATTCCTAAATGGTACGCAGACGAAGTTGAAGTATGTGCCTGAACAGGACACCGACTTCATTTTCTGTACCGTTGGAGAAGAGGAGGGTTTCGTCGGTTCTGCTGGTGTGCTGCTACTCTTCTTAGCGCTTATCCTGCGCCTCATTCACTTAGCCGAACGCCAGCCCTATGCCTTCGGCCGTGTCTATGGCTATTGTGTACTCAGCATCTTCCTCTTCCACGTCTTTATCAATGTGGGAATGGTGCTTGGCCTGACCCCCGTCATCGGCATTCCGCTACCATTCTTCAGCTATGGCGGTTCCTCGCTCTGGGGCTTCACCTTCCTACTGTTCATCTTCTTGCGCATCGATGCAGGCCGCAACCTCATTCGCAATTAGCGAATGGTCAGCCGCAGACCGATGTCGGCAATGCCGGGCAGGGTCTCGCGCTTCATATTGTGGCGGATGGCAATGGTGATGGAGTCGCCCTCGTCGACGGAGGTGTCGGGCAGGGCGAAGCGGTACTGGAAGAGAGTGATGCCTTCGCCCAGGACGTTGCCCTCTTGGTCGATGAGGTTGCAGTTGACGGTATCACGACGGATGAAATTGGCGGGCAGGGTAGTCTGCTCGACGACGAGGGTAAGTCGCTGGAAGGGGAACTCCTCTGAGATGCGTAGCTCGACCTCGCGCTGCACGACAGCATTCTGACGGGCGGGCATAACATAGAAGAGGAGCGTGTCGTTACGCTCCCAGCCCGACAGGGGGGTGTGCTCGAAGTGGTGGTAGAGGGTGCGGCGGTGGCAACCGGTGAGGACCAGCACCACCGCGAGGGCGACGAGCAGACGCCTATTGCTTGTTCTTCTGATCATCTCTCTTGCCTTGTGGCTTCTTCTTCCGCTTCTTTTTGGCTTTGTCGAAGCGGCTGATGTCGCCGCCAGCCAGGTCTACCGCCGTCTTCTGCGCTTGTACCTTGCCGCCCTCGGTAAGTGTCTCGGGCTTCTCGCCCCGACGGTTCATGTCGACAATCTGACGGGCACGTTCGGCAGTGATGGTCTCCAGGTTGGCGGCAATGTTCTTGTCGGTGGAGTAGGTGACCAGTCCTGCCAGGATGTCGCTCTTAAAGTGGTAGTAGTCGGCGTCGAGCGTCTGGAGAACAGTTTCGCGGCTCGGCAGGCGGCGTCCGGCCTCGATATACTCGTCCACCTCGTAGTTGAGGCAGCACTTCAGCTTGGCGCACATGCCGGCCAACTTCTGCGGGTTGAGTGAGATGTCTTGGAAACGGGCGGCGTTGGTGGCTACCGATACGAAGTTTTTCATCCACGTGGCGCAGCACAGCTCACGGCCGCAGGGACCGGTACCGCCAATGCGTCCTGCCTCCTGACGGGCACCTATCTGCTTCATCTCGATGCGTACGTGGAAAGCTGCGGCCAGATCCTTGATGAGCTGGCGGAAGTCGACGCGCTCGTCGGCGATGTAGTAGAAGATAGCCTTCTGACCATCGCCCTGGAATTCTACGTCGCCAATCTTCATATCGAGTCCTAAATTCTTGGCTATCTGGCGGCTCTCAATCATCGTCTCGTGCTCGCGGGCTTTCGACTCGCGGAACTTCTGCATGTCGATTTCGCGGGCCAGACGGTAGACGCGCTTAATGTCGTCGGCCGACTTCAGGTTGGCTTTCTTGATTTGCAGCTTCACTAAGCGGCCTGTCAGCGTGACGACGCCGATGTCGTGGCCGGGATTTGCCTCGACGGCCACGATGTCGCCCTTCTTCAGCGGCAGGTTGTTCACGTTGTGGTAGTAGCCCTTGCGGGTGTGCTTGAACTGCACCTCCACCAAGTCTGTCGACTCCTGATTGCCAGGCACGTCGGCCAGCCAGTCGTAGGTGTTCAGCTGACGGTCCTGCCGTCCAATAGCCTGATGGCAGAGTCCGCGGTCGCAGCCGGTCTTTATCTCATATTCTTTTTCCATGTTCTATCGTTATTATGTTATGTCGTTATTACGTTATTTCTGCAACAGCAGCACGATCGTCTGCAGTGTGAAGTCAAAGAAGACAATCTTTGCGTTAGCGTTCTGGCCGATGTCGCGGATGGCGCGATTCGCCAGATCGTAGATGGGCAGGATGTTCGCCTCGTTGACGAAGCGGGCGAAGTTCTTGGCGAACTGTTCTTCCTGTTCGGTCATGTAGACGAGTTCCTGCTGCCCGAAGTTATACATGAAGCACTCGCGCGTCATACGCAGGAAATACTGCAGGAAGCGCTTCTGCTTCTCGCGGCCGAAACCCGCCAGCACCTCGCTCCACTTCTTCAGGTCGCGAATCTTACGCTGGTAGGCCAGTCGCATCAGCGAGATGTAGAGGTCGAGGAACTGCTCGTTCTCGGTGCCTACCTGCAACTCCTGCAGGGCGCGCAGCCACGAGCCGTTGGCCAGCCGGCTGATGCGGTGAGCCTGTTCCTCGCTGATGCCGCGCCGCTCGACGAGGGCCTGACTGATGGTCTCCGTCGGCAATCGTTTTACGTCGATGCGTTGCACGCGGCTGCGGATGGTCTCCAACAGCTGGTCGGGCTCTTCGCTGACCATCAGGAAGACGGTCTGCTGCGGTGGCTCCTCGATGAGCTTCAGCAGTTTGTTGGCACAGGCGATATTCATACGCTCGGGCAACCAGATGACGCTCACCTTGTAGCCGCCCTGACTCGATTTCAGGCTCAGCTTACGTACCAGCTCGTCGCTTTCGCCAGCCGTGATGATGGCCTGCTGGTTCTCGCCGCCCATAGCCGTCATCCACTCGTCCATCGTGAAGTATGGCCCGCCGCCCGTCAACAGGTCGTGCCACTCATGGGCGAAGTCGTCGCTGACAGGTGTGTGGTCGCTGCCCATCGACGGCAGTTTGATGGTGGGGTAGGTGAAGTGCAGGTCGGGGTGCTCCAGCTTCCGTAGCATGGCTTCTGTATTCTCGTACCTCGCACCTCGCACCTCGTATCTCGATTCCCCCAAAAGGTGGCACGCAAAGGCCACGGCTAATGCCTTCTTGCCCACGCCCTGCGGTCCGCAGAGCATAATGGCGTGAGGCAGGCGACCTTCGCGGGTCATCTGCAACAGGCGCTCCTTAACCTCCTCTTGTCCTATGACTTCATCAAACTTCACTTATTCACCTTTTAGCCTTTTTACGATTTCCACTACGGAGTCGACAGCCGAGACCGTGTAGAAATGAATGTCCTTAACCCCGTGCTGATACAGTTCGCGGCACTGCTCCGTTGTCCACTCGATGCCCAGTTGGCGGGCGTCCTCGTCGGTGTGGCACTTCACAATCTCGCGAGCCAGCGGCTCAGGGATGTCGCAGTGGAACGTCCTGGGCACTACCGTCAGCTGCGACAGCTTGGCCATCGGCTTGATGCCGGGTATGATGGGGATGGTGATGCCCATAGCCCTTGCCTTAGCAACAAACTCGAAGTACTTTGCGTTGTCGAAGAACAGCTGCGTCACGGCGTACTGCGCACCGAGGTCCTGCTTCTCCTTGAGGTACTGCATGTCGCGCTCCAGGTTGGGTGCTTCCTCGTGCTTCTCGGGGTAGCAGGCTACGCCGATGTCGAAGCGCCGTCCCGGATTCTTGATGGGTGTGCCGTCGGCAAAGAAACCGTCGTTGAAGCGCTGCACCTGGCGGATGAGGTCCGTCGTGTGGGCATGGCCGCCGGGTGTCGGCGTGAAGCGGCTGTCCTCCTTGGCCTTGTCGCCGCGAAGCAGCAGCAGGTCGTGGATGCCGAGGAACTGCAGGTCTATCAGCTCGTATTCTATATCTTCCACCGTGGCACCGCTGCAGATGACGTGCGGCTGCACGGGTATGTGGTAGCGCTGCTGTATGGCGGCGGCAATGGCGATAGTGCCCGGGCGTCGGCGCACACGGCTCCGCTCAAACCGTCCGTCGGCCAGTTCGCGGTAGACGTATTCCGAATGATGGGTCGTGATATTGATGAAGGCAGGCTCTAACGCCGCCAGTTTGTCGATGTCGGCAAACAGGCGGTCGGTGCCCGTTCCTTTCAGCGGCGGCAGCACCTCGAAGGAGAACTGCCTGTCGCGTGTATGTTGGCTGATAATATCTGTTACGCTCATAAAAAGAGAATTTGGCTGCAAAGTTACAATTTTTCGGGGAGATAACGCACATCCGTTCCCGCTTTTTTCGCTTTTTTCGCTGTCAATCGGAAAAAAGTGAAAAGTGAGTCGTCATGCACTGGTATGGAAACAGTAGGTGACACCTCTTACACCTGGTACTTAACTGCCTGAAAATCAGCGGCTATTTTTCTGAGTTTGGTGACACCTATAGTCGCACCAGAGGTGACACCTGGGCATATTGTCAGGCCGTGAAACATTTACGAGAGGCTTATATTTTT
>ONYA01000009.1 GCA_900321965.1 uncultured Prevotellaceae bacterium
CGGCAGACATTCAGTTTAGTCTGACATCGATACGCGAGACGACGGAACCGCATGCTGAGGCACAGGCATTGGCTACCTATATGACGGGGATTGCCAACACGACAGGGTGGAGCACTACAAGTGACCCTACGCTGAAGAGCTACTATCTGGACTTTATCCATGCTGGTTCGGAAGGTGCCGGACTGATGAGTGGTGCTGCAGCCAACATCAGGGCTTTCGTAGCTGCTCTCAAGACCCTGCTGGTAGTCAGAGGTGATGCCCTCAGCGCCGCCATTGTCGAAAATATGGATGCTACAGACATCACTGGCAATACCTATCCCCGTAGCATCGGACTGCCCGACGGAGCCGCTGTCATACGCTGGGTGGGCGATCATTTCGAAGTGCGAACGACAACGACGACACTCGACAATATCAACGGCATCAACCGCTACACCTATCCTGCAGAACTGATGTTCTTTGCAGATAGCCCATTACGCACTTCAGAAGAAAAAGTGTCGAAAACAACCTATCAGACAACCGACAAGTTGTGGGGCGCTTTCCTGGAGACTTACTACAGCGGCCCTACGGCCGTCAGCACAAGAACCATGTCGGTGGCTGTAGCGAACCCTATACAATATGGCGTTGCCAACCTGCAGGTCTCACTGACAGGCATGAGCGCTACGCTGAAGGATGCCAGGGACATAGAAGTGACGAATGCCAATATGACGACGCTCGAACTCAAAGGGGTCGTCATTGGCGGACAGCACACCGTAGGCTTTAACATGAAGCCGCAGGGCGAAAAGACCGATGTCGACGGACGTTTCATCTACGAGACGGACATCATTGACGGCAACAAGACGAATACGCTGGTGCTCCAGTCGTACGACAGCGAGAAAGTTCCCGTCATCCTGGAATTTGAGAACAATACAGGACACGCGTTCACCGGCAAGGACGGCACCGTCTATCCCGGCGCCCGCTTCTACCTGATAGGCATGGTAGACCCTGCCGGACAGGGAACAGGCACCGCCTACGCCAACCGCGTGTTCACACAAGACTATACCACCACCATATCCATGAGCGTGGCATCGCTCGCCAAGGCCTATACCTGCATGCCAGACCTGCTGGCACCGATAAGATGACAGGCAACAGACATATACAACAGCTCCAATGGCTTTTGTGCAGCATCGTAACAATGCTGCTCGCTGCCTGCTATGCCTACGATGCAGAAGAGGTGGAGGGCGCACAGCACAAGCAGACGAAGCTGGCGATATATGTCTATGCTCCCGAGGTCTATTGCCAACGAGGGCACCATCACGAGTCTGCAGATATGGATTTACGAGTCAGAATCCGGGGCGTATGTCGGCTATCTCAGCACCGACGAGGTGGCAGCACTGAATGAGGGACAGGGAACAACCTACCAGATACCCGTCAGCGATGAGTTTGCTGCAACGAAGCCCGATGTCAATGTCTACGTGTTGGCCAACGTGACGAGCAACAACTGCGGCGTGGGGGTGTTGGGTAAGGAGACAAACCGTGATGCCCTGTTGGAGGGCGCCAAGATTACGGGGCATTTCGGACTGGACGAATTGGTAAGGAGCGTTCCTGCCGACGGGCTGCCTATGGCGGGCAAGCTGACCACACAGCCTGTGGTAGGCGATGCACCAGCGCTGCGCATCGGTACCATGGCCCAAGTGGCGACTGTACCGTTGACGCGCGCCGTGTCGAAGCTTCGCTTCGTCTTCTCCAAGACCAAAGACGAACCGACGGTGCATATCACCAGCATCAAGATGAATGAGGGAATGGTACCCAGCGAGGAGTATTTCTTCAAGACACCGATCACCATGACCTATAATACTGAGAAGGCAGAACTGCTGTCGCATGACATTAGCGATATTGCTGAGGCTGCCGATCCTACCAACTTCCTGTTTTTTAATCAGGATGCACAAGACTACGAGGATCTGATTGACGAAGCGGCAAGTAAAGCGACGCCTGAGGTAACGGTGGAAGGACCCATATACCTGCGCGAGAGCGACAAGCAGCTGAAGGGTACCATCACCTACACCATTGGAACAGGTGATCCACAGACTACCGACTTTGCCATGCAGCAAGCTGGCGATTTCATGCGCAACCACACCTGGATAGTCTATGCCTACTATGCCGGCAGTGGCAATCTGCAGGTGGAGTCAATATACGTGAAAGAGTGGACAACGAAGGAAATTAATCACGACATCTATAATTGGTGACAATTAAAAAATGGAAGAATGAGGATTAATAAGAAATATATCGGCATCTTGTTGATGGCCTCCGCCATACTGCTAACCGCCTGTTCATCGGACGATACCGATGTACGGACGGAGACTACGGATAATGCTTCCGTAGGCAGGGAGGTGCAAATGGTGTCGTATGTTTCAGCGTTTGTGGAAACGAAGCAGCCTCGCCGGGCAGCACCTTCTTCAGGCTTCTCCGCATATACCCCTGAGACGATAACAAGCATGGGCGTCTATATGCTGCTTCCCGACGATTGGGCAAGTCCTCATGAGGAAAGGATAACCTTTAACAATAAATGGCACGCGTACTTTGACGTATCACCCGATAAAACTTATACTGTCTATGGCTATATGCCCAAAACGGGTGAGATGGGCAGTACGCTGGTGAAGACTATTGACGGTGCTGCGACATTGACCATCACCGGCATCAAACCCGTCGTGGCAGACGACATCTGCATCATCACAGGTGTCAAGGATGCTGACGAAGGACTGGCGGAGGGACAGTTCAACTGGAACTGGCCTATAGGAGACGAGAACTACCGCATCTTCCTCTTGTTGGATCATCTCTATGCTGCAGCCCAGTTCAGCCTGAGAATAGACGGCGAATATGCCCAGCTGCGCACCATCAAACTGAAGACGATGAAGATCAGTGCCGACAAGGGCAGTGTCAATGCTACCGTAGAACTGACGCACAACACGACGGGGACCAGCCCTATCGCCAGCGCCAGCTACTCAGCAGCCGTTGGCAGCTACGATGTCGTGATATATAATAGCGACGAGGGTACGGCACTCGACACGACGACGCCTCTGCTCGTCAACGCCTATTTTGCGCCTACCCTTTCGGACAACCTGACACTGGTCAGCACCTATGACGTGTATGACAGTAAAGGCAACCTGATACGCCAAAACCGTACGTCTGCCAACAAGCTACCGAATCTGGAAGCAGTCAGAGGACAACGGGTACTGGTAAACATGCTTGTCAACCCGACATACCTCTATGTGCTGTCTGACCCAGACTTGAACAGCCCGACGGTAACTATCGGAGATTGAACATTGAACGTTGAACATGAACATTATAGAAATGCGCAAGATAACGACCATCCTACTACTTTGTTTGTCTGCAGTATTGATGCAGGCACAGATTACTGTTGGTGGTAGCATCTATGGCGGCGGTAATGCTGGTAAAACAGGTGGAAGCTCGAAGGTTACTGTATATTCCGGCAATCTGCATGCCGTGTTTGCTGGTGCTCGTATGGCTGATGTTGGCGGTTCTTCTTTTGTACACCTCGATGGTGAACATGCCTCTGGCTATATCCTTATCGATTACGTCTATGGCGGTAACGATATCGCCGGAACCATCGGCACTTCTTCAGATTTTCCTACTGAACTGACGAAGGTCGGCACTGGAGCTGGAATGAATAACGTAGACAACAGCTGGAATGCCTTCGTGCGCATCTCGCCAATCCCTGCTGTTAACTATACTCAAGAAGAGATTGATGCCGCAGTAGAGGGTGACGATGCGTATGGTAAAACGACCAGCGATACAAAAAATAAGATACCTATTTACATCGGACAGCTCTTCGGAGGTGGTAATGGCTACTATGACTATGACACTTCTGCCACAGGTACGGTAGTCAAGGATAAAGTGACACATGCCGTGGTGGCTTCCAGCCCCAATGTGTTAGCGTCACCGACACTCGATAAAACTTATCTTGAGCTTTTGGGCGGTTCTATCGTCGATGCATTCGGTGGCGGCAATGATGCTACTATCACCGGCAAAACGGTCATTTGCCTCGACAATCCCAGCAAGGTGGTCAACAGCATCAAGGATACCCGTGTTACAACAGAGGGTGGTGGTGAACTGCTTACCAACGACCGCTTCGAAATCATGAGAATCAACACCACCTTCTCTTATCCAAGCAGTGATGAATACCAGATAGGCCGTCTCTTTGGCGGTAACAACAAGGCCGATATGGCTATCCGTCCACGATGGAACCTGCAGCAGGGTAAAGTCCGTAACCTCTATGGCGGTGGTAATGAAGGACGAATGACCAGCCCTGAAGGTCTGCTGCTACAGGTAGAAGGTGCAGGGATGGTCGTTGACAACGTCTATGGCGGTTGTCGTAAGGCTGATGTGCGGCCGTTGTATGCTAACGGTAACCCCGTTAAATACGAAGACATCCAACTGGATCCTTCAGATAACCCGAATAACATTCCTGGTGGTTATGCTGCTCGTGTCAGAGTGCTGGCAGGCCACGTCAACAATGTCTATGGTGGCAACGATATCTCCGGTAACGTCTATGGCGGTAATACCGTCGGTATCATGACCCACATCTACGGCAACGTCTATGGCGGCGGTAATGGCTCGTATGCCTATACTGACAACTCCCAACTGAAGGACGACCCGCGTTGGGGCGACTTCTACTATAGTCCTAAGGATATATTGGGTTTGACAGGCGACACGTTCACGGGTGTTCAGTCGGCAGAAGCCCTCAACCTCTTCCGCCCTAACGCAGAGAAGGTGTCTATCCTTGTCAGAGGTACGGAAGCTAACCCTGTTATCGTCGACGGTGCCCTCTACGTGGGTGGTAACAGTGCTTCACTGCGCGAGAATGTCGCAGGTTCAAGTGCCGGCGACCAGACGCACATCAAGATCGGTTCCTATGTGACTATCGACAACGTATTCCTCGGCAACAATGGCGAGAATATGATAAAATACAATGGCGACGAAGCGTTTGACAGAGATGAAGGCGTGCTGCGAACCTTTGCCCGAACGTTTAAGGACCCGGACAATAACGACGCTAAATTCAGTCAGATGAACCTGACCAACTCTGCCGTCTTTGCCAAGTACATGGAAGGCTGCGCCATGAAGGTGAAGCCCAGCGTGGTTTTCGAGAACACAGATAGAGGCGACAGGATAGACTATATTCCCTACACTACCAAGTTCGGTTCATTCTACTGTGGTGGTAATGTGGGCAGCATCATCGTCCCTGGAAAGATTACCGTCGATTTCAACGACAAGATCATTATCTATGACAAGGTAGTGGGCGGCTGTAATAATGCCAATGTGTATGGTGACACGGGATTTAATGCTGAATACTTGGGCGGTTTGCTCGGTGATTTTGAAGCTGTACCTGCAGGCTCTCCGGATAATGCCATTGGCGACAAGCTCGAACTGAACTTCGGCGGTCTGAAGATTCAGCCTATGCGTTGGAAGGATGCGAATGACAAGTCAAAGGGACTGGTATGGAACACCATCAGTTCTGCAACAGGTGAAGATGTGGACTTTGACCCAGATAATGCGCCTATAGGAGAAAGTACCGGTGCTGACCTGGACCGCCGACTGAAGGGTGGTAACATCTATGGCGGCTGTTATAATACAGGACATGTGAACGGCAATGTGGTCATCAACATCAATGCGTCTATTGTCGACCGTAAGGGACCGTTCGCCATCTTTGACCAAGTAGAGGAGAACGAGGGTGAGGCTATCCTGTATGGTCACGACAGCTATAAAATCACCGAGCGTCGCTCGGGTGTACTTCTCGACGAGCAGGGTATGGACGTATTAGGTAAGGCCCTCAACGTGTTTGGTGGCGGTTATGGTGGCGACTCTGAGATATGGGGCAGTACCACTGTCAATATCAACAAGGGTTACGTATTCCAGGTGTTTGGTGGTGGCGAGAATGGTCCTATCGGTAATGGAACTTATAATGCAACGACTAAAGAGCTTGAATACACCTATGACCCGCGCTACAGCTGTCACGTCAATCTGAAAGGTTCGATGGCAGGTGTTTACAGAGGACATGCAGAAGATAGTGACGATATGGCTGAGGTGGAGTTTATCTATGGCGGCTCCTTCGAGGCACCAATTGCCGGTAATACCATCATCAACTTAGGTAACGGACGTATCTTCAATAGCTTTGCCGGTTCTTGTAATGCAGACATCCTTGGGCATACCGAGACCTATATTGGTCGTAATGGTGTGGATGCTCAGGGCAAGGATGTGCTTGGATTCCCTTGGATTCGTGACCACGTCTATGGCGGTAACGACCTCGGTGGGCAGATTCTTGACAACACTACCAGCTTCAAAGACCGCGTAAGTGCTGATTTGCAGACTAAGCTACATAATCCCGCAAATGCAGAGACTCCTGATGTCACCAATGCTTCTGCCTATATGGAGTATATTCAGGGTCGTGTAGGCTATATCTTTGGTGGTTGCTACGGCGACTATGACTATACAGATTCTTATTTTAGCAAATATACCTATCCGGATGGCAAATCCAAGCAAGGCTTCACCAAGCCTCGTCTGGACAATGCCTTTGTCAACTTCCGTCCGACCAGCCATGCCCGCAACGAATTGGAGAGAATCTTCGGTGCCGGACAAGGTTCTCTGAAAGGCTTTGGTGTGGACAGCATGCAGAACCGCAGCTATATCCTGATAGACATTCCACAAACCGTTACGAAATTCCAGAATGTTGCCGTGTTCGGTGCTGGTGCCAACTGCGGTCTGGGTATGCGTGCAGACTCTGCTACCGTAGCTGCCAATCTGGATAAGTATTCAGCTATCATCGACCTCTTCAGAGGAACTGTCAGCAATATCTATGGCGGTAGCTTCTCAGAGGGCTTCACACGCCGCACCCTGCTGAACGTGCCTAACACTTCAACCGTCAGTGTAAATAGTCTTTTCGGTGGCGCTTATGGTGATGACCCTCTCTATCCTTGTGACGTTTACGAGTCGCATGTGAACTATCATAGTGCGGAAGCCACCGTGCGCGGCAATATCTATGGTGGTAACAACAATGCAGACCGTACACTCTACGCTCAGGTCAACATCGATGTCCCCGTCTATAACGGACAGACAGACCCCAAAACAGGTTCTAAGCTGATGTCGACGGTCTATGGTGCAGGCTTTGGTGAGGATACATGGGCACAATATACTGAGGTAAACTTGGAGCGTGGCGCACAGGTCTATGAGGTTTATGGCGGCGGTCACAACGGAAAGGTCATTAACCGTAAGTCATTGTTGAAATGGGCTAAGGAAGAACCGACACTCGATTTGGCGATGCCAGGATACAATGAGTGCGGCCTTAGCCACGAGACCCTGGTCCATCCTACTCGCTTGGGAGGACGATATCACACTAATGTCCACATTTATGAAGGTGCTACCGTTTGGAACTATGCTTATGGTGGCGGTATGGGCGACTCTGAAAAGGTGGGCCGCGGTATTCTCGGTAGCGGCGACGTATATGGTAATACCTATATCGATCTGCTTGGTGGAACTGTTGTCAAGGACCTTTATGCTGCAGGTACTAGTGGAGCAGTAAGAGATTCCCTGCGTGTTACATCTGCCGGTTTTGACTACAATGGCAAACACATTGAGGGCTTCACAGCCAGCAGTACAGCCTATATCGAAGGAGGACAGGTGCGAAACGTCTATGGCGGCGGCTGGCGAGGTAGTGTTGGCGAGCATGCAGGAAAAATAGATGCTTCTTATGCTGCTGATATCCCGGGTGAGACTCACGTCATTATTGGTAAGTTAGACGGTACTACTCTTACGGATGGTATCCCTGTTATTGAACGTAATGCCTACGGAGGAGGAGAAGGTGGTGCTGTATTCGGTACTGCTAACATCACCCTCAACAACGGCTTTATCGGTTACCGGTTCTTTAATGACGAACCGACGGATAAGACCTATCCTTACACGAAAGTGAAAAATGGCGACTGGACAGGCTACTATCAGGAGAAGATAGTCGATGAGACTTGGAAGGATGCCGACGGCAATTACATCCCGAATACGAATCTGGAGAACAGCGGTAACTTGTTTGGTGGCGGTTATATCGACAACAGTAGTGTAGATATCACCAATGTTGAGGTGTATGGCGGTACGGTGCGTAACTGTGTCTTCGGTGGTGGTGAGATTGCAGCTATCGGTCGTGGCGATGTCTATGGCGAGAACGACGAGAGTCCGCTGCGCACTTTGAAAGGCATCTACAAAGCAGGTAAGACAAAGGTCAGCATATATGACGGTTGGGTGAAACGTAACGTGTTCGCCGGCGGTAAGGGTATCGATAACCTGGGCCGTACCGGTTCGCTCTACACCAACGGTTATGTATTTGGAAAGACCGAGGCCAACATCTATGGTGGTGAGATAGGCACCGAGGAAGGCGTAGCCTTAGGTTACGGCAACGTCTTTGGCGGTGGCGATATCGGTTATGTGTATAGTGCCTTCGAATATCCTGACGGCAGTCTGGGCATCGGCAAGCAGTCAGGCACGCGCTATGATGACAACGATGAGGGCCACTACTTCAAGTCCAAAAACGGTGTTTATACCGATGATAATGGCACTTCTGTTGGAAGTGGTGAGAAATACATGACCGAGGACAGCAAGGTGCTGGTAGAGCCGCACTGTAAGGTGCTGTCGGATGTCACTATCAATGGCAAGCCCTATAAGGCCGGTGACTATGTCTCTACATCTGACTTGAACACCTTGAAGGACAAGACCACAGACGCAGCCACATGGGGCTGTCTGGATGTGGACGGTATCATCATCCACAATGCCGTCTTTGCCGGTGGTAATGTTTCGTCTGGTAACGACCAGGTGTTTGCCAATGCTACCACATTGTTTGGTAACGCTACGGCATCTATCAACGACGTCTATAACCGCGACCTGATAACGATTGGTACAGGTCATACGGGTGGACTCTATGGTGACGGTAACCTGACCTTCGTGGACGGCTATCGTGAGCTGAACATCACCAACTACGGTACAGACTATTATCATATCACAGATGATATCACACTGGAACAATACGAAAAACTGCCCGTGCGTGAGGCTGCCTACTATGAGTTGAAATACAGGTGTGTACAGGAGTGTGAGGACAATGAGCACACGCGCTATTCTGTGGGCTCTACTATCCCACAGGATGAGCTGGTCGTATTGTTTGCTGGACAAACCGATATTATCGGTGCTAACGGCACTATAAATTCTGCCTACTGGGTAGCCAATGGTGTGGTGTCACGTTATGCTGGTCGTATCATGAATACCATCCAGCGCGCTGACTTCTGCGGTGTCTTCGGTAGCCGTATGGTGATGAAAGGTGCTCAGGACCGTGTGCCGGAGATAGTAGATTACACCAACTACACGATCAACCGTGTGCGTGAGGTGTCATTGAACAAGACGACATCTATTGCTGGTGACACTGAGACTAAGCATAGAATGCACGGCAACTACTTCGGCATTTACAGTAACGTGAACTTCTTAGGTGCACTGACCAGCGACGTCAACTATTATAATAATGTGCGCGTCACCGATAATGTAGATGCAAGTAAATATAAGTCAGATATTAAGATTGGCGATCAGACTATTCCATACGAAACAGCAACCTACCAGCAATGGAAGCAGGCACACATCAACGACCAGACCCGCAACAACGGTAACAGCCACAACCAGGTGGCACTGGCATCAGGTGTCTATCTGGAGCTGACCACGGAAGAGAGTACCGGTAATGACCTCCGCGAAAAGGAATGGGGTTATATCACCGGTGTTGTTGAACTCGACCTCATCAATGTGCAGACAGGTGTCGGTGGTGGCTTCGTATATGCGAAGAATGTGCATGGCAACCGACAGCCATCCGGCAAGACGCGTAACACCTTGACCAGTCTGAACGATGGTGCTGTGAGCAATCGAAGCTTTATCTACACAACTGATGATGCAACACAGAATGCTTGGCAGAGTTCCGGTAACTTCGTACACAGCACTCAGACCATTGTCGATGACTGTTATGATGAGAGTGCCAAGTACAAAGGTGCTGATGCTGTTCCTGCCCACTACTGGTTCATCAAGGGTTCAGTATATGTCTATGACCAGTATATTTCTGCATACACAGGTGCTCCTAACGCATACAGCGAGACGGTGAACATCCCGCTGACCATCTCTGCCGCCTCACACGGCGTGATGAAGTTGCTCAACGTGAAGCCCAACCGTTATGCTTACTATTCTGTTTATAATACCGAGAGTCAGAAGAAACTGACGCCCGAAGGCAAGCTGGTCATCAAGGATGTGGAATATCATCTGAACGATCCTATCAGTTATTGGGACTGGTACCTGCTGCCCGCTGCCGAGCGCAATCTGTTCGTCGAGGATACGTATGTCACCATCGCTGACTGTACGATTGGTAGTGGTGATGATGAGGTAGCCATTCCTGCAGGTACAGTGATGTTGCCTGGTAATAGCACTACAGAGGGAAGCTATCAGTATTACGAGAGTATTGCACTGTCGAAGTCATTGGAAGAGGGTGCACCGGCAGTGAAGTATGTTCATAATACGACAACAGGCAAGGATGTTCCCTTCGACTTCGTCTTCCGTTCTTCCAACAACGTCAGTCATGATACGGGTTATCTTCTGACCTACAACGTGAATAATCCTGCTGTTTGGAACAAGTACTACACACCACTCACAGGTTCATCCAGAGATGGTAAGATAACCCTTGCCGCATACAATGGTTTGACTGCCAACCAGCAGGCTACATACACAGACGGTCCTACTTATAAGCCAACGACAAACGGCCTGTACGGACAGCGTGACTACAAGGTGACCGACATTATCTCCAAGGAGACTTACGATACTTATAAGGCTGCAAAGACTGCTCACCCTGAAGTCATCCCTGCTACGGGTCAGGCAGACTTTGAGCCTGCTTTCCTGGTCACCTCTTATGTCGAGACCACCAAGAAGGACGGTACGGAGCAGCGCCTGCAGGTTGGTGCTAAGCTGGCAGCGTCTGATTATGACGAAACAAGATGGGCAGCCATGGCATCTAACAGAGACGAAGCCTACGTATGTACCAGCAGCATCACCCTGTCGAAGACCTCTTTGATTTATAATGGCCAGCTGATGACGAAGGCTGAGCGAGCCGCCCTCTTGGCAGACGAGAGTCTCTCTGCTGCCATTAAGGAAGAGATTACGCGCTATGTGGTTCCTGCCTACTACTGCTCAACGCCAGGTATGTATGGTGGCGACTACTACGACAACACCAAGAACTATCGTGCCCTGACGGCTTGGAGCTCAATGTCAGAAGCTGACCGTGCCAACTTCGCGTACAACTACGATGCCCTCGACTTGCTCATCGACCCCACTTACGGAAAAGCAGAAGGACAGAAGTATCAGTACGACGGCTATAACAGCTACGATGAAGACAACAAGGATAAGATGATTTACTCGTTAGAGAAACCTGTTGACTACACGGCAGTATATCATGGTTCGAATGATTCGGACTATGGTCTGGTTAAAGACCAGGAATATACACGCGAAGCCTACGAGGCCCTGCCTAACGAGCAGCGTCACTATGCCCCCATCGGTGTATCTGCGGCCGGTGACTACTATGTCGTCAAGGATTTCTTCATCGTGGGTGAAACACCATATCCTGTAGGAACCGTCATCAGCAGCAACACCTACGCCAGCCTGAACGATGAAACCCGGGCAGCCAAGATACAGACAATTAACTTTACTGCTGCTGATGCCGGAAAGACGTTCTACTATTGCCGTGAGGCCTGGCCTAACCATCCAATTGGCGAAGTCATCAATGAAGCTGTTTACGGTTCCTTAACCAACAAGCAGAAGGGCTTCACCATCCATGGTGTGATTCCTATGGAGACCAGCACACTGTATGTATCGCGTAATTCTGACATCTTCGACCTCTCGAAAGATAAGATTATTACTGTTGTCTATGAATACAACTATGAGGAGAGCGATGAGTCGGGCATGCACATCACACCTGTCACCGAGCGCCACGTGGTCAACATACACCTGCAGTTCAAGAGCGGCATTCCTACTGTTGAGGACATCACCAAGCCGGGCATCGTTCTTCCTGGAACGGGAGTGACGCTGCGTACGCCTACCGTCACACCGGGTGCCTACGAGGTGACAGGTGGCGGATGGGAACTCTACGAAAAGGTGGACGACGCAGAGAGCCACACCAATGGTAAAGAGTATTACCCAGGCAGTGACCCGCTCTACTGGTATCAGGACGGCTATTATGTAGCTTACTATGCTCTGACTTATCTTGGTAAGACTTACTCTAACCATGTGCCTGTCACCGTAGCCAACTACCACGACCTGAAGAAGGTGATGGACGACAAGGAGAATCACCTCTATGTGGACTATGACCTGAAGCGACTGAAGCGCGAGAGCAAGATTTACATCAACGACTATAGCGCTGCATCGCAGAACGGTCTCGACCTGCTGAAGGACTTCTATGACCTCAGCTTGCTCACCACGCCTGCTGCAGAGGGTTCGCTTGTCGGTCACAAGCTGCTCGACGAACATGTCAAGGGTGGTGCAGACCTGGAGTTCATCCTCCATAGCAACATCAGCCACACAGGAGAATGGACACCTATCGGTGAAACAGAGTGCTTTGGCGGTAACTTCCATGGTGACGGCTATACCATCAGCGGTCTTGACCACTCATTGTTTAACAAGCTATGTGGCAATGTCTTCAACCTTGGTGTCACTGGCTCCTTCACCGGTGCTGGTGTAGCTGAAACGGGCAGCGGTTATGTAGAGAACTGCTGGATAAGCTCATCTTCTACTGAGGCAAAGACCTCAAAGCCAGTATTCGGCACACCTACTGGTTTGACCTCAGACAGACCCTACCGTATCGTCAACTGTTACTATCAGGAGGAAGCCGATGCTACCGCCAAGTACGACAAGCATACGGGTACTTACGGCATTCCTACTCCTATGAATGCCCAGGCCTTCTTTAATGGTCAGGTGGCTTACAATCTGAACGGCTTCTACCTCTATAAGCGCTACTGCGACAAGAAAGTTTCTGAGGGAACAGAGTACAAGTACCTTACCATGAACGAAGATGGTACTCCGTCTGAGCCTAAGTCAGCATACTATGGCAGTAATTCTAACCTTTGTTACGCCGGATATGTGGAATCACGTTATGCCGACGGTGACTTCCGCTATGCTGATGGCGAGATACCGGCAACTACCGACGACCGCCTCTATACAGAGACCGATGCACAGAACAATACGACGGTGAAGTTTGCACCCGTCTGGCCCGACGACTACATCTATTTCGGACAGACCCTCACTTATGGCTACGATGCAGAACGTGCTCACCAGAAGCAGCCTGCACGTATCAACAAGAGCCTTTCCCTACTGGCAAAGGGCGAACAGAGCAACCGCGTTTATCGTGCTCCTGCCTACTATGGCAGCAAGACGATGGACGTAGCCCACTTTAACCCGATGGCTTATCTCGTGGCACATACCAAGCCTAAGACAGCCAGTGATACCGATCTGAAGCCAGCATATCCTGGTATGACGGCTATCGACTTTGCAGGGCATAACGATACCGGCTGGGTGCCGGGCATGGCCCAGTCCGTATTCTACCCACCGCTGCTCGATGACGCAGGGTTGACGGGCATCAGCACCAATGGACAGACACCCAATTTGCTGGTCTATGCGCCTGCTGAAACGTCTGCCGACGGCTATGCCAACAAGCAGACCTACGATGCGCTGACCGATCACTTCGCTCACGAGCCTGTCTATAGTGATTACGATACGGATAACGGCACATCTTACAAACGTGTAGCCTCAGCTATCGACCAGTGGGGAACGGTAGTAGGTCATCTGGTACAGAGCGACCTCACTGCTACCAACGACCATCTGCTGGTGGACAAGGAAGACTTCAACTGTCCTATCAGTTACACCTTCGGCACAGGTAAACGTATGTGGCATCAGCGCGTGCCCGACCTCTTCGTCGACCTCAGGGAAGGCTGGGAGACCATCAGCCTACCGTTCACGGCTGAGCTGGTCTCTACTCAAGACAAGGGCGAAATCACTCACTTCTATAGTGGCAGCCGCACCATTGAGGGCAGCGATGTTAAGATTGGACATGAGTACTGGCTGCGTAAGTATGAAGGCGGAGCAATTAATCCTGATGACGATAAAGTCTTCACCGCTACCTTCAACTATCCTGCTTCTGATGGTGATGCCAAAAATGTTACAAACACCTTCCTGTGGGATTACTACTATAGCAAGAACGCGCAGATGGATGCTAATGCAGATACCTACCAGACCTACTACGAGGAAGCTCGCAACCTCCCGCAGTATCCGTTGCTGGCAACTGCTAAGCCCTATATCATTGGTTTCCCGGGCAATACCTACTACGAGTTCGACCTCAGTGGTGAGTTCGTGGCAAGGAATACGGCAGCTACTGCTCCCGCTCGCCTCGACAAGCAGGCCGTTAGCTTCGTTTCTGAACCAGGAATCACCATCGCTGTTAGTGATGACGAGCTCTCGGCAGTTCCCCTGGATAACTACAGCTTCATGCCAAACTACACGAGCAAGACCGTCACCGGCTACCTCATGAATGCCAAGGGCAGCAGCTTTAGCAAGACACCCGCCGGTGGCCTCGCTGCTGTTCCGTTCCGTCCTTACTTCGTCGCAGCTACCAACCATGCCCGACAGCATACACGGTCTATCCTCTTTGGCAGCAACGACTCGTCCTTCGCCTTCAGTGAAGAGCAAGACCCGTCGGACGACAGCGCCGGCCAGGGCGACCTCGCCTTCACCGTCAGCCGGCACATGCTCTCCGTCACCTCCTCTCTCCGCCGCGAGACTGATGTACGTATTGTCAACATGAGTGGACTCACCATAGCTACCTTCACTATCCAGCCCGGCGAGACCGTCCATACCAACATCACTGTCGGTGGCGTCTACATAGTCCGTGCCGATGGAGGACGCATCCAGAAGAAGCTCGCAATAAGATAATAGTTCCCAGCGGTTCACCCGCTGAAATAAAAATACTCAAGATATGAACACGACATACGAACACACACAACGATTTGTACAGCAGAAGATAACAGCATTACGTCTCGTCATGTCCCTGCTCCTGATGCTCATAGTAGGAAGCAGCAGCGTGTGGGGAGAAGACTATTCTGGAACGTATTATATAGGAAATTATAACAATAACGGTTATAATGTAGAGACACCTGCTAATAACTATTATCTCGTGCCCGCTGCAAATCCACAGCAAGCGCATCAGATTGATGCCTATTATTCTGCTAACTATGGAAGTGAGGATGGTGATCCGAATCAGCCTTTCCTTACCACTTACAAAACCAACAAAGATGCAAATTCAGTATGGATAATAGAAGCGTCAGAAGAAAGCGGTTTCTATTACATCAAGCATCAAAGCACGGGGAGATATGTCATCTATGATCCCGTATTTACGGGGGACGATTCAAGACGCAAAAGTATGCACTTGACTACCAGCGCCCTAGATGATAAAGCGAAATTTGCAATAACGGTTTCAAAGCCAGGATATGCTATACGTCCAAAGTCCGTATCTTCAGGCCATCGATACTTTAATGTTACAGGAGGAAATACTGATAATTATTATGGCGATAGTCCTACTTCTGGCACTGCAACGTATTATAATGGTTTAGTAGGTTTATATTCTAATGCTGCGGATAAAAATGGTATTTGGTATCTTGAAATACCGAAGCCTGCTATTTCACAAGATCCGACGACCCTCAAAATTTCAATGTCTTGTGATTTAACCGGTGTTGCTATTCGTTATACCACTGACGGCAAAGAACCAACGAAAGACTCGCCACTCTATGAAGGAGAGTTTCTTCCGGAAATAGGGATGAGTACTATCAATGCGAAGGCCTTCAACAGTAGTGGTGATGTCGCTTCTGCAATGACCACCTTCGAACTCACGAAAAATGCCGCACCAACCATTTCGTTAAATTGGAACGCTAAGCAGATAACTATAAGTTCAACGGTAGAAGGTGGAACCATATTTTATACCACAGATGGCAAAAATCCGACGACGTCATCATCGGTTTATTCCGGTCCTATTTCCTTTAGTATGCCTACTACATTCAAAGCCATAGTTGGTAAAGTAGGCTATGCACCATCGGCAGTAGCGACCCGGGACGTTATAAAAGTTGTCACTCCAACAATTTACGATAATGGAAATGTGGCAATAGCCATAACTACAGCTACTGTTGGAGCATCCATTTACTACACCACGGATGGTAGCATGCCTACAAGAAATTCTTCCCTCTATTCTGCACCTTTAGCCAATATGGAGGGTAAGACCATCAAGGCGTTTGCCGTAAAGGCAAATAATTACGATTCTGATGTTGCTACCTTTGGTCCTGTCAGTTTTTCATGTGCTCAGCCAGTTATCAGACGAACGGGTGCGAATCAATTTACACTGACATATCCAAAACCCACTTCAGGCGTTACTATCTACTACACTACCAATGGCAGTACACCGTCAACAAGTGACAGTCATGTGGCATCGGGTGGGGCTGTTACGTTCGATACTTCTCAGCTTCCGTTTACCGTAAAAGCCATAGCTGTAGCTGCCGGCTTATCAAACTCTTCGGTAGCCTCTTTGACTATCAGCAATGATGGCTTGAGCGGTTCGGGGACACCTGCCGATCCATACCAAATAGCGCTCAATAGTGATTATTCTAAGTTTGTGGCGAAAGTTACTGGAGGGGAAGCCTCAGCCTGCTATATCGTTACAAGCAATATCGACGCAAGCGGTGCTGCTGTGATTACCACGCCGTTTACTGGTACTTTCGACGGAAACGGCCACACCATTAGCAATCTTGGACATGCCTTGTTCAACACCGTCAGTGGTGGAACAGTGAAGAATGTCATCCTCGATGCTGTCGGCATTAGTGGCGGAACAAATGTCGGTGCCATTGCCAATGAGGTAATTGGTACGTCTGCTAATAAGGCAAGCATCTATAACTGCGGTGTGCTATCAGGCAGTGTCAGCGGTAGCGGATATGTCGGCAGTATCGTTGGAAAATTAGGAGATGACTCAAATAACAACAACAGTTACGCCCGTGTTATCAACTGTTACAGTTATGCCACTATTGGTGGAGGAAGCAGCGTTGGTGGTATTGTGGGCTATAATTCTTTTGCCTCTGCTGCCAATAACCTCCGTACGATGGTGATGAACTGCATGTTCTATGGTAAAATTACAGGAGGAAACAATAAAGCCCCCATCTACAATGGTCAAAATATTACCAATGTAGGTACTAATGGTCTTGCAAATTACAATTACTACTTCTCAGGCTGTACTTTTACTGGTGGTATTGACACCTATAACTGTGCACTTGCTGCTGATGAGCGCTACCTGACACGCTTTGAGTTCTATCGACGAATACTCAATTCAAATGGAGAACTGGCTGCGTGGTATGCTACTGGCAGTACTGAAAACCGTTCTGAGATGTACAAATGGATATTGCTGCCCAGCAGTTATGGTACTGAACATCCTTTCCCGGTTTTAGCTCCTCAGGGCATCTATCCATCAGTCATAAACCTGGATACTGATAATGCACCAACAGCAGACGAACCTAACAAGGGAAGGAATATGGGTACACTGTCAGTAACTATACAATCTGGAAATGGTGCCCAGTTTAACGCTCCAACAGGTGCTGCTATCGAAACAACTCATCTCGACCTAACCATCACGGATAAGGACTACGACCACTTCAACTACAATTATCGTAAGGTGCAACTACCTTATTATAATGAAGTAGGTACGGGAAATTATAGTGGTAATCGCGTTGTGACGGGATGGAAGATTGTTAGTGTCAGTGGAGGAACTACCAGTTATAGTACAGGAGACGATGTGGTGTTCAACGCTGACGGTTCTATAAAATCTACTCCATATAACTTTGCCGACCGCAAATGTACCGATAAAGACCTCTATAGCGTGAGTGGCCGTATTTTCTCGCAAGGAGCCTATTGGGATGTTCCCGACGGTGTAACCTCTATCACCATAGAGCCATATTGGGGCAAGGCCTCTTATCTTTGTGATCAATACTGGAATGTGGTCTATAGCAAGGATCATAAAACAGCCTATAATGTAACCACCCCAGGAATACATTATGCAAATGGCACCGACTATTTTATCGAAGGAACGTGGCAAAAGGTCTATAATTCGCTTGACAATGCTGTCAGTGCCCTGGCTTCTAATGCAAGTCACAGCGTCTATGACTATGCTGTAGTACTTGTAGGAAACTACCATTTGGTAAAACAGGCCAATCCTATCAATAATGGTGGCAAGCCTTTCACTGTGATGTCTGCTGACTTCGACTATGACAATGAACCTGACTACTCTTTCATTTTGCAGTTTAGCAGTCGTCAAAATACAGCTCCTGTCCGCTTCGACTTTATCAACATCCCTGGTCTTGGTATGGCACAGAAGAGTTATGAAGCGACATCGATGCCTAATGTAGGAATCTTTAAGCCTGGTGGCTGGTTTGAGATTACTAACACGGCAACGATTCTGTTGGGACAGTTCGAGTACGATCGTGGCACCAAAGTACTGGCGCCCCTTATCCTGCATGGTGGCATCATTGAGCAGATTGTATCTAACAATGATGGCTCTTCACCACTTAGCAAAACGCAGTATATACATATGGGTAGTAATGTGTGGCTTGCTAATTTCACCCCAGGAATTCACCAAGATAGGACGACAGCTACTAAACATGTACCCGTCTCGGTAACTGGTGGTGAATATCAAGAGTTCCACCTGACAGGAATGTATCGTGCTGACGCCAGCATCTCTGATGACAATGCAGAGTGTTATATTCACGGCGGCAAGTTTGGTGAGATAACAGGCACAGGACTTGAAGGTATAGGCCATCCGACTAATCACACTAATGGCAATATCACCTGGTTGATAGACCAGGCTGATATCACAAACTTCTTTGGTGGTGGCATCAATGCAGCAAAACCAAGTCAGGGTAATATCTATACGGAAATCACCAACAGTAACGTTACCCTCTTCTGCGGTGGACCAAAGTTTGGTGATATGCAGACTGGCAGGACTGTAACCACCAAAGCTACAGACTGCACTTTCGGCACTTTCTTTGGTGCAGGATATGGTGGAAACTCTTATAACCGATTCTCGCCTACGAATTTGACGAATGATATTAACTACGGATGGAATACATGGATTAACACACATTACACATGCGAATATAAAAGCGATGCCGACAAGAATGGTATCTCTACAGAATTTGCTTATGAGTTCATCCCAATGTCGGGTGGTATGGGTAATAATGTAGCCCGTCTGTTTGTCAACTACCTGTCTTTCTCGTTGGCTACCACAGGAAGTGTCACATCGACATTGACAGGCTGTAAGGTGACTGGCAACTTCTATGGTGGCGGAAGCCTCGGAAAAGTAAATGGTGATGCCACCTCCACCTTGACAAACTGCACCCTTGAGCAAAACGCTTTTGGAGCAGGATTCTCAGCCACACTGCCTACAGTGGAAGTCATGGCTACAGGCGGCTTCGCCACAGAACCCAAATACGACCCTGATGGTGGTGTCTATTCACAAGGCGTTTTTCCTGCTACTACAACATACACTTGGAAGCAAGCAACAGCGCCAAGTATCGATAAAGATAAACACATCCTTTACACGACTGCTGACCTCACAACGCTTGGTACTGTAACAGGCAAGGCCACCCTCAACATCAATGGCACAACTACCGTTAAGTATAGCGTTTATGGCGGTGGTGAGGAGTCTGGTGTAAATGGCAATACCACAGTGAACGTTACTGGTGGAACCATAGGCACTCCTAATTTTGGCGAAGCTGAGTATGGCAATATCTTTGGTGGTGGTAAAGGTAAGGATAATGATGTCAATGCAGGTTTCGTAAAAGGTAATACCAATATCAGCATCAGTGGCGCCACAACGGTGCTACACAACGTCTATGGTGGCGGCGCCTTCGGGTCTGTAGGTGATTTCATCTATAATCCTGCAGATTCAACAATCACTGGCATCAAAAAGAATGCAGAGAATAAGGTCGTCTCCGGTTTGTGTAAAGTCCTGATTACTGGCGGTACGATTGGTTCTAATGGCGATAATAATGGTATGGTGTTCGGCTCGTCACGAGGATTGGAAGGTAATCCGGAAACCGATGCCAATGTCGATAAAATAGCTTGGGTCTATGATACGGATGTGGAGATTGGTACTCAAGGTTCAGAAACAGGTCCTTCCATTAAGGGCTCTGTCTATGGCGGTGGTGAGAACGGACACAACTATCATGATGCCAAAGTGACTATCCATAGCGGCACTATTGGTATTCCTTTAGGAGAAAAAGTAACAGTGGGAGGTATAGAATATGAAGGGGCTCGCTATCCCTATCGTGGCAATGTCTATGGCTCTGGTTGCGGTACGGATACCTATACAGGAACTGATGGGAAGACATACTTCGACTTCAATGCCGGTATCGTGCGTGGTAACACTACCGTGCTGATAGACGGAGGCCATGTCGTGCACAACGTCTATGGCGGTGGCGCCATGGGCTCCGTGGGCACATACGCCTTTGCCGATGCCGCATACCATGCGGCTCATTCTGAAGTGCCCGTAGGCAAGCCTATATCTTGTGCTGAGGGCACCGGCACATGTACCGTTACCGTCAGCGGCGGCAAGATAGGTCTTGCCGGTGCCAGGATGGCGGGATATGGCAAGGCTGGTCCTGATGACTATGGTCATGTGTTCGGCGCTGGCCGTGGTGAGATGCACGATCCTGACCAATATCCTAATGTGGAGACTTGCGCTTTCTTTAATAAGACGATATTAACCATCAGCGGTACGGCATTCCTGACGGGGTCTGCATACGGCGGCAGCGAGAGCGGACATGTGCTGGCCGATACCGAGGTCAACATTTCTGGCGGACAGATCGGTTGTGGCAGAAATGCGTCGGGACCGTTTGCGCCTGATGTATGGGCCGACGACTATGTCCCCACAGAAGCGGTTAACCTCGATTGCAACAGCTGGCCCTTTACAGCACCGTTCGCGCCATACGACCCGTTTGCCAATGCAACAGAACCCTTGGACCAGTACAGCAATGGCAAGTCGACAGATGGCGGAAGACTGGAGGCTTCCGACGGACATACTTATTTTGGCAACGTCTTTGGAGGCGGCTCGGGCAGCGTCCCTTATTTCGATTCAGTCGAAGGCATCAGCAAATATCTCAGCACCGCAGGCAGCGTCGAGGGCAACACCACGGTCAATATCACCGGAGGCCATGTCATAACGAACGTCTATGGCGGTTGTGAGGCTACGAATGTGAAGGGCTCTGCTACCATCAAGATGACTGGCGGTACCGTCGGTGTGCCACGTACCGTCGCTCAAATCGTAGCACATCCGAATACGGGTTATATCTTCGGTGCCGGTAAGGGCGACCAGCGCATCTTCTTCAACAAGGAGACGAATGTGGACCGTACTTTCGTCGATATTGAGGGTGGCAGAGTCTATGGCTCCATCTTTGGCGGTGGTGAGGATGGCCACGTGTTCCAGAATGCAATAGTCAACATCGGTAAGACTAACGAAGACGGACCGACTATTGGCACAACAGGTACCTCGTACGTAGATGGTAATGTGTTCGGTGGCGGTCGCGGCTTCGGTGGTGAAGCGCTGACAGCGGGTAATATCGGTGGTTCTATCGAACTGAACATCAAGAGCGGTAAGATACTGGGCTCCGTCTATGGCGGTGGTCGTATGGGATCGGTAGGATATGGTCTCTATCTGGTGGATGAAGAGATTGAAGAAGGAGGGAAAACGATAAAGCCCTACGGTATCTTGCGTCCAAACGACAAGTACGACGGCTCTTATCCGGATCCAAGCACAGAGCCTGCTTCGACTTACTACGATAAAGGTCGTGGATATATTGTCATCAACATCACTGGCGGTACCATTGGTAACGACAATGAATACATTTACAATCCGACTGCTGATCAGAAGGCTGCGATACCAAATACTACCTTCGACTATCAGAACCGTCTGCAATACACCAAGGGCGGAAATGTGTTCACGGGCGGTATGGGAAGACTCTATGCTTTGGATAACACAACACTGCTTCCGCTATGGCCAAAGTTGGGTAAGTGTAAGCAGACTACACTGAACATGACTGGCGGTACGGTGAAGAGCAGTATCTATGGCGGTGGCGAGATCGGCGCCGTGGCTGAGAATGCCACGGTGAATATCAACGGCGGCACTGTGGGTACGAAAATCGTTGACCCGGAAGATGCTACTAAATATTACTATTTTGGCAGTGTCTTCGGTGGCGGAAAGGGTAGCGTCGATAACATCACTTATCCTGACGGTACGGCTGAAGCCGACAAAGTCCCTATCAGCGAGGCTGGAACGACAGGTGGCAATGTGGAGGTTCACCTGAATAAGACAGTTGCTGACGACGACGATGCCACGGGTGCTGTCGTAAGCCAGATATTCGGCTGCAACGATATGAACGGTTCGCCGAAGGGCACCGTCACCGTCCATGTCTATGCTACGCAGAATGCCGACATGACCAACATCGTCTCGAAACCCTCAAAAGGCACCGAAACCTTTGATGTCGAAGCGGTTTATGGCGGTGGTAATCTGGCAGCTTATGAACCCACTAATCTCTCCACGGCTTCAACCAAGGTCATCATCGATGGCTGCGGACTGACCAGCGTGCGTCAGGTGTACGGTGGAGGCAACGCTGCTTCTACACCTGCTACCGACGTGGAAATCAATGGCACATACGAAATCTTTGAACTCTTCGGCGGCGGCAATGGCTTCGACAAGCTGCCTAATGGCGATCCCAACCCGGGTGCTAACGTTGGCTATAAAGATTACCATCTCGTAGAGAACAATGCCGAATTTGCCACAAAGGAGGCGCGCGTCGACGGCGATGCCTTCGCACCTTATCGCTATGGCACGGGCGAAGCTGCCGTCAACATCAAGGGCGGCACCATCCACCGCGTCTTCGGTGGCTCTAATACCAAGGGTAATGTCCGCAAGTCGGCACTGACCATGCTCGAAGAGATGCAAAACAATGGTCAGCCTGTTTGCGAATTCCACGTCGATGAGGCTTATGGTGGCGGTAAGAGCGCGCCTATGGATGCTGAGGCGAAGTTGCTTATGGCGTGTATCCCCGGACTGAATGAGGTCTATGGCGGTGCTCAGGAGGCTGATATTCACGACGACGTCACGCTGACCATCACCAATGGCACCTTCAACCGCGTCTTCGGTGGCAACAATATCAGCGGTACTATCAGCGGCGCTATCAAGGTGAACATCGAGGAGGTGGGCTGCAGGCCTATCATCATCGGCGAACTCTATGGCGGTGGCAACCTCGCCGCCTACTCCGTCTATGGCTATAATGACGACGGCACACCGAAGACCACAGGCACCAGTCGCTCCAGCGATCCTGAGGTCAATGTCAAGTCGTTCACCAGCATTGGCTCCATCTTCGGCGGCGGCTACGGTGAAGGCGCCTTGATGGTGGGTAGCCCCACTGTCAGTATCAACGAGGTGGCCGACGCAGAGAGCGAGGCGCAAAACAAGTCCTACACCGAGGAAGCCGTCACCAAATACTATTCCGACTATCCCGGCGCCACGATGACCATTGCCGGCCACGAAGTCATCCTGCCTTCACATGTCAAGGGTAAGATGGGCTCTATCTACAATGTCTTCGGTGGGGGCAATGCCGCCAAAGTCATGGGTAACACCACTGTCAACATCGGCACGCTGACCGGCGACGACGTCTATCTCGCCATCTCCGTCAAGGCCGGTGACACGCTGCCTGCCAACTGCTACAAGATGAGCGGCAGCGAGTATGTCGCCGCATCGGGAACTGCCGAGGAGGGCACGTCCTATTTCAAGAAATACACCGTCCTTGGCGTCGATATCCGCAACAACATCTACGGCGGCGGCAACAATGCTGAAGTGACAGGCAATACTGATGTGGTCATCGGCAAGAAGAAAGAATAGCAAACCAAAAGCGGGAGCTCACTTGGAGCTCCCGCTTTTTCATTCTTCACTCAACACTTTTGTAAGCATTCGTTGAAATACACGTTGTATCAGTTGTAGTTTCGTTGAACGGATCGATGGCTTATAGCATGGAAACAAAACAATAGGTGACACCTCTTACACCTGGCACTTAACTGACTGAAATACAGGATACTTTCATATAGGTATTGGTCGCACCTAAGGTCGCACCAATGGTCGCACCAATGGTCGCACCACGTCACGGCCGCTCGTGAAAAAAAATAGGCGTTACGTTTTCACGAGCGGCTTATATTTTTTTACGAGCGGCCTATTTTTTTTGAGAAACGAATTGTAAATTTATTTTATTATTGGAAACGAATTGCCGTAATTTTTCATAATTTATTTCATAATCTTTCGTGATTTATTATGGAAATTACGGATAATTATGGAAATTCGTTTCCCTAAAAAACAAGTTCATTTCGTCATACGTTTGGTGTGACCACTGGTGCGACCATTGGTGCGACCTTAGGTGCGACCTACGCCTCAAAAAAGTGCACTGGAAATCAACCAGTTAAGTGCCAGGTGTAAGAGGTGTGGGTATATGTTTTTTGACAGGGAGTACTCATGTCTAAAAAGTACTCTTGTACTCATGTCTAAACTGTACTCATGTCTAAACTGTACTCATGTCTAAACTGTACTCATGTCTAAACAAAAGATCCCGCCGTAGAGCGGGATTCTTTTGTTGTCATGTCAATAAAGATTACTCAACGACGATGGGCTTGTACTTCGGTACAAGTGTCTTCATGATGACCCAGCCAATGAGGTAGGCCACGGCGCAGAACGAGAAGACTATCATATAGGCGGCAGGCTTGCCTTCGAAGCCCATGAAGGTGAAGGCGCTACCCTGCTCGGCTGCCCAGGTGAAGAAGTTACCTGAACCCTTGTTGATGGCAAACGAACCAAGGCCACCGATGGCTGTACCCAAACCAACGATGGTGCCGATGGTCGACTTCGGGAACATATCGCCGATGGTCGAGAAGAGATTTGCACTCCAAGCCTGGTGGCCAGCACCGAGCAGACCGATGAGGATAGCAGGCCACCAAGCGCTATAAGCACCGAGAGGCTGTGCCAACAGACCGAGCACGGGGAAGCAGGCGAAGATGAGCATGGCGCGCATACGGCCTAAGTAGGGGTTCATACCACGCTTCTCGACGAAGTACTTCGGCAGGTAGCCACCACCTATCGAGAGCACGGTGACGATGAGGTAAAGCGTGAAGATGAGCAGGATGCCCATAGTCGAATCGCTGGTGTAGTGATACACATCACTGAAATAGGCGGGAGCCCAGAACAGGAAGAACCACCACACACCGTCGGTCATGAACTTACCGACAAGGAAGGCCCAAGTCTGCTTGAAAGTCAAACACTTGAAGAACGGGATGGTCTTCTCTTCTACCTCGGCAGTACGGTCCTGTACCTCAGCCAGGTCGTTGTCCTGCTCGATATAGTTCAGCTCTGCCTGGTTCACACGCTTGTTCTGGCTTGGTTTCTCATAAAGCCATATCCACAGACCCATCCAGACATAACCCAGCACACCGATAATAATAAACGCCATCTCCCAGCCCCAAGCACGTGCCAAGAGGGGGATGGTGGCAGGAGCAGCCAAGGCACCTACCGATGCACCGCTATTGAAGATAGAGGTAGAGAAGGCACGGTCTTTCTTAGGGAAGTACTCGGCCGTGGCCTTAATGGCGGCAGGGAAGTTACCTGCCTCACCGACAGCTAAGATGAAACGGCAGGAGAGGAACAGCCATACCGAGATGGTGGCAATGGCTACAGCGGCATCGCTACCAGCCTGTACAGCGCGTAATGCCTCCATAGAGTCGTAACCCTCGTAATTCATAGCTACCCAGCCACAGCCAGCATGCATCACGGCACCGGTCGACCATACGAAGATGGCAATCAGATAACCTTTCTTGGTGCCCATCCAGTCAATGAACTTGCCGGAAACGAGATTGGCAAATGCATAGAAGAGTGAGAACAGACCGGTGATGGTGCCATAGTCGGCATCAGTCCAGTGGAAGTCAACGGCGATGAAGTCCTTCCAGGTTAATGACAAGACCTGACGGTCCATGTAATTGATGGTGGTTGCTAAGAAGAGCAACGCACAGATGACCCAACGGAAGTTGGACATTTTGGTTGTTTGAATTGGAGTCATTTCTATTTACTATTTTACTATTTACTATTTATTTAACGATTTTCATATTTTACAATTTTGCGGTGCTCTCCAATGAGCAACAAATAATCAAATAACTAAATTTGAAAATAAATTGTAAATTGTACATCATCAAATCGTAAATCATCTGATGTCGATGACGGGAATGTTGTCTTTGTCGTTATAGTAGAGGTTCTCGCCAGCCATACCCCAGATGAAGGTGTAGTAGTAGGTGCCGGCGGCAGCGTGCATCGACCACTCGGGCGACATAATGGCCTGCTCGTTGTGGAGCCATACGTTGCGGCTCTCCTGCGGCTGACCCATGACGTGACTGATGGTCTGTCCGTCAGGCAGGTTGAAGTAGTAGTAAGCCTCGATGCGGCGACCGTGGGTGTGCGGCGGCATGGTGTTCCAGACGGCACCGGGGTTGAGCTGTGTCAGACCGAGCTGCAGCTGGCAGGGGCCTTCCTCGAGCACGTCGTTGACGATGAGCTTGTAGACGGTGCGGTTGTTGGCTTCCTCGACGGTACCCACGGGTCCCCAGACGGCAGCCTTCAACGAGCCCTTACGGCCGTCGAGGGTGATCCACTGCGTCTTGTAGTGCTGGTGAGCAGTGGCTGAGTTCAGGTAGAACTTGGCAGGTTTCGAGGCATCCTTCGAACGGAACTGCACTTTCTTGTTCACGTCCTTATCCTTGCCGATGTGGCCGCGACCGATGTAGAGGGCCTCCTTCGGCGAGAGGGCATACTCCTTGCCGTCGACGATGACGACACCGTCGCCCGCGCCGCAGTTCACCACGCCGAGCTCACGGTTGTACATGAAGTACTTCTCCTTGATGGTGTTGTCGACGTCGAGACCCAGCTCCCAGAAATTCTCCAAGGTCAGCGTCGTGTTGACGGGCATGGCACCGCCGAAAATAAAGCGGTCGTAGTGGGAATAGGTGAGCAGGATAGAGTCTGGCGACATGACCTTCTCCATGACGAAGCGCTCACGGAGCAGCTTCGTGTCATAGTGCTTCACGTCTTCAGGATGACAGGCGGTCTGGAACTTCACGTGCTGAGCGCCCACGAATCTGTCGGCCTCCTGTGCATTGGCGGCAGAAAGCGCGAACAGCAATGTTGCAAAAATCAATGTTCTTTTCTTCATATCGTTTGTTTTGAAATTAATAATCGATTATTACTGAGTTATTTTTGTTTTTTAGAAACGAATTATCATAATAGTCATAATTATTCCGTAATTGTCCATAATTTAGTCAGTTATGAAATGACGGTAATTGTCCTGATTCAGAAGGACGAAATTATCACAATCTGACAGATACAAATAGCGTTCAGCATGCAAGCTCTCTTCTCCGAAGTTAAGAAGTACACCCCGATGTTGTTTGGTTATGCGCATATAGTTGAACAACTGCGCACGATGTTCTGAAGTAACTTCATCTACCGATTTCAGTTCAACCACAATATTCTTGTAATAGAAATCTGCATAATAAACCTTTTCCAAAGGTTCGCCTTTATAATAAGTAACCAACATCTTTTCTCTTTCGACATCCATGCCACGGAGTTTAAACTCTCGCGCAAGAGACTCTTGGTAAATCGGCTCCGCCATACCACGGCCTAATGTATTATAGACCTCCATAGCGACTCCGACCACCTCGTAAATGCCCCTATATTCTTGTTTTGTCATCTTTTTTAATAGAGAAAATTATGAAAATTACGAATAATTACGGAAATTCGTTTCTTATAAATCCATGTATTTCAAGACATTCGTTTCTTAATTCTTCTGCGCATTCTTTTCCTCGGCGACGATGCGCATACGGTTCCACACCACCATAGCGATGGTGACGAGCGTCAGGGCGCCCATGCCAATCCACTTCAGGTACTTCACGCAGGCATAGATGACATAGCCGAAGAGCGACGAAGCGAAGTCGAGCGCACCAGCCTGGAAGCCCTCGGGAATCTTGGCGGCGGGGTCCTGAGTCTGCGCATAGACCGTCTGGGCGGCCAGCGTGAAGGCCGGAGCCATGTCGGTGACGAACCACAGGCCGATGCCTACGGCAACGATACCGATGATCAGCGTCTTCACGACGTTACCCTTCGTGTAGGGCAGTACCATGACGAAGACGTAGAACATGCCGGCCAGTGAGGCTAACGGCAGGAACTCGTTGCCTGGCAGGGCGACGGCCATCAGCAGTGCCAGAGGTATGAGGATGAGCGAGGCCACGAGCGTGGTGGGGTGACCGATGACCAAGGCTGGCGACATACCGATATAGACCTTCTTGCCGGCCCACTTCTTCTGCACCACCTCCTGCGTCTTCTCGGCTATCGGCTTCAGACCGTCGATGAAGAGTTTCGTGATACGCGGAATCAGCTCCATCACAGCACCCATCGTCACACCAAGGAACAACACTTTCTTGATGTCGAGCTGGGCCACAGCACCAATCAGGGCACCAACGATGACACCCAGCACGATGGGCTCACCCAGCACGCCGAACTTCTTCTTCAGGCCTTCGGCATCGATATCGAGTTTTGAGAATCCGGGAATCTTGTCGAGCAGCCAGTTGATACCGATGGCAAACGCCGTAAAGCTCTGGCAGAAAGGCTGCGGGATAGAGATGCCGTCCATATCGTCGTAGTAGCCCTGGAACTTCTCGGCAGTCAGGTCGGCCATCACCAGTGTGACGATATAGCAGACGATGGCGGCGAAATAACCCCATGCCAGCGACTGGTCCATCACGAAGTAAGCCACAGCGCCGATGAAGGCGAAGTGCCAGTAGTTCCACAGGTCGATGTTCACCGTGCGCGTACATTTCGTTATCAGCAGCAGGAAGTTGACACCGAGACAGATGGGAATGATCAGCGCACCGACAGCCGTATTGTAAGCCACAGCTGCGGCGGCAGGCCAGCCCATGTCGAACACGCCAAGCTGGAGGTCGTAAAGTTCTGAAATCTCCAACAGCGGACTGCCAAAGTTGTTCGTCAGCAAGGCGGTAACGATGCCGAGTCCCACGAAGCCGACACCCACATAAAGGCCTGACTTCAGGGCTTTTCCGAACTTCATACCGATGCAAACGCCGATAATAGTAAACAGAATGGGCATCATCACCGATGCGCCAAGACTGATAATGTAACTGAAAACTTGTTCCATTGTTTTAGTAAAAAAGTTTGTTTTTAGCGTAGAATACGGTGCAAAATTACTAAATATTTTTTAATTGCCGCCACAATTTGACAGAAAAATAGTAACTTTGTGCCCTCAAACACTTTTTTGACTCTTAAAGAACATAATGAATCGGAGATTATATGTCTTTCTACTGATGCTTCTCACCGTCACCATCGCTGCAACGGCACAACGCCGGGGGGTAGGATGCTGGCGCGGGAAACCCGTGCGCCAAATAACTGCCCAGTCACGACTACTAAGCCGGGCATCGACTGACGAACGCGACCAGTTCATCGGCACGAAGCACGGTCTGGTCATCCTGGCGGAATTTCCAGATATGAAGTTCAGACTTGCCAATAACAGGGACAAATACAACAACATCCTTAACACCATAGGCTACAATGAAGGAAACTTCATTGGTAGTGTCACTGACTACTTCCGCGACCAGAGCGGCGGTCTGTTCAACCTGACCTTCGACGTGGTAGGCCCCTATACTCTGAAACATGGCTATAAATACTACGGCGAGAATGACAGCAATGGCGATGACTTGCGTCCCCAGGAGATGGTGACGGAGATGTGTATGGCTGCCGACGCGGAGGTGAACTTTGCCGACTACGACTGGGATGGCGACGGATTCGTCGACGAAGTCTTTGTGGTCTATGCCGGGAAAGGCGAAGCCAACGGTGGTAGCGTCAACACCATCTGGCCACACATGTGGAGCATACGCGAGGCTACAGGCACTTACGTTCTTTTAGACGGCGTACAAATTGACATTTATGCGTGCAGCAACGAACTGGACAGCAGCGGGAACATCAACGGCATAGGTACCTTCTGCCACGAGTTCTCACACTGTCTGGGGCTCCCCGACTTCTACGACGTTTTCTATAAAGGAAGTTTTGGCATGAGCGACTTCGACCTGATGTCGGGCGGTAGCTATAATGGCAATGGATTCTGTCCCGCGGGCTACACGGCCTACGAGAAGATGGTATGCGGCTGGCAGGATCCCATCGTTCTGTCCGACGAGGATGTAGAGGTAGAACATCTGTTACCCCTCAGCGAATACGGCGAATCCTATATCATCTACAACGACGCGAACCCTGACGAGTTCTATATGATAGAGAACCGGCAGAAAACAAAATGGGATTCATACTATCCCAGTACTGGACTGATGATAACTTATGTCGACTACGATGAGGAGGTATGGTACAACAACATCCCCAATAGCATACTCACCTTGCGAGAAGCCCAAAGGGAAGGACTCACCGTGGGCAACGACCACCAGCGTATGACCATCTTCCACGCCGATAATGACGACGACTCGAGCTACTGGTCATCGTCAGGACAATATTATCGGAAGAAGACTATAGCCAAGGACCTGTATCCGTGTAATAGCAACGACTCGCTGACCGCCACCTCCTTACCGGCAGCCACCCTCTATCATATGAATTCGGAAGGCACTAAACTGATGCGGGGCTCTATTCTCAACATCACACAAAACAACGATCTGACCATGAGCTTCCGCTACCGAGCCCCTCAGCCCACCATCGATGCCATACAAAACATCAATGACGACAGGCACAATGGAGAGGTCTACTACGACCTGTCAGGACGTAAGGTCCAGCAGCCTGTACGTGGCATCTATATCGTCGGTGGCAAGAAGGTAGTGCGCTAATCCTGATAATAGACACGCTTCACGCGGTTCGACACGCCCGTCAGCACTTCGTAGGGGATGGTGTCGATGGTGTCGCTGAGCACGGTCACGGGCAGATGCTGTCCGAAGATTTCCACTTGGTCGCCCTCGTGGCAGTCGATGCCTGTAACGTCAATCATGGCGACGTCCATACAGATATTTCCTACATACTCAGCCCGCTGGCCGTTCACCAGACAATAGCCATGACGGTTGCCGAGATGGCGGTTCAGACCGTCGGCATAGCCGATAGGAATGGCGCCGATGACACTGTCACGCTCAAGGATGGTGCGACGGCTGTAGCCTACGGAGTCGCCAGCCTTGACGTGGCGCAGCTGCAGGATGGTGGTCTTGAGCGTGCTCACGGTACTCAGCATCTCATTGTTACGCGGATTCACGCCATAGAGTCCCAGACCCAGTCGGCACATGTCCATCTGCCGTTCCGGGAAATGCTCGATGCCGGCGGAGTTATCCATATGACGCAGAATCTTATGGCTAAAGGCGGCCTGCAGACGACGGCTGCCCTCGTCGAAGAGCTGGAACTGACGGGCAGAGAAGTCGTCGAACTGGTCGCTGTCGCTACCCACAAAGTGGCTGAAGACAGAGCGGGGAATGACAGCCTGCTGATGCTTCAAGCGGTCGATTAAAAGGTCGATTTCAGACCCACCCCCCAGCCCCTCCCTGTGAGGGAGGGGAGTAGATACTCCTTCAGCAGCTTTATCACCTACAGGGAACACTCCTTCATTTGCATTTTCGCCTGCAGGGTAATCACTCCCCTCCCTCACAGGGAGGGGCCGGGGGGTGGGTCCAACATTAAAGCCTAAGCGGTGCATACCCGTATCGAGCTTGATGTGTACGGGCCAACCGGTGATACCCTCCTTACGGGCGGCCTTGATCAGGGCGTCGAGCAGACGAAAGGAGTAGACCTCGGGCTCGAGGTCGTAGTCGAACATCGTCTTGAACGACGTCATCTCCGGGTTCATTATCATAATGTTGGCGGTGATGCCGGCACGGCGCAAGGCGACACCCTCGTCGGCCACGGCAACAGCGAGATAGTCGACACGGTGGTCCTGCAAGGTCTTCGCCACCTCGACGGCGCCCGCACCGTAGGCATCGGCCTTCACCATACACACCATCTTCGTCTCAGGTTTCAGGAACGAACGGTAGTAATTCAGATTATCGACTAAGGCACCGAGGTTCACCTCGAGGATGGTCTCGTGGACCTTCTGCTCCAACAGTTCGGAGATTCGCTCAAAGCCGAAGTTTCGGGCTCCCTTGATAAGGATAACCTCGTCGCGCAACTGGTGGAAGGCGGTGCTGGAGAGGAAGTCCTGGGTGGTGGCAAAGAAGTATTTCTTTCCTACGAGGAAGGTTTGGGACTGAGCCGATATTTCGTCGCCGATGCCGATAAGCTTGTCGATGCCACGCTTCATGCAGAGGTCGTTCACCTGACGATAGAGTTCGCCGGCCTGTTCGCCGCTCTGGTAGATGTCACTCAAGATGAGCGTGCGGCTGCGGCCCTGCTCGTCGGGACGGCGACTCATAAAGTCGAGGGCTATGTCGAGCGAGTTGACATCGCTGTTATAGGAATCGTTAATCAGTGTGCAGCCGCACTGTCCCTCCTTCACTTCCAGGCGCATGGCGACAGGGTCGAGGTGAGGCATACGTTCTGCCAGGTCGGCGGGCGTCAGTCCCAGGTGAAGGACGGTGGCGGCACAGATGATGCTGTCGTCGATACTGGCATCGTCGATGAAGGGGATGGTGTAGTCGGCCTGCTCGCCTTTATAGATATAGGTGACATGAGCCGTCTGGCCGTCGATGGTCTGTTCCTTGACGAAGAAAGCTGCTTGGCTGTCGGTACGCGACCAGCCTATCTTCTCGCCCTGATACTGCAGACGACGGATGCAACGACTGACGGTATTGTCGTCTGACGGATAGACAAGCGCCTGCGTGCCATGCATCAGCTCCAGTTTCTCCAGACACTTCTCCTCCATCGAACGGAAGTTCTCCTGATGGGCACTGCCCAGCGAGGTGAGCACGCCGACGGTGGGCTGGATGATGTCGTGCAGTGCCATCATCTCGCCCGGCTGACTGATGCCTGCCTCGAAGATGCCTATCTCCGTCTGCTCGTTCAGCAGCCAGACGGAGAGGGGAACGCCTATCTGGGAGTTATAGGAGCGCGGCGAACGGACGATGCGCTGCGACGGCAGCAGCAACTGGTAGAGCCACTCCTTGACCATCGTCTTGCCGTTAGAGCCGGTGATACCCACGATGGGGATGGAGAACTCGTCGCGATGACGCTCAGCCAACCGCTGCAGGGCTGCCAGCGTTGACGGCACTTTCAGATAGTTGGCATCGGGCTGCGGACGGTCAGGCACCTGCTCAACGACGAACGAACGTACGCCACGGCGATACAGGTCGTCAATATAGCGGTGACCGTCGTTACGCTTGGAGCGCAAGGCGAAGAACAGCGTCTCTTCAGGGAAACACAATGAGCGGCTGTCGGTCAACAGCCATCGCACGTTGGCGTCGTGGTCGCCATAGCGGCGGGCACCTATGAGTGTGGTAATCTTTTCAATCGTATAAATCATGGTCTTTCTCGTTTTTCTGCCTGCAAAGTTACAAACTTTATACGAAACCAACAAAAGATTGCCTGCTTTCTTTCACTGTACAGGAAAACTTTTAGACATGAGTACAGAAGACAGACAGGAGTACAAGAGGACAGGAGAACATATTTAGACAGGAGGACAAGAGGACAGAAGGACAGACAGAAGTACAAGAGGACAGGAGAACATATTTAGACAGGAGGACAGAAGTACGCCCCGATGGGGCAATGAGTTGTCAGCCCAGGGCATTGCCCTGGGTATGACGACGGGGGATTAAGGCGTTGCCGTTGGGCTGACAGCTTGATGGCCTTTCAGGCCGTCTTTACCATTAGCCAATAATGGTAGAGAATAATGTCCTCTTGTACTCCTGTCAAAAAAAATCTGTCCTCTTGTACTCATGTCTCAAAAGTTCTCTTGTACTCATGTCTAAAAACTCCTGTCTTAATTGTTCTCCTGTCTACAACGGTATTTCTCTATTAAGACATTGATTTTCTCCTGGGTCTGACACATAAAGGTCTTGTACTCCTCGGAGTCAGGGTTGAAGGGACGGTGGTTGAGGGCAGCTTTCAGCGGTGTCCACTCACGCAGGAAGTCCTTGGCACGGGACGAGAAGTAATGCTCTACCAACTGCTGCCAGATATACTCGACGGCGACGTCGGAGGGATGCAGCATGTCGGCGGCATAGTAACGGTAGTCGCGTAGTTCGTCCATCAGGATTTCGTAGGCGGGGAAATAGGCAACGGACGAGCACAGACTTTCACGGACTTCTTTGTCAGCAACAGTCCGTGTGAGTCCGTGTTTGTCCGATGCTAAAACCTTGTCGACGGCCAGCAGGAGCGTAGCCTTCGAAAGCTGGGACTCGTGGTAGCCGTACTTACGGTAGCGGATGGGACTGACGGTGAAGACGATATGGACATCAGGACGGCGACGACGGAGAAGTTCGACGGTCTGCTGCAGGTAGTCGGCACACGCATCGACGGACAATTCTTCTTCCTGAAAGAGGGCGGCAGGACGCTTCTGACAGTTGTCGACGATCTCGCCCGTCTCCTTCAGCCGGTAGACATGGTTGGTGCCGAGGGTGATGAAAACTATTCGTGGTACGGGGTGCGAGGTGCGAGGTACCACGTACCTCGATATAGTATGCAACACGGAGGCGGGGTTGTACATCGTGCCGTAGGGGTTGACCGTAGCACGGAACTTGTTTTCGACAAAGCGCTGTCCGATGCTGTCAGCAAAGCACGAGCCGACGAAGAGCATCTCCTCGAACGGTTCTATCAGGAAGCCGGGCTTCGGTATATCGACGATTGTTCTAAATTCCATATAATTGTCCTCCTGTACTCATGTCTCAAAAGTTCTCTTGTACTCCTGTCCTCCTGTCTCAAAAGTTCTCCTGTCTACCATCAGCTGCGCGTGATTTGCAGTCCGCTCTTCGACAGCGTCATATCCACGAAGCGGGCATTCTTGTTCAGGCGGTTCTCGTTGAGGATGGTCTTGACACGTGCGGCGGCCTCGGGGTCTTTGGCTATCAGGTAGAGATAGCCGCCACCGCCGGCGCCAGGCAGCTTGTAGCCTAAACAGAGGTCGTCGACGAGGTCGGTCATCGCCTTGACGTCAGGCGGGTTGGTACCGTTGTCGAGCAACTGGTTCTGCTCCCATGTCCGGCTGACGAGCCGTCCCATCTGCAGGAAGTCCTGTCGCTGGATAGCGTCGTACATCTGCAGCGTGTGCTCCTTCATCTGTCGTAACAGCTCTAACTGGTCGTGCTCGTTGAGGAACATACGGCGCACGATCTCGGCCAATATCTGTTTGGCCGTCCGCGTGATGCCCGTATAATATAAGAGGTGGCACTGTGCATACTCCGGCTGTGTGTAGAGAGCGTCGGGCAGCCAGTGAACCAGCGGATTCTGGTCGAAGCCACTCTTTGTCTGCAGCAGTTTGATGCCGCCCAGGATGCCGCCAAACTGATCCTGCCAACCGCCGCCCGTGGTCAGCAGCTGTTCGAGAATCAGCGTACGGTGTCCTATCTCGTTCTTGTTCCATCCTAAGTTGCAGAAGTCGTTCAGCGCACCTAACACCGTGGCCGCCAGGATGCTCGACGTGCCCAATCCGCTGCCTGCAGGAATGGCCGACAGCAGCGTCAGTTCGATGCCGCAACCGAAGTCCTCTAACTGCTTGGCGAGTGTGGCGTATTGTCCTGTCTGCCGCCCAAAGCCCGCCAACGTCAGAGCGGCCTTGGGGATGGAGAAGGGCGACCCCACCTTATTATATTCTGCCAACTGCTCATAGGTCTCCACCAGCTCCGACGCCCCGAGGTCGATGCTCCGCAACACGATATGCGGTTCGCGGCAGGGTTTTACATAAGCCTGCAAGGGTGGCTGACCGTTCAGCTCGATGGCGAGGTTGACAACGTTGCCACCTTCCATCAGGCAGTAGGGCGGCGTGTCTGTCCAACCGCCGGCGATGTCGATGCGTACGGGGGAGCGTGCCCAGACAATCTGGTCGGAGACCAGGTCGAAACGAGGTGCGAGGTACGAGGTGCGAGGTGCGAGGTGCGAGGTGCGGGGTGCGAGCAGGCCCTCACGCAACAGTGCAAAGGCATGGTCGCTGTCGCCCCTGAACATCGCGTCGTGGATGCGCGTCATCAGCGGTGCCTCGTCGGTCAGGGGCGTTGGCAGGGGTATCTGTTCGCGGGCAAACTCCTGAGCGGCGTGGTTCAGGTCTAACTGGTAAAAGACCGAATGGTGCCAGTTCGCAGCCATTGCCGACCAGTTCTGCCGACGATAGTCGCGACGCTGTGCGAAGAGGCGCCGCAGGTTAGCCCGCTCAGCCAGTTCGTTGCTGTTGACCGGCTCGTCGATACGATAGCGGCGCACCTCGTAGTCGCTGTCGCCCACAGGTGTCACGTCGATACACTCGCCTGGTTCCAAGCTGATGTCCCAGTCGTTGTGAGGCACGCCCGTGATGACGTGGTCGTGGGTCAGATGCCAAGAGGCAGGCACGTGCGAGTTCTCAATCCATATATTACTATTCTCCTCGGTGAGCTTCGTCTCGCAAACGGCATTCTGGATGAAGATGGTGGCGTGCGGTTTGCGGTCTAAGTGCATAATCTCACGCTGGTCGCTAACGAGATTCTGGACGGCAAGCGTCGACGAGATCATCTCGCGCGACGTGCCAAAATGATAGAACTCCCCACCCGGCAGCGGCAGGATGGCCACTTTCAGCTGGCGCAGCTCCGGGTCGTCCATCGTCGGGTCAGTACCCAACGTACAACCGAATTCTCCATAGAGGTCGTATTCTTTGAGTGAAGGGTGAAGGGTGGAGGGTGAAGAAACTGCACGCTTCATCAGCAATTTCACCGCACGGTCTGACAGCATCCACAGACCGATGTCCGTCAGGTAATAGTGGTCGCGCTGCAGTTCTTTCAGGGTCTGTACCGACGGCTTCTGCAGCATTTGCTTAAGTACATTGGGCGACTGACGGTTACTGACAAAGACACCATGATGGGTAGCCGTCGCAGCTGGCAACCACAGACCGTAGCAGACGACGTCGGCATCGGGGACGGGCTGCAGGGGCTGCGTGGTACGGATAAGCACATCGCCACTGACCACCATCGTGTGGATATGGTCGGGCGCCATCGCCATCAGCCGACGGTAGAGGGGCAGCTGCAGGTCGAGCAGCGTCTGGTCGAGACGCTGGCCACGCTCCCAGCGGAAGACGGGCACCGGCATGAGCACTTTTCCGGAAACGGCATAGGAGGGCAGGCGGCGACTCTGTCCGCCGGCATGAACGAGGATGCGCTTGTCCTGCGACAGCCACTCGTCACCCATTTCAGGTTTCCCACACTCCGACAGACAAGCCTGCTGAAGCAGCCAAGCGGTGCCGCCACCGCTGCCCAGACGGTGACCAACGGGGTCGCAAGTACAGAAAAAATCGTCGTGACTCAGACCTGTGATGTCATGAAAGCAATCCACCAAATTAGGGGGTAAGGAGAGTAATATCTTCATATTTTGTCGTTTTCTTTTGCAAAATTACAAATTATTTTGCAAAAAATGTGCTTTTATCATTCTTTTTTATTACTTTTGCCCTGCCTAAAATATCAAATAAGAAAACAATGAAGTATCAGAAGTACGACCTTTTCGGAGAACTGACCAGTAAACAGTTACTACCCTTCCTACTTATTGCGTGCTGTTTCGCACTATGGGGATTCTCTAACGATATGACCCCAATTATGGCCAACACCTTCTCGAAGGTATTCCTGATGAGCACCTTTGAGGGCAATCTGGTCACTATGGCTAACCACTTTGGCTATCTTGTCATGGCCATCCCTGCAGCCATCTTTATCAGGAAATACAACTTCAAGGCTGGCGTGCTCCTCGGATTAGGTATCTACGCTACCGGTTCGCTACTATTCCTGCCAGCTAAGTTCATCGGTCTGTTCTCGCCCTTCCTCTTCGCTTACTTCACGATGACCTGTGGATTGGCACTGCTGGAGACCTGCTGTAACCCGATGATCTACTGCATGGGCAGTGAAGCCAACGGCATCAGGCGCTTGAACCTGGCACAGGCTGTCAACGCCTTAGGTGCCGTTATTGGAATGTTCATCACGCGTAACGTGGTACAGGATGGCATTAGCCCGTTGTCCACAGAGATTCGTATGCGTCTGCCGATGATCCAGTTCGAGATTGTCAAGAACCATGACCTGACGGTACTCATACAGCCTTACATTCTTATCAGTGCCATTGCCATCATGCTACTGGTGCTTATACGCCTGCAGCGCATAAAGCTATACAATGACAACAAGGACACAAGCAGCCTGCGTCAGGAGTTTTCAGATCTTTTCAAAAACGAGAACTACCGTGAGGCCGTAATAGCACAGTTCTTCTACGTTGGCGCCCAAGTATGTTGCTGGGCCTACATCATCCAGTATGGTATGCGCATCTTCATGTCGGAAGGAATCATTGAGAAGGATGCCGAGCTGCTGTCGCAGAAGTATAACATCGCAGCCATCATAGCGTTTGCTGTCTTCCGATTCATCTGCACATGGCTGCTCAAGATATTCCGAGCCGGACGTCTGCTGTCGGTCATGGCCATTACAGGCGGTGTGCTCATCTGCGGTGTCATGCTATTCACCGACCGCAACGGTCTCTATTGCCTCATTGCCGCCAGCGCCTGTATGTCACTCATGTTCCCCACCATCTATGGTATGGGATTACGCGGCATGGGCAAGAATGTCAAGCTGGCCAGTGCTGGTATGACAATGGCTGTCTCTGGCGGTGCCATCTTCCCCGCTATTCAGGCTGCCATTATTGACACCCACATCACGCTGTTAGGTCTGTCTTCAGTCAACCTGTCATTCATCATTCCACTGATCTGCTTTGCCGTCGTGGCAATTTTCGGTCACAGAGGCTATGTCAGGCATCACATTTTGAACGCCGTCTGACCGACAGCACCACAGCTAAGACTATCAGCAACAAGAGCAAGCCTAATGAGACGTAGGCTATCGTCTCCGTCGTGTCAATAGACTTGGGGAAGAAGGCCAGTTCCACCTGGTGGCGACCGGGGCCGACAGTCAGCGCACGCAGCACGTAGTCGACACGTCCCAACTCTACTGGCTCACCGTCGATGGTGGCCGTCCAGCCAGGATAGTAAATCTCCGAGAACACCACTACCCCACCCTTGGCCGACGTCACATCGTAGGTCAGACGGTTAGGCTCGTAAGCCGTCAGCGTCACCACGGCAGCAGAGTCGGCAGCCGTCTCGGCAACGGCCTTCAGCTGCTCGCCGAACTTCTTGTCGGCAACGGCCTCATGACGCAGGTCGAGCTTAGCCATAGCATCCAACTCCTGATTGGCATTATCTACGAACTGCACGCGGTCAACAAACCACGCATTGCCGTAGGCGTAAGGATTCTCTACAGGTACGGTCTTACCCGACTGCAAAGGAAGTATGAAATAACGGGTGTTGAGCATATTCAGCACCGGATAGAGGCTGTCGCCCTTCACCAGCGTCATGTCGCCGGCAGCATCAGCCACGGCCTGGAACGCCGTCTGCATCTCTGGTGCGATATAGGTCTCTATCAGTTCCTGATAACGGCGCAGCTTGGCAGCGTGGTAACCGCCAATGCTCTTATGATAATAGGATGTCTCGTTCTCGTTGAACGTGTTCGATGCTAAGTTCAGCACACGGTAGTCCAGCGTCTTGTCAGCCAGGATAATCTCGTCGGTCTCTGTCTTCGGCTGCGCCATCTCGCGCTCGGCCTTCGGCACAAACATCTCATCGTTCAGGTAGCGCTTGTTCACCTGCCACAAGTCGAAGAGGCAGAGCACCAACAGCAGACCCGTCATATACTCTACACGCAGCTTCTTGGCACGGTAGAGCAGCAGGCAGAGCGTGCCGATGACGATGATGAAGAACGAGCGCCAGGCGTCGCTGGTGAACATCGCCCGTCGCATCTCCGTCAGGTTCTGCAACAGCGGCTGCAGCTGGTCGGCAGGAATCTGCGACATCGCCTGCATCTCTGCCGACGACACGTAATTGCCAAAGAACACGTCGGGCATCACGGCAAACAGCAGGGCCATGCCGCCCGTAAGGGCGAAGGCAATCCAAAGACCCACCCCCTGCCCCTCCCTGTTATGGAGGGGAGTAGAATGTGTCTTCCCTTGAGTGTTACCACTCCCCTCCCTCACAGGGAGGGGTTGGGAGTAGGTCGTAATCCACTCCTTCAGCGCCAGCATGGCCAGCAGGGGGATGGTGAACTCAGCAATGACGAGGATGGAGGCCACAGTACGGAACTTGGCATACATCGGCACATAGTCGAGGAAAAAGTCGGTAAAGCCCATAAAGTTCTTACCCCACGACAGCAGAATACTCAACACCGTGGCAGCGAACAAGGCCCACTTCATGGGACCTTTGACGATAAACAAGCCTAAGACGAAAAGGAAGAGCACAAAGGCACCCACATAGACGGGGCCCTGCGTGCCGGGCTGTTCACCCCAGTACTGTCCCAACTGCTGATAGATACCAATATAGTTATTGTCGGCATGAGCCATAGCCGTCTTGTTGGCAGCCAGTGGCTGCGAGGCACCACCCTTCGTGTTAGGCACAAGCAGCGTCCATGTCTCACCGATGCCGTACGACCATTGTGTGATATAGTCGCGCTCCAGTCCGCTGTTCGTCTGGTTGCCCGTATCGGGCTTCACCAGTTCGCTCTTGCCGCGCATCGACTCCTGACCGTACTGCCAAGTGTGGTACAGGTTAGAGATGTTAACCAGAACGCCCAACAGACCACCGACAGCACAGGCCACCGTAGCCTTCACCCAGTGCAGATAGCGCTTCGACTGAATCGCCTCAACCAGATAGGCCAGTATCATGAAGAGGATGACGAACAGGTAGTAGTACGTCATCTGTACGTGGTTCGAGTAGACCTCGAAGGCTGCGAAGATGCCCGTCAGTATCAAGCCCCACAGGTATTTGCCCCTATAGGCCAGCACCACGCCCGCTATCATCGGCGGCAGATAGGCCAGCGCCCACACCTTCCAGATGTGACCCGCAGCAATGATAATGAGGAAATACGTCGAAAAGGCCCACATCACCGAGCCCAAGGCCGCCAAGTACCAGCGGAAGTCGAAGGCTCGCAGTAGGATATAGAAGCCTAAAAGGTAGGCAAAGACATACCACACGTTCTCGGGCAACCACAGGTGGAAGGCGCTGATGGCCGTATTCAGCGTGTCGCTACTCTTATACGACGGTGCCATCTGGTAGGTCGGCATACCTGAAAACAGGGCGTTCGTCCAGCGAGTGCGCTCACCCGTACGCTGCTGATACTCCGCCTGCTCCTGACCGGAGCCGCGTCCTGCCGACGAGTCGTGACGGTAGAGGATACGTCCCTCAATATCAGCGGGGAAGAAATAGGCGAAAGCCACTAAGGCAAACATCACAACCACCAGCACATCTGGCAGCCACTTCTTAAAAATAGTCATAACTTGCAAGTTTTTTATTTTTGCGTGCAAAGGTACGAAAAAAAATCGTACCTTTGCAGTCTAAAACAGAAAAAAATGAAAATCGGAATTATTGTAGCAATGGACAAGGAACTGCAGCAACTGCAGCAACTCTTTACCGACGGATCTGTGCGCGTCGAGAAATGCGGCATCGGCAAGGTGAACGCCGCCCTCGGTGCACAGCGTATGATCAACGAGTTCAACCCCGACGTCATCATCTCTAGCGGCTGCGCCGGGGGCAACGGTGACGACATCAACGTACAGGACGTTGTCGTCAGTTCAGAACTGACGTACCACGACGTCTATTGCGGTAAGGCTATTGACGACACTACCGTCTACGGACAGGTGCAGGGGTTGCCAGCCCGCTACCAAGCCGACTCATGGCTGCTGGAGAAAGCCAGAGGCCTGGACTGCGGCGTGAAGATACACCCGGGACTGATCGTCACTGGCGACTGGTTTGTAGACTCCCGCGACAAGATGCGCGAAATCATCGGCCACTTCCCCGAGGCCAAGGCCGTCGATATGGAGTCGTGCGCCATCGCGCAGACCTGCTATATAAATAAGGTGAAATTTATCTCCTTCCGCGTCGTCAGCGACATCCCCCTGCGCGACATCGACGCCTCGCAGTACCACAACTTCTGGGACACCATTGCAGCTAACTCATTCCAAGTCACCAAAACATTCGTAGAATCACTATGGAAGTAATACAGAGCTTTACCATCGACCACACACACCTGAAGCCTGGTATCTACGTCTCGCGCGAAGACAAAGGCTTCACCACCTACGACCTGCGCATCACCGAACCCAACAAGGAGCCCGCCGTAGCCCCGGCTGCCATGCACAGCTTAGAGCACCTGATGGCGACCTGGTTCCGTAACAGCCGAGCCAAGGACGACGTTGTCTACGTTGGTCCTATGGGTTGTCTGACGGGTATGTATATCATCATGACAGGCACCTATACCGTCGAAGATATGCGCCAGCTGACCATCGAGTGTTTAGAGTGGATACTCACCCAGATGAAGGTGCCAGCCACGCAACCGGAATCGTGCGGCAACTACCTGCTCCACGACCTGCCTATGTGCAAATGGGAGAGTGCCCGCTACCTTGACCGTCTGCAGCACGATTTCCACAGCGAGTACACCAAGCTACAGGTCACCCTCGACGACGGAAAAGTCTTTGCCGACGCATAACAAACAAAATCCCTCGCCCAGTCGGACGAGGGATTTTGTTTATGACTTGTTAGCTTTCTTTCGCTGGTCGTGGTCGAGGATGGTCTTGCGCATACGCATGGACTGTGGCGTCACCTCAACAAGCTCGTCCTCCTTGATATATTCCAGACATTCCTCCAACGACATGACGGTCTTGGGGATGATGCGGGCCTTGTCGTCGGTACCCGAAGCACGGACGTTGGTCAGCTGCTTGGCCTTGCAGACGTTGATGACGAGGTCGTTGTCGTGGACGTGCTCGCCGACGACCTGTCCCATATAGACGTCCTCACCCGGATCGATGAAGAACTTACCACGGTCCTGCAGCTTGTCGATGGCGTAGGCAAAGGCGTTGCCCGTCTCAAGGGCTATCATCGAACCGTTGACGCGACGCTCAATCTCGCCCTTGTAGGGCTGGTACTCCTTGAAGCGGTGGGCCATGATGGCCTCACCCTGAGAGGCTGTCAGCACGTTGGTACGCAGACCGATGATGCCACGCGAGGGGATGTCGAACTCAATGTTGGTGCGCTCGCCCTGACTCTCCATCGAGGTCATCTCGCCCTTGCGGCGGGTCACCATGTCAATCATCTTCGAGGCAAACTCCTCGGGGACGTTGATGGTAAGTTCCTCGACGGGCTCGCACTTCACGCCGTCTACCTCTTTATATATAACCTGGGGCTGCCCCACCTGCAGTTCGTAGCCCTCACGACGCATCGTCTCGATGAGCACAGAGAGGTGTAGCACGCCACGGCCGGAGACGACCCACTTGTCGGTGGAGTCCTCAAACTGCTCGACACGCAGGGCGAGGTTCTTCTCAAGCTCTTTCTGCAGACGGTCGTTGATATGGCGCGAGGTGACGAACTTACCCTCACGACCGAAGAAGGGCGAGTCGTTGATGGTAAAGAGCATCGACATCGTCGGCTCGTCAATGGCAATGGGAGGCAGGGGTTCGGGGTTCTCGACGTCGCAGATGGTGTCGCCAATCTCAAACTTCTCGAGTCCGATGACGGCACAGATGTCGCCGCAGTCTACCTGCTCAATGCGCTGGTGACCCATACCGTCGAAGGTATGCAGTTCCTTAATCTTCGTCTTCTCCATCGAACCGTCGCGGTGAGCAATCGTCACCTGCTGACCGTCCTTCAGCTTGCCGCGATGGACGCGCCCCACGGCGATACGGCCCGTATAGCTGCTATAATCCAAAGAGGTGATGAGCATCTGCGGTGTACCCTCAATCTGCTGCGGTGCAGGTATGACCTCGACAATCTTGTCAAGCAGATAGGTGATGTCTGTGGTCGGCTTCTGCCAGTCCTCGCCCATCCAGCCGTTCTTGGCCGAACCGTAGACGACGGGGAAGTCGAGCTGGTCTTCGGTGGCGTTCAGCGAGAACATCAGGTCGAACACCATCTCGTAGACCTCCTCGGGACGACAGTTGGGCTTGTCTACCTTGTTGACAACGACAATAGGCTTGAGGCCGATTTGCAGCGCCTTCTGAAGCACGAAGCGCGTCTGCGGCATAGGTCCCTCGAAGGCATCGACGAGCAGCAGGCAGCCATCGGCCATGTTGAGCACGCGCTCAACCTCGCCACCGAAGTCCGAGTGTCCCGGAGTGTCGATGATATTGATTTTCGTTCCTTTCCAGTTGATACTCACATTCTTCGAGAGAATAGTGATGCCTCGCTCACGCTCGAGGTCATTGGCGTCCAGTACTTGGCTCGACAGGTTCTGTCCCTCGCGGAAGAGGTTTCCTGCCAGCATCATCTTGTCCACGAGCGTCGTCTTGCCGTGGTCTACGTGAGCAATAATTGCAATGTTTCTGATATCCTGCATACGTCGTTTTGTTGAAATCGGGTGCAAAGGTACAAATTTTCTTTGAAAAAAACTTGTTATATCAGAAAAAAGTTGTACCTTTGCAGCCGCATTTGAAAGATGTGCCCGTTTTTATGATGGAGCGGGAGGCATCCGAAAGATGTTTAGTATTAACAAAATCATCATTAAACATTATGTATTTAGACAAAGAAAAGAAGGTTGAGATTTTCAGCCAGTACGGCAAGGGTGCTACTGACACCGGTTCTGCCGAAGCACAGATTGCCCTGTTCACCTATCGTATCAAGCACCTGACGGAGCACCTGAAGAAGAACCACAAGGACTTCGGTACTGCCCGTTCGCTGACCATGATGGTAGGTCGTCGCCGCAAGCTGCTGAAGTATCTCTATGTGAACGACATCAACCGCTACCGTGCTATCGTGAAGGCTCTCGGCCTGCGTAAGTAATAAGGTTGTCAAAACACCACTGTTAAAACCGCGTAGGGAAATCCCTATGCGGTTTTATAGTTTTACCCCTTGACGGATACAAATAATTGTCGTATCTTTGCAGCGAGAAATAACATTATTCACCTTTTAATACATTACTATTATGAAAAAGATTTACGCTATACTCCCCGCGCTCATCGCCACGCTGATGACGCTGACATTCACCTCGTGTGATGAAGACTATGACACCGCCTACACCCTTGAGGGCACTTGGAGGGGCGAGATGAACATCAAGTCCAGATACGGCGGCCATACATACAGTTCAACCTATACCATCATCGATTTCCAGCGCACCAATAGCTGGTCAAGCGGCGTAGGCTACTGGGTGGACTACTATTCTGATGCTCCGTGGGACTACGTGGCCAACCACATAGACTGGACGGTGGTGAATGGCGAGATCAGAATCTACTTCCGCGAAGAGGGTACGACACTCTATATCCACGACTACGTGCTGAACGACGACCGGTTCCGTGGTACTCTCTACGACGACGGCCAGCGTGTTGACTTCACGCTCTATCACACCTCGTCACCCAACTGGGGCAGCTACGACCGCTGGGGCTATGATGGCTGGTACGACGAATACTATTACTCGCGCACGACCCGCGGTGCCGGCAGCGACTCAACGGCCACGGAGCGTCCCGTACGGAGCATCGGCGACTAACAGTCACACAAAAAAAAAGAGGCATTTGCCTCTTTTTTTTATGCTTACTCTGTCAGCCGGATGTTGACGTTGTCCTTCTTGATATTCTTACAGTACTGGAAGGTGGCGTCTTTCTTAGCCGTGATGTCGATGTTCTGAAGAGTGATGCCGTCGATGGGCATCTCGGGCAGTCCGTTGAACTCCATCGCATAACCGGCATTGTGGCAGACGACATTGCGGATGTCGATGTGGCGGAAGATGGGGGTCTCCTCGGTGACAGGCACATGTTGAGACTCCTGTTGTCCGCCTTCGGCTAACGTTTCAGCGACAGATTTGCCACCATAATACATATTAAAGGTGAGGGCGTAGGTCTCGATGTCGGTCATAGAGATGCCGTCGATGAAGATGTTCTCGACGATGCCGCCACGGCCACGGGTAGACTTGAAACGCAAGCCGACGTCGGTGCCCACGAACTGGCAGTTTGCCACCTTGATATTCTTCACGCCACCGCTCATCTCGGAGCCTACGACAAAGCCGCCATGACCGGCAAAGACGGTACAACCGTCGACGACGACATTGGCACAGGGAATACCGCGGCGACGGCCGTCGGCGTCCTTACCGCTCTTGATGCAGATACCATCGTCGCCAGCATCGAAGCGCGAGTTGACAATCAGAGCATTGGTACACGACTCCAGGTCGAGGGCGTCGCCGTTCTGGGCATAGGCGGGGTTACGCACGAGTACATTATTAATAATAATGTTCTGACACATCAGCGGGTGGAGGTTCCACGCAGGGGAGTTCTGGAAGATAACACCCTCGAGCAGCACGTTCTTACAGTTGACGAGGCTTACCATGACGGGACGCAGGAACCGCTTCACGGCCTGCCATTCCTCTTCGGTCTGGGCGGCGGGCACGTTCATGTTCGCCCCCTCTTCGCCCTTGGCATACCCTGCGGATGGCACCCAGTAGTCTTTCTTCATCTCCTGACTGCCAGGAATAGCCAACAGGCGTTTCCAGTGGCCTTCCGTGACTTTGGAGTGCTTCACGGGACGCCAGTACTGGCCGTTGCCGTCGATGACGCCATGACCGGTGATGCTGATATTGGTAGCACCATTGGCAGAAAGGGGCGACTGGCAGCGACGGGTGTCAAGGCCCTCGAAGGATGTCTTGATAAGGGGATAGAGGTTCTCGTCGGCAGCAAACTGGATGACGGCGCCAGCCTCCAAGTGCAGGTCGATATTAGAGCGCAGCACCACAGGGCCTGTCTGCCACACGCCACGGGGCACGACGAGGTGACCGCCGCCCATCTTATAGAGCTGGTCAATGGCCTTGGCGAATGCCTCTGTGCAGAGCTGCTGACCAGTAGGATCGGCGCCGAAATCCTTGAGCGACACCTTCGCATCGGGAATGGCGGGGGCTTTCACTTCTGCCATCTTAAACGGCAGGTTGTCGGTGTACTGTTTGTACGGATTCTGTGCTTTCAGACAGAGGACTGCCGAAAGATAGAGGAACAGAAGAACGGTTTTTCTCATTGTCTTAGCGTATTTAGTTATAGTTTGTTGTTAATTTCTCTGAGCGGCAGCATCACGAAGTCGCGCTCATACATCAGCGGATGCGGTATCTTCAGGTCTGGCTCGTCGACGCTCAGGTCGTCGTAGAGCAGGATGTCGATGTCTATCGGTCGGTCGGTGTAGTTGCGGTTTGTCAATCTGCGATTGACGTTTTTATGCCGTCCCATGTCGCGTTCTATCTGTTGCGTCAGCCGCAGAATCTCGCGAGGTGTCTTGTCGGTCTCGCAGAGGATGACGGCATTGAGGAAACGGTAGTCAGACTGGAAGCCCCACGGCTCCGTCTCGACGAACGACGACTGGCGTGTCACCATCCCTACCCGCTCACTAACCAGAAGGATGGCTCGCTCCAGGTTCTTTCTGCAATCACCCAGATTCGAGCCCAGTCCCAAATATACCTGATGGTCTGCCATAATGGTTTAACATATTACTCCCCTCCCTCGCAGGGAGGGGCACAGGGGGTGGGTCTCCTAATCGTCGAGAATCAGCAGACCGTCGCCATAGCAGCCGAACATATAGCCATTCTTGACGGCCAGTTCGTAGGCCTCGTAGATGAGCTCATAGCCGCCAAAGGCTGCCGTCAGCATCATCATCGTCGACTCAGGATGGTAGAAGTTGGCTATCAGCGCATTGGAGAGACCGAAATCGTAAGGCGGGAAGATGAACTTGTTAGTCCAGCTGTCGAAGGGTTTCAGCATACCGTCGGTGCCGACAGACGACTCTGTGGCACGTGCCGTACTGACACCCACGGCGCACACACGGCGGCCCTGTTCCTTGGTCTCGTTCACCAGACGGCAGCACTCGTCAGGGATGATGACCTGCTCTGACCCCATCTTATGCTTGGTCAGATCCTCCACCTCGATGGGGTCGAAGCATCCTAAACCACAGTGAACGGTGAGGTAGGCGAAGTTGAAGCCGCGAATCTCCATCATCTTCATCAGTTCGCGACTGAAATGCAGACCTGTGGCAGGGGCAGTAACGGCACCCTCATTGCGGGCAAAGATCGTCTGGAAGTTCTCCATATCATCTGCATCGGCGGGACGGCGGTCGACGATGTAGCGGGGCAGTGGGGCCTCACCCAAGGCAAAGAGCTCGCGTTTGAACTCCTCGTGCTCACAGTCGTAGAGGAAGCGCAGCGTACGTCCGCGGCTAGTGGTGTTGTCGATGACCTCAGCCACCATCGGGCCGTCCTCTTCGAAGAAGAGCTTATTGCCGATACGTATCTTGCGGGCTGGCTCGACGAGCACATCCCACAAGCGCAGTTCCTCGTTGAGTTCGCGCAACAAGAACACCTCTATCTGAGCGTCGGTCTTCTCCTTCGTGCCGTAGAGACGGGCGGGGAACACCTTGGTGTCGTTGAAGATGAAGGTGTCGCCCTCGTCGAAGTAGTTCACCAAGTCGCGGAATGTCAAGAACTGGTCGGTATCGTTGCCGTCAGCATCTTTCCGGAACATCTCTATCGTCTGACGCTTGCGGTGAACCACCATCAGTCGCGACTGGTCACGACTGAAAACGCGCTCTTCCGTACCGTCCTCATTCTTAAAGGTGCGGTGCGGCGGATAAAGGGCTACTTGCTCTTCGGGCAACTTGAATCTGAATTGTGATAGTTTCATTATTTTGGTTGTTTTGTTTTTTTATTTTATAGGACTTATAGGTCTTATGGGACTTATGAGACCTATGGGTCTTATTGGTCTTATTAGACCTATTCGTCCAATTGGTTGTCTAACCACTGCGGGAAGCTGTCGAAGGTCTGGCAGTCCTCGATGCGGACGTTGCCCACGCGGGTACGGCAGAGCGCTGTCAGGAAGGCGCCACTGCCCAAAGCCTGACCGATGTCGCGGGCCAGCGAGCGGATATAGGTACCCTTACCACAGACCACACGGATGCTCATCTGCATCGTCGCAGGGTCAAAGGCGGTCAGCTCAATCTCGTCGATGCGCACGGGCTTGGCAGCCAGGCGGTGGTCGACACCCTTGCGAGCCAACTCATACGCCCTGTCGCCTGCCACCATACAGGCAGAATAGAGGGGCGGTTCCTGGAGAATCTCGCCGACGAAATCGGCGAGTACACGAAGGATGAGCTCGCGGGTGATATGGCGTGTCGGATAGGTCATGTCGACGGTATGCTCACGGTCGAACGACGGTGTCGTGGCTCCGAGTTGCAGGGTGGCGGTGTACTCCTTGTCGTGGAGCTGCAACGTCTCTATCTGCTTCGTGGCCTTACCCGTACAGAGGATAAGCACACCCGTAGCCAAAGGGTCGAGGGTGCCGGCATGTCCCATCTTCACCCGCTTGACGTGCAGCTTCTTCGACACGACGTAGCGGATGTGGGCCAGGGCGCCGAACGACGACATCCGGTAGGGCTTATTGATATAGATGAATGTTCCTTCGTTGAAATCCATTAGTCTACCATTGCAAGTGAATGACCCGTCAGCAGCAACACGATGATAATGGTGCCGACGATGATGCGATAGATACCAAATGCCTTGAAACCATACTTGGTGAGAAAGGCCACGAACCACTTCATGGCCAGCAAGGCCACGACAAAGGCCACGACACAGCCTAAGAGGAGCATCATGATATTATGTGACGTAGCCCAGGCGGCATCTTCCTTGACAAGGTCGAGCAGGTCGAGGAGCGTGGCACCGGCCATCGTGGGCACTGCCAGGAAGAACGAGAACTCAGCAGCGCGCTTACGTGTCAGTCCCTGTGTCATACCGCCTACGATGGTGGCCATCGACCGCGATACGCCGGGGATGACCGAGATACACTGGTACAGGCCTATCATAAAGGCGCGCTTCTCGTTGACTTTCCTGTCGTCGCTGCCTTTGTTGAAGAGCTTGTCGCAGAACAGCATGAACACACCGCCTACCACCAGCATCACGGCGACCACCTCGACGCTGTCGAGCAGCCAGTCGAGCAGGCCGGACTTCTTCGCCGCCAGACCGATGATGACCGCTGGTAGCACGCCCACGAAAAGGAGCCAGTAGAAGTAGTACCTGTGTTTCAGGCGCTGCCACCACGAACAGCCCTCGGGGGCTGACGAACAGTCGAACTTGAAGAACCGCTTCCAGTAGAGGCACACCACCGAGAGGATGGCGCCAAACTGTATAATGAACGTAAAGGCGTGGACGAAAGGGTCACCCTGCTCGATGCCCAAGAGGTTCTGGGTGATAATCATGTGTCCCGTCGACGAGACGGGCAGGAACTCGGTGAGTCCCTCCACGATGGCGATGATGACGGTTTCTATCCAGGTCATTTAGTCTCCTCCTTCTGCACTTCGTCCTTCGACTTATGCACCACGGCATAAATCATCGACAGGAATCCCAGCAGGCACACCACGGGTGCCACCACTATGCGGCGGGTACTGAAAATATCGGGGTTGTAAGCCTCTTCTGTCGAGCTGCCACCACTCATCAGGATGAAACCGATGATGACAACCACCATACTCACGGCCAGCAGGATAAAGTTCATGCGGCCAAAGGCGAAATCTCTTTTCATATTATCGTTCATATCCTCAATTTTACTTGATTTAATGTTTAATTTCTAATGTTTAATGTTTAATCTTTAATGTTTAATGTTCTAAATTTTATACAGTTCCTGCGCCCGCATTCTCAGGAAGCGGTTCACGGAGATATACGAGCACAGCGACGTAATCACCAGTCCGAAGAGCAGGACGGCAATGCCCGTAGCGGCCAACACCTGCCATGTGATAATAAACGTCAGGTTGGGCTCGTACTGATAGAGGCTCCACACCCCTGCACCCAAGACGATGCAGGCCAACAGTGCTGCAACGAGTCCGACGACCAGTCCCGTGTACATAAACGGACGGCGGATAAAGCCCCAGGAGGCACCCACTAACTTCATCGTGTGTATGAGGAAGCGCTGCGAATAGACACGCAGACGCACCGTATTGCTCACCAACGAATAGCTGATGAACGTCAGCAGCAGCGCCAGCACCAACAGCACCAGACTCACCTTCTGCAGGTTCTTGTTCACCTTGTCCATCAGGTCTTCCTGATAGGCCACATCGCTCACCTTCGGGTTCTTCCTCAGCTCGGCAGCTATCCAGGCCAGGGAGTCGCGGTTGGCATAGTCCGACTTCAGCTGCAGTTCCAGCGTCGCCACGAAGGGGTTCATACCCAAGAACTCCGAGGGGTCGCTGCCCATGGCTTCCGTCTGGTCCTTCAGCGCCTGCTCCTTGCTGACATAGTCGATGTTGTGGGCGTAGGGCCGATGGTAAAGTTCACGACACAGCCGATGGGCATCGTTCGTGCTCACCGTGTCGCCCAGCATGACGGTCACCGTCAAGTGCTCCTTCACATAATTAGAAAGGTTATGGGCTGTGAGTACTGAGAATACCACAAGCCCAAGCAATATCAGCACCATCGTCGTACTGATACACAATGTAACAACCTGCAAGCCGTGACGGCGACGGGTCGTCCTTTTTTTCTTACTCATCTATACTTTACGTACGTAAAAATCAAATTCGCGTGCAAAGATACATAATAATTTGCTAAAACCCAAAACTTTTTTGTAATTTTGCAGCCGCTATGAGTACGATTATCTATCCCTCGCCCATCTTCGGCCCCGTACAGAGCCGCCGACTGGGCATTTCGTTAGGCATCAACCTGCTGCCGCGCGACGGCAAGGTGTGCTCCTTCGACTGTATCTACTGTGAGTGCGGCTTCAACGAGGACCACCGCCCCACCCTGCCGCTGCCTTCCCGCGAAGAGGTGGCGACGGCGCTGGAACACAAGCTGCAGCTGATGGCTGAGGACGGTCAGATGCCCGACGTGCTGACCTTTGCCGGCAACGGCGAGCCGACGTGTCACCCCCACTTTGCAGAGATCATCGACGACACCATCCGTCTGCGCGACCAATACTGTCCGAAGGCGAAGGTCTCGGTACTGTCGAACTCGACGATGATCCACCGCCAGGCCGTTCACGACGCCCTGATGCGTGTAGACAACAATATACTGAAGCTCGACACCGTCGATGCTGACTTCATCAACAAGGTAGACCACCCCAACGGCACTTACGACGTAGAGGCCATCATCGAGCGGATGAAGGCTTTCAACGGCCACCTCATCATCCAGACGATGTTCCTCAAGGGACCTGACATCGACAACACCACCGACGACTATGTCACTCCCTGGCTCGACGCCGTCAAGGACATTGCCCCTGAGCAGGTAATGATCTACACCATCGACCGCGAGACACCCGACCAGTCGCTACGAAAAGCCAGTCGCGAGGAGTTAGACGCCATTCGCGACCGCGTGATAGCAGCCGGCATTCCCTGCACAGCCTCGTATTAACAACAATCCCCACCAATTGGCGGGGATTGTTCTTTGATTATTTACACATGATGCCTCGTTTCGTGTTCTCCAGGAACTTGACGATATTCTGGATTTCCGGACTGTCAGGCACCTGCTCCTTAATCTGCAGGATGACATCGTAAACGCTGGTCTTGCCGTTGAACAGCAGACGATAGGCGTTGGCGATGTGCTTCTGTACCTTCTTGTCAATACCGGCATAGTCGAGCATCGTCGTGTTCGGACCGCCATACTCCATAGGCGAACCGCCAGCAATGATATAGGGCGGCACGTCGTGCGAGAAAGCGGTACCTGCCTGGATCAGCGAGAGGTCGCCGGCACGGGTATTGGCGTTCTGGATAGCACCCGACGAGAAGATGACACCGTTGCCTATCTCGCAGTCGCCGGCAATCTTCGCTCCATAGCCGAAGACGCAGTTCGTGCCGACGACGGTGTCGTGGCTGATGTGTGCGCCCTCAAGCAGGAAATTATGGTTACCGATGCGGGTGACGCCGTCGCGATGGGTGCCGCGGTTGATGACGACATTCTCACGGATAACGTTGTTTTCACCAATTTCGACATACGACTTCTCGCCACGGAAGTTAAAGTCCTGAGGCAGGGCGGCGATGACGCTGCCCTGATGAATCTTGTTGCCCTTTCCGATACGGGCACCGTCGCAGATGCTGACGAAGGGGAAGATGATACAGTTGTCGCCAATCACCACGTCGTCCTCGATATACACGAAGGGGAATATCTTACAGTTGTTACCGATTTTTGCCTTTGGCGATATATCGGCTTTGGGGGATATTTCGCTTGCCATATTCTTTAGAATTTAAGAATTTAAGAATTGAAAAATTGAAGTTTCGAGCCACGTGGACTTCAATTCTTCAATTTTTCAATTATTCAATTTTATTTTGCACCGCCACCTAAGGCTTGGTACAGGTTGACTACTGCCTGCATCTTGTTAAACTGGTCGGTGACCTCGTTAATCTCGGCATTGAGCAGGTTCGACTGGGCAGAGATGACCTCCAGATAGGTGGTATTCGACGATGACTCCATCAGCTTCTTCGTATCCTCCACATTCTGGCGGAGTACGGCGACGCGCTTGCCGTCGAGGACACCCTTCTCAGCCGACGAGTTGTAGGTGACAAGGGCATTCGACACCTCATTGCCAGCCTTCAGCACGGCGTTCTGCCAGGTGTTGTAGGCCTGCTCATACTTCATCTGAGCCACCTTCAGACCAGCGACGATCTGTCCGTGCTGGAAGATCGGCTGAACGAGCGAGCCGACAGCCGACCACAGCATCTTGCCGGGGTTGACGAGGCCGTTGTTGTTGGTGAAGGCACCCGTACCCGTAATGGTGATGCTGGGATAGAAGCGCGAACGGGCCTGCTGCACGTCGTAGAAGCACTGGGCCAGCGACATCTCGGCAGCATGAACGTCGGCACGGTTGTTCAGCAGGTTGATGCTCACACCAGTAGCAAACTGCGAGGGCAGCGACTGGTCGGCGAGCTTTCCGCGTGCCACGCTGTGGGCAGGTTCGGCCAGCAACAGCGTCAACGAGTTCTCACACTCACGGATCTGGCGCTGGAGGTCAACCTTCTGGGCCTGAACGGAGTAGTAGGCAGCCTCAGCACTCTGGACAGCCGTCGAGCGGTAGCCCACGCGATTCTCGTGCATGAACTTCATCTTATCCCAAGTCTCCTTGGTCAACTGTTCCATATCGGTGACAATCTCTATCTGACGGTCGAGGGTCAACAGCGTGTAGTAGAGGGTGGCGATGCCTGTGACAAGGCCACACTGTGCGGCCACCTGATAGTCCTTGACCGCCATCAGCTGCATCTGTGCCGAACGCTTAGCGTTCAGCAGATTGCCGAAGAGGTCAACGGTCCATGAGGCCGAGACGGGAATCTGGTACGACTTCGTCGTCACCGAGGGGTCTGTCTGCAAGGTGGCGATGGTTCCCTGGGGCGTCAGGGCAACAGACGGCAGGAAAGCCAGACGGGCCACCTTCAGGGCCTCGTTCACCATCTGCACGTTCAGCGCAGCATTCAGCAGGTCGGGATTGTTCTCAAGTCCCTTCTCGATGAGTGTCTGCAGCTGAGGGTCGGTGAACAGCTGGCGCCAGGGCAGGTTGCCGAACGACTCATCGCCGTCGGCCTGCAGGGCAGCGTTCTGGGCTACAGGGTCACGGACGATGCCGTCGGCCACCACCTCAGGACGGTCGTATTTGTTGTAGAGGCCGCAGCTGGACAAAGAGAGCAGGAGCAAGCCCACCCCAACCCCTCCCCAAGGGAGGGGCTTTATGAATTCTCTGAGGATTCGTTTTATGTTTATCTTCATATATCTTCGTATTTTTTGATTGAGCTTTTATGTATCTGAACATCCCTCCCTTCGGGAGGGCTTGGGTAGGCTCTCTTACTTCTCAAGTTCATAGTCCACGGGCTTGGCATGCGCATACTGAGCCAGTTCGGCAGCCACCTCCTCGTTCTCTTCCTCCTCGAACTTCAGCGGAGTGATCTTCTCCTGCAGGGTCTGGAAGATGGTAAACAGTGTGGGCACGATGAAGATCTGGCACAGTGTACCGATCAACATACCACCAACGGCAGCAGCACCGAGCGTCTGGTTACCGTTCTTGCCTACGCCCGAAGCGAACATCAGTGGCAGCAGACCGATGATCATGGCCAACGACGTCATGAGGATAGGACGCAGACGGGCGGCAGCACCCAAGGTAGCCGACCATGAGATAGCCATACCGAGACGACGGCGCTCCAGGGCGAACTGCACAATCAGGATGGCGTTCTTAGCCAACAGACCAATCAGCATGATCAGCGAGATTTGCATATAGATGTCGTTGGCGTGGCCGAAGATCATCGTGAAGAGGAAACAGCCAGCCAGACCGAACGGCACGGAGAGCACCACGGCTAACGGCAGGATGTACGACTCATACTGTGCTGACAGGATGAGGTAGATGAAGATGATACACAGCAGGAAGATGATGGCCGTAGAGTTCGTGGCCTTGGCCTCCTCACGCGTCAGACCCTGATAGTCGTAGGTGTAGCCTGCGGGCAGCATGCCGTCAGCCACCTCCTGAGCGGCCTTGATGGCCTCACCGGTAGAATAGCCGGCAGCCACCGTTGCCGTCACGTTGATAGAGGTGAACAGGTTGAAGCGGTTGATGTTGGCCGGACCGTAGACGCGCTCCAAACGGCAGAACTCCTGTACGGGAGCCATACCGGCCGTCGTGCGTACATATATATTATTAAGCGACTCCGGCGTCATGCGCGACTCGGGCGAAGCCTGGATCATCACGCGGAACAGCTTACCGTAGGCGTTGAAGTTCGAAGCATAGAGCCCGCCGTAATAACCCTGCAGCGTGCTGAGCACCACAGAGGGCGAAATGCCGCTCTGCTTACACTTAGCCACGTCGACATTCACCATATACTGCGGGTAGTTCGGGTTATACGATGTCTGCGCCATCTGGAACTCAGGACGCTTGTTCAGTTCGGCAATATAGTCGGTGACGATGTTGTAGAACTTGTCCAACGAACCACCCGTACGGTCCTGCATGACGAGCGACACACCCGAGTTGGCCGAGAAGCCGGGAATCATAGGCGGTGCGAAAGCTAAGATCTTGGCGTCCTTGATATGGGCGGTCTTGATGAAGATCTGTGCGATGACACCCGTCGACTCCAGCGGATTCAGGAAGAAGCGGTAGATACCGTCGCCCTGCCACAGGCCTGACAACTTCCAGAAGAAGCCCTTCTGACGCTCCTTAAACGGCTTCAGCTTCAGGATGAACGTTGCCTGGTCGGAACCGGCACCGGCAATGAAGTTGTAGCCCTGGATCTGCTCACGGCTCTGGATAGCGGGGTCGGCAGCCAGTATCGAGTCTACCTCGTTGATAATCTGGCGCGTACGGGCCACACTGGTGGCAGGAGGCATCGAGACGGTACAGAACAGCGTGCCGGTATCCTCGTCGGGCACCAGACCCGTCTTCGTCGTAGCCAGCGTCGTCACGAGTACGGCGATACCGATGAGAACGACCACGATGGCGGCTACCGGACGGCGCACGTATTTCTCGATACTTTTCTTGTATTTCGCCAAGATACCGTCGTAGGCGGTATTGAAGGCGGCGTGGAAGCGGTCGATGCGCGACATCTTCACCTCGTGGCCGTCCTTGTCGTGCGGTTTTAAGAAGATGGCACACAGGGCGGGCGACAGCGTCAGGGCGTTCAAGGCCGAGATGAAGATGCTGACAGCCATTGTCACACCGAACTCGCGGTAGAACGTACCCGTCGTACCGCCGATGAACGACACGGGGATGAACACCGAGGCCATCACCAGCGTGATGGAGATGATAGCGCCAGAGATCTCGTTCATGGCGTCGATAGAGGCCGTCAGCGTCGACTTATAGCCTTGGTCAAGCTTGGCGTGTACGGCCTCAACCACCACGATGGCGTCGTCCACCACGATGGCGATGGCCAACAGCAAGGCCGACAGCGTCAGCAGGTTGATGGAGAAGCCGAAGACTGAGAGGAAGAAGAACGTACCAATCAGCGACACCGGCACAGCAATCAGCGGAATGAGCGTCGAGCGCCAGTCCTGCAGGAAGATGTAGATCACGATGAACACCAGGATGAGGGTGAAGATCAGCGTAAAGACCACCTCCTCGATAGAGGCATAGAGGAACTCCGTCACGTCGTAGTTGATCTTATAGGTCATACCCGGCGGGAAGAGCTTAGCCTGCTCCTCCAGCTCGGCTTTCACCTGCTTGGCAATCTCGTTGGCGTTCGAACCGGCAATCTGCTGCACCATACCTAACACAGAGGGCAGGTTGTTGTTCTTCATCGCCACCGAATAGGTCTGGCCACCCAGCTCAATCTTGGCGACGTCCTTCAGCTTCAGGGTCGTACCGTCGGCTTTGCTCTGGATGATGATGTTGCCGAACTCCTCCTCGCTCTTCAGACGGCCCGTGTAGCGCATGGCATACTCGTAGGCCACGTCGGCACGCTCACCGAAGGTACCCGGGGCAGCCTCGATGTTCTGCTCGGCCAGCACACCGCTGATATCGCTCGGCATCAGGCCATACTGCTTCATCACGTCGGGCTTCAGCCAGATACGCATCGAGTAGGTCTTCATACCGGGGCTTTGCACGTCGCCCACACCCTGAATACGCTTGATGGCGGGGATGATGTTGATGTTGTTATAGTTCGTCAGGAACTCGTCGTCGTAACGGCCGTCCTCTGACGTCAGGGTGAACATGAGCACCTGCGACGTCTGGCGCTTCTGCACCGTCACGCCGATACGCGTCACCTCGGCAGGCAGCAACGCCTGGGCCTGCTGCACACGGTTCTGCACGTTGACGGCACACATATCGGGATTGGCACCCTGACGGAACAGGATGCTCAGCTGGGCAGAGCCCGACGAGGCCGTTGAGGTGATATAGTCCATGCCTTCCACACCGTTGATACTCTCTTCCAACGGCGTGACGACGGAGTTCTTCACCGTCTCGGCGTCGGCACCAGGATAGCTGGTCCATACCGACACCGTTGGCGGTGCAATATCCGGGTACTGCTCAATAGGCAGCGACACCAGTCCTATGAAACCCAGCAGGACGATGAGGATGGAGATCACCGTCGACAGTACCGGGCGTTTGATAAAATTAGTAAAAGTCATAGGGATTTACTATTTTGACAATTTACGATTTACAATTTATTTAACGATTTATCAATTTGACGATTTACTCTCCACAACATCCTGGCAACGACTTGCTTATTGACAATATAATTGAAAAATAAGACAATTGCCAAATCAATTGTAAATTGTAAATTGTCAAATTGTAAATGCTACTACTTTTTCATCGCATTCACGATATCTCCGGCACTCATGGCCTTGGCCTGCTCCTGAATCTTCTGCTGGTAGCGCTCCGGCGTGATGGGCACGATCTCCATCTGGTCTGTGAGCTTCGTGATACCGTTGGTCACGTATTTGTCACCCACCTTCAGACCCTCGGTGACGACGTAGTTGTTGCCGTCGTTCTGCGGAGCCACCTTGATTTCGGTATAGACCACCTTGTTGTCCTTGCCTAACAGATAGACGAACTTCTTGTTCTGCACCTCCATCACGCACGACTGCGGGATGACGATGGCCGACGAGTTCTGGTGAGGGATGATGATGGCACCTGAGCCGCCGCTCTTCAGCAGTTTCTCGGCGTTGGGGAAGACAGCAATCAGCTGCACCGTACCCGTAGCCTGGTCGATGACGCCGCTCATCTTCGTCACCTTACCCTCGTGGGCGTAGATGGTGCCGTCGGCCAACTGCAGCTGCACGGCAGGCAGCTGCGACAGACCGTCGCCGCTCTTCGACATCTCAAGGGCGTCTTTCTCGGTCATCGAGAAGTAGACTTCCATCGACGAGTTGTTCGACACCGTGGTCAGCACGTTCTGAGCACCCACCAGGGCACCCACCTTGAAGGGCAGCGTGCCCACCACACCGGCGGCAGGACTCTTTACGAAGCAGAAGCTCAGCTGCTCCTTGGCCGAAGCCAGGGCAGCCTGAGCCTGGGCCAGTCCGGCCTTGGCCTGCTCATACTGGTTGGTGGCCGACTTCAGCTCGAAGTCGCCGATCACCTTATTCTCAAACAGTTTCTGAGAGTTCTCGTAGCTCAGCTTGGCGGTATTGCAGGCGGCCTGCGCCGTATTGACAGAGGCCTGGGCCTGGCGCACCTGGGCCTGATAGGTGGCGTTGTCAATCTCGAACAGCACCTGTCCAGCACTGACGGTCTGACCTTCCTTCACATTGATGCGGGTAATGAATCCGCCAATCTTCGGACTAATCTGGACGTCCTGCACACCCTTGATAGAGGCGGGATAGGTGGCCTGCGACGAAGCGCTGCTCGTACCCACCGTCACGACGGGGAACTCATTGTCACCGAACGTCGGGCGACCGCCACCACCGCCGCAAGAAACGAGCAACAGTGCAGAGGCCGCAAACATTAAAATCTGACTTTTTTTCATAATTTATTTTTTAAGCTTAAAATGTTATTTGAAGTCTGTTTTGAGTGAAAACCCGCAGTGCCCTACTTAGTTTTCAAACTGCAAAGTTAAGAAAAACACGCAAAAAAGATGCAAAGAGAACGGTTCTTTTACATCTTTTTTACACTTTATCACTATTTTTCGAAGACATTCTCCTTCGGAGGGGTGATTGAGATTAGTCGTCAACGACTCTGATGCGCCCCTGCGGTTGGAGATAAGCAGCACCGGTGGTCCCTCCTAACTGTTCATGAATATAGTTGGCCAGCGCCTCGTAGTAGCGCACAGTGCTTTCGAAAAGCACGGGACACCCCTTAAAACAGTCATAGAAGCCACCACCTTTATGATTATAGTCGGTCAGGGCCACACTATACTGCCGGTTCAACACCAACGGCGCATAGCTGCCGTCGTCCTGAAGCACCTCTATGTCGCTCACGGTGTGCGACTTGCTGTGAACGACATACCGCAGTCCTGAGCACTGGGGGAAGTTTCCGTCGAGTTCTGGCAAACTGGCTGTACAACGTTCGAGCATGGCTTTCAGCTGTTGACCGCTCACGGCAATACGCAGCAGTACATTATCATAAGGCAGCATACCGATGACATCGCCATACGTGATGTCGCCTGCCATGATATCGTTCCTGATGCCACCACCATTCTCAAAACCGATGTCGGCCTCCATAGCATGTCGATAGGCGTCTGCCACCAGGTCGCCGGCATTGGTCTCCTGGCTACGCACGATCCACTGGTCGTTGTCGTCGCTCACCACAAGCGTGTAGTCCGTATGACCTATCTTCTTGTCAGTAACAGCCTTTACCAGGCCCTTGATGCTGTCCGTCACTGCCACTATACGTGCATTCTTATATGGAATGTCCGACGACTTGATGAGTTGGGTGACAATACGTCCGTCAGGGGTTATCACCAGTTTTCCCACACGACCGAACTGTGTGCCCGTCTGTGTCACGATGATGGGGCGACCGTCGAGATTGCTGGCCGTAGCATCCTCAAACACATTGTGTGAGTGTCCGTCGAGCACCACGTCAATCCCCTTGGTGGAATTGACCAGCCGATGAGAGTCGAACCCCATCGACTGCGTCGTCTCGCCCACATGAGAGAGCAGCACCACATAGTCGGCCCCCTCCTTCCGCGCATTGTCTACTGCCTGCTGTATCAGCTGGTAAAAAGAATCTTTTTTCAGATCGTAGAGCAGGATACCGTTGGTATCATAAAAGGAGTAGCCTTCCAGAATCATCGTCTCCGGCGTACAGGCGCCCACAAAGGCTACCCGCTTGTCGCCATACTGACGGATCACGTAAGGTGCATAGTAAGGCTCTGGCGAACCGGCCTCATAGAAATTGGCACACACCACAGGAGCGCCGACCTGCTCAAGCAGCGACTTCATACGGGGAACGCCATAGTCGAACTCATGGTTACCCAGCGTCAAGACATCATAGCCCATGTGGCGCATGATGTCTATCACATACTGTCCCTTCGAGATGGCTCCCGTCGTATTTCCCTGCAGGAAATCCCCTACGCAGACAGCCCCCACATAGGCCGTATCTGCCTGTGTGATGGCGTCGCGCAGACCGGCCATCTTCGCGTAGCCGTCAATACCACAGTGTACATCGTTTTCATAAAGAATCACGATGCTCTTCTGAGCCCAAACCGAAACACCGGCCACGAGCATCGCTACCAGGCAAAACGCCTTCAGCCCCATCTCTCGGGCTTTTTCCATTAACAGTTGCATAAGCGGTTCACGTTCGTTTTCTACTTTGTTATCAAGCACAGCGTCCTTAAGATACTGCTTCAGCGTGCCCACCTCGCGGCTGGGCTTCAGGTCGAACAGCTGCATAATCTCGTTGCCGTCGATGACGGGCTGCAGCAGGCGCTTGTAGTCCTTCTCCTTGAGGTCGGCCAGCTTTTCGCGCACTATACGGAAGTTCTCAAGGAACATTTTCTTCTTCACCTCGTTCTTCGACGTGATGTCGGCTTCGCAGAGCGTCATCAGGTCGTCGATGTCGTCGCCGGCATCGTTCAGCAGCCGGCGCACGGCACTGTCGGTCACCTCGCTGTCGGCAATGGCCTGCGGACGCATGTGCAGGTCGACGAGCTTCTGCACATACTTCATCTCGGCCCCCATCGGCAGCTTCAGCCGACGGAAAATCTCGGGCACCATCTTCGCCCCGATAAAGTTATGGTTGTGGAACGTCCAGCCCACAGCCGGTTCCCACCGTTTCGACTTCGTTTTGCCGATGTCGTGGAGAAGGGCGGCCCAACGCAAATAAAGTGAAGAGTGAAGAGTGAAGAGTGAAGAATTTGCTACCGCCATACCTTCACCAAGTCCCTTGGGGACTCCTGAAGGAAATTCTTCACTCTTAACTCTTAACTCTTCACTTCTAACAACGTTTTCCAACACCTCTAATGTATGATAGAAATTGTTCTTGTGCGCCCGTCCATTCTTCTGTTCCACGATGTCGAGGGCTGCCAGCTCGGGCAGGATGATGTTCAGCAGACCGGAACGTTGCAGGTCGACGAAGCCCTTGCTGGGATGGTCTGACATGATGATTTTGTTCAGCTCCACCTCGATGCGCTCGCCACTGACAATCTTAATGCGGTCAGCCATGCGTTCCAAGGCCTCGAAGGTCTCGTCCTCTATCCGGAAGTTCAGCTGAGTGGCGAAGCGTATGCAGCGCATCATGCGCAGGGGGTCGTCGCTGAAGGTGATACCTGGCTCCAGTGGTGTGGCGATGATGCCGTCCTCAAGGTCGGCCAAGCCGTTGAACGGGTCGACGAGCTCGCCGAAGCGGTTCTTGTTCAAGCAGATAGCCATCGCATTGATGGTGAAGTCGCGACGGTTCTGGTCGTCCTCAAGTGTGCCGTCCTCAACGATGGGCTTGCGCGAGTCGTGGCTGTAGCTCTCCTTGCGGGCGCCGACGAATTCGACTTCTCTCTCCTCTCTCTCCTCTCTAAACTTCACCTGCGCCGTTCCGAAATTCTTGAAGACCGACAGGTGGGCGCGACGGCCGAGCATACGCTTCAACTCCTTGGCCACGTCAATGCCGCTACCCACGACGACGACGTCGATGTCGTTCGAGGGGCGTTCGAGAAAAATATCGCGGACATAGCCGCCGACGACATAGCACTCTACGCCCTGACGATCGGCAGCCTCGCTGATCTGATGAAATATCGGCTGGTCGAGAATCTCCGCCAGCTCTTCGTCTGAATATAATTTCATTATTTTGCTTTTCTGCTGCAAAGGTACACATTATATATGAAACGAAAGCAAAAAATGCTATTTTTATCAAAAAATACAGGCGAAATCCGCCTCTTTTCGTAGAACCTGCATTAAAAAAACGAGAGAAATGCAAAAGGAAAGTGTGTCCATAAAAACACGCTTAATGTTCTAACGAACTGACAATGGAAAATAAGCCATTTCGGGTGCCGAAAAAGGTTATTTCGGCACCCGAAATAAGTGGGGCAGGGCCTGCTTTCTTATAGTCTGATGCCGAGGAAGGCGCGGGCGAGCCATTTGTTCTGGTTCACCGTCACTTTGTCGTTGTCGAAGATGGAGTTGCTCATCATCATCGACGCGCCGGCGAAATAGCGGGGCGTGAAGTGGTAGACAATCGATGCACGCTCATTGAAAATCATATTGAAGCACAGACCGTGGTCGCGCTTCTCTTCCTTGTTCACCGTCAGGCGGTTGTGCTTGTAAATCACGAAGCTGGGCAGTGCCGAGAGGTGAAGCAACCACTGCGAGCGCTGACCGAGAACAAGGTTATAGCCGTAGCCCAGGCCTAACGCCACATTGGTAAAGGTGAGGTGTACCTCTGGGGCACGCTGGCTCCTCGCCTTCAGCTCGTCGGTGGTCTTGATACTGCCGCCCTGGAAGCTGAAGCCTGCCAGCAGCGAGCCTGCCGAGTGGCGCTGGTAGTAGTTCTGGTAGAGTGCAGCGGGAAAGGAGAAACGGTTGTGGTTGAAGGTGTAGTAACCGGCAATGTTCACCACGTTCATGCGCAGACCGTCCTCGTCTAAGTGCTTGATGTTGCCCAGTTCGATGTCGCCAGTGAGCGACGTTGAGCGCAGGTAGTTGAAGTCGAGGCTCAGCTTCTGGCCGTGGTATTCGAAGTTGAACTCATAGTCATCGTAGATGCCGCGTAACTTGTCGGGGTTGAGCGACAGCGAGGCGGCGATGTCGCAGTAGTTCACCTCTAAAGTCAGGCTGGTATTGCGGCGGGTGTGCAAGTCGTACTTCGAGTAGACGTCGTTCACCGTACCCTTGGCGTGGATGTAGTTGCCGGCGTAGTTGCCCATAAGGCGCAGCAGCCACTTCTCCTTGGGTCTGACGACGTAGTTCGTGTCGTACTTCTGCTTGAAGTAGCTGTTAGAGAGTTTCTTGTCTATTCGCTTGCCCAGACTCTGCTTTCTGGCAGAGTGAGTGCTGTCGGTGGTGACGGACTGGGCAGTCGTCACCACCGTGCCAGCGCACAAGAGGATAATGGATAAAACAGTTCTGATCATCATAGACGGCAGGTCATTCCTACTTTGGCTTCAAACGTATTGGCGTGAACCGTGCTACGCTCCTGCAGGTTCAGGTTCTTGTCGTAGTAGTACTTGTAGAACGTGCGACGAGAGTAATACGTGCCCGACAGGGTGATGGACCATGCCCCACGGAGATGCATCTCGATGACGGGGTTGACAACCAACAGTCCGGCATTGCCGCGGTCGCCCTGTACGTTAAGGTAGTGCAGGTCGCGCGTGCCGTCGACGTAGCCTTGCAGGTTCTTGTCCTCGTAGCCCTTCCAGGTGTAGAGCCGGAAGTACTTGGCATTGAGTATAAAGCGTCCGTAATTGCCGAAGTCGAGCTGGGTCTTCGACTTGATGCTGAAACCGCTGCCCATGTTGTAGTCGCGCTCAATGACGTTGAAGTAGTCGCTCTTGGTACCGCCGAGCAGGATGCCGCTGGCAAAGACGCGCTGCTCCATCTTCGTCAGGTAACCCATCTTTGGCAGTGAGAAGATGAAGCCGGGACCGAAGCCGGCGGCCTCGCTGATGCGGTAGGGGGTCAGCTCCGAGCCGTCCTCGATGGGCTTGGCATCGTAGTAGTTGAAGTGCTGGTAGATACCGAACTCGCCCGCCATGTCCTTCTTGTCGAGGATGGGCGTGCTCCACAGACGTCCGACGATGTTCAGCGTGTTCACAAAGGGCTGACCGCCACCGAAGGCGGAATTGGCCTCGATGTCGAAGAAGTCGTAGGGAGTGTTGTGCTTGTCACCGTCTACCGATGTGCCGTAGGTCAGCGTCAGATTGATGTAGGGCGCATGGATGCCACGGAACAGGGCACCGTCGTCGGCCAGATAGCGCCAGCCCACGGAAATGGAGGCGTCGACAGGACTCTCGCCATAGTCGTGATAGCGATAGTTTCGGCTCTTGACGCGCCAGGCGTCGCCGCTGATGATGCGGTGCAGGCCCTGGATGGGGTTGACGATGGTGGCAGCAGCCTCGCGCAGGAAGCGGGGGAAGCCGTGGGTGCGGTCGTCGAGGAAGGTGAGGCTCAGACGGTGGGTCATTTCGCCGATGGCCATGCCGCCGCACGAGGTGGCGATGATGTCGTTGATGGCGGGGGGCTCCGTCTCACCCAAGAACTCCCACATGGCCGAACCGGCCAGGGCGTAGGGTGCTGACTCCCAGAACGACAGACCGTTGGTACGGGCGGCGTTGAAGTAGAGGTTGCCGTGATAGGGGTGGGCAAACATGTTGGTGATGAAGAAGTCGTTGTCCCACACCATGCCGTCGGTGAAGTTGCGC
>ONYA01000074.1 GCA_900321965.1 uncultured Prevotellaceae bacterium
CCCCAGCAGCCCTTTACCTCATGGCTCTACACAATAGCCTCACGTCTGTGCCTCAATCGCATGAAGGCTGAAAAAGTGTCCGCCATGCAGCCGGAAGACTTGACAGTGCTACACCGCTTTGCTTCGGGCGACGACACACAGCGCAAGTTGGAAAACGACGAATGGATAACCATCGTAAGGACACTGGCCGAAGGACTGAGCGAGAAGCAACGGCTGGTGTTCACCCTCTGCCAACTGGAAGGTCTCTCCTCAGATGAGGTGGAACGAATAACCGGCATTGATGCTCGCCAAATAAAGAGCAACCTCTATGTAGCCCGACAGACCATACGTAAACGACTAAAGGATTTAGGATATGATGAAGATTGATGAAATATTGAGCCGATTGCAGGAACAGCAGCCCGACGTCTGCAACCCTGACGAACTGACCGACCGCATCATGGACAGTCTGCCAGACTTACCCACTGAGCAGCCTAAGCCTGCACGACGTATCAGGCTCTACATCGCATCGGCCATAGCCGCAGCCGCCAGTGTACTGCTGTTGCTGACGCTGCACTATAGCGAAGAACCGACCTCGGAATACGTTGCCGCAGACTCGCGGGAAGGAGTTCCAGCCCCCGAAAAGGCACTCGCAGACTCGCGGGAAGGAATTCCGCCCCCCGGAAAGGCTCCCGCAGACTTGCGGGAAAGAGTTCCGGCCCCCAGAAAGGCTCCCGCAGACTCGTGGGAAGGAGTTCCGGCCCCCGGAAAGGCTCTTGCAGACTCGCGGGAAGGAGTTCCGGCTCCCGGAAAGGCTCTCGCAGACTCGCGGGAAGGAGTTCCACCCCCCGGAAAGGCTCTCGCAGACTTGCGGGAAGGAGTTCCGACCTCGGTAGAGGCTGTACAAACAGAGCACGCTCAGCAGACAAATCGGGCGCAGCCGGCAGAGCCAGCCACCGAAGTGCTGACCGAGCGCGACATCCCCATTACCCGACCGGAGAACTACAAATATACGCCCGAGGAGATTGCCCTACTGAAACGGCAGGCCGCTGAGGCCTATCTGAAGTGGGTGGAACTGGAACTTGAAATAGCGAAGCACAGTCAGGAGCAAACCGCCCAGCAGTATTAAAGGCAAAAAGTAAAAAAGATAAAACCATTACAACTATGAAACGTATCATCATCATGCTGCTCATCGCGTGCAGCGCCGTCGTAACCGCTACGGCACAGAAGAAACGCACCGCCAGAATTGACGCCGTGGAGGTGCAACAGAACTACCCCGTCAGCGTGCAACAACAGTTGAAACGCATCATCGAAAAGTTCGGCAAAACGGAGGGACAGGTCTACAGCGTCGTCAAGAATCCCAACACCGGCATCGTGGAGATGAGCCAGCGCATCGCCAGGTTCTCGTGCCCTCAAGACGACCCCAACCTGAAGTCGGTCGCCGTCTATTTCATGCAGGACGAACCCTATTCGTATCAGATTCAGCACATCACGCCGGGCAGCCGCGAACTGTTCAGCATCCGTGTGGTCAGCAACGGCGGTCAGCCCAATACAACGCTCCACGTCCGTACCAGCACCACGCAGGAGATGTGGCTGATGTGTGCCAAGAACCCCGACAATCCGCAGCTCCGCGACGCCTACGCCATCGTCTGGGAACCGTTAGCCGACGGCCTGAATGTCGAGGGCACCGTCTTCATGGTATCCTCGCTCCGCCCCGACCTCTATACCAAGAATCAGGATTATTCAAGGAATACCTTCAGGATTGACGGCCGCGTGGGCGACGACCTGACGGACTCGCTCTACGTGGTCTACATGGCCGACAGCAGCGAGGCGCTGGACAAGCTGGCTGACGACGCTTTCATGGAGTACATGCCCGTGGTGAACCGCCGCTTCAGCTTCAGCGTGGAGATCGACAAGCCCAAGGTGGGGCGCATCCGCACGGTCATGCCCGACGGCTCGCTCTGCCATCTGTGGACCAACCTCGACTTCGTGCCGGGCGAGACGTACCACATCACCACCCACAACGGCTACTACGACGAAGACCGCGACTACGAGCGTCGTGTGGGACGCTATTCGGGCAAGAGCCTGCTGAATAAGCGGCAGGTGCGCGGTATAGACGATGTTGCCAATGTCGATGATGCCGACGATGCATCCGCTCATGACCGCCCCTTCCCGGAGCCTTCACCTATGCTGAAGATGCGGATGGAGATGAAGTATAAGGAGCTGGAGATTAAAATGGAAGCAGTTAAAAACCTCTACCAGTCGCTTGACCCCCAAAACAATGTTTCGTGGGTGAGAAAGAACCTTGTCTTCGACCGGATCTGCAAGCAGAACAAAGAAGTGGATGCCGATTTTCGTGATTTGCAAGATTTCTTTAAAGAATATTTTAAAAAATTTGACTGGCTTGTTGACAAGCGAGCAGAAATTCTTGGCAAAGGCTACGAGGAGATACTGGAGTTCTTTACCGAACAGAACAAAGGTCTAACGGAGATGATGAGCTCCGGCGTTCAGCTGCCCAAGTCGGCCCAGAAGACCCAGAAAACCCTTAACAAGTACATTGAGAAATACATGACGGAGATGGCCAAGCTCATGATGTAAGTTGAATGACAAATGCAAACGTAAGTTTTTTTCATAACCCATGGGAAATGGCACAGGTCGCAGTGATGCGCCCCGTGCCTTTTAGCCCTATTATGAAAATTTCGCTCGACGACAAAGTATACGCTTACCAGAGCAAGAACGCCCCGCAGCGGCATATTTCCGCGATTACGGCGTATATAATAATAAAAAGGCAATAACAAATAAGAAACAAACAATGAACAAGAAAACCATCATTACCATCCTGCTCGCCCTCGTCGCAATGGCGGGGCAGGCACAGACCAAAAATACTGCTATAGTCAAAGGTTATTCACCCGCGTTAGAAGACAGCACGGTAGTAAACATTTATGTCGACAATGTGAGTGTGGCATCAGACACCGTCTTCGGT
>ONYA01000033.1 GCA_900321965.1 uncultured Prevotellaceae bacterium
TCGTCGTCACGAGTGTAAACGATGTTGCAAGGTAAGAACATCGCAAAATCTTTCCTTCTTGTTCATAATAATTTCGTTTAATTTTCAATTTCATGGGGTGGCCAATAGGGCATAAGGAATGTTATCGCATAGCATGGAACAAGCCGCTTGTTCGGCATCATTCTCAATGATCTGATTATCCATTACCTTTTGGTCGATTACTGGAGAGGTCTGAGCAGTCAAGGGCTTTACATACTTAGTGACAATGCGTGTCTGATAGATGGTGTCACAGACAGTCTCGGTATGCACAATGGTGTCGTGTTGCACAAGAATGTTTTGTGCCATTGGCTGGATGTCAGACTGTGACATGTTAGCACGAACGCCGTAGCCAGCAATAAAACTGATGAAACTGGCGGCAATGGCTATCGCGGCTGCTATGCCACGGCTATGACGATGATGGGGATGCCACGGCTCAACGCCCATACGGCTGTTTACTGATTCACGCTGACGGCGGGCCGACTGGATAATCTGTTCGTTACTTATCTTCATATTTCTTGAGTTTTTTACGGATGATGTTCATTGTTTTGTGGAGACGCGATTTAACGGTGCCTTCTGGAATATCGACAATCTCAGCAATCTGCGGAATTGTCAGTTCTTCCTGATAGTGTAGAGAGAAGATTTGGTGCAATGACGGGGGAAGTTCTGCCAACGCCTGTTCCAAAGCTTGGTCTAATGTGGCTTCGTCCAATTCAACCTCAATCTGCTGATCATTCACTGGCTCAGAATCGAGGGTGGCTAACAGTTGTGCCTCGTAGGCATTGCTGCGATAGTGGTTGCGACAGATGTTGTAGGCGATGGTAAAGAGCCACGTATCAACCCGGCGTCCCTCCTGATATCTGCTCCTTGCCTCGTATGCACGCAGAAAGACATCGTGCATGGCATCGGCTGCCAGTTCCTCGTCGCCACCTAACTGTAGGAAGAAGAACCCTTTCAACCTACGCGCATAGCGGCGATACAGCTCTTCGAAAGCTGTATCGCTGCCCGTCGCAGCCTTTGCCATCAGCTGCTCGTCGGTCTGCTGGCGCAGTGGCTTTAGATGGAAGATGCTCATTTCAGATACGCTTTGAATTCATCCATATCGTAGTTTTCTTTCTCTAACCGCTCGATGATGTCGGTAAAGATGCCGTGCAACCACTGATAGCGCTCCCGGTTGTGTTTCTTGTAGTAGGGCAACTGGTCGTGCAGCAGCCGTATGTAGTTCATAGCGTAGCCATCGGCCGAAGACGAGAAGAGCTGTGTATCCTTTATTTTCGGATGGAACGGCATGCGTAGATACTCCAGACGGTAGCGCTGTTCTATGTTGCGACGCTTCACGGCCATGTTGTCGTAGGGCTTGGTGGAGTAAGGGTCGCTTGGAATGGTCGAAGATGTAGCGCATGATAGTCCGCTGCTTTTCCATCTGATCATTGTATCCCTCCCAGTACCACGCCTTATCAAAGGCAATGCCGATGTGTCCAAACACAGCCTTCACATACTCGGGATCCATAGAGGCATTCTCGTTATAAAGAATCTTGTCCTGATGCACGCCCAACACCCTCCATGCCCTGCAGTTCATTGAAATGGTATTGCAATGTCTCCTCAGGATACTGCCCGCTCTCGTAGTAGCGCGTCAGCAGCTGGTTGATTCGCACGGTGTCACACTTCGGAATGAGGTGTAGTATCCAGCGCTCGTAGTCGCCTGCCATGGCATTGGAGGGCAGTGTAGCGATGGCCGAATCAGCGTACGCATCGTGGTGCATATACAGCGTCGTCATATTATTCTTTTTTGCCAGCTTCTCTTCCTCTTCTGGGAGATAGCTGCCTTCGTATGCACTATAATAAAAGGTATAGGTGCCGGGGATGGCTTTTTCCATGCGTCCCACCACATTCAACTGCTTGCGATATTCCTCACAACCCTTCCAGTCCTTGGTAGTATGAATTCTGCTAGAAACCATTTTCTCCGACACTTCGAAGAGGTTATGCCAAGCCACTTCGTCCTTCGGATGAACCTGGACGTAGGTGTTCCAGAAGTTATAAAGACTGTCTGTCTTCTCTGCGTTGCCATATAGAGTCAGAATTTCTTCTCTGTCTATACGTTCCGTTCCCTGTGCGCTGGCTCCCGTCATCAATGTGAGGCCCACCAGCATTGAAATGATTCTCTGTTTCATAATTACTTTTTTTAAGTTTGGTTTTGACAGCATACACACGAAACATCAAATCGTTCATTTTATTTTCAAATTTATTTTTACCTTTTATTATATATACGCCGTAATCGCGGAAATATTGCGTTCGGGGCATTCATTTCATGCTGTAACCTTCTCCGAGAGTCAGTCCGAGCCGCGAAGTTACAAAAACGGCACGAAATAGCCCTCGGCAAGGACTGGAAATCTGATGCCGAGGGCGAATGTCTCAACTTAGGTTGAGAGTTTCTGTCAGTTTTTAGACTGTTATCTGTTGCCAAACGTTATGTCACGCCGTATTTTGCTGACAGTATTTGGATGGACGTTTAAGAACGAGGCGATGTCTTGTAAGTCAAGAAACTCCATGATACCAGGACAGCGTTGCAGCAACATTTCATAGCATTCACGGGGCGTAGTACAATGGAGGTCAAGATAGCGCGAACGGAATTGGCTGAGAATGTGCTCGTCAATCATGGCTCGTAGTTTCATCGTTTCCATGTTTTGATTGAAGAATAGTTCCAGTTGCTGGCCCGTAACCCTCAGTACACGGCTGGGTACCATTGCCTATATTTAACATATTTGAAACATCCTTCAGTGACGAAGGCAAACCACCGTGCCGGATCACCCTCTCGTTCCAGTTGGTCACCCTTGCGGTAAGCAATTTCCTCACCCTCCCGCTCGCAGAACTCCCGTAGCACCTGCAAGTCCAAGCGATTATTATTAAATATCTGTTCCATCGTCGTAGAATTTGTTGGCAAAGGTAATGAATTTTACCAAGAAATCGTTTCTTTTTGTTATAAGTTGGGCTATTTTTGACTAAATTTGTGTCCATCAGAGGAACAGGAACCACATCTGAAAGATGTAAAGGAATTAATCAAACAAGGTAATTCAATTAGAATAAAGAAATAGTATGACTATCAACGAAAGAAAAAAAACTAAAGCCTTGGGGACTCACTGTCGAAGATTTGACAGAAGAACTGGCAGAAGCAAAAGAGTGTTTGAAGCCAGGAACCATTGATGGCTTTTTCTCCAGTGAAGTTTTGATTAAAAAATCGCTCTTGAAGAGCATTGAGCACAAAAAAGGAAACACTTAAAATAGAATAAAAATAGCAGGCCGTATCAGAGACCTGCTATGTCCAAGAAGAGTAATGCTTAATGCCTGGTGTCCTTGGGTGGACATGGGTCATTTCCATAGCTGTTGGGATTTTGAATCTTACCATCTGTACCATGAGGAATAAGTTCTAGTCCTTCCCTCTTTGCCAGATCGCGACCCCACTCCATTGCTTCTTTCTTCGTATCAAAGTGCTTTGAAGCCCTGTCTGCGTTCGGTCTTTTCGCATCCCAACCTCCTCTGTTTGGATTAGAAACGATATGTATTTCTTTCCTCATAATAGTTGGGGTTAGATTAAAACATTGCGGTGGCCTTCCGATTCCGCTACGGAGCACTTTAGGCGTTGCATACCGTGCGTTGGTTACTGTCCACTGGGTACCCTGACCAGTTCGGTGTCAACCCAGAAGTTGTCGCTTCGCTGATTGCATCCGGTGCAAAGAGGTGTGATATAGAGCTCGTTGCCTCCAAACACCTTCTGAACGTGAGCGCCAACAAGGGTGCCTGTGGAATGGCAATCGGTAGCGCCACAACGGGTAGCCTTTTTACCCGTTTTCTTCTCCCAATACTCCAACCAAGATGACTCACCTGTAGAGGGCTTTGACCATCTGGAAGTACCACTTGCGTTTTTGACGTATGTCATAGAGCAGGTATGGTTTTAGACGCTGTTGTCTGAACAGTACAGCAGAGCTTTACTCTAGTGGGTGGTTCCGGTGCTCAGGAACGAGTCCACCATTTTGAAAAGGAACAAATTCCGTGCCAATTCTTAAAATTTGAGCCAAAACCTCAAATTTAAAAATATTTTTATTTTCAGGTAGCGTATAATCTGTTGATATTTCGCTAAGTTCACAAAAATTGCGGTAACTTGTCGGTCGAGAGCGTTTCTGACAAACTGACTTTTTATCCCTGTCAATTTGTCAGACATTTGAAGAAAAATCGATTTTTCCTCGTGTATATTAAATAAAATGTGTAATTTTGCAGCCTATATTTGAGCAAAAATCACAAAATCGAGTTATGATAACGAGCTTTACCGCGGAGAATTACCGTTCGATAGACGAAGAGATCAAACTGTCATTTGAAGCTGATACGGGCATCAAAGACATGAACAACAAAGGCTTCACCATTGTTGCAAACACTCGTGTGCTTAACGCCAAGGCTTTTTATGGAGCCAACTCCAGCGGTAAGTCGAACGTATTCAAGGCCATTGGAAGAATGCGGGGTATTATTATCCATTCGGTGAGGCTGAACGATAACGAAACGCTACCGTATGATGCCTTTCTGCTTTCGGACAAAGAGGCGAGGCCAACGAGATTTGAAATGTCGTTTGTAGACGGCACCGACAAGTTTACCTACGGATTCAGCTATACCGCACAACGGATAGAAGAGGAATGGCTAATAGCGAAATTTCCCAAGCGATCGCTGAAAACGCTGATGAGGCGGACTCCCGATATGATAGAGATAGACGAGCAGAACTATCCGGAAGGGCTGGCCATAAAAGAAGGAACCATCCCCCTGAATAACAATAGACTTTTCATCTCGCTTGCGGCACAGCTGGGTGGGAAAATATCGAAAAGGGTGATAGAGTGGTTCAGAACCAAACCCAATGTGATTTCCGGTTTGCGCGACAGCGACTTCTCACGCTATACAAAGGAGATGCTGCATACCAAGACAGACTACAAGGACGAGATTCTGGACTTTATCCGCGGTATGGATGTGGGCTTCCGCGAAGTGACTACCGAACAAGAGCTCATTGATGAAAAAATGTTGCCCAAAGGACTGCCAGCGGAAATAGTGACCTCGCTGAAAGAACACCCGCCCATTGTTGCCTATGCAAAGCACAGTAAAATAAATGTAGATGGTGAAGTAGTGGGGATGGTGGACTTTGACATAGATGAAAGAGAGTCGGACGGCACGAGGAAACTGTTTAATCTTGCCGGGCCTATTGTTGACACCTTACGGCAAGGGAAATCGCTGTTTGTGGATGAACTGGATGCACAATTGCACCCGCTGCTGTCGCGACGTATTGTAAAACTGTTTAACTGTGCTGAAACGAACCCTCACGGAGCCCAACTGATTTTTACGACTCACGATACCGACATGCTTTCGAAGAAACTGCTGAGACGAGATCAAGTGGTCTTTGTAGAAAAGACGGTAAAAACTAGCTATTCTACGAAACTCACACCGATGATGAGTATAACGCTGGACAATGGGGCAAAGCCTAGGACAGATAGCAACTACGAAAAGAACTATTTGGAAGGTAAGTATGGGGCAATTCCATACTTTGAAGATGAGTTTAAAGGTTGTAACGAATAGAGAGAGGATGCGAAGCCCGTGTAGTAGTTCTTGTCCTCCTCATCATTCTTGGACAAGCTAAACGTCATAAGCGCCGAGCGATGCGCCATGTACTTGAAGCATTCCCGCTCCACGTAGGCCACCCACTGCGCCGGTTTGCCCGCCTCCTCCAGCGTCTCGCCCCGCAGGAACGACCGCCGCTCCCCGTGCTTCATGCAGTACTCCCGCAGGAACTCCAAATCGAGTCCCTCCTTGTAGGTGTTGAAGTGCTTGTTCTGTTGGTGTGTCATATTTTACGTTTCGTTTGGGTCACAGAATACGTTATGATGTTTGTTTGGGGATATGAAGAATAAATTCATTTTCAGAAAATGATATTTTTCCTGTTTTTCTTATTTCTTCGCCAGGCTTTATTATAAGTTTTGCATTGTGAAGTTTTACCATTATATTAACCAAATACATACCAAGACCCTGGCCTGCTGTTTTTTGTTCTACAGCAATTTTCCCAGAATATCCTTCGTTGTATATTTGATCTAAATCTTCACTATATATGTGATAACTTGTCATTAAAAATGTTACAATATTACTATCCGCATCCTCGCTAAACATTACATGCAATACACTATTAGGCTTGATGTATTTCTCCGCATTTGCTATTAAGTGATAGAAAATGAATCTAATCACTGTAAAGTCAAAAACAACTCTTGCGTCATAATCCATAACATCAATGGTTACTTGCTTGTTGCTAAAGTCTGGCATGAATTCATGGAACACAAGCATCAATACATCATGTATGTCATATTTTCTTTTCTCTAACTGATATGGACTCTCCTTATGTGTGATGTGGTCATAAATAAATATCTCCTCGCTCATTGCTGTGTTTATCTTTGCAAGTCGGAGAATTGTATAAGCAGCATGATGTGCTTTTGTTTTTATCTTCTCCCTCACGCCAGGAATAACAGACTTTATATCATAGGCGAACTGCTCTGGTTCAATGAAATTGGTTAATTCTTGTATTGCATGCGCATTCTGAGTCTTTATATTATGGATAATACGATCCATCTTTTGCAATTCTGCTTCATGCACACTTTTTTCTATCTCTTTACGAAAACGCATTAATTGCGGAATAGAGTCAACTACATTTTGCAATTCTGTCCTAAAATTGCGTGCGGTTAAACCTTCAGCACATACTTGAGCATACCCCTTGCTACTTTTTTTACATCCAATGCGTCGGTTAACTTTATCCACAGGACATACTACGTTAGAGATGCCTTCTGAATTCACTTGATGAAGACAAATGTCACAATCTGGATATTTTAGGTTGTTTAGGAGTTCTTCTCCGACTCCATAAATTACGCGTTTTTCCATATATCTTCAGCTAAAGTCTCGATAAGACTGACAAAAACTGCAGGTTGCGAATTTTTTGGAATCTGGTCATCTGCTAATTTAATAGCCTCATGAAATAGTTTATGTTCTGGTATTGCTGAGTATATTACAACCTTCTTTTGTGGGTACTTTTTCTTAAGATCAACAACCAAGCCAAGCCCTTCGTCTTCATACAGAGTCTTGCCTACCCCAATAATATCAACGAATATGATATGAGCTTTTCTGATTCTTTCAGCATTAGTATCTCTTACATCGGCATTAGGGAAGAAAGATGTATTCTTCCAACCAGCTTTTTTCAAGATGGGAACAATCTTAAACTCTTTGTCATCATCTATAAAAAGTATATTAGTTTGTGCTTTAATGCCTTCTATTGTCAATGCAGGTGAGTCCTCTTTTTTTTCACCAACCGACTTGATCGGAGCAACAAAAGGCTGTGCCATGTTAACTGTTACATTTTGTGTTTGGCTATTAGATTGCGACTGTGTCTGTTTGTCTTCGCTTCTATTGTTCTGCGTAAAGAGTTTTTTTACTACAAAAGCGATTATCGTGATACCAAGTCCACTAAATAGCCACTCTCTGTTTTCGATAATCCAATTAATGATTTGTTCCATTTTAATTAACCTTTTTGTTCGTAGGAAAAGATATTATTTCTAATTCTTAGCACTATAGTTCATTGAGTATTTCAGTTAATCGTCCAAGCTCCGAGTAAGTGTAATCCCGGCCCGAAGTTACCTTCTCATCCATCGACCGATTAGCATTGGCCACAGCCTTTTCAAGGCTTCCACCATTGCGCTCAAAGTATGAGTGCAATCCCTTACTCTTCATAAAGAATTCAATAGTTTTCCGATATTCCACACACTGGTTGAGATCTTTGAGCAGTGATTCCTGTTCATCGTATGGACGTGAGGTGTAGCGGAAATAGTAGAGGAAGAATAGTTCGGTGCAGCGGTGGGTCTCGAAGAACTCGACCTTGCAGTAAATGCCTTTCCTTGGCTTGTTGATGGGGTTGGAATACTTCGCCTTCAACCTTTGATATTGGGTGCGCTCGGGCTCCTTATCCTTCGTGTCCATATCAATGATGCAGAAGATGTGGCTGTAGCCCATGGTAATGCCCTCTTCTATCTTGGCTTCAAGTTCCTTGAGGTTGGTGTGCTTGGGATAGTCTGGCTTGATGGTCAAGCGCTTGAACACATCACACAAAGATTTGAAGTAGAAGAACTCGGTAGGCCCTTCACCCAAGATAAGTGCTGCTTGACGTTGTTTTCCCATATCAGTCCTCCAGATTTATAAAAATGCTACCCAGTTCTGGTTTTGCCCCTAATCGGCCAATCCGATAAGAATTATAGAGAGAGAGATTCTTGTGTAATCCAAATGAATCACCACGGGAATACTCGGATGATGCAGTTTCCTTGTTCTTTTCAACAAACCACACCACACCTCTGTTTTCATTGATCAAGTCTTGGGAAAGGAGTGTTGTCTCTTGGCTCGTGATAATCAACTGCGATTTCTCTGAGTTGAAAATGAATACATTGAGATAGTAGTACAACAAATCATTATGTAAATCCTCACCCAGTTCATCAAGATAATACACATGGGAACTTGTTATCATATCATATAATGCATCCAATATGCGTATGTATTTTATTGTACCTTTTGACTGCCATTTGAGTGGAATGTCAAAATCCCCATCATTAGAATGATTGACAAACGCCACAGAGTCTGCCGTCGGTTTAAGCAAGGCTTCCTTCATTTCCTCGGGAATGTTTTCCTTTTGAATGCGTTCTCTATATTCTGATGGGACGAAACGATCTTCCACAATAGGCCTATATTCTAGAATATTCAAATCGGCCTTTTGAAGCATTGTGTTATAGAATTTACGCTTTTTAGAAGTGTTGTATGCATCCTTTAAAATCTCGACTATGCCTTTGTCTCCATCACCATCTATCTCATGATAGTTGTCCATAATCCAAGCGTGAAGCGTGTTGAATGGTGCTATATCTTCTTTTAATGCGGCTTTTCTACAAACGGACAATACGCTGTGGTTGTTCAGTGTGTTTTCACGGATGCTTTCCTGCGTCTTGGCTTGTAGTTTGAGACTCGCACCAAACTTTATGTCGGCCTGTACATTTTCGCCCACAAAACTACGCTCATAGAACAGCGATTTCGATTTGTTGGGGTAATAGTACAAGGCTTCACTCATAATGTGCTTGCCGTTGAATGTGACATCGTAGTCATATCGGGTACCATCGGCATAGAATGATACGTGCATTTCCGTTGACTCATCTTTGCTGAGCACAAATGGAATACAGCCGCCTATTCCTACGGTTGCATCCGACTTTGGCATAACCAACATACGGAATACCTCGTTCATGGCAATCAGCATGTTTGACTTACCAGAAGCATTTGAACCATAGAGGATGCCTAATTTATACAAGAACACACCATCAGCAACTTCGGTGACAAGTTCCGAAGATGGTCCCTTGGCCACAAAGCTTAATTCCTGCTTGTCGCGAATGGAAAGATAGTTCTTAACCCCAAAATCTCGTATCATACTGCAATATTTTATTTATTATTGTAATTTTGCTACAAAAATACAAACAATATTTGAGGTAACTGATATGATTGTCGTTGTTTTTTGTAATTATAATACGATTTTATATATATTTAACTCTAATTTAAACTTAGAGATGGCAAATATGTACCAGTTTACGGTCCAACGTTGTTGGAAGAAAGTTCATTATATCTCATGAACACCTACAATGCCACTGCACTGGTAAAAAATTGTGATTTGTCCCTTTAGGAATAATCTCATGCACGTAATATTATAAGGTACTATCATCGTCTCTGAATTTGTACATCAAGGCCACTATAACCCATTGTAAAAATAGTGACGTGCTGTCGCAGTTTAATACAGCCATCGAAGAAACTCCAACAAGCTATAACACAGCTCAAAATCTGCATATTTTATTTTTTTTATGGTTTCGTAAAGTTAAAAGTGTTAATTATTCTACTTTTTTATCGTTCAATGAATCTACGGTTTCACTTTTCTACCGTTTAACTCGTAAATCACTAATATAAAGCAATATACAAATACATTGGCTGTAGCGGCCTGACAAGCATCACCATTCCTAACTCCGTGAAAAGCATCGAGGTTGAAGCGTTCTCTGGCTGTAGCGGCTTAACGAGTGTAATATCCGAGATTACAGAACCATTTAATTGCGGAACAGATGCTTTCCCGGAGAATGCCTGCCGAAATGGTACGCTGTACGTTCCCGCAGGCACGAAGGACCTGTACATTCGGTTTGACGGTTGGCGCAATTTCCTACATATTGAAGAGGGCGGTGAGACTGCCAAATACAAGCTCTCGTTCGTCGTCAACAACAAGGAATTGTCAACCAAGAATGTAGAAGTAGGTGCTACCATCGCGCCTCCAACAACAGACGGCGAGGGCAACACCATAACGTGGTACACCTACCCCGCGACGATGCCCGCCCACGACCTGGTGGTCTACGGCATGGTGGTGAAGCAGCCGGAGCCGGAGGTGCTGGTATGGCTGACGGTGAAGGACGGACAGGGTACGACGAGGATGAAGGTAAGGCAGGGCACGGAACAGGTGCTGACGATAACGCCCGAGGAGGGCTGGAAGGTGGTCAGCGTGACGTGGAACGGCACTGACGTGACGGCACAGACGAAGGATGGCGGCAGCTACACGACACCCGCCATCACGGGCGACGCCACCCTGGCCGTGGTCTACGAGCAGGACGCACCGTCGGACGTCGCCTCGGCAAGGGCCGGACAGGCCACGGTGACGGTGGTAGACGATGGTGTCGTCATCGCCCATGCCGAACCGCAGAGCCGCTGCGTGGTCTACGCGTCGAACGGACAGCCGGTGGTCAGCACCGTCATCGAGAGCGACAGCCAGAAAATACGCCTGCAAAAAGGTCAGGTGTACATCCTGACCATCAACGGACGGACGCTGAAGTTCGCGCTGTAGGCAGGCGCTGAAGTTCGCGCTGTAAGGCCAGAGCCAGTGGTTGGCAGCAATTTATCAGCCGAAAGTTTTGTGCTTTCGGCTTTTTTGTGTATTTTTGCAGACATGAAAGCAGTGGAGAATAAGCTGAACATCAATCAGTGGGCGGAGGAAGACCGTCCGCGCGAGAAGTTGGAGCGGCTCGGAGCACAGGCACTGAGCGACGCCGAACTGCTGGCCATACTCGTGGGCAGCGGTTCGACGAAAGAGGACGCGGTGACGCTGATGAAGCGCATCCTCAACGACTGTCACAACAACCTGAACACGCTGGGGAAGATGAGTATACGCGACCTGTGCCAGTATAACGGCGTCGGACCGGCCAAGGCTATCACCATCATGGCGGCCTGCGAGCTGGGCAAGCGCCGCCAGCACGAGAAGCCCGAGGAGCGCCCCGACCTGGGCACCGCCACCAGAATCTACAACCACATGCACCCCACGCTGCAGGACCTCGACGTCGAGGAGTTCTGGCTGCTGCTGCTGAACCAGAACTGCCGTCTTATCAAGCAGGTGAAAATCTCGCACGGCGGCATCAGTGAGGTGTCCGTCGACATTCGCGTCATCATGCGCGAAGCCGTGCTGGTGAATGCCACCATCATGGCCGTGTGCCACAACCACCCCAGCGGCAGTCTGCGCCCCAGTCAGGCCGACAACGACCTGACGAGAAGCATCAAACAGGCCTGCGACGTCATGCGTATCAAGTTTCTGGACCACGTCATCGTGACCGACGGCAATTATTTTTCTTACCACGAAAGTGGGAGAATCTAACTTTTTTCATTACCTTTGCAACCTGATATGACACAACAAGAGAAAACACTTTTAGAAGGGCGTATCGTCGACGTGCTGAAAACCGTCTACGACCCTGAGATTCCCGTCAACATCTACGACCTGGGAATGATTTACAAGATCGACGTGCAGGACGACGCGTCGGTAGAGTTAGACATGACATTCACCGCCCCCAACTGTCCGGCTGCCGACTTTATCCTGGAGGACGTGCGGACCAAGGTGGAGAGCGTCGAGGGCGTCAAGGGTGCCAACGTCAACCTGGTGTTCGAACCCGTCTGGGACCAGTCGATGATGTCGGAGGAGGCACGCGTCGAACTGGGATTCGAGTGAAGTGAGAATTGAGAAGTGAGAACTGAGAGGTATGATTACATTTGAAGACTGTATTTGATGATGAAGAGAGAGAAAAGTCTTTTATTGGACAAATCTGAAAAGTTTGCTGGTAGAGTCTTGAAGATGTATCAATACCTGACATCAGAAAAGAAAGAACTCATTATCTCAAAACAAGTACTCAGGAGTGGCACCAGTATTGGAGCTAACATTACGGAGAGCAGAAATGCACAGAGTACGGCAGACTTCATCCACAAGTTGAATATTGCCCTGAAAGAAGCAGACGAGACGCTTTATTGGATTACGAATCTGCATAATGGCAATTACTTAAACGACAAAGAATATGAATCAATATACAATGATGCTGATGAATTGGTCAGACTACTTGTCAGCTCAATTAAAACCCTTAAGCAAAAGCATGGTTGACAGCCATTGCATGAGTAATCATACCTCTCACTTCTCAGTTCTCACTTCTCAGTTATGAAACCTATTTATTTCCTTAGCGACGCCCACCTCGGCTCGTGGGCCATAGAGCACGGACGGATGCAGGAGCGGCGACTGGTGCGGTTCCTTGACAGCATCAAGGAGAAAGCGGCAGCCGTCTATCTCTTAGGCGATATGTTCGACTTCTGGTACGAGTACAAGTATGTGGTGCCGCGTGGCTATACCCGTTTCTTGGGCAAACTGTCGGAGCTGACAGACATGGGTGTCGAGGTACACTTCTTTACCGGCAACCACGACATCTGGGCCTACGACTACCTGGAGAAGGAGTGCGGCGTCATCCTGCATAAGAAGCCTGAGACTACCGAGATCTACGGCAAGATATTCTTCCTGGCTCACGGCGACGGGCTTGGCGACCCCAACAAGTCGTTCAAGCTCATCAGGTGGATCTTCCACAATAGGGTCTGCCAGTGGGCTTTCTCAGCATTACATCCCCGCTGGGCTATGTGGTTCGGCCAGACATGGGCCAAGCACTCGCGGATGAAGCGGCCAGGCGGTGAAGAGCCGCCATATATGGGCGAAGACCGCGAACATCTGGTGCTCTACACGAAGCGCTACATCCAGTACCACTCCAACGTTGACTACTTCATCTACGGCCACCGACACATAGAAGTAGACCTGCAGCTGACGCGCCGCTCACGGATGATAATCCTCGGCGACTGGATCTCACACTTCAGCTATGTCGTCTACGACGGCGAACATCTCCTCATGTCGCAGTACGTCGAGGGCGAAAGCATTATGTAACGGTCGCTCAGAAAAACGTCACGGCCTCTCGTAAATCTCTCACGGCCTCTCGTGAAAAAATATAGGCGTGTGGTGAAAACGCCACGGCCCCCTCGCGCGTTTATATAGCGAAACAAAAAAACAACCCTCACCTCCCTCACCTCTCACACCCGACGTAGGTGTGGGAGGTGTGGGAGGTGAGGGTTCGTTTTGGCTTGTAACAACTATATATCACGCACGCGCGAAACAAAACTTTTTGCCTCCTATATATGTAGACATAAATATCAGGGGATGAACCTTTTGGCTCATCCCCTGATTTCTGTTTATACAAAACTGATGACACCTTGCAGCGGCTCCGGTTGCCCGTCATTCTTGGCATCGATAGGAAGGTCGCCGGTGGCCTGCGAGTGAATGCTCTCAAGAATCTCCTTCGTACGCTTATAGGTTGGCGTTGACTCTACGGCAGAGATGACGTCATCGTTGTCGAGGTCCTCTGGACGGAAGAGATAAATATGAGGACGGCGCTTGTAGCGACGTACACCATCGCCTCCCTTATAGTAGATATTACGGCGCTCCTCACGGGCGGCGGCTTTCTCCTGCTCCTCGGCTATGCGGTTGGCCTCTTCCTGAGAGTGTTTCTTCAGGCGGGTCTCCATACCATCAACATTGGTGATGCCGAAGCCAGTAGCAAGGATGGTCACCTTGACCTTCTTGCCCAGGTCGGGATCGATGGCGACGCCCCACTTGATTTCGAAGTCGCCGAACTTGTCCATGAAGTCGTTGACGTAGTTCATCTCCTCCATCATGAAGTTGTCGTTGCCACCCTTCTCTTCGTTGAAGGCAATGGAAAGCAGGATCTTCTTAGAGTTGAACACGTCATTATCATTGAGCAGTGGCGAGTTCAGGGCATCGTCGATAGCCTTCTTCACGCGGTCCTCGCCCTCGCCGTAGCCGGTAGACATGATGGCCACGCCACCGTCCTTCAACACGGTCTTCACGTCGTTGAAGTCGAGGTTGATAAGTCCGTGGACGGTGATAATCTCAGCAATGGACTTGGCAGCGACGCTGAGCGTGTCGTCAGCCTTGCCGAAAGCGGCGGTCAGCGAGAGGTCTGGATAGATCTCGCGTAGGCGCTCGTTGTTGATAACAAGGAGGGCGTCTACGTGCTTCGACATCTCCTCGACACCGTCGAGGGCCTGGTCAATCTTCTTGGCACCCTCGAAGCGGAAGGGGATGGTGACAATACCCACGGTGAGGATACCCATCTCCTTAGAAACGCGGGCAATAACAGGGGCTGCGCCGGTGCCGGTGCCACCACCCATACCGGCAGTGATGAAGGCCATACGTGTACCGTCGCTGAGCATCGCCTTGATGTCCTCAAGGCTCTCCTCAGCAGCCTGGCGGGCACGCTCGGGCTTGTTGCCGGCGCCGAGACCCTCGGCACCGAGTTGCAAATGGACGGGCACGGGCGAATCGTTGAGTGCCTGTGCGTCGGTATTACAAAGGACGAAAGTAACGTCGTGGATGCCTTCGCGGTACATGTGGTTGACAGCATTGCCGCCACCGCCGCCGACGCCGATAACCTTAATGATGCTGTGCTCCTTCTCCGGCTCACCGAAGTCGAGGATATCTATTGTGTTTTCTTTCATAATTTCTACTATTTACTATTTACTTAACTACTTAACTAACTCCCAGCATCTATTCTTCCTCTTCGACCATGCCCTTGACAAAACGCATGGCCCCCTTCTTGAACTTGTTCCACTTGGAGTTTTCGCGGCGGATGCGCTCCTCCTCAGCTTTCTGACGAGCTTCCTCTTCAGCCTTCTTGCGGGCTTCCTCCTCGGCTTTCAGGCGGGCTTCCTCCTCAGCCTTCTGCTTCTCGGCCTCGGTCACAACGACACCAGCGCGAACATCACCAGGTTTACGGGCTGGACGTTGATCGTTGGTTTCCTGTACACCAGGGGTCTTTGTCGGCTCAAAGAGGTCGCCATGCTGGTCGATGGCATAGCCGGCACAATTGACGTCGCCCTTCAACAACAGTCCCAGTACGGTGTTCATCATACCATTCCTTGACTTGATATCGTCGCCACCGCCATTGACGGCCTGCACAGGAACCTTGGCAACACGGATTTTGTCAACATGGGTATGGTTATGGAAAGCGAGCTCGATATTCTTCAGGTTTGCACCACCACCAGTCAGGATAATGCCACCCAAAAGCTTATCGTAATACTCCGACGGCACCTGATACCAGGCATTCTCAACAATCTCCTCAAGACGGCCTTCTACAATCTCGATGAAACGACGACTTTCAACCTGACGGTCCTGATCGATAGAGTATTTCAGATTGTTGTCTATCTCGTTGTTATCGGTATAGGCCGAAGCATATTTCATCTTCATACTCTCGGCATCAGACTCTTCCATCTGGAGGCTGGCAATATCTTTGGTGATATTGGCACCGCCTAGGGGTATGACAGCCAAATGACGCAGGATGTTCTTCGAGTAGACGGAGACGGTAGTCGTGTCGCTACCGATGTCAATGAGTGCACAGCCCGAACGACGCTCAGCCTCGGTGAGCACGGCCTCGGCCAGGGCCAATGGTGCATTGAGCATTTCGGCAATGGCAATGCCGGCAGTCTCAAAGCACTTATTAAGGTTCTTAAAAAAAGCCTTTCGCTGCAGGATATTCAGATAGTTACCCTCCAAGCGGGTACACTGTATGCCTACCGGATCCTGCTGGTACTGTGAATCGACCTTATATTCTTGTACAGCGGTGTCGATACGTTCCTGGTCAGGATAATTGGCGTTGCGGTTCATGTAGACCAACTCGTCGATTAGTGCGTCAGTCACAATAGTACCTGCAGGCAGTTCTTTCACGACGATATTACGGACACCGCGGATAGACTGTCCGCCAACACCGACATAAACCTGCGAGATCTGTGTCTTCAACTGGTTCTCCAGTTTCTTGATAATACTCTGAAGACACAGGGCTGTCTTGTCGATGTTGTAAACCACTCCCTTACGGATGAAGGAGGACGACTCCTCCTTGGCCACAGCTAACACCGTTATGCTGCCATCCAGATTCTTCTGCCCGGCAATACCTGTCACCTTCGATGAACCGAGCTCAATTGCTACAATAAAATCCTTTGCCATATTACTAACTCCTTATTACTTGTTTCTTCTTAACTGTTCCTCTTGCAGACTATCTGGTTATCAAACTCTACACTGATGCGTTTATAACGGCTCCAGCCTGCATGACTAAGCCCGTACTTATAAAACTTACGCAAGCGTTCCAACTTCCTATCTACACCTACCGGGGAACCTAAATAGATGACGTGATCGCCCACACGCGGTATCAGCTCGACCGTACCGTCAGGCAGCACGTTGAGCTGCTCGGTCTGTGACCTCCAAAACTGGTCGTCGAGAATCAGACGCGCTATCGGCGTCAGTCGCTTCTGGGCATAACTGCGCTCCATCGTGCCGGTAGCCACCAGCAGATTGCCGGCCAACTGGGTATGGGGCAGGACGTCGCCATGCATATCGACATAGTACTGTACATCGTTGGTAGGCATGACATGGAGCACAGGCTGGCGCTGTACGAGGTCGACATTGACATGGCCGTTCTGCGTCTTGTAACACTGGGCCGACTCCACATAGGGATTGGCTAACAAAGCGTCCTCAATGTCGCGTGTGCTGACAAACTGCATAGGTTGACCCAAAGGGTAGAGACGGCGCTGTTGCAACAGGCGCTTCACCTCTGCTGGGCTGAGAAGACCACTCTGCAGGTCATCAACATGGATGTTCACCTCGGAGCACACCGTCGCCTTCTCCTCCGGCTGGTTGAAAAGGGTGATTGCCAAGAGCAGGTAGACGGCGACGACAATGTCGGCCAGGATGAATACGGTTTGCTTCCAGTTAAAGGACATGTATATTTACAATTTGACGATTTATTATTTACAATTTATTTTGCGATTTTGTCATTTAACAATTTTGTCATCTGTGGCACCTGGTTGTCGAGGTCGCCGGCACCAAGCACGATGAGCACGTCGAACGAATGGTCGCGGACAAAGTCGAGCACGTCGGCCTTGTTGATGATCTTCTTGTCAACCCCCGGCTTCAGGTTGTCGTAGATGAGCTGCGAGGTGACTCCTTCTATGGGAAGTTCACGCGCCGGGTATATCTCGGTCAGCACCACTTCATCAAGCTGGCTCAGCGCGTCGGCAAAGTCACGGTAGAAGTCGCGCGTGCGGGTATAGAGGTGCGGCTGGAAGATGGCCGTGATGTGCCGTCCCTTATAGAGCTCGCGGATACTGCGGGCACTCTGGTAGATCTCCTTCGGGTGGTGGGCATAGTCGCTGAGGAATACCAGACGGTCGGTCTTAATCTTGAAGTCGAAGCGACGGTCGACACCTCCATAGGTCTGCATACCGTAGCGCAGGTCCTCGGGCGTGCACCCGTTAAGTTGTGCCATAGCCATAGCAGCAATACCATTCTCGATATTAATAGGTACGGGCTGTCCCAGTTCGATATTGGGCACCGACTCTATCGGCGACACGAAGTCGAAGGTGATGCCGCCGTTCTCGATGCGGATATTCTCGGCATGAAAGTCGCCCTCGTTAAGAGCATAGTCATAGCGACGCACGCCCTGTGGCAGGTCTTCCTGCATCTCTAATCCGCGATGGATGATGAGTGCGCCACCGGGCTGTATGAGTGTTGTGTAGTGGCGGAAGCTCTCCAAATAAGCCTCCTTCGTACCGTAGATATCCAGATGGTCGGGGTCGGTGGAGGTGATGACTGTCATCCAAGGGCGCAGCCAGTGGAAGGAACGGTCGAATTCGTCAGCCTCAATGACGACATAATCGGAATCAGAAAGGATGTAGTTCGTACCATAGTTCTTAGAGATGCCGCCGAGGAAGGCATTGCAGTCGAGGGCAGACTGGTGCATAATATGTGCGCACATAGTCGACGTGGTCGTCTTACCATGTGTTCCGGCGACACAGAGTCCGCGGTGCTCACGGGTGAGCAAACCAAGTACCTGGGCGCGCTTCTGTATCTCAAAGCCATGTTCACGGAAGTAGACAAGTTCCTGATGGTCGGCAGGGATGGCAGGCGTATAGATGACAAGACACGACTGCGGCTGGCGACAGGCCTGGGGAATCTTGTCGACGCTCTCCTCGTAGTGGATAAGCATACCCTCGTGCTCCAATTGGCGTGTCAGTTCGCTGGGTGTCTTGTCGTAGCCTGCCACGACAAGGCCACGATTCAAGTAGTAGCGAGCGATGGCACTCATGCCGATACCACCAGCTCCCACAAAATATATTGCCTTCAGATCCTTATTTTCCATTTTCTGCTAATTTTATCACTTCCTTTGCTATGATGTCTGCCGAGTCGGGCAGGGCCAGCTTCAAAACGTTCTCACTGAGCGACTTCAGACGAGCCTCGTCAGCCACCGTATCAAGGGCAAGTTTTAATAGCGTGGCCGGCGCCTCACTGTCCTTGACATAGAGGGCTGCGTCGCGGTTGGCCAAGGCCAAGGCATTCTTGGTCTGGTGATCCTCAGCCACGTTAGGACTGGGCACCAGAATGACGGGCTTACCGATGAGACAGAACTCGCTGATGCTACTGGCACCGGCACGGCTGATGACCAAGTCGGCAGCCCGATAGGCCGTACCCATATCGCTGATGAAGTCTGTCGCCTTCAGGTTAGGCAGCAGCTTGTCCTTCAGACGCTGCTGGATGTCGGCATAGTAGTACTTGCCCGTCTGCCAGAGGAACTGCACATCGGTCTGCTTTACCAAGTCCAGATGCTGCAGGACGCTCTCGTTGATCGTGCGGGCACCAAGAGAGCCGCCAACGAGCAGGATCGTCTTCTTCGTCGGGTCGAAACCGAGGCTACGGACAGCTTCTTCACGCGACATTGTCGTCTCGAGCAACGCCTGACGCACAGGATTTCCCGTCAGCAGAATCTTCTCCTTGGGGAAGAAACGCTCCATGCCTTCGTAAGCCACACAAATCTTTTTCGCCTTTGATGCCAGTTGCTTGTTAGCCAAACCTGCATAAGAGTTCTGTTCTTGTATCAGCGTAGGAATGCCAAGACTGTTGGCAGCACCAAGGGCAGCACTGCTGGCATAGCCCCCCACCCCAACGGCCACGTCAGGCTTAAACTCCTTGAGCAGTTTCTTGGCAAGCCACTTGCTCTTGAGATAGTCTATAGCCACACCGACATTGGCGGGTTTCCACAGCGGACGGAAGAAGCCGCGGATAGGCAGGCCCTTGATCTCATAACCGGCAGCAGGCACACGCTGCATCTCCATACGTCCCTGGGCACCGATAAACAGGATCTTGGCATCGGGGCGCAGACGCATCACGGCGTTGGCTATACTGACGGCCGGGAAGATATGACCTCCCGTACCGCCGCCACTGACAATCACTCTTAACTCCTTTTTCATAACTCTTAACTCCTTTGTTCCTTAACTTCCTTCTTCATCTTTGCCGAACGGCTGACGCTCAGAATGACGCCAATGTAGGCACAGTTGATGATAGTACTCGTACCGCCTTTGGACACGAGTGGTAGCGGCTGACCCGTGACCGGTGCCAGTCCTACGGCCACCATCATATTGAACGTAGCCTGAATGACCAACAGCAGCGACAGTCCCATAATGAGGAATGCCGGGAAATTATTCTCGCAACGTGAGGCTATACGGGCAGCACGGTAGAGCAGCACGATATAGAGGAACGCTACGACAGCAGCACCGATGATGCCCATCTCCTCAATGATAATAGCATAGATAAAGTCTGAGAATGCCTGTGGCAGATAGTCGCGCTCCAAGGAGTTGCCTGGTCCTTTGCCGATGATACCCGATGAGGCGATGGCAATGTTGGCGTGGCCCACCTGGAAGTTTTCCTCGATGTCGTAGTCCTCAGGAGCCACCTCCTGTTTCTGTACAAACTTCAGGATGCGATTGCGCTGCGTAGTAAAACGATGGAAGATACCATGAGACTTAATACTTGTCTCATTAGCATCAATATGGTCGTCATTGACCACAGTCTCGGTCAGCTGAGCCTCTTCCGTCTCACGGCTTTCAATGCTGCCCAACGTAAACACCAACACTATGAACACCACAGCCAGCACGGCAATGACTCCCATCAGCTTTCCCATCTGCGACATTGGCACGCGGCCTATGAACATCATCAGGAAAATAACGGCAAAGAGCAGGGCAGCCGTCGACAGGTTCTCAATACCTATGAGGAACACCGTAGGCAGCAATATCATCATAATATACTTGAAAGCCTTACGGTCAGCTCCCGTCTCGCGTTGCATAGCACTCAGTATCTGTGCCGTGACGAGCACCATCGTACCCTTGGCAATCTCCGACGGCTGGAAGGTGAAGCCCGCCAGTGAGATGACGCGGTTGGCGCCGTTGATACTCTCGCCACCGACCAACACCCATAGCAACGTCACTGCCGAGATGACGAGCAGAAAAGGCGTCATCAGCTTGAAATAGCGGCACGGGACGTTGAGCGTCACCACAGCCACCAACGCACCGAAAATAATCATTGTCGTATGGTAGATGATAGGCCCCATATAGTTCTGCGTCTTATAGGTCAGGTTGCTCGAAGCCGAAAAGACTTCGACAATACTGATCATACAGAGGAGGAAGAACACCATCCAGATGACCTTGTCGCCTTTAAACAGATTGCCTATTTTCTTGTTCATTTACAGACTTCTTGCTATTTCCTTGAATTGTTCACCACGGTCCTCCATATTCTTGAACAGGTCGAACGAGGCGCAGCAGGGGGAGAGCAGCACCGTCTCGCCGGGCTGGGCCAACTCATAGCAGGCCTGCATACACTCCTTCATAGAGTGCGTGTCGCGCACGGGGATGCCTAACTGGTCGAAATTCTGGTGCAGCTTCGTGTTGTCAGCACCAAGATAGACCAGTGCCGAGCACTTCTCCTTAATCAGCGGCACCAGCGGACTGTAGTCGTTGCCCTTATCCTTGCCGCCGACAATGAGAACGACCTTCGTCTTCATCGACTCTAACGCATACCAGCAGGCATCGACATTCGTGGCCTTCGAGTCGTTGACATAGTGGACGCCACGCACGTCGCATACTTTCTCCAAACGATGCTCCACACCGGGGAAGTCGCCCAGCGAACGGCGTATGTCCTCATTCTTGATACCGGCAATGTTAGCAGCCAGACCGGCAGCCAGTGAGTTGTAGATATTGTGGCGGCCCGTCAGGCTCAGGCTTTCCTGCTCCATGTTGAAGGGCGTAGGATATTCCAGCTTGTATTGTCCTTCCTCGATATAGCCGATGACACCGCTCTTCTTTACGTCGGAGAACGGGCAGAGCACAGCCTTGATGTCATACTTCTTCAGCTCCTCCGAGATAATAGGATCGTCAGCCCAATAGATGAAGGCGTCCTGCGGCGTCTGGTTCTGGATGATACGCATCTTGGCGTCGGTATAGTTCTGCATCTTGTTGTCGTAACGGTCCAGATGGTCGGGCGTGATGTTCAGCAGGATGGCGATGTTGGCGCGGAACTTGTACATATTGTCCAACTGGAACGACGACAGTTCGATGATGTAGTATTCATGCGGATCCTCTGCCACTTGCAGCGCTAATGAGCGACCGATATTACCTGCCAGTCCGGCATCATAGCCAGCCTGACGGAAGATGTGGTAGATGAGCGACGTGGTTGTCGTCTTGCCGTTGGAGCCAGTGATGCAGATCATCTTCGACTGCGTATAGCGTCCGGCGAACTCTATCTCGCTGATGATAGGGATGCCCTTCTCAATGGCCTTGGCCACCATCGGCGCGGTGTCGGGAATACCTGGCGACTTGATAATCTCGTCAGCTGCCAGGATGCGCTCTTCCGTGTGCTGCCCTTCCTCCCAGGCTATCTGGTGGTCGTCCAACAGTTTCTTGTACTTATCAGCTATCTTCGACATGTCCGAAACAAACACGTCGAACCCTTCCTTCTTGGCCAGCACGGCGGCTCCTGCACCGCTCTCGCCGGCTCCTAATATAACGAGCCTACCCCCAGCCCCTTCCGAGGGAAGGGGAGTAGTATGTCTGCTGTTTGTTATACCATTGTTCTGTTCCATAAATTATTTTTTTATATTCTTTTCTCAATAAAAATCTTCTCCTTATTGTATTCACTCCTTCCAGGCTTTGGTATCTACTCCCCTCCCTCACAGGGAGGGGGCGGGGGAGGGTCTCTTTATCTAATCTTCAACGTTATAATGGTGAGTGCCGCCAGGATAATGGTGATAATCCAGAAGCGGAACGTAATCTTCGACTCATGGAACTGTCGCTGTGGCCAACCACGCAGGATGTAGGTCGACGTGGGGTCGAGCTGCGAGTCCAAACGGCGGAAGTTGTCGTGGATAGGCGTGGCACGGAACACACGGACGCGCTTGCCTTTCTTTTTCATAATCTTGAACCACTGCGTCTGGATGATGACGCTCAGACTCTCAATGAAGAAGATGCCGCAGAGAATCGGCAGCAACAGCTCCTTATGGATGATGACCGCACACACACCGATGATGCCACCGATAGTCAGCGAACCGGTATCGCCCATGAATATCTGAGCCGGATAGGCATTGTACCACAGGAAACCGATCATAGCTCCGATGAACGCCGAGAGGAACACCACCAGCTCCTCTGCGTGCGGAATATACATAATGTCGAAATAGGCCGCATAGACAATGTGGCCCGACACATAGGCCAGGACGAGCATCGCCACACCGATAATGGCCGAGTTACCCGCACACATGCCGTCCATACCGTCGTTCAGGTTGGCTCCGTTCGAGACGGCCGTCACCACGAGGATGGTCAGAATGACAAACAGCACCCAACCAGCGGCCACCTTGTAGTTGCCTAAGAAACTCATCACCTCAGAGTAGTTCAGGTTGTGGTTCTTCACGAAGGGGATGGTCGTCTGCAGCGACTTCACCGCATCGGCCTTATGCTTCACCACCACCTCCTGGTTCTGCTGCTGCACGCTGACATTCTCGCGCACCACGGCGTCGGGGCTGAGCCACAGCGTCAGGCCGACGATGAAACCGATAGACACCTGGCCCACAATCTTGTACTTGCCTTTCAGCCCTTCTTTGTTGCGGCGGAAAATCTTGATGTAGTCGTCCATAAAGCCAAGGAAGCCTAACCACAAGGTGGTGGCTATCATCAAGATGATATAGATATTACGGATACGGGCAAAGAGCAGCACCGGAATCAATAGCGACACGATGATGATGATACCACCCATCGTGGGCACGCCCTTCTTCTCGACGCCAAACGGGTCGATAGCCGGGTCACGCTCCGTCTCGTAAATCTTCTTGCGGCGCATATACTTGATGAAATATTCGCCAAACCACGCTGAGATAAGCAGCGCAAAGATCAGCGCCATCAGCGAACGGAACGAAATATACGACCAGAGGTGTGCCCCCGAGACGCCAAATTGCTCTAAATATCTGAATACGTAGTATAACATCTTCTTTATTTACGATTTACGAATTTACAATTTAAGCAATGCCGAAGGCTTCCCTCACCACCTCATGGTCGTCGAAGTGGTGCTTCACACCCTGAATCTCCTGGTAGTCCTCATGACCTTTGCCGGCAATCAGGATGACATCGCCTTTCTTCGCCATCAAACAGGCTGTGCGGATAGCCTCCCGACGGTCGACGATGCTGATGACCTTCTTCATCTGCTTCGCATCGAGCCCCTCCAACATGTCGTTGATGATGTCCTGCGGCTCCTCGAAGCGGGGATTGTCGCTGGTGATGATGACGCGGTCGCTCTGCTTCACGGCCTCCTGTGCCATCAGCGGACGCTTGCCCTTATCGCGATTGCCACCGGCACCACAGACGGTGATGACCTGTCCCTTACCGTCAAGCACCTCATGGATGGCACCCAACACGTTCTGCAGGGCGTCAGGCGTGTGGGCGTAGTCCACAATCGCCGTGTAACCGTCAGGCGACTGGATGGGGTCGAGGCGTCCGTTGACGCTCTTCAGAGTACTCATCACCACAAGGATGTCCTCCGGCTGCTGTCCTAACATAATGGCGGCACCATAGACACACAGCAGGTTCGACACGTTGAACTTGCCAATGAACTGTACGCCCACCTCGTGTCCGTCGATGTCGAGATACATGCCCTCGAAGTGGCACTCGATGATACGGGCGCGGAAGTCGGCCATCGTCCGCTGGCTATAGGTCTTCACCGTCGCCTTCGTGTTCTGTACCATGAACATGCCGTTCTTGTCGTCGGCATTGGTAATGGCAAAGGCGTCTTTGCCTAAGCCGTCGAAGAACTGCTTCTTGGCGTCGCGGTAGTTCTCCACGGTCTTATGGTAGTCCAAGTGGTCGCGGGTCAGATTGGTGAAGAGTCCGCCGACAAAGTGCAGACCGCCGATGCGACGCTGGGCAATGGCGTGACTCGAACACTCCATAAAGGCATACTCGCAGCCGGCTTCCACCATGCGGGCCAGCAGGGCGTTCAGCTCAATGGGGTCGGGGGTGGTATGGCTGGCGGCCACGGCCTCGCCCTCGATGTAGTTACACACCGTCGACAACAGACCGCAGCGGTAGCCTAACTTGCGGAACATATTATATAATAAGGTGGCGATGGTGGTCTTGCCGTTGGTGCCTGTAACACCCACTAATTTCAGCCGACGCGACGGGTCGCCATAGAACTGCGTGGCCACCTCGCCGACGCAATCCTCAGTTGACTCCACGGCAATATAGGTAACACCCTCCGTCCGCTTCGTAGGCAGGCTCTCACACAAGACGGCGACAGCCCCCTGCTCTATGGCTTTGTTGATGAAGCGGTGACCGTCGGTCTGAGTTCCGGGAATGGCCACAAACAAGTGGCCGGTCTCAATGCGGCGCGAGTCAATATTCACACCGGTTATCTCAACCTCGGCATCGCCTATCAGGTTGAGAACATCTACATGCTTGAGGAGTTCACTCAGTTTCATATCTTTGCTTTTTATTTAAATGTCCATATACAACTCACATACCGCACCCTTATTCACAGCCGAACCGGCAGGTATGCTTTGCGAGCTCACCTTGCCACGACCATGAATAGCCACCTTGATGCCACGGCGCTCCATCTCGTAGACAGCATCGCGAGCTCCCATTCCCGTCACATCGGGCACCTGGCTGGCGCCATAGGTCTTATTTGTCCTATAGGTCCCATGAGTCCCATTGGTCTTATTCGTCCCATTGGTCCCATTACTCCCATTCCCCTTCAGCCCCAGTCTCCCTAAGACATACGCCGAAGCAGCCTCGTCGCCAGCCTTCACGTCGGGCGTGAAGTTCGACGTAGAATCGCGGACATCGTCGACCAGGCGCTTGACGTTCTGCGCCATCACGCCCTCGGCAATATGACGGAAGACGACACCGCTCATGCCGCCACCCGAAGCGGGCAGACCCGTCTTTCGCAGACAGACGATGCACGTATAGCGGGGATTGTCTGCCGGGAAGAAACCGGCGAAGCTCAGCCAGTAGCGCGTCGTACCTGAGTGGTAGCCGCCATGCTCGTCGGCAATCTGGGCAGTTCCCGTCTTGCCGGCCACCTTGAAGGCTCTCGACAGCGGGGCGGCCTTACGGCCCAGTCCCTGGCTGACGACGTGCTCCAGGATGGTCTGCATCATCGTGATGGTCTCCTTCTTGGCAATACGCTCCTTCAGCACCACGGGCGGGAACTCACGGATGGTCTCGCCGTCCTTCACCAGCTTCGTGACGAAACGCGGCTGCATCATCTTGCCGTTATTGGCAATGGCATTATAGAACGTCACCGTGTTGATCGGTGCAATCTGCGTCTCATAGCCTATCGACATCCACGGCAGCGTCGTCTTACTCCAGTATTTCGAGCGGTCGGTGGTCTTCGTGTCCACATCGCGGATGACGGGCTTGCGGTAGCCTACCAACGGCAACTTCAAATCCTCAGCGATGCCTACGCGGCGCAACCCGGCGACATACTTCTCGGGATGGCCGCCGTAGAACTTGTCGATGACATAGCTCGTGCCGATGTTGGAGCTGACCTCCAACGTGCGGGCCACGTTGATGTCCTGATAGCCGCCACGACGCCAGTTGTGGTCCTTCATCCAGCGGCCGTGCATCTCCATCACGCCACTGCCGGTATGTATCACATAGCTCGTATCGCCGGGAATGACGCCGTCGTCAAGGGCCACGAGCATCGATGCCACCTTGAACACCGAACCCGGTTCACAGCGATAGCTGATGGCCGAGTTGATGGCCTCGGCATACTGGCCGTCAGGCATCCGGAGCATATTGACAATAGCCTTCACGTCGCCCGTCTGCACCTCCATCAGGATAGCCACGCCCATCTCGGCATTCACCTCTGGCAGTTTCATCTCCTCGACGAGGGCACGCTCGGCCAAGTCCTGCATACCCACATCGATGGTCGTCACGATGTCGGCACCGTCAACGGGCGGTGTCTCGGTGATATTCATAATCTTGTTGAGCACCTTCTGACGATGCACCAGTCCGTTCTGACCGCGCAGCAGCGAGTCATACGACAGCTCCAGACCGCAGCGGGCAGAGTCGATTTCGCCGAACATGATGCCCACCGTACGCTGAGCCAACGAACCGAAGGGACGGTTGCGGGCGTTGAACTCCTCCCAGTGGAAGCCGCTCTTATACTTGCTCATATTGAAGATCGGCAGCTTGCGCACCTCGGTGAAGACGTTATAGTTGATACGACGCTTCCAGATTGGCCAGTGACGGGCACCCACACCAGTCTTCGTCTGCTTCAGTCGGCCTTCCTCCAAATGCTGGCGGAACTCTTCCTTCGACATCTCGGGGAAGATGTCGTTCAGACCGATGCAGATACTGTCGAGCTTCAGCTGCCACAGCGAGTCGCGCTCGGGACCGCCGGTCTGGAAGTCCATGTAGATCTTGTACTCGGGAATGGAACTGGCCATCAGCTGACCGTCACAACTCAATATGTTGCCACGGCTGGGCTTCACGGGTATGGAATCGTGCTTCAACTGGTTCTGCACTATCATCCAGAAGTCCTTCTTGGCCGTCATGATGTAGAAGGCCTTGCCCACAATGGCAACTCCCAACAGTGTCAGCACTATGATGATGGCAAAATAGCGCGGCATTACCTTGCGTGTGTTAAACTTACTCATTCGTCACTCCCTTTAAAAAATCCGTCCTCGGGTACATTAATAATATATGGTGGCTGACTGCTGGGATGCAGCAGCGAGTCGTGGTTCTGGCGAAGCTTCTCAAGCACCTGACTCTCACGGCAACGCTCGGTCAGCGTACTTGAACTCGACAGGGCCTTGTACTTGGCATCTTTCAGCTGGCCTTCCATCTTGTCGATCAGAATCAGGTCCTGCTGACACTGGTAGCGGAACGCCACGTAGATGACCGTAAAGAAGACCACCAACACTAACGGCCAGATATTGCGGCGCACGAGTTCAGCCGACAGGAAGTCGCCGCCGAGAATCTTACGCAATGTCAACGTACCAACGGGGACGGTATCGTCCTCGCTGACACTCTGCTTGATTTCCTTCAGCTTCTCCAAGGCGTTCTGTTCTTTCGCCTTCAGCTTCTCCTGTATGTCTTCCTCTTCTGCCATATATCTTACACTTTTTCAGCTATTCTGAGTTTTGCACTGCGGCTGCGCGGGTTCTGCTGCTGCTCCTCTGCGTCAGGCACGATCACCTTGTTGTTAACAGGTCGGAACGGGGCTTCCACGCGTCCGAAGAAATCCTGACTGACACGTCCCTCGGCGTTGCCGGCCTTCATCACGTTCTTCACGATGCGGTCTTCCAGGGAGTGGTAGGTGATGACCGACAGACGGCCACCCTCGCCTAACACTTCGGTAGCACCACGCAACATCTCTTTCAAGGCCTCCATCTCGTGGTTCACCTCGATGCGCAGCGCCTGAAACAGCCGGGCCATATCCTTTTTCCACTGACTGCTCTCGGCGTCTACGCCCAGCACACCAAGCAGGTCGCCCGTGGTGGCAATATGTCGTTGTGCCCGTACCTTGACTATCAGCGAGGCTATCCTGCGGGCCTGCTTCAGCTCACCGTAGAGGTAGAGGATGTCGGCTATCTGCTCTTCGCTGTAGCTGTTCACGATGTCGGCTGCCGTCAGCGCTGCCCGCTTGTTCATCCGCATATCCAACGGCGCATCCTCGAAGCGGAAGGAGAAACCGCGCGTCTCGTCATCGAAATGGTGACTTGAAACGCCGAGGTCAGCTAACAGTCCGTCAACCCGCTCCACACCATAGTAGCGCATCCACTGTTTCACATATCTAAAGTTGCTCCTGACAAACGTAAATCTATCATCGTCAACGATATTTTTCTCAGCATCGGCATCCTGGTCGAAACTGTAGAGATGCCCCTCCGGACCTAAACGGCGCAGAATCTCGCGGCTGTGGCCACCGCCACCGAATGTCACGTCCACGTAGATACCGCCGGGCTGAATGGCCAACCCGTCAATGCTCTCCTTCAGAAGCACTGGTACGTGGTATGTCTCTGCTGTGACAATCATCATGTCCGCTATTTCAAATATCCGCTATAGTGCCGCCCGTCATGAGGTCCTCAAGGGCCTCGCCAAATTCATCGCCGCTCATCTTCGATTCCTCGACCTTCTCGCTCGCCCATATTTCAATTGTATCTCCCATACCAATGAACTTGACCTCCTGTCGGATGGCCGCCATCGCCAGATAGCGTTTGGGAATCAGGAACCGACCGTTGCCGTCGAGCGTCAGCATCTCAACCTCCGACACAAACTGCCGGAAAATACGCTGGTGCTGAGCATTATAGCGGTTTAACTTGTTGCGCAGTGTGTCCATCTGCTCATTCCATACGCTTTCGGGGTAAAGCACCAGACAATCCTGGAAGATATCCTTCCGCAGCACCAGCGCCTCGTTGCCCGATGCCTGTAGCACCTTGCGGAACGTTGCCGGCAGGAAGACCCTTCCCTTAGCATCTGTCTTGGCCTCTATATTACCTAAAAAACGCATGTACATTTCTTAATTAAGAATTCTGCCTACAAAGGTACATATTTCTCCCCACAATCCACCACTTTTCCCCACAAATTTCAAAATTTAACGTTTATTATTGATTCGTACCGTACTAACGGGGTATGAAAAGACAAAAAAAGCGAAAATCTGCACTTTTTTATGTAAAATGTGTAATTTCTCAAACTTTTGTGTTATTTTTGCATCCCGATTCAAAGCATCAACAGAAAATGATGACGGTAACAGAGAAGACCATAGACATTGACAAGATTCTGCACGACAAACTGGGCTCAAAGGCAAAGTTCGTGCCGGGATTCATGGTATCCTGGCTCAAGCGCATCGCTCATCAGGACCAGGTGAACGCATACCTGTGGGAGAGCCGAAACCTCGTCGGTACGGATTGGCTCGAAGAGTGCGTGCGCTATCTTGATGCTACGCTCGACGTTGTCGGGGCTGAGAACCTGCCGGCAAAGGATGACGGACGGCTCTACACCTTCGTGTCGAACCACCCTCTCGGTGGAGAGGATGGCGTGGCCCTCGGAGCTATCATCGGCCGTCACTACGACGGACGCTTCCGCTATCTGGTCAACGATCTGCTGATGAACCTGCCGGGACTGGCCCCCGTCTGTATACCCATCAACAAGACAGGCAAGCAGAGCCGCGACTTTCCGAAAATGGTGGAGGCTGGCTTCCAGAGCGACAACCACATGCTGATGTTCCCTGCTGGACTCTGCTCACGGCGCAAGAACGGGGTCATCCGCGACATTCCCTGGACGAAGACCTTTATCTCGAAGAGTGTACAGTACCAGCGCGACGTCGTGCCCATCCACTTCGGCGGTCAGAATTCCGACTTCTTCTACCGTCTGGCCAACTTCTCCGACCGTTTCCTGCCCTTCAACCTCGCCATGCTGTATTTAGTCGATGAAATGTACAAAAATGTGCATAAGACGTTCCGCGTGGCCATCGGCAAACCGATTCCCTGGCAGACTTTCGACAAGTCGCGCAAGCCCGCAGAATGGGCTCAATGGGTGCAAGACAAAGTTTACGAACTATAAATATGGAACAACCTATCATCGCCCCTATCTCCAAGGAGGTACTTCTCAGTGAGCTGACGCCCGACCGTCAGCTGCGCATGACCAACAAGAGCAACAATGAAATCTACATCGTCACGGCCCATAACGCACCCAACGTGATGCGTGAGATAGGCCGACTTCGTGAGATAGCTTTCCGCGAAGCGGGGGGCGGTACGGGCAAGGACTGCGACATCGACGAGTTCGACACCTGCGAGAACTGCTACAAACAGCTCATCGTATGGAACCCCGACGAGCAGGAGATCATCGGTGGCTACCGCTATATCCTCGGCTCCGATTGGGAGATGGACGACAAGGGGCAGCCTGTACTGGCCACGAGCCACATGTTCCATTTCAGCGAGAAATTCCTCAACGACTACCGTCCCTATACCATCGAGCTGGGCCGCTCGTTCGTCGCCCTGCCCTACCAGAGTTCACGTATGGGTGCCAAGAGCCTCTTTGCCCTCGACAACCTCTGGGACGGACTGGGAGCGCTGACGGTCATCATGCCCGACGTCAAGTATTTCTTCGGGAAATTCACCATGTATCCTTCCTACATCCGCCGCGGACGCGACATGATTCTCTACTTCCTGAAGAAGTATTTCGCTGACAAAGAGGCACTGATTGTGCCGATGAAACCGCTGAAAATTGAAACTGACGAGCAAGAGTTGGAACACCTGTTCACTGGCAACAGTTTCAATGAAGACTACCGCATTCTGAACCGCGAGATACGCGCCTTGGGCTACAACATTCCACCGTTGGTCAATGCTTATATGAGCCTGTCGCCGACGATGAAACTCTTCGGAACGGCCATCAACTACGGCTTCGGCGATGTCGAGGAGACGGGTATCCTCATTGCCATCGACGAGATATGGGAACCCAAGCGGGTACGCCATATCGACTCCTTCATCAAGGACCATCCTGAGGCGCTGAAGATTACCAGTGGTGCCAACAACTTAATCTACAAAGAGAAATAAAACCGATGAAACCGCCGATTCCTGATTGAAATCGGCGGTTTCATCGTTATAAAGTGTCGGTTCGCTTTATTTCACAAATACTTTCTTTCCATCGACGATGTATAGTCCGCGGCGTTGCGGCTGTGCATCGTAGCACATGCCCTGCAGGTTATACCAGCGGCCGTCGCGTCGTGTCACTCTCACGTTGCTCACTCCGCTTGCACCTTCTACAAAAGTCTTCAGTTCCTGCATGGCGGGCATCACCTGACCGTAGCCCCAGATGCTGTTGTCGGTGTCGTTGAACAGGCTGGCGTTATACCACTTGTCGGTCACGCGCTTCGTATTCCAGTCCAGTCCGTTCTCGCAGGCCTCCATAAACCACCAGTAAAGGCCCGTCACGCGGTTGTAGGCTTTCAGCGTGGCAATGAGGTCTTTGGTAAACTGCTGCTGACCGGCAGGAGTGACGGGCCAGGTCGACGACAGGTCGTAGGAGATGTCGGAAGGCTGCCAGGCGTAGTAGTAGCCGGTCTCCACAATCATGACGTCCTTGTCGATATTGTTGGCCAACCAATTCAGTGCTAATTCCAGTTGCGACAGACCACCGTGGTAATAGGGATAGTAGCTCAGACCGACAATATCATAGTCGGCAGAGTTCAGCCCTTTATAGAACTTCTGCAAGAGGGAGATGTTACGCACGAACTCCGAATGGAGAATCAGCTTGGCCTGCGGACAAACCTCACGGCAGGCAGCGGCAGCCTGACCGAGCAGTCCTAACAGGCGGTTCCAACTGGGAGCATCGTCGGGATATGCTTTCTTCAGCTGACTGGAACTGGCATTACGGGCACCCCACAGCATGCCGTAGCTGATTTCGTTACCCGTCTGTATGAAGTCAGGCGTTGCCCCGGCTGCCACCATCTGCTGCAGACAGTCTTTCGTATAGTCATAGATTTTCGCCTTCAGCTGGTCGTCCGTCAGTCCCTGCCATGACTCGGGCGTAATCTGCTGTTTCGGGTCGGCCCAGGTGTCGCTGTAGTGGAAGTCGAGCAGCAGGGAGAAACCGGCGGCCTTGATGCGCTGGCCTAACGTCTTGACATACTCCAGGTCCTGACGGACGCCCTGACCCTTCTCGTCGGCAGTGGCTTTCGATGGGTCTACAAACAGGCGCACACGCAGGCTGTTCAGTCCCTGTGCCTTCAGGTAGCCGAGCATGTCGGTGATACGTTCGTTATTGCCATCCATATACCAGGCACCGTTGGCCTCATAGGTTGGGAGCAGCGAGATGTCGCCGCCTACATAGTGTTGTTGAGCGTGGCTCGTCAGTGCGAAAGCACCGAAAACGAAAGCAAGTAGTAGTTTTTTCATTTGTATTTTATTTATACGATAGGTAAAGATATACCGTTAATCTTCTGGAAGACGTCGAGGGCATAGATGTCTGTCATGCCTGAGATGTAGTCGATGACAGCCATCACGCGCGTCTCAAGGTCGTCGCTGTGGATGGCATACTGCGACGAGACGCGGCCTATCAGCTGCTGCGAGTAGTAGCGTTCGGGGTGCATGATGGCCTCGGTCATCTGCTGCATCAGTGTCTCCATGATCTTATAACCCGACAACTCGACATCGAGCACCACCTTGCTGCGGTAGATGCGCTGGCGCGACAGTTCGGCACAGCGGCGGTAGGCCTCGGCCTGCAAGGGGGCGATGTGGTCGATGAGGCTGCCCTCGAAACGCCCGTTGAGGATGTCGTCCTCATGTTCTACGAAGGTGCGCACGCATTCGTTCTCAAGTTTGCCGATGACGCAGGCGCGCAGGTAAACCACCTTCTCGTTGTCGTCGGTGAGCTGTTCCTCTTCTATGCGTCTCAGGATGCTTTTTTGAACGGTTTCGTCGAAGAAACCGAGCATCAGCATGGCTATCTCGCCGTAGCTGAGGAGCTTCAGCTTGTGGGCGTCTTCCAAGTCCATAATCTCGTAGCAGATATCGTCGGCTGCCTCCACCAAATAGACCAATGGATGACGCACGTAACGCAGGGGCTCGCCAGGCTGCGAGACGCAGAAAACACCCAATTCATCGGCAATTTTCTGATAGTCAGCTTTCTCCGAACAGAAGAAGCCAAACTTCCCTTTGCGCGATGCTGCCGACGATGCGTAGGGATATTTCACGATGCTGGCCAACGTGGAGTAGGTCATGACAAAACCGCCCTGACGCCGGCCCTCAAACTGATGGGTCAGCAGGCGGAAGGCATTGGCGTTACCCTCGAAATGGGTGATGTCGTCCCAGAAGTCGCGGCTGACCAGTCGCTGCAGGTCGCTGCCCGGACCTTCGGTAAAGAATGTCTGGATGGCTTTCTCGCCGGAATGGCCGAAAGGCGGGTTGCCCATGTCGTGGGCCAGGCAGGCCGTGGCCACAATTTGGCCGATTTCATCGAACAAAGTGTCCTTCAACTCGGGGTGACGGTCTGACAGGATACGCGAGACGTCATTGCCCAACGACATGCCGACGCTGGCCACCTCTAACGAGTGGGTCAGACGGTTGTGTACAAAGACACTGCCGGGCAGCGGGAACACCTGTGTCTTATTCTGCAACCGCCGGAAAGGGGCCGAGAATATCAGCCGGTCGTAGTCGCGCTTGAACTCCGTACGGACGTCGTGTCGTTCGGGATGGCGGTTCTCCTGACCAAGCCGTTTGTTCGATATCAGTTGTTGCCAGTTCATCATACGTTGCCCCAGAGCTTATAGGGATTCTGCCGGAGATGGCTGTTGTAGTAGCGGCGGTCGCCAGTGACTTCCTCCCCGATGAAATCGGGCTTTTCGAACGGTTCGTCGGGTGCAGACAGCTCCACTTCGGCCATCACCAACCCTTCATTGTCACCATAAAACTCGTCGACCTCGAAGGTGTGACTGCCGCTCTTCACCAAATAGCGTGTCTTATCGACAACGCCAGGCTCGCAGAGGGCGAACAGCTGCTCGGCCTCCTCCGCCGCAATCTCCTTCTCGAACTCGTAACGGCTCAGCCCTCCGTCGCGGGACGGCCCTTTGATGGTGAGGTAAGCACGGTCGCCACGCAGGCGTACCCTCACCGTACGCCCATGACCACTGCAGATATAGCCCTGCTTGATACGGTCGTGAGTGTAAGCCTGAGCCTTGAAGTCGCTGTCTTTCTTGACCAGGAACTTCCGCTCAATCTCCATGCCGCTCATAGCTTATGCGACAAGCCAGATGGAATAGGCAGCATAGCACATGGCGAGGGCTATGAGCACGCCGATGATCCACTTGATGACTTTCTCACCCTGCTGTTCCTGCTTCTTCTCGTAAGCAATACGCTTCGGGTTAGTTTCTTTTGCTGTTTTCTTTGCCATAATATTTTATTGTTTTGGTTTTCTACGTGCAAAGGTACAAATAACTCCGCGAACAGCAAAAGATTTTCCCATTTTTCTTTCAATAGTGGTCGAACTAAACTAAATGGAATACAAACCTGAGTGCGTAACCACGCAACACTGTTAATGATGTCAAAGATCGCTTTGTGTTCGCTCGGCTGTCGACTGATGGATGACGGATAGACTGCTGACGCGCCAGGGAATTGCACCGGAGTTTGCAACCAAATGATGGTCGCCCGTATTTTGGCAGTCAGAACAGCAGCCATTTCCGACGATAGTTTTGTGGCGCACTTGTAGAGGTTAGCGACAACCACGTGGTAGACGGTCGGAGTGCCGAATGGCGGTGCAAAGGTACGGAGAAAGACTGGACGGTGCAAGAGCCAGACGGGGGCTGGCGGAATCCTAATTTGTCAAGTGGCTGACAACCAGCGCCGTATAAACCGTCCTGACGGCTGCCGTCCTTTGACGCCTTTCGCTTCTTTTATACAATGTCCTGCGGTTTGCCCGCAGGAGCTCGCCCTTCGCGCGTGCGCATGCGCACGCTTCAGCCGAAATGGCGAACGCAGGTAACACCCGGCGCACCACCTACTGATTATCAGACAGTTGCAGCGCCGGGTGGTCGCGCCAATACCCACACCAATACCCGCACCAATACCCGCACCAGTACGTCAAATGCATGATAACAGAATTGTTTTTTGAAACGAATTTGTATATTTGAAATAATTTAATCCACAAATTTATCATTGTTTATTCGGGTGACAATGTTTCACGCCCAAAGCCAAAAACGTACAAGCCGCTCGTGAAAATTTCACGGCCTCTCGTAAAAAAATACCGCTCGTAAATGTTTCACGGCCTGCCGTTACTATCTGGTGTCACCTCTGGTGCGACTACAGGTGTCACTTAGCCTGGAAAAATAGACCCTGATTTTCAGACATTTAAGTGCCAGGTGTAAGAGGTGTCACCTATATATCTGTCTGTCATTATGCCTAAGCATAAAGCATCCCATTGCGAATGCGTTTTATGCAAAATTACATAATGCAAAAATACATAATTTGATTGGATTCTGCAAATCAAGGAACCGCCCCTATTATGTACGGAACTTAATCAATATAAGCAGAACCACCGTACATATCCGGCTCCGCCCATTCTACGTCGTTGCGCCGGATAAGTTTATCTGCCAG
>ONYA01000051.1 GCA_900321965.1 uncultured Prevotellaceae bacterium
ATCGAAGGCGTTATCCCAACTTTGTTTTCCCATGTATATCATCATGAGAGCATAGCAGGAAAGTCCCTTCAGCGTGTCCTGGGGCGCGGGGTGCTCCTGCGCAATCTTAAAAGCACGGTTGGCGTAAGTCAGGGCACGGTCATAATCCTTTTTCTCGCCCAATGCGTCAGAGATACACGCCGTCGCAGCCTCGTACTGCATCTTGCCGTTCGTAGGGTTCTTGTCGGCCAGCTTTGTCTTGGCCTCAATCTCTTTCAATGCCTCTTCCTCTTCGTTCTGGGCATTCACTGTTGTTGTCATTGCGCAGCAAAGGAGGGCTGCGAGCGTCATGATAATCTTTTTCATAAACATATACATTAATAATTAATAACTTCTCATTACTGGTGTCGGGGGAGGCAGCGGATGACCTTCATTGATTCTCCTCTTTCTGACGATACGGTCGCGGACACCTATCATGGGGTCACCGGTTGTCAGGACTCTGGGTCTCGAGTTCAGCTGAAAGTGGGATGTCGCTTTTTTCCCCATGTGACGGAACATGATCGACTGTTCATTGATGGAGTCCCTGTGCTGTTCGCTTGCTGGAGATGCCTGTAGCAGTGTCAGCTGAGAATGGGCAGACAAGGCTACATCGAAATCGGCTTTCAGGTGTGGAAGTTCAGGGAACCGATCTGAATGAACCCATGAAATAGCGTGGTTGGTCTGAGCCGTCGATGTCATCGTTAAGCAGAGCAAGGCCACAGCAGCACCCGTTCGGCGAATCTTCCGTCGCAGCTCTGCGTTCTCGTCGATGAAGCGACCCAGCGTGGCGTTCTTGTCGCCAAGCTGCCACCTATAATATATAATAATGCCCACGAGGGCAAGCACCACCACAATGATGGCAGCGGCGAGTGCAACGGTAAAAATGAGATTTGCATCCATACGCTTATATTTTAGAATTCTGGGGGCAAAGGTACAAGAAACCAGCGAAACGGATGTTTCACTGATGGGAATAAATGTTTCAAATTTGGAAATTCTCATTTTTCTGGGATTCGGATGGACTTTCTCAGGTCTTGACGATATTAACGGCTGTAGAATTCCTCTATCAGCTTGCCCAGTTTGGGGATATCGAAGAATTCGTCGACTTCCAACGGGTAGTCGGGCTCGATGCCTTCGTCGATGTTCTCGCCTTTCAAGTTGTTGAGGCGATTACGATGCGTGGAGTAGTGATAAGCGAAGCCATCGGCTGAGGGGCTGTAGAGCACCGCGTTGGAGCCGCCTCCCGACTTTATGCCGAGCAGGCAGATGCCGTAGTCTTTCAGGAGTGCGGGCAGCAGGTTGCCACATGAGAAGCTGAAAGTGCTCATGAGCACGCCGATGTTCATCTTCAGCTTTACATCCTTGTCTTTCTCGTCGAATTTACCGTCCAGGTTGCGGTCTACCTCATAGGTGCTCTTCATTTTCTGTCCTGTCAGCACGTTTTCGTAGTACAAGTCGGATTTGTTGGCAAACAACGAGGTGATGAAAAGCACGATGTCTGACGAGCCACCTCCGTTGGTGGATATGTCGAGGATAAAGTTCTTGACCTCAGGGTCGTTCTGTGCCTTTTCAAGTGCGTCGATGAGAATGACCAACCAGTCGTTAGGATACTGGTCGATGGTGGGTTTGGGGCCTTCACCCTTGTAGTACTTGCGCCATCCGGAATCATCGCATAGGAAGGTGTCGAATTGACAATAGGCTGTGTTGCCCACCTTATAGTAGTTCACACCCTCACCTAACGCTTTGGCACGAGCCTCGTTCAAATGGTTGGCAAGCGCATAACGACCAACAAAATGTTCATAGATAGGTTCATATTCAGGACAAATGTCCCAAAATTCACCCCATTTAGCGTCTATGATACCGTTGAGCGTCGATAAGAAGGTGGGATTGCCGCTGAAGTCACTCATCACTGTTACGTCTGTATTGGTGTGACCTTCATCACAGAGGAGACAACCCAGCGTGACGGTGCCGGAAATGAAGTCGTACATATTGGTAGACTGCAGCAGCTCGCGCGTCATCTGACCCGCCTTTCCGTAGTCCTGCAGGGCTTGATCCAGACCCTTTTCCTTCAAGCCCTTGTTTTCAAGAAGCGTGCGCCCGGGATAGCCGAAGAAGTTGGTGAGCGTGAAGCAGAGGTTGCGATAGGCGAAGTCGGCCATGTCTGCCGTACGTGTCTCTTTCAGGATAGGCGTGATGAAGAATGAGGGATATCCGGCTATCAGAGAGTAGGCACCATCTGGAGCCACCATCACAGTCTCGCCGTTGAAGTCGGCCATATGCATGTAACCGTCTGTGTAGAGGTCGGCAATGGTTGCGAAGGGGAAATAGACGTTCTCACCGTCCTCCCTGATGTCGATGCCGTATTTGCCATAGTCCAGCGTCACATCGACCTGCTTGGGTGAAGCGTCCAGCGACTTCCAGCGGATGATGGGCAGGGCGTCGTACGACGTGTTAGGCATTCCTGGCTGCACCATCCCCATCATGTTGGTGAACGCCTCGTAGTCGTTGCTCATGAAGAGATCTTTATCGGTGTCCACCTTAGCCGTGCCACAAGGACTGGCCAGGGCGTACTGATGCTCGGCAGTCTTCACCACCTGCACCGTCGTGCCGGGATACATGATGCTCTGGAAGTTGCTGATGCTAACGTAGGCCACGCTGGGCATGTCATCATAGAAGCGCAGCATCACCATACCCTGGGAACTGTTCTGTGGATCTACGACGGGATACATACGCTCCACGTAGTCCTTCACCTCCGGCTTGGGCACATCGGGAGTCACCACGGGGTTGTCGCTGTCGGTGATACACGAGGTCATTGTCACTGATGCCAGGCCGCAGACGATGATGGCGGCGAGCATCCATTGTAATTGTCTCTTCTTCATAATCATAGTTTATTTTGGGTTTCGTTAGCAAATTTACATATCAAAACGATGGCAGCGGCGAGTGCAACGGTAAAAATGAGATTTGCATCCATACGCTTATATTTTAGAATTCTGGGGCAAAGATACAAGAAACCAGCGAAACGGATGTTTCACTGGTGGAAATAAATGTTTCAAATCTGGGAATTCTACTCTTTTTGCTGCGAAACCTGCCGATACTCGCGGCAGGTCATGCCGTATGCGTTGCGGAAAAGGCGTGACAGCGTGACGCGACTGGGAATGCCGGAGAGCTCGCCAATGACGCCGATAGGGTCGTCGGTGGTCTTCAGCAGGTGGGCTACGTACTCCAGACGATAACGGGTGATGAAGTCGCCGACGGTCTCGCCGTGGGAACACTCACGGACAGTCTGCACCACGTACTTGGCGTTGGTGCCGAGGAGCTGCGCCAGCGTCTCGCGGTTCAGGTTCTCGTCGGTATAGGGTTGCTGCTCGGCCATCAGTGCGCAGAGACGGCGGTAGAGTTGCAGCTCGGCGGTGAGGCTTTCTTCGGGAGCAGACTCTAACTGCTGGATAGACTGCTGCTGCTCCCGTTCGCGCTGTTCAATCTCTTCTAACAAGCGGCGGTTCTTTTCTGTGATAATCTTGTTATACTGTGCGGCTCGCCAGAACATATAGGCCACGAACATACAGACAAGGAGGGCTACGACGGCGAGGATGCGATAGATGATGACTGTCTGGCGGCGGCTGGCAACCTCTGCCTCTTTCTGGCGGATTTCCTGCTGCCGCTCTACGTCAATCTTCCTTTCCTGCAAGTGGATGGAGTCGGTCAGTTGGCGCATGCGGTCGGCAAGAGCAAGAACCTCGTCCTTGCGTCCGGCCTTTTGCAACGCCTTATACTGGTTCATCATGTAGTTCTTGATGTAAGCGGTGTTGATGGCGTTTCCTTTGGCCAAATAGAGGGAGTCTGCCTGACGGAACAGGCGGATGGCCTCGTCGTAGCGGTTGGTCATAACCAGATAGCGGGCATCGGCGCCGATGTCATATACCGACGGGTTCTCAGCCTGACGGTGCTTCAGGTAGAGAGCCTCGGCCTTGTCGCGCTGACCGTTGGCGGCATAGATCATGGCCTGACCGATGGTAATGTTGTTGTGGCGCATGTGGTGAACGTGGTCGGGTACGTTAGGACAGCGGTCCAGACGGGCCAGGGCCGTATCGCCTTTAGCCACCAGGGCCAGGGCCTTTTCTGCCTTGCCTTGCTCAAGATAGAACTCTGTGGCCTCTATAATGCCAGTGAACAGGCCGTCTATCACCCAGTAATCGTCGGTATGCGTCACGCCGTCCATCATCATGTTGATGCTTTCCAGATAATAGCGCTCGGCCTCGTCGGGATGCTCCAGATGGTACTCGCAATCGCCCTTGAAGGTCAGCGCACGGCTTTTCACCCGCAATGCCACCTGTTCGCTGATGCCAGAGACTCCGCCGCCCTGCTTCCTCTCATTGTCCACGTCGGCTATAATCTCGTCGGACAGACGGATCACCTTTCCGTATTCGCCATTTCTCTCCACCAATCCGTTCAGCATGAGGAGAGCCGAATAATAGGAATCGCCTTCACGCTTCAGTTCAGGGTTGTTCAATATCCGTTCACCGTAGAATACAGCTAACCGCGTCTGTCCCATTACCCCGTAGATGTTGGTCCTGAGGAGGTTGGCCATTGCTGCCGAGAATATGCCCGCCTGCTCAGCACTGTCCACCCGCACCAATGCCTGTTCGGGGCTCTTGTACATCAAATCCTGCAGTTCGTGTTTCAATTGTGTCGCCTCCTCACTGCGGTCAGGCTTCGAGCAGCCCATCGTTAGGGCCACTATAGCGCATAATATAATAAGGTATAATAAACGTTTCATCTGTCCTCTTAATCGGTTCAAAGTTAAGAATCCGCCGACGCGGATCTATTGACTTCTTCGATGAAATACTTCTGGCAGGTCTTGGTCTTGTAGGCCAGATAGCCGAGTCGGTTCAGGGCACGACCCACTTCAACATTGATGCCCTTCGTCAGGTGGAAATTGGGGAAGGAATTGTTCAGTATCTCCACGATCTCATCGACACTCTTCAGCTTTGACTTGTCTTTGTCATCGGCACGTCGGAACGTCAGGCTGATCATCTTCTCCAGACTGCCCACACGCTCAAACTGACGGTTCTCGTCGATGATACGCAGGTTCTCGTCTTCATCGAACCAGTAGCGTTCGCCTCGGGCAATCTCCGCCACAAGCTGGGCATAAAGCTGCGGATAGTCAATCGGCGTGAGGGTGTCGATCTGATTCTCGACGACGATACAGACGAAACGGCGCGAACCGCTCTTGTCGTCAGGCAACGGACGGAGGTTGTTCGTCGTGGCGATGAACGAGGCATAGCGTCGGCGCTGCTCGTAGGCCTTGCCGTAGGGCGGACGCATCTTCACGTCGCTCTTGGAGATAAGGTGTTTCAGCAACGGCTGCTGACTCTTCGACAGCATGTCGAACTCGTCGATGTTGATCAGCGCAAATGAGGTCAGGCCGAGGTTGATGGCGGTCTCGTTCTTGAAGTCAATCTTGTCGTTGTAGTAGTCGCGCAGTTCCTCTGGCAGCAGGATGCCGCAGAAGGTCGTCTTGCCGCAGCCCTGCGGACCGATGAGCATCGGCACGATGGCATTACCGTGGTTGCGGTCGATGCCCTTCCAGTGGGCCACCATCGAGAGCAGCCACTTGTGGAAGTCCTCTGTCCAATGCAGATTGCTCGTCTTGATGCGTTCTGCCAAGGACGTCACACGGTCCTGTCCGTCCCACTTCGGCAACTGCTCCAACCACTCGTTCACGGGGTCGTACTCCGGTATCATCGTCGACTCGACATAGCGTTTGATGTCCTTGTCCCACGAGTCGAGACCGGCCTTCAGCGCACGGATCGACATCGTGTTCATTGCCTCCTTCGTCAGGTCGCTAAAACGGTAGTCGAAGGAGTCCTTCGAGCGGTACTGGGCGACGCCCGTCATCACGTTCTTCCGCAGCTCGTAGTACGAGTTGAGGAAGGCCTCGGTCTTGTAGGTCAGCAGCTGCGAGGGCTTGACGTGCTTCAGCGGCCAGGTGGCCTTCAGCATCTTGGAGTACTGCGAGTCGAACACCGTCTGCACATACTCCGCATCCTCGTTCAGCCGTCCGTCGAAGAGGGTCATCTTCACGGCGAAGGCCTCCTCGATGCCGCTCTCGTGGCAGTTCTGGGCCAGCACCTCTAAGCAATGAGGAACAAAATCTTCTTCCTTGTCCAAGCGACACTCCTCCAAGGCATCGGCCTTACAGGCCTGATACTCATGCCGGCGGCTGGCCTCGGTGGAAAGTCCCGGGATCACTCCCGACTCCTGACTCCCGACTCCTGACTCCTGTCTCCTTTCATGCCTCACCGTCCTCGACAGGCGTTCTGCCGTCTGGTCATTAGGCGACACCATCATGATGGCACAATCGGGATTGAAGTACACATCCTCGTCGTGACTCATCTCACAACTGCTGCGCAATGACGGCGCGATGTTCTCCACACGGATGGCCAGTTGGGTAGAGTAGAGGTAGTGGAACTTTGCATAGGCGTTCAGATTGAAATTCTCCACTTCCGACTGCCAGTAGCCCTCGGGATTCTGCCAGTTGTTGCGCTCGGCAGCCTGACAGACGAGCTTCACGCTCCGTCCGTCGGCCCCCACGAAGGCTAGCAGGGTGTAGTCGATGAGGGCCGCCTCCTGACGGATTTCCTCTGCCGTCTTGCGGTCGGGTAGGTTGTTGATCTCCAAGAGGATCATACCATTATATAAATAGGTCCACTGCTTGCCTTTCTCGTTCTTGATGGCCGAGGCGAAGCAGACGCGGGGCCTTCCGGTCTGTTCCTCAATCAGTTTGCCGCTCTTCAGCTTGCCCTTGCGGATCATCTCCACCACATCGCCGAGGGCATAACGGGTGTAGCGCTCCAGTCCGTTGCGCTGATTAATCAATGTCACTGTCTGTCTGGTAATCTCTGTCATAAATCGTATTAAATTAATTCACGCCGCAAAGTTACAAAATTTTTAGGCGATTTGCAAGTAAATTGCCAAATAATTTTCTATTTTTTTCTTCCATCTTCCATCAATATGCAAATATTACCAATAAATAAAGGCATTTTGATGGGTGGAAGAGAATCATTTATCTTCCACTTATCTTCCACCTTGAGACTGAAAGTTTACAGGCACTAAAGTCCGAGTTTAGTGCCTGCAAACTGGGAGTTTAGTGCCTGTAAACTCCTGAATTCTCGAGAGAATTGCGGACTTTACAGTATCCTTTCTCCGACTCCCGTGCCTTCCATCTCCGACTTTACTGCCTCCAAACTATTCTTTTCCCCTCCTAAGTTAGGAGGGGTAGGGGTGGTCTGAACCGCCTTACTAATCCTCCCTATTGTCATACTGATGCCTTGCACAACTTGTTCCGATGCCTTGTACAACTTGTACAGCCGCCTTGTACGACTCATACTGATGCTTAGTATACTGGTATACAAGGCATTAGAACGATTCAGACTTGGCCTATCTATACCTTGTGGAAGGCATGCCTATCACCGTTAGTAAGCATTCCTACCACCAAAAAAGGGTGGAAGATAAGTGGAAGATAAAAAATCATCTTCCACCTTGAAAATACCTTTATATAAAGGTGTTTTCAATGAATAGTGGAAGATGGAAGAGAATTTATATCCTATTTGCTGCGATCCGGATGGTTCTTTACTGCCAATTGCCACTCGTGACCTGACCGTTGGCATCGACGGCGTAGAGGATCTTTAGGATACCACCGCTCTTGTCTGCAATCCATTCGGCGACCTTACTGCCGGGTATGTCAAGACTTGAGTGGGAGCTGCCGGACTTTCCGCCCCCAGCACTGTGCCGCTGGCGTTCACGGGATAGACACTGTAGGAGTAGGTATAGGATTCCGTGAATTTCTCGAGACTGGCATAGTCGACACCCTCCTTCGCCTTCACCATCAGGCGTATGCCGAAGGTGGCGGGCAACTTGGCCTGCACGCTCTTCGTCCAATCCTTCTTGGTCAGCGTCTCGGTCTGCACTATGCCATTGGCATCGTAGTACTCCACGGAGAGATTGGCTTTGTCGACCATGTCGTCGCTGACAGACAGGGTGACATCCATCACTGCGGCTACGGGCTTGTTCGAAGCCGGTTCTGATTTGTCGTCATCGTCGCTTCCGCAGGCGGTGAACACTGTTGTTGTCATTGCGCAGCAAAGGACGGCTGCGAGCGTCATTAGATACTTTTTCATAATGTGTTGTTTTTTTAATGTTAATAATGTATAGTGTCACTTACTTTATGACTATCTTCTTTCCTTTACGGACATAGACACCGGGCGTGAGCGGCTTGCGCGGATTCACGCGGATGCCGTTGAGCGTATAGACGGTCTCGTCGTCAGTCCGCAGGGCCGCAGTCTGACGGATGGCAGTGGACATGCACTTGATGTCCACGGGGATGAAGTTCTCATACTGCTGCTGGCCGTTGAACGTGACAGTCACCTTCATCCGATAGGTGGAGTCGGCAGCAGTCAACATCGTCTTGTCAATCTTCGACCAGTCGATGTCCCATTCCCCAGCGTAGTGCAGGTCTTTCTGAGCCAGTGTGTCGCTGACCAGCACGAGTGTGTCGGTCAGCAGAAGGATGGATTCTTTGGTGTCCTTGTATATGCTGGCAGCCACGCGGATGGTTGGCACGGTGTCCGGCTGTACGGCACCGATGTGGGGATAGCCGTAGTCCATCGTCAGCGTCATGCGGGCATGGCTGTCGGAAGCAAGGTCGTAGGCCTGCTTGTCAAGTGTGACGGTGGCCCGCAGCGTGTCCTCGACCGACAGCGGGATGTCGCGGGAGGCTAAGGCCTCCCAGTTCGTCTCAAACCGCAGACGGTATGGCCCTATCTCGGGTTTCTCAAGATGGATAGTGATGGAGTCAATTCCTGCCAGGAGCGGATGGGCCTCGTCTTTCAGGTGCAGGGGAACCCGCTGCTTGAGCATCTCGATGCCTGTTGTGTCGGTCACCATCTTATAGACCATCACATCGGCATATTCATCTCCCGTCAGGCTGTTGATGTCGAAGGGGTAGCCCGTATTGAAGTAGGCTCGCAAGTCAATGTCCTGACCTGTCTTGACGGTGAATGTGCCATCGACGCGGATCGACGGGTCGTCATAGACTATCAGCGTGTCGGTCTTGTCTGTGTCTAAGAAGTCGAACAGGCTGTTGAACAGATATACGCCGCCCCGGTGCAGAGAGAATGCCTTGCTGTATGTGTCTTTAACACCAATCGCCTTGTATTCAAAGAAACTGTTCACCATTTCACAGACCTCATCGGATTTGTCCAGACGGCAGACTTCATGTTCATAGCAGTCGCTGAACGTGCAGACGGCTGTTAGCGTATCATAGTAAATGTCTGGCCAGTATTTCTCGAATATATTCCCATCCAGGACGTAGGTCATATTCTGAATGCCCGCACGAAGGGAGTCTCCGTTGTAATTGGCCACCGCGAAGTCTATGGTGTACTCCTTGACGGTATTCACCTGACCACTCATTGTTAAGTACTTGTCCACGGTGTATTCCACGCCAGGTGTTTGTGCAATTACACTCGTGGTACTCATTGCGCAGCAAAGGACGGCTGCGAAGGCTGCGATTAAGCGAGCACCAAACGAGCTCGTTCGTTTTGTCGAGCGTGAACAGGCTCGACCGCAGGTCAACGTCATGAGATTTTTTTTCATGTTTGTAATGTTTTAATTGGTTTTACACTGTTAGTTGTTCTTTATACCTTCGCAGTTCATCACGCATTTCCATGTTCTCGTCAATGAACTCCTAGCGAGCAATGCAATAGAGGTTACTGTCGCCCGGCGTAGTAATGGCATGTTCTGCTTCAGCAGCAATGGCTTTGTTGGCACAATATGCCGCCATCTGCAGCCAGTCAGCGTTCTCATAAATCATGGCCTTGACGGTGTTGGCTTGTACTACAGTGAACACGCCAGCCTCATCGGCACTATCCACCCGCGCCAACGCCAGTTCCAGGTTCTCAAAGCCCAAGTCAGTCAGTTCGTCTATCAGCTTTTCTGCCTCCCCACTACGATCAGGCTTCGAGCAACCCATCGTCAGGGCCTGTCCGATGTATATAAGAAGGTATAATACATGTTTCATCTGTCCTTTTATGAAATACTTATTGCTGCGATACCTGTCGATACTCGCGGAAGGTCATGCCGTAGAGCTCATCAATGACGCCGATGGGGTCGTCGGTGGTTTTTATTTTCTCTCAAACTTATGGAAGGCATCAATGATTTGCTGGTGCTTTTCGCTGGTGATGCTGACCACACGGAGGTTCGTCTTATCACTCAGACGAAAGGCGTTACCTTTCTGGTTGAAGTTTACATTCCAGACGAATTCGGTTGGTTTGCGCACTGTGATGTTTCCTTGTTCATCCATCAACACAAGACCGTACTTAAAGTCTGATTCCTTTTTTCCGTTTTGATTATCAACAAACATAGTGGTGATGAGTCCGGCAGGTTGATCCACCGTCCAGTCATCGAAAGCCAGGATGGTGTATGTCTTGCCATCGGCCTGATCGGTCCACAGCCACACCTTATCCTTCATCAGCTGCTTATGTTCTGCCATCAGTATCTCATGCGATAGGGCATATATGGTCTCAGCATCCTCCATTCCTTCAGCTCGTTGTCCCTCTGGCAATTGACTGTTGAGAAGAAATGCCTCACGTAAGGTTTTGACTGCATCAGCATCACCATAAGCGTAAGCCCCCGACGAATGAAGCATCCATTTCAAAGAAGCGAGGAAGGCAATGCGTGGTGGTATGGCTGCATTTTGATAGCCCAGTTCGTCAACGTATGCACGGATGGCCTGATCGTAGTAGCCAATCATCTGATCGACATTTTTATTATACATCCCTATGGCAGACATGAGTTCAAATGACTTGCCGAGGATTGTATCGCGCTTTTCGGTCTGGCTCTTTGCAATCTCAAGGGCACGAGTGGCATACTTTTCTGCCACTTTCGGATTTGGTGTGCCTTTAGACTCGTTCAGATAGAACTCTGCAGCATCGTATTGCTTCTTCCAATCTTGTGGGGCATCATCAGCGGCCTTTGCCAGACGTTCACCTTTCTTGATGGGCGATTCTGCCTCTTGTGCGTTCACGACTGTTGTCATTGCGCAGCAAAGGACGGCTGCGAGCGTCATCATAATCTTTTTCATTGTCGTTATTATTAATTATCATTATTCTATTTGGTTTTGTTGAGTGCGTCAGCCAATTCCTTATACTCCTTCTCCAACGAGTCGTTCTCGCGTTTTAGACGATCATACTCCACAGTTTTATCAGTGATTTTGTTACTAAGCATTGAATTGCGCACAATAAGCACCAGAATGACGATGGTCACGAGGCACGCGATGATGATGACTGCTAATGTATCCATATTACAAATAGGTATGAAGAGTTGTACAATACCGTTACGTTCTTGATTTCGCGATTTCGGCTGTAAAGTTACGGCAAGGTGGGGAAACAATAGTCTCACAGCAGGAAAACAAAGTCCCATTTCAAGAAAATGTGCTTTTCAGGAAGTCTCAAAACATGAA
>ONYA01000045.1 GCA_900321965.1 uncultured Prevotellaceae bacterium
TTGTGGATTAAATTATTTCAATTATTCAAATTCGTTTCAAAAAAAATATTCGCTTGACCTACATTGGTGCGACACTTGGTGCGACCACTGGTGCGACCATTGGTGCGGGTAAACATCTCTGTAACCTGCTGATAATCAAGCTTGGTGTAAGAGGTGTCACCAAACAACAGTCCTGCGTGTATACGCGCACGCACGTACGCGAGAGATGCAAAGGGGAAAAGGGACATACAAAGACGAAAAAGCCCAGGTGAATGACTTTGCAGAAAAAAAGAGAGGGACATCCTTTCGGAAGCCCCTGCTTTCTTTTGGTTTATAAAGCCTAATCAGTAGAATTAAGCCGGAAGTGAGATTGCCTCTGACGGGCAAACAGAAGCGCAGGTACCACACTCTGTGCAAGCGTCAGCGTCAATTACATACTTCTCGCCCTCAGAGATAGCCTCAACGGGGCACTCGCCTGCACATGTTCCACATGCGATGCAGTCGTCACTAATTACATAAGCCATAGTCTCAAATTGTTTTAATAAATTAATAAATACTCAATTATTGTGATGCAAAGGTAAATAATATTTTTCAGATATACCTAACTTTTGGTATCTTTTTTTGCAATTTATACGATGTCGAAATTGACTGGCATATAATAAAGGGGCGGTTTCTGCGTTATTAAAATGAATATGAGAAAACTACTCACCTTATTATATATAGTCCTGGCAGCCACGATGGCTAACGGTCAGGAGCGCAAGCCGCAGAACAAGCCCTACATTGATCTGCGGCCTATGCACTTCGGCATCTCCGTGGGGTTCCACATACAGGACATCGAACTTCAGAACGTCGGCCCGCAGATCGTCACCCTCGACGACGGCACGACAACCACCGAGACCGTCGTCTGCGACCAGGACAACTGGAACCCGGGCTTCAGCGTTGGCGTGCTGGCCGACCAGCGGCTGTCGAAGCACTTCTCGCTGCGCCTGCAGCCCACCATGCACTTCGGTGCCAAGCACTTGGTGTTCCGGCATCTGAACCAGACAGATGCCGAGGGGCACATCATTGAGAAGACGCAGGACATGAAGAACACCTACATCGCCTTCCCCCTCGACCTGAAGTTCAGCGCCGAGCGCTTCAACAACTACCGCCCCTACATCACGGCGGGTATCAACCCGATGGTGAACCTCACCAGCAAGTCGCAGGACTACATCCAGCTGAAGCGCTACGATATGATGCTGGAGTTAGGCTTCGGCTGCGACCTCTACCTGCCTTTCTTCAAGCTCATTCCTGAACTGAAGTTCAGCTACAGCCTGATGGATGCTATTGACAAGGGACATGCCGACGAGCTGACCGACGCCACGCAACGTGTCTACACCAACAGCGTCACATCGGGTCACGCCAAGATGATTACCCTCACGTTCTATTTTGAGTAAGGCCCCCGCGTAAGAGCGATGAGACATATTGAAGAGGCCGGAAGTGTTGCACTTCCGGCCTCTTACTATTTGCTTCTATTGATTTACTTGAAGTTGTTGTATCTGGGACCGCATTCCCTCTTGAAGTAGATGACGATGTAGCGGCGGACAAGCTCTACGTAGTTGGCGTCGGCGGCCTTCTTTTCTCCGTATTTCTTGATGGCAACCTCGTGGATGTTGTCAACGGCCTTCTGGAACTTCTTGGCGTCTAAGCGCTTGGCCTTCTCCACCTCGGGGTATTTCTGGATGGCCTGATCGAGAGCCTGATAGAAGGCGACGTCGCGATATTCAATGACCTGCTTGATGAGCCACTCGAGGTCTTTCTGGTTCTGCTTGGGCTCGCGGTTGAACTGCTTCACGAAGCGCTCGTGGGTCCAGCTGAAGGCGCGGTCCTGCCAGAAGTAGTTGTCCTGCTTGGCGGCCTCGATTTTGGCCTTCTCGTTCTTCATCAGGAAGCTGCAGATGGCCTTCCAGTTCTGGTCGATGCGCCACTTTTCGAACTTGGGCTTCATCTCTTTGTTCTCCTTGTTGACAAACTCCACCACCTTCTTGATATTAGCCTTCTCGTCGGTGCTGCCCTCGATGAGCTTCATGACGGTCTCGGCGAGTTTCTTCTCGGCATCCTCAGGTGTCAGATTCTGCATCTGAGCCATCATGTCGGTCAGTTCGCTCATGGCGTCCTTGTCGGCCTCGGCAGAGCAGGCTTTCTCCAAGAACTTGCGGGCTTCGTCGGCCTTTACAGCCTGCGGCGACTTGTGTTCGTTGCCGTCGCTGGGGTATTTCTTGAGATTCCAGGGACCGGCCAGTTCAAAGTTCTTGTTGAACTCTGCGATCTCGTAGCCTAACACCTTGAGCTTGGCGCCTGCCTCGGCATTGACGGTGACATCGATAGAAGCTTTGAAGTCAGCACCCTCTTTCGTAGATAATGTTCCCTCGGCAGTGGCTCCGATACGGGGACCGACAGCGGCCTTTGGTCCTGCAGTACCGTAGAGCAACACGTCGACACCTAAGTAAAGACCGAATCCCAATTCTGCAGAAATCTTAGCCTCCGGCCAGATGGGGGTAAACTCATTCTTCTCCTCGGTGAAATCCTTGATGGTTTCCCAGCCTTTACCGTTGAGGTAGCGCAATCCTCCCTTGAACTTGCAGGCATAGTCATACTTGAAGCCCATCTGTGCAGCGGTAGAGATCTTGCCGTCGAGGCGGAGGTAGAGTGCGGGGTCGCATGTGACAACCACAGGTACCGGACCAATCCAGAAGGTAAAGCTGAAGCAAGAGAACTTGATGAGGTTCAGTTTGAACTTGTCTTCAGGCAATTCCACCTGACCGGTGATTCCCACTCTCAATTCAGGGCTGAAGGCGAACTCACCGTCGAGACCAGCCTCGAACTTGTCGACATAGAACGACGGGAAACAAAGCTTCCACTTGCAACCACCGTCAAGGGTAATGAAGTAGTTCAGGTCGAAGTCGGTGCGCGACTTGTACGACAGGTTGATCTCCTTATTGCCAACGGGCAGGTCCTCGCTGAGTTCCGTATCGGTATGGATGGAGAGGATGCGGCGGTGAGCAGAAGCGCGGCTGCCCTCCTTGGCCAGGTCGTCGGCAGTGACATACTGATAGCCACCGTCTGCGCTACGGGTACCGCCATTAGGCTGGTCGTCGGAGGTATGGTATTCCTTGTCGTAGCCATAGGGGTCAGTATAGAGGATGACGGCGGGGTGAATGACGTCGTTATCGTCCATGTATTTGGCAGCGTACTGGGGCATCGAGATGCCGGCGCGTGTCTGGCCGCCCTCGGCGTTGGGGTTAACGTAAACGCTGGTGTTGAGCGTCACTTTCTTATTGCCAATGATTTCTGCTACGGTGGCGGGCATCACGGTCAGGATGTAACGGTCGCCGACGAGCTTTTCAGCAGTGGCCTTACGGGCGTAGGGCAGGTGGCTCTTCTTATCCCAGATGCCCATCGGGTGGTTCACGAAGCTCTCGATGCCGAGTTTCTCGGCGAGCGCCTTGTTGACGCTGATCTCGGTTGTGTCGGCATTCAGGATCTGTACGTCGTTCTCGGTGACGAAGTTCTCGTAGGTCAGGCCGTAGGCTTCGAGGAGTGCCGTCTGTGCGCCCTTGGGGGTGGCGTCGTTGTTGTTGGAACGCTCGTCAAGAGCGTCGTCCTGACATGATGTTAAGGTGATGGTTGAGCCGATGCTCAGGAGCAGCGTTGCTGCGATGGTCTTTAAAGTTTTCATAACTTTATTCTTTTTTTATTTTTAATGATTAATGTTTAATCTTTAATTTTTAATGTTTAATGTCGCCGGGAGGTCGTTGTTTCCTTTTGACGATGCAAAGGTAATACGGTTTTTCGCCTCACGCCAAACATTTCGCGAACTTCCTGCAATAGTGTATCGGACACACTCGTTAATCTCGGACAAACAATAAAAATGGCCCCGATTTCTGTCCGAAAACGGGGCCTTTATTTGGAAAAAAGGGCAATTTTTCTTTGTCTATCGTTTCGTTTTTGCCAGATTTAATACCAGTCGGCCAACGAAGGCGCCATGCTTGCCGTTCTGGTCGACAGGAATCTGCTTGCCAGTCTTGTCAGGCGCATATTCCAACGCGGGCATATAAGTGTGGGTATGTCCACCTAAGACAAGATCGCAGCCTTCAATCTGTTGTAGCACCATCTCGTCGGTGTACTCACTCGCGGCCCAGCCCATGTGGCTGATGCAAATAACGAGGTCGCATTTCTCCTGACGCCGCAGGATGTCGATGTATTTCTGTGCCATCTCGGCAGGGTCGAGAAACTTCAGCGGGCCGTAGTTCTTCGTCGAGACCAGTCCCTCCATTCTCGGACAGAGGGCGAAGACGCCAATCTTCACGCCCTGACGCTTCAGCGTGATATAGGGTTTGACAATGTCCTTCAGCTCTGTGTCGGCAAAGTCGTAATTAGAACAGACGATGGGGAAGTTGGCCTTGCGGAAGAGGCGCGCCATATTGTCGAGTCCGAAATCAAACTCATGGTTGCCGATGGTGGCGGCATCGTAGTTCATCCGGTTCATCAGTTCCACCTCCACGTCGCCCTTGAACATCGTGTAGTAGCTCGACCCCTGCGAGAAGTCGCCGCTGTCGAAGAGCAGCAGGTCAGGGTTCTTTGCACGTTCTTCCTTGATCATCGCTATACGGCGCAGATAGCCGCCACGTCCGGCAATCGCCGTATCGGCCAGCGCCGACTTCAGCGGCAAGATACACGAATGTGTATCATTGGTATGCAGCACAACGAGCTGTTTCTGTTTCTTGGCACCAGCGCTCATGGCCACCAACGCCATTAATATCATAATAGGTAGTCGCTTCATACTTCTTACTTCTTACTTCTTACTTCTTACTTTTTACTTCTTACCTCTTACTTCTTAACCACAATTCTCCCTTCCACCTGCGCATCAACCACCTCGCCCTTGGCCGCCTTCTGCTTGAAGTAGTTCATGATGATAAAGCGGCTGTTGTTGCGCGTCTCCTGAGGGGAGTTGACGTCACGGCCTTTTTTGAAGGCAGGCATACCATCGTTGCCGCCTAACAGGTAGTCGATGGTGGTGACACGGTAGTCGGCCTGCGGGTCAATCTCCTGACCGTGCAGACGGGCCGACAGCAGCTGACCGTCGCGGCTAATGACCAGCTCGCAACCGTGGCTGACGCCCTCACCCCCACGGTGGGCTATCTGTCGGAAGAGTTCCAGGAGCGTCTCGCCTGTCAGCGTGGTGAAGGCAATCTTGTTCTCAAACGGCGCAATGTCGAGCACATCGCCGTAGGTCACCTCGCCCTTCGTCAGCGAGGCACGGATACCTCCCATATTATAAATGCCCAAGACGGGCTTCTCACCATAGTCGGCAGCGGCCCATACCAGGATGTCGCTCAGCAGGTTCGACAGGTTGCTCTCAGGACGCTCAGCAGCCATATTACGGGCCGCAAAGCCCATGACCGGCCCCATGACCGAGTCCACTTGATGCTTGTAAGGAGCCAGGAACGTTGCCGCCTCCTCATCCGGCTGACGGTCGTAGCGGATATCCATGACGATGCGTGTCCGTTCCACGCTGGCCAACTGATAATGGGAACGACAAGATGCCAGCAGCATGCCGACAGACAATAATAGTAGTAGTTTCTTATTCATACATTTAGGTTTTCTGGTGCAAAAATACAAAAAAAAATGGAAATGTGAAGCGATTTTGGTAGTTTTATTTGGTTTTTCGCAGAATTCTTCGTACCTTTGCAGCCGCTTTCCGCGTAATCGCTGGCAGGAAGTCACGAGTTGCCTGTTATGTTGCGTAGGAACGATACAACAACCGTTTAATTATTCAAGGTAAAAATGGATTTAATCAAAGTTGCTGAAGAAGCATTTGCAACCGGCAAGCAGTTCCCGGAGTTCAAGGCCGGTGACACTATCACTGTCGCTTACAAAATTATCGAGGGTTCCAAGGAGCGCATCCAGCTCTACCGTGGCGTCGTCATCAAGATTTGCGGCCAGGGTAACAAAAAGCGCTTCACCGTTCGCAAGATGTCTGGCACCGTGGGTGTGGAGCGTATCTTCCCCATCGAGTCGCCCAACATCGACTCTATTGAGGTGAACAAGGTTGGTAAGGTTCGTCGCGCTAAGCTTTACTATCTGCGCAAGCTCACTGGTAAGGCTGCTCGTATCAAGGAGAAGCGTCGTCCTGTTACTGCTGAATAAGAAAAAGGCTCACGAAATCGTGAGCCTTTTTCTTTGCTTTTATTTGAAGTTCTCGTCGGCGCTGGTTTCGCCATGTAGGGCGTCCTGAAACGAATCCCAGCTCTGGAATCCTGCCAGCATCGATAGATGGTCCAGCGTCCTGCGGTCAGGTTTGTGCAGCAGTTCCTTCTCTACCGCTGCCAGCAGTTTCCGTAAAGCTAATCGTTTCTTTTCCATTACCATTTGAATAACAGCATCGGATCTAACGTTTCTTCTTCGAAATCAGGGAATTCGCGCGCATTCAGGTCGCCGTTATATTCTTCACTGGCCGTCAACAACGACTGATTGTATTCGAGTTCCACGACCGTGAGGACTGGTGCTATATAATCTTGCTTCTTCATATCAAATACTGTTGAATGTTATTTGCCGTTGACAATGACCTTCTTACCATTAAAGATGTACAAGCCTGGTTTCGAGGGAGCACCGGCAAGACGGGCGCCGCCAATAGTGAACCATCCCTCTTGGGGCTTGACAGACTGTAATGTTCGGATACCAGTCGTCTCGTCTCCTCCCCAGTTGATAGCGATACGAGCAGCATTATAGGCCACTTCGAGATAAGCACGATATGGCTTGATTTTTGCTCCAGCACCTACGCGGACGAACTCACCCGCCTGGATGTTTTCACCCTGATCTTCAGCAGCGAATCCATAGACGTACTTGTTCTGATTCTTCTTGGATGCTAACATCTGTGACGTCCAAGTAATAGGTTCAAAGGTACCTATGAGTTCTGTAGCAGCGGGGGCAGCATCCGTCGTTACGGAGACATTATTGACAGAAATCTTTCCTGCCCCACTCTTCTTGAAGATATAAGGAGTCTTGGCTGCCAGACCAGTCGTGACAGGCTGTAAGTCTGCATCACCAGCGGCCGTGATACCCTTAAAAGTATAGAACTCGCCTAACGCATCAGCCGAAGCCTGATTGACGGCGAAAGGCAGATAGACGGTAGACGTGCATCCTGCAACGAACTCACGGCCCAAAGTAGCGCTGACGACGCCAAAGTTCATGATTGGCGAGAATAACTGACTACTTTCATCATCGAGCTGCATATTATCGCAGACGGCACCGATAACAACGTTAGGTTCGCCCTCAGCAGCCGTGTTGCCGTTTCCTGCCGGCAGGTAGATGAACGTATTCCGGCTGACGTCTTTGAACGGACCGTTGGAGCGGCTGACATGAACATTATTGACTGACGTCTTCGACAGGTCGATATTCGTGACCGTAGAAGAAAGTTCCGTAAAGATGTCGTCAGGCAGTGTGGTCAGGTCAGGATCTCCAAAGTCAAGCACGCCACCTGTCATTGGCAAACCTTCTATTGCAGTATTAAGGCAATCTAACGTCAGCCGTTTTTCGGGCTTAGCGGCAGCCTCGGGTGCTGCTGCGGCCTGGACAGAGGTTGCCTTAGCCGCCACGCCGAACAACTTGACGGGAACGGTCTTCACCTTCGCACGACGATGACCACGGGCTTCGGCTGCCTGCGGCGTAGCATTGTAAATATATACATAGGTGGGCTCTTTGCAGACATAGGGCACTTGGATAATTCCCGAAACACCGCTAAACGACTGTGCCTGTTCATCGCCAACCTGCACATTGAGTACGGCATTGGCAGGCACCTCGACGTCGAGTTCGATAGTACCGGAACCGGCAGCTACCAACAGCGTAACACCGTGGAAGACCTCAGCATAATCCGGAGTACCGGGCGTCTTGGCAAGGGCCGCAGTCATATCAGACTCTCCAACGGTCGTCTGCAGCACGAAGGCATTCCTTTCGGCATCACCACCGCCTTCCGTCAGCGGGTCGCCCACCTTCTCGGCCACAGTCAGGGTCTCGGCCGGCTTGCCTGGCTCCTGCTCCTGTACGACGAGCGTAACGAGCATGTTTTCCACCACCTTATTAATAATAATAGTGGTGGTCTCGTTCGGTTGTCCTTCGTTCTCCTTGACTTCCACTTTCTCAGAATTGGGAATTGACGCAGGAGGTGTTTGCAGGTCTTCAATATTCTGGTTATCAGGTTCAACAACCGTCGGCGTGTTCTCGTTAAGAACCACAGGCGTTATCGCAATGCCAACTTCTGCATAGGCAGCATAGGCATCACCCTTTATCCAGCAAAGGTCATTCAGCAGTTCAACGTCCGAGAAATTGCTAATAGCCGCGACTTCCGCCTCCTGTGAACCCAAATCCAGCGTACCGGGAGCCTGCTTGTCGGTAGTGATTAGCAGTTTGCCTGTATTAAAATCAGCACCTACAACGTTTGAAGAGATAGAGGTAATCGTATTCTGGCCTTTTAGGAAGAGAGTCAGGTCGCCAACAAGCGAACTCTCAATGGTTCCCTCAAAACCATTCAGAATGAGAGTGCCCTTACCGTCGTAAATGGCTTTTACTACCTCTATGTCATCAAAGACATTCAGCATATTGGCTTCGGTCACTGGTTCTCCGTTCAAAGTGATGCCATAATGGGTTGGCTCCTTAACCGTCACCGTGAAATTGCCAAGTTGGTAATAGACGTAGTCTTGGGTCTCGTCCTCTACGCGTGCATTAAGGATTGTGAATGTCGGCACTTCACGATAGTCGTACAAGTGAACTTCAAACTCGGCCGTACCCGCATCGCGGATGTATAATTCCATACCATCGGGACTCACTACTTTGAAATCTGCTTCTCGTTCCGAAACAAAATCCAGGGAAAACTCTTCAAATTCTTCCGAACCAAAAGCCGGGATCAGTTCCGGCTTCACAGGTTTCGACTGCCCATTCAAAGCTTCGACTGAAGACGAGACAAACCCGAAGTATTTACCCACGACAGGTGTGCCATTAACGTCAGCGGACTTCTTCACGTAAGCCGTCACAGTACATGGGCCTAACAGTTCAGGCGCTTCAGTAAATTGCGTAGCACTAACATCCTGCAGCTTGTTGCTGACGTAGTCAATGCTGTAATACATCGGCAGGTCAAAGTCATTCTGCAAGAACAGCCTCGTCTCATTGCTTTGTCCGGAGTAGGTTGACATCGTGGGGACTGGGTCGCCCAGCGTAGGACGCACTCCCGTATCATAGGAATAACCAGCCTCAGAGCCATTGCCCATCAGCTTATAACCATAATCATATTGATAGGTATAGGCACCGTTCCACGACAGGCCGTCGAAGTTGACCGTTTCGAAATCTCTGATAGAGCGTTTCGTCTCAAAAACGAGTTTACAGTTGTCAGCGCCTTTCTCAATCGTCAGAGTAGCCCCTCCAACAGTAGACCTGATGGCTGTCACGGTGTCACCACCACTAATAATCTTGTTCTCGCCAATGAGAGAGATGGTTAGATGACTCAGGCTGGTCGTGATGCAGCCATTGGTGCCGGTGTTTCCAGTGATTGTGGCGTCTTCGAGCGTCAACGTATTGGTCTCAGCGTCAAAGGAGACCAGACCTTCAATATTGTCGCTGACAAGGTATTCTCCGCTCGTCACCTCAACACCACCGACAGTCAGATTCTGTGCCCACGAAGAAAGTGGCGCAAGGAGCAGGACGATGAGTGCCTTGAAACACCGTCCTTTAATGGTTTGATAATTTAGTTTTTTCATAAGTATCTGTCTTTCTATTTCGCTAAAGGAAGCGTAAATACGAAACGGGCACCAGGGCCAGCATAGGTCGTGTCGAGTACGACGTCACCACCCAGGCGACGGGCAATGGAACGGGCCACAGAGAGGCCGACGCCATAACCGTCGAAATAGCTGTTCAACTTGAAATAAGGCTCAAAGACGTGCTCTGCCTCTTCGGCGGGCACACCCACGCCTGAATCCTCGACAGCGAAACTGATGTTACCGTCAGCCACGCTAATGTAAAGGGTCACATTGCCATCGGTGGTGAACTTGGCGGCATTCTCCAACAACAGGGCGATGACACGCGATGCCTTAGCAGGAGTCGTGTGGAACTCGGCATCATTGGCATCTTCAGCCACCATGATGCCAAAGCGCACGTACTTGGCATTCAGGATGCCCGACTGTGCGACAGCCTCGTCGGCAATCTGGCGCGGTACGCCACGCTTGCCCATATTGATAGGCGTCTGAGAACCCAGTTCCGACAAGTCCTGCAACTTGCGGATAATGCCTATCAGCTTGGCATTACCATCAGGTTTTCCGGCCTCAGCCTCTGCCTGTTGTACAAGTTGGTCGATGATATCATAATTCTGCTGGGCTGCCTGGAAGGCACCTTTCATCTTCTGTACTTCTTGCTCCAACTGACTGCTGGTCTGAATCATCTTCTGCTTCTCCTCTTCCATTTTATCGAAGGACAGCAGAGCCTGTTCGTAACCCTCACCGATATTGTCGAAGTTCTTCTCTAATGCACGATAGTCGTCAAGCAGTTTCTGCTGCTCGTCTACCCGCTTCTGGTAGTCACTCAACAGATTGTTCGTCTCATCGGTCTTCTTATTCGACGACTTGATTTCGGCCAGGAGTGCAATGAAAAGCACCACGATGGCCAAGGATAATACAATGTACCACATAACTGTCTGCTATTCTTTTTTCTTTTCTACGGGCATAAACTTCGTGAAACCTGTCATCTGCAGCACCTTGTAAATCTCTGCATTGACGTTGGTAATCTTAAACTGGCCCTTCTGCTGCATCACCACGCGCATCGTCTTCTGAATAACGCGAAGACCGGAGCTGGCCATATACACCAGGTCGGAGCAGTCAAGTTCCAGGTCCAGGCCTCCGTCAACCAATACGGGCTGAATGTCCTTTTCAAATTCACCGGCATTCATCGTGTCAATACGTTCACCAGTCTTAATGATGGTCTTACCACCTTCTTTCACAATCTTTGTCATAATGCTTATCTGATTTTAAGTTACTATATTTCCTTTTTCATTGTCAGCAGGTTCTTCCCCTCCAGTCGCTGGTAGGTCACCTGATTCATAATATTCTTCACGATCCAGATACCCATGCCGCCAATCTCCCTGTCGATGGGATTGACATCGATATCGGCATCCTCTTTCAGAGTAGGATCGAACTCACGGCCACGGTCACTCAGCACAAATGTCAGTTCTTTGCCGTCGTACTCTGCCATCAGCCCTATCTCAGCATCGGTACCCTCAGGGTATGCATAGAAGATGACGTTCGACACCATCTCCTCCATCACCAGGTTCAGGTTCATCTGCAACTCCATACCGAGTCCCAGTTCCTCGCAGATTTCCTCAATGAACACGGCTACGCGCTCCAGTTCACCGACCTGATTCTTCAGTTTAATCTCCTTCTTCATCGTTTTCTTGCTTATTTTGTTTTACCTTAAAGCATAACATAGTCAAGTCGTCATTAGGCTCAGCACCGTCACGATGCTTCTCGACTGCCTCACGCAGCATTTCTACCGTCTGCTGTGCACTTTCGAACCGTGTTGTCTGTAGCATTTCGAGGAGCCGTTCGTCCGTAAACTGTTGCTGTTCGCGGTTTTCTGCCTCATTCAGTCCGTCGGTATAGATAAACAGCGGCTGGTCCATGATGCAGTCTATCTCCTCGCCCTCATACTCCAAGCCCGGCCAAAGGCCGATTGGCGCATTGGGAATCATCTCTAAGAACTTACACTCGTCGTCGGCCAGCAGCACCGGCGGGTTATGTCCGGCGTTACAGAAATAGAGGTGCCCGTTCGTCAGGTCGACATAGCCCAGGAACATGGTCACAAACATGCCCTGATCATTGTCAGCCCCTAACTCATCGTTCAGACGGGTGGCAATCTCGGAAGGTTGCATCTTCAGCTTTGCCAGCGTATGGAACAGGCGGGTGGCCTGAGCCATGAAGAGCGATGCCGGCACACCCTTGCCGCTGACGTCGCCTAAGCAGAAATACAGATAGTCGTCGAGGATGAGGAAGTCGTAGAGGTCGCCGCCCACGGCTTTTGCCGGCGTCATCGAGGCATAGATGTCAAGGTCGGGACGGTTGGGGAACATACTGGGGACCATCGACATCTGAATATCACGGGCAATACGCAGATCGCTTTCAATACGCTCCTTGGCAGCCGTCGTCTCCTCCAGATTATCGTACGCCACGAGCAGGTCGTTGTGGGTCTTCTCCAGTTTGTCGTGAGCCACTTTCAAGCGCTTGGCTGCTATGATGCGGAACACTAAGAAGACGGCTAAGGCCAAGAGGACGACCAGTGTCACGACGATGGTGAACGTAAACTGCGCACGCTCCTTCTCCATCTGTATCTCGTTGACGCGGAACAACGTGTTCATCTCGTTCAGCTGGTTCTTCGTGTCATGCTGATTGATGGAGTCGTTGATGGAATACATGTCACAATAGAGATGGGCTGCCTCAGCATACCGTCCTAACTGCTCCATAAGCTGGGCACGCTGGTGGCGCACCATAATGAGCACCGACTTGTCGTCGGTAGCCTCCATCAGCGCCATACGCCGGTTGTTCAGTTCCAGCGCCTCCTCGTAATTGCCTTGAAGGATACAGAGTTGGGCACGGTAGAACAGATACTTCTGACCCACATAGTCGTCATCGGTCAGCAAGCGGGCCTTGACCTCGTCAAGATCGGCCTTAGCCTTTTTCACGTTGCCTTTTCCTATGTGCGCCTGAGCCTTGGCCAGATAATTATAAGCCCACAGCGCCATCAGCTGGTAGCCGCCTTCGGGGAAGTCATCCTTATGCTGACTGATAAAGCGCGTCAAGATGCGGTCCCACTCCACGGTCAGACTTTCAAGACGGTCGTAGTCCTTCTGGTCGTTCAGCGCATCGGCATAACTGGGATAGAGTTCCATGACCACCGAATGTATCACCTCTAAATCCAGCAACACGTCAAGTGCCTTCCGATAGGATTTCACACTCTCGTCAAGAGCGCCCAGCACCATATAGCCGTTACCCATACAGTTATAGGCCAGTCCCATGCCATACTTGTTGTTCAGCTTCTCGGCCTCGTCAAACATCGACTTCACCTCGTGCAAGCCGATACTGGCCTTCTCGCCATAGATATAGGTATTGATCAGGAACGCCCAGATTTCAAAATAACGATCCCAACTCCCTATTTCCTTCAGCACCTTCATGTCTTTAGGCACGTGAAAACAGATGGAATCGTTCAAGTCATTATTATAGAAGAGAGAGGCGCGGGCTATGAGCACATACGACAGATAATCATAATGACGCTGGCGGCGAGCCTCTACTATCCACTCGTTCAGGATGCCCACCTGGCGGTCAATATTGTCGTCGACCATCGCCAAATTATACATCTGCTCGTATGCCATCATCCGTGCAGAATCGCTCATCTCGGGAATCTTTTTCCGCAAATCAGCAATCTCGTCAGCGGAAACGCTGGCGAAACCCATCAGAAGGGTTCCTATGACGATAACTGTCCTTCTTAACGACATCTCTTCTGGCTGATGATTGATTTTAGGCTACAAAGATACAAAAGTTTCTGAAAAGAAACGCTATGATTGGCAAAAAAAGTCCCATTTTTCTATTTTTCTTGCCAAAACAAGACATTTTTCACCGTTTTTTTATCGTTTCTCGTAAGTAGTTTGTTCAATTTGATGTTCGAGAGGAAATCTTCCTTTATTCCAAACTATTTCGACCAACTTTTTCGACCAGGCGACGAGGAGCAGATTAATCAGGAATCGAATATCTGGTAGAGGCGAATCGGGGTCGGAGAAAGTTTATCTCCGACCCAAAATGTATAAATAGAAACAGGTAGCACCCGGCGCACCCGGCACTTAACTATCTGATTTTCAGTGGCCATTTTCTAATGGCTAAGTCGCACCAAGTGTCGCACCAATGGTAGCACCAAGTGTCGCACCATACTGATAGAAAATGTTTCACGGAAGGGCGCGTTTACGTCACGGCCTCTCGTAAAAATTTCACGGCCTCTCAGAAAAACGAGAGGCCGTGACAGAAATGTTTCACGGTTGTTGGTGCGACTATGTGGTGCGACCATTGGTGCTACCTGCCACTCTTCGAAACGATGTTGGTTTTCAGTGGGTTATGCTTCAGGTGTGCTGGGTGCGACACTGTAAGTCGTTACCTTCCAGAGGCTTGTGATTTTAGGATTCCGCTACCCCCTGCCGTTTGCTTGCCGCTTTCCATATAATGTGCTACCTTTGCAGCCGAAATCATCAAAACGGTATGGATATGGAAATGAAAGTTACGAGAATCAAGACGAAGCACGGCAAGTGGGGAAAGCCACTCGCAATGACCGTGGAGGAACTGGCTGCTGCCATCAGCAGCGACAAGTGGCAGACAGAGGTGGAACGTATAGCGCTGACGCGACACCGCGACCGCCTGCCCTACGTGATATTCTCGGGACTTTTTGACCGACAGGGACTGCATTGCCTGCGTCAGCCTACGGGCCTGATGCTGCTGAGCATTGACCTGCCTGCCGATCCTACCCGGGCGGCCTTGCTGCGCCACAGCGTGGAGCAGCTGCCGCAGACCGTGATGGCCTTTACAGGCGTCAGCCGTCACACCCTGAAAGTGGTAGTGCGCTGTCAGCCTGCAAACGGACTCCTGCCTACTGACTCGACTGCCTATCTCAGCTTCCTGAGTCTGGCGCAGCAGCAGGCAGCCCGTTATATCGAGGCTATGTGCGGCTGCGAGGTGCCGCTCGTCGAGGAGTCGTTGCAGCGGGGCTGTCGCCTGAGCCAAGACGCACAGGTCTATGTGAATGCAGGTGCTGTGCCCCTGACGGTGCTCAGTACGGTGGCGGTGCTGGCGGCTTATCCTCTGGCGCGTACCGACCGCTATGGCAACACCGTCAGTGAGCCGAAGTGGGCCGACATCGAGCGCCAGCGTGCCGACTTCTACGCCTGTCTGACGCGTGCTCAGGAGACGGTCACCCTGGATCCTGCCGACCCGGCCAGTGCCGAGGCGTTGGTGGTGGAACTGGCCTGCCTCTGCCGCAAGTCGGCGCTCCCCGAGGAGGCCTGCGTCCAGCGCACGGGCTTCTACCGTCAGTGGCACCTGTCGGTAGACGAGGTGCGCCGCATCTTCCGAACCGTCTACCAGAGGAACGACGAGGGGCGGCCGTGGTCGCAGATGACGGAGAAGGAGCGTATTGCCCGTAAGGTGAGGGACTTCTTCGAGCGACGTTATGAGCTGCGCTATAACGTCATGAGGCGTGCCGAGGAGTTCCGCCCGCGGGGCATCGACTACCATCCGTGGATGCCCCTTACCGAGCGCGACATCAACCGTATCGGTCAGGAGCAGATGCTCGACTGTGGTGCCGCCTGGCCCATCGACATCAAGCAGTATGCCCAGTCGAGTCTGGTGCCCGACTACAACCCCGTCCACGAGTTCCTTGCCGGCTGTGGCTCGTGGGACCGCCAGCGCGACTATATCGGCGAGCTGGCCCGCCGTGTGCCCTGCCGTTATGCGGAGTGGCCGCAGCTGTTCCATCGCTGGTTCCTCGGTATGGTTGCCGCCTGGCTGGGCCGCAGCCGCGACTATGCCAACGGTGTGGTGCCGATGCTCATCGGAGCGCAGGGCTGTCGGAAGTCGACTTTCTGCAAACTGCTGTTGCCCCACGCCCTGCGTGAGTACTATATTGACGACATCAAGCTCGACAACGCCGAGCAGGTAGAGCGTATGCTGGGACGCATGGCGCTGGTGAACATCGACGAGTATAACGCCAAGACCGAGCGCGAGCAGGCCAAGATCAAGCGTATCCTGACCGAGCGCGACGTGCAGGTCAGGCGGATGCGGTCGGACCAGTACGTGATGGTGCAGCGCATGGCCTCGTTCATTGCCACCACCAACGAGCGTCAGCCCCTGAACGACCCTACGGGAAGCCGCCGCTACCTCTGCGTCGAGGTGACGGGCCTGATTGACACCGTCACCCCCATCAACTACCAGCAGCTCTATGCCCAGGCGCTCTATGAGCTGGAGCACGGTGAGCCTTGCTTCATGACGCCCGGGGAGGAGCAGCTGATGCAGCGTCACAACGAGCAGTTCCAGAACCTGTCGACGGCCGACATCCTGCTCAGCACCTACTATGCCCCGGCCTCGCGCTCGCAGCAGAACTTCATCCGTGCGGTTGACATCCTGGCCGACCTGCAGCAGCACGCCAAAGGCAGCGACCGTCCGAACATGTCGCGGCTGGTGAAGGCCCTAAAGGCCGCCCACTATGAGTACGGAGCCCGCCAGGGCGTCCGTGGCTGGTACGCCCGGCGGTTGTGACTCTCTGGCCTCGCCTCGTCCCCTACGGCCATAATCTCTAGCAAAACTACAAAATCATAGCCGTATGTCCTAAACTGATACGATATTTAATATCGGACATTTAGAACATTTCTATAATCTGGTGCAAAGGTAAGAGGCTACGTCCTCTTACTCACCGACAGTGCGGATATTCCTTAGCGATTGTCATTATATTCCTTAGCAATGAGTATTGAACGATTGAGTTTGTCAATAAA
>ONYA01000024.1 GCA_900321965.1 uncultured Prevotellaceae bacterium
GTTAGCACAATACTTCATGACATAAGGGTCTTTGATACCGTTGGACTTATCAACTCCCTTCTGGTCAACCATCTTGTCAGTTTTGATATACTGTGCCTTACGCTGATGTGTAACTCTGATGTACACCGGATAGAAGCCGTCAGGCCTCTTGAACCGTACTACTGCTTTAAATACTGCCATATCCTATATTTTTTCATTGTAAACATCGTTGTAAACTCATTGTAAACAGACTCCAGATTTACTGTAAACATATTGTAAACATTACGGCAAATACGGCACATTTAACGTGCCAACCGTTCCCGAATAAAAGAGGGTGTAACCCCTTATTACAAAGGAAGTTACACCCAATTTATTCATAATCAGCAGATTAGCGATGATTCCTCCACAGCAGCCTGTGCGGCGGCAAGACGTGCGATGGGCACACGGAACGGAGAGCAAGATGCGTAGTTCATGCCAATCTTAGCGCAGAACTTCACAGAGCTGGGCTCACCACCATGCTCACCACAGATACCGCAACGGAGGTCAGGACGAACCTCGCGGCCTTCCTTCACAGCGAACTTGATGAGACGGCCAACGCCCTTCTGGTCGAGCACCTGGAACGGGTCAACCTTCAGAATCTTCTTGTCGAGGTAGACGGGCAGGAACGAAGCGATGTCGTCGCGGCTGTAACCGAAGGTCATCTGAGTCAGGTCGTTAGTACCGAATGAGAAGTACTGAGCCTCCTCGGCGATACGGTCGGCGGTCAGGGCAGCACGAGGAATCTCGATCATCGTACCAATCTCGAACTCAACCTCCATACCATACTCCTGGAACACTTCCTTAGCGGCGTACTGGATAACCTCCTTCTGCTGCTTCAGCTCGTAGAGCGTACCAATCAGCGGAACCATGATTTCGGGCTTCGGGTTCTTGCCTTCCTTCTTCAGCTCGCAGGCAGCACTCAGGATAGCCTTGGTCTGCATAGCGGTAATCTCGGGGAAGGTGATGCCCAGACGGCAACCACGGTGACCCAGCATCGGGTTGTTCTCGGCCAGAGAAGCTACGCGGCGCTGGATAGCCTCTAGGCTAACGCCCATCTCCTTAGCCATCGTCTCCTGACCAGGAATATCGTGGGGAACGAACTCATGCAAGGGAGGATCGAGCAGACGGATGTTGACGGGCAGACCGTCCATAGCCTCGAGGATGCCCTTGAAGTCAGCCTTCTGGTAAGGCAGCAGCTTAGCCAGTGCCTTCTCACGTCCGGCAACGCTGTCGCTGAGGATCATCTCACGCATAGCAATGATCTTCTTGTCCTCGAAGAACATGTGCTCGGTACGTGTCAGACCGATACCCTTGGCACCGAAGGCGCGAGCCACCTGTGCATCGTGCGGGGTATCAGCATTGGTACGAACCTGCAGCTTGGTGTACTTGTCGCAGAGATCCATCAGCTCCTTGAAGTCACCAGAGAGCTCAGCAGCCTTGGTGGGCACCTCGCCAGCGTAAACCTGACCCGTGGTACCGTTCAGAGAGATGTAGTCTCCCTCCTTATATGTAACGCCGTCAATCTCAACGGTCTTGTCCTTGTAGCTCACGTTCAGGGCACCTACACCCGATACGCAGCACTTACCCATACCACGGGCAACCACAGCAGCGTGAGAGGTCATACCGCCACGAGCGGTCAGGATACCCTCGGCAGCAGCCATACCGGCGAGGTCCTCAGGAGAGGTCTCGATACGTACGAGCACTACCTTGTGACCATCCTCGTGCCAAGCCTTGGCGTCGTCAGCGTGGAACACAATCTGACCACAGGCAGCACCAGGAGATGCGGGCAGACCCTGAGCAATGACCTTAGCAGCAGACAGGGCCTTCTTGTCGAATACGGGGTGCAGCAGCTCGTCGAGCTTATTGGGCTCGCAGCGCATGATGGCGGTCTTCTCGTCAATCATACCCTCGTGGAGCAGGTCAATGGCAATCTTCACCATAGCGGCACCTGTGCGCTTACCGTTACGAGTCTGGAGGAACCACAGCTTACCTTCCTGAACGGTGAACTCCATGTCCTGCATATCATGATAGTGGTTCTCCAGCTTCTCCTGGATGCCGTTCAGCTCGGCATAGATCTCAGGCATTGCCTCCTCCATAGAAGGATACTTGGCCACGCGCTCCTCCTCAGAGATACCAGCGCGCTCAGCCCAGCGCTGAGAACCAATCTTCGTAATCTGCTGCGGAGTACGGATACCAGCCACAACGTCCTCACCCTGAGCGTTCACCAGATACTCACCATTGAACAGGTTCTCACCGTTGGCGGCGTCACGGCTGAAGCATACGCCAGTAGCAGAGGTGTCGCCCATGTTACCGAACACCATAGCCATCACGCTGACAGCAGTACCCCACTCGTCGGGGATGCCTTCCATCTTACGATAGAGGATAGCGCGCTCGTTCATCCAAGAACGGAACACGGCGCAGATAGCGCCCCAGAGCTGCTCGATAGGATCGTTGGGGAAGTCCTTACCGGTACGCTCCTTGATGGCAGCCTTGAACAGCTGAACCAGCTTCTTCAGGTCGTCAACGCTGAGGTCCTTATCCAGAACGACGCCGCTCTCCTTCTTCACTTTCTCAATAATCTCCTCAAACGGGTCGATGTCGGTCTTGTTGACGGGCTTCATCTCGAGCACCACGTCACCGTACATCTGTACGAAACGACGATAAGAGTCGTAAACGAAGTGAGGATTGTTGGTCTTCTTGGCCATACCCTCAGCCACCTCGTCGTTCAGACCCAGGTTCAGGATGGTATCCATCATGCCAGGCATAGAAGCACGGGCACCAGAGCGGACGGAAACGAGCAGGGGGTTAGCAGCATCACCGAACTTGCAGTTCATCAAGTTCTCGATGTGCTTAACAGCAGCCATCACGTCGTCGTTCAGCAGTTCCATAATCTTCTGCTGACCAACCTGATAGTACTCGTTACAGCAATCAGTAGTGATAGTGAAACCAGGAGGAACGGGGACACCAATGTGGTTCATTTCAGCAAGGTTAGCACCCTTACCACCAAGTTCCTCACGCATTTTTGCATTACCTTCGGCCTTACCATTACCGAAGAGGTAAACTCTCTTTTGACTCATAAGTTGTTTTTATTTTACGATTAACACTTTTGTTAGGTTTTTTCTTTCAAGGTGTACAAAGGTACTATGTTTTTTTCAAATCACCAAAGAAATTTTGATTTTTTTGGTGCAACAGCCCCATTTTTGTGGCTTAGTCTAAATAGTCCACCTTGATGACAATGACCCGAATGTTCTGATTCTCAGCCTTTGGAGCCTCTACTTTGGCGATATGCCAGTCGGAAGGAAAGAAGATAAAGAACTTGTCGGGCGTCGAGTCGTAGAAGCAAGTCTTCGACACGTCATAGTTATAGTGAACGACGTCAGGTTTGTACTTGTCCTTAGGCTTCGACGTCAGGTGGTCGATGATGCCGAAACGCTCCACACCCTTCACCACATACTGGAAATCGATGTGATGATAATGGCTCTCGCTGTTGCGTTTCTCAAGCGGACTGTTCTGTGAGTCCTCAACGCTGGCCACCAAGGGTGTGCCAGCTATCGGATACTTCCCTGCTGGTATCGTCAGCAGGTCGGTGTCGGCCAACCAACGGAACAAGGCTGTCCATTGCAGGGGATTCTTCTGATATTGTGTATAGAAATCAACAACATTCACAGACTTGTGAGGACTGGCTTTCTGGAAATCATGGCGCCACTCACCAGACTTCACCCAAGCAGAGGCTTTCTTCCCCAAAGCTTTGTCCTTGAAATCACGGGTATAATAGCCCGTCTGTGCCTGCATCCAGCAACAGAAGCCCAGTAAGAGCGCTAACAGGATATTTCTTTTTTTCATTGCTTTTATCTGTTTTTGTGTGCCAAGAACCATTTGTGCGTATAATAATTATACATGATGAATGCGACGACCGTCAAAATCATACACATAATAAGGTTTCCCTTGTCGTCGTTGAAGAAGCAAGCGTAGCCAAGGCCTAGTCCCAGAGCAACACCACTCTCCCACCCCAGGAAACACATGCTCTGCGACGTGCCACGTTGACAATGCTTGCTCAGCTTGATAAAGAACAGCAGGAAGCGCGAGCATACAATGCCAATGGAGAGCCCCATGAGCAATGGAGCCAGATACCAGACGACGGGCAACGGACGTGTATAAATCATAATCAGCACCATCATCATCAAGATAAAGCCTGTCACTATCTCGCTCTTCAAATCGGCATCACGGAAAACGATGCGCTGCGCAACCAAAGCCAGCAGGAAACCTGCCATGATGCAAGCGTAGAAGCGATCGCTCAGGCCTAACGACATCAGCAATCCCACAACGACAGCATAAAGCATCATATTGACGTACAAAGGGATTCCATTCGTCAGGAAAAAGCGGTCTGTACTCACTATATGGTAGGTGTCGCTGGGCGTACGGAATGGGAAATTGACAGCCAAAATTAAAAGGATGGAGCTGGCTGCGCAAAATAGCGAAGCCAAAAGAACGGCATCAAAATTCTTGTAATAGAACAAAACGTAGCCCATAATAGGACCTAACGACACCGCAAACCTAGAGAACCACGCAGCAGAATGGTTGGCTTCCGTACGTCTGTAGGACTCGCTGGCATCGATAACCAATGTGCTCAAAAGTATCATCTGCGCCAGTCCAAAGGTTGCACCAAGCAGCAAGCGCTGGATAATAATCAACCAAAACTCTACTAATTCGCTTTTAAGCCCTTGTATATAATAAAGAATAGACACAGAGCCTATCAGGGCCGCTATTGAGAGAATGCAGACACTATTGCGACGGAAGCGCTGAACAAGCCACGAGCAGAAGAAACCAAAGAGATAAAGTCCCAATGCAAAGGCTCCCAGCGAGATGCCAACTTCCGTAGTTGTCAGCTTTTCCGTCTCCAACAACCATACCGGGAATGACGGGATGAAGACGTAGACGGATATCGACAGCAACAAACTGGCCAAAGAAAGCAACCAGAAATCACGATGCCAAAGTCTAACGTGTATAGGGGTATTTTGTGTATTCATTCATTATTTTCAATTTTCGGCTGCAAAGTTACAGCAAATTACTCAAATATCAAAAGAAATGACAGACTTTCTTTCGTGATGCAATAAAACTATTAAAAAAACGTTATTTTGATTGTAATGAAATCAAAAGCATGTCTATATATTATTGCTGTTTGGCTGATGCTCTTCTTGACATCCAGCCATTTATATGCTGACGACTTCACGCTCAAAGGTAAGGTCGTCGACGAAGACGGCAATGCCTTGGAGTTGGCGTCTGTCACTTGTCTGGCGCAAGGGAGGTTAGCAATGACAAACCTAAAGGGAGAATTTAATATCAGCCTACAATCAGCTGATTCTGTGATTGTTAAGTTCTCCATGATTGGCTACAAGCCTCGAGTTAGGAAGTTCATCCGCCCCCGCGGCACGCTCACCGTTCAAGTCATCATGTACCAGCAGGAAGCCTTGGGAGAAGTGACCATCACAGAGCGGCGAAGGCAGACGACAGGAACCGAACAGCTCGACATTCAGACCATCAAGAACAGCCCGTCGACGACTGGCAACGCCGTTGAGGAACTGATACAACAGCAGGCGGGTGTATCCACCCATAACGAGCTGTCGAGCCAGTACAATGTGCGCGGTGGCTCGTTCGACGAGAACGTCGTATATATAAATAATGTGGAAATCTACCGTCCGCTACTTATCCGCTCTGGCCAACAGGAGGGTCTTAGCATTATCAATAGCGACATGGTCGAGAAAGTTGGTTTTTCTACTGGCGGTTTTGAAGCCAAGTACGGCGACAAGATGGCCTCGGTACTCGACATCACCTACCGGACGCCTGAACGGACGGAAGCCGTCCTGACAGGGTCGCTATTAGGCGGCAGCGCCTATTTGGGTGTTGGCAGCAAGACGTTCTCCATGAGTCACGGCCTGCGTTATAAGACCACCAAATACCTGTTAGGTTCCTTGGAGACCACCGGCGAGTACCGCCCGAACTTCTTAGACTATCAGACGTACATCAACTGGAAGCCCAACAGCCGGTGGAGCGTCGGTCTCATCGGCAACATCTCGGAGAACAAATATGAGTTCATCCCCAAAGACCGCGAGACCAGTTTCGGAACGATGGAGGATGTCAAGTCCTTCCGCGTTTACTTTGACGGCCAGGAGAAAGACGTGTTCCGCACGTTCTTCGGCACACTCTCCATTGCGCGCCACCTGAGTGATTCGACAACCATCAAGCTCCTGGCATCGGCCTTCCACACCAAGGAGCAAGAGACATACGATATTCAGGGACAATACTGGCTCGACGATACGGAGTCGTCAGAGAACTTAGGCGTTGGCACCTATATGGAGCACGGGCGCAACTACCTGACGGCCAACGTGCAGAGTCTGAAGCTGATGGTCAACAGACGTTTCCGCCAACATGATCTGGAAGCAGGCGTCACCATGAAGTGGGAACACATCAAGGAGCAGTCGCGGGAATACGAGATGCGCGACTCCAGCGGCTATTCCATTCCTCACACCAGCAACCGTTTAGACATGATCTACGCCCTGTCGTCAAAGAACGACATGAGCTCGCGCCGGTTAGAAGGCTACATACAGGACACCTACCGCTGGCAGACGCCGAATGAAACGTTCTACACGCTGAACTACGGCGTGAGATTCAGCAACTGGTCGTGGAACCGCGAGACCACCGTGTCGCCTCGGGCATCGTTGGCCGTCGTACCGCATTTCAACCAAGACGTCACGCTGCGCTTTGCCACAGGTCTTTACTATCAGGCTCCGTTCTTCAAGGAACTGCGCGACACGAGCACGGTCAACGGTCGCACCATCGTCACCCTTAATGAGCGTATCAAGAGCCAGCGGTCGATACATTTCATCGCCGCCTTCGACTACCGTTTCCGCATGATGGAGCGTCCCTTCCGATTCACAGCCGAGGCCTACTACAAGGCGCTGTCGAACATCATCCCCTACAACGTGCAGAACGTCAAGGTGACCTACTATGGCGAGAACCTCTGTTCGGGCTACATCGCCGGACTCGACATGAAACTCTATGGTGAGTTTGTGCCAGGCACAGACTCGTGGCTCACCTTCTCGCTGATGAAGACGGGGCAGAAGACGGACGGTGGCAGCTACTTCCCCATGCCTACCGACCAGCGCTACGCCATCAACCTGCACTTCACCGACTATTTCCCCGGTACCGACCGCTTCAAGATGACCCTGCGTCTGGCCTATGCCGACGGTCTGCCCTTTGGAGCCCCTCACCGCGGACTGGAGCAGCAAAGCTTCCGTGCTCCGGCCTATAAGCGTGCCGACATCGGTATGGCCTGGTTGGCATACAAGAACCTCCAGCGTTCAGCATTCAACGTCAGACGTGTGTGGCTGGGCATCGACTGTCTGAACCTCTTCGGTATCTCAAATGTCAACAGCTACTACTGGGTGACCGACGTCACCAATCGCCAATGGGCCGTTCCCAACTATCTGACAGGTCGCCAACTGAACGGGAAAATCACCGTTGAGTTTTAATAATCATTAATTATTAATTGCCAATTCCCGTTTCTCAATTAGAATTACTATCTTTGCACCCAAATTTATTCTAACATACTATTGATATGAAGATTTCACACATTGAGCATCTGGGCATTGCCGTCCAGAGCATTGAGGAAAGCCTGCCGTTCTTCACAGACGTACTGGGCTTGGAGTGTTATGCAACAGAAGTAGTGGAAGACCAGAAGGTAAAGACCGCCTTCCTGAAGTGTGGCGAGGTGAAGCTCGAGCTGCTTGAGCCGACATCACCTGAGAGCACCATCCAGAAGTGGCTCGACAAGGGCAACAAGGGCGTTCACCACGTAGCTTTCTGCATCGAGGACGGTGTGGCCAACGCTTTGGCAGAAGTGTCAGAGAAGGGCGTACGCATCATCGACGAGAAGCCCCGCAAGGGCGCCGAGGGTCTGAACATCGCCTTCCTGCATCCGAAGTCTACCTGTGGCATCCTCACAGAACTTTGTGAACACCCGGAGTGATAAATTGTAAATCGTAAAATTGTAAATCGTAAATAGAAAGATGTCTAAACAGTTAGAAAAGATTAAGCAGCTCATCGAGAAGCGCGAACAGGCCCGTCTCGGTGGTGGTGAGAAAGCAATCCAGAAACAGCACGACCGCGGCAAGTACACCGCTCGTGAGCGCATCGACATGCTGCTCGACCAAGGTTCGTTCGAAGAGTACGACATGTTCAAGGAGCATCGTTGCCACAACTTCGGTATGGAGAAAAAGCAGTTCCCTGGCGACGGTGTCGTTGCCGGTAGCGGTACCATCGACGGCCGTCTGGTCTTCGTCTTCGCACAGGACTTTACCGTCCATGCCGGTTCTCTGTCTGAGACCATGAGCCAGAAGATCTGTAAGGTCATGGATATGGCCATGAAGATGGGCGCTCCCTGTATCGGTATCAACGACTCGGGTGGTGCACGTATCCAGGAGGGTATCAACGCTCTGGCCGGCTACGCCGAGATTTTCGAGCGTAACATTCTGGCTTCGGGTGTCATTCCCCAGATTTCCGGTATCTTCGGTCCCTGCGCCGGTGGTGCCGTCTACTCCCCCGCCCTCACCGACTTCACGCTGATGATGGAGAACACCTCTTATATGTTCCTCACCGGTCCGAAGGTGGTGAAGACCGTCACGGGCGAGGACATCGACCAGGAGCACCTCGGTGGTGCATCTGTTCACTCGACGAAGTCTGGTGTGACCCACTTCACGGCCAAGACCGAGGAAGAAGGCCTGCAGATGATCAAGACGCTGCTGTCGTATATTCCTTCTAATAATATGGAGGTGGCTCCGCGCCGCAAGAACGACGACCCCATCAACCGCATGGAGGACTCACTGAACGAGATTATCCCCGAGAACCCCAACGAGGCTTACGACATGTACAAGGTCATTGCCGCTATCACCGACAACGGCGAGTTCTTCGAGGTGCAGCCAAAGTTCGCTAAGAACATCATCGTCGGCTTTGCCCGCTTCAACGGCCAGAGCGTCGGTATCGTGGCCAACCAGCCTACCTGCTATGCTGGTGTGCTCGACGTGAACGCCTCGCGTAAGGGTGCCCGCTTCGTCCGTTTCTGCGACGCCTTCAACATTCCCATTGTGTCGCTCGTCGACGTTCCCGGCTTCCTGCCCGGCACGGGTCAGGAGTACAACGCCGTCATCCTGCACGGTGCCCAGCTGCTCTACGCTTACGGCGAGGCTACCGTTCCCAAGATTACGGTCACGCTGCGTAAGTCGTACGGTGGTTCACACATCGTGATGGGTTCCAAGCAGCTCCACACCGACCTGAACTACGCATGGCCCTCAGCTGAGATTGCCGTGATGGGTGCCTCTGGTGCTGCTGCTGTGCTCTACGCTAAGGAAGCCAAGGCCAAGAAGGAAGCTGGCGAGGACGTCAAGGCCTTCATCGCCGAGAAGGAGGACGAGTACAACGAGCTCTTCGCTAATCCTTACCAGGCAGCTAAGTACGGCTACATCGACGATGTCATCGAGCCGCGCAACACGCGCTTCCGCATCTGCCGCGGTCTGGCTCAGCTGGCTACCAAGCGCGACGCTCTGCCTGCCAAGAAGCACGGTAACATTCCGATGTAATCAATTGTAAATTGTAAATTGTCAAATTGTAAATATGACTAACGAAGTTTATGCTGCCATAGCTCTTGCCCTGCACGAGCATCTTGGTAATAACGTCCACGATGTGGAGCCCGGCATCATTACGATTGCCGAGCATTCCACCCAGTGGAACGGCTATGCCCAGACAATGACAGCTCACCCCTAAATCATGAGTAGAGAATGAAACAGTATAAATATACCATCAACGGTAACAAATACGAAGTTGCCATCGGCGACATTGTCGGCAATGTAGCTACGCTGACAGTCAACGGCGAGGAGTTCAAGGTCGAAATGGAGCAAGAACCCGAGCCCGAGAAGAAGAAGCCCGTAGTACGTCCTGCGGCTGCGGCAGCTGCTCCTGCTGCTGAAGGTCAGGAGACGGCTGTTGCCAACAAGGCCAATGCCCTGAAGGCTCCGCTGCCCGGTGTCATCACCGACATTCTTGTAGAAGTAGGTCAGGAAGTAGAGGCTGGTCAGAACGTGATTGTTCTGGAAGCCATGAAGATGGCCAACAACCTGCAGGCCGAAAAGTCAGGAAAAGTCACCGCCATCTGCGTACAGGTTGGTCAGAGCGTGATGGAAGACGAGGCGCTGGTTGTCATCGAGTAGACTTCTGACATTTGTCTATCCACTCTTTAAGCACTCCTCGGGAAACGCCTCGCTGGAGTGCTTTTTCTAATTCCTCAAGGGCTTCCTTACGTCTTTCGAGCTTGAGCAGCAGGTCAACCTTGCTCGCCACATAGTCTACGTTCTGCGGCTGACGGCTGATGGCTTCGTCCCAGTCGTAGAGCGCTACGTCATATTGCTGCTGCGACGTCTCGAAGACGGCACGGGCCACATAGCACACCACGGAGTCGCGAAACATCTCCACCATCTGGTTATACTGGTCTCTGGCATCTGTCACGCGCCCCATCCTGGCATACACCGTAGCCAGTCCGAGACGGGCCTCCATGTGGGTGGGCATCTTTCTGAGAAACGCCTCGTAGTCGCTTCTCGCCATCGCATACTGCCGCTGGTTCGTCAGACAATAGGCCCGATAGTACAGGGCTGCCGGGTTGTCAGGTTCAATCATGAGCACCTTGCCATACTCATCAATAGCATAGTCCCATTGCCCCAACTGGATATTGACGGCAGCCTTCCTGAGTCTCAGGTCCGTCGAGCGCGGTTCACGGTCAATCATCCTGTTCAGCACCGTCAGCGAGTCGCGCCATTGCTGTGCGGTCTGCGCCGTCGTCGTTTGTGTTGTTGCAACCGCTATCAGCAGCAATATCAGCTTCTTCATTTCCGCAGTTCGGTTAATTCCTTGTTGTAGTTCTTCTTCAGTCGGCGAATGGCGCGGTTGCGTATCTGCCTGACGCGCTCCCGCTTCAGGTTCAGGTCCTCGGCTATCTCTGCCATCGTCTCGTGCTCACGGTCGAGTCCGAAGAAGCGGTTGATGACTTGCATCTCACGCTCGCTGAGCGACATCAGCGCCAGCTCTACGGCACGTTCTATCGCCTCGCTGTAGACGCGCTCATCAGCCTGTGGCGAGTCCTGGTTGACCAGTACCGACAGCAGACTTAAATTGGTACGCCCGCCCAACGGTGCATCTACCGACATGGCTTTCCCCTGGTGCTTGGCCAGTTTGTCGGCATCCTTCGGCACTTTGTAGATGCCGTTCTGCTCCTCAATGGCACGTTCCATCTGCCGGCGCACATACGGCGCCGCAAAAACCACGAAGCGCGTCCCGCGTGAAGCATCAAACTTGGCCGCTGCCGTCATCAGCCCTAAATTGCCTTCGCTGATGAGGTCGTCCAACTGCAAGCCCTGCCCACGATAGAGCGAGGCCATCTTCACCACAAAACGCAGGTTGGCCTGCACCAGACGCCCCAAGGCACGCTGGTCACCCTGTTTGATACGCTCCGACAGTTCGCGTTCCTGCTCGTCAGTCAGCAACTTCTCCTGCCCTATTTCGTCCAAATAATTGTTTAAGCCGTTGTCCGTCATCTTAAAAAATGTATTTATTGGTGCAAAGATACGACTTTTTTCGTATTTTTGCACCCTGATATGAAAAGATTTATATTATTTTGTATGCTTGGCTGCTGGCTGACAGCCGCTGCCGCGCGTCCCAAGGTGGGACTGGTTTTAGGAGGAGGAGGCGCCAAGGGTGCTGCCGAAGTAGGTGTCATCAAGGTGCTCGAACAGGCTGGCATCCCCATCGACTACATCGCCGGAACGAGTATGGGGTCTATCGTTGGCGGGCTTTATGCGGCGGGCTATACCTCGACCGAGCTCGACTCCATGTTCTGCCAGCAGGAGTGGCTGTCGCTCATTACCGATCGCCGCAGCGACCTGGGCAACGAACCCTACAAGGTGAAAGACGGCGTGACCTATATCTTCGGATTTCCCGTCATGGGCGACATCAGCGATGGCGACATCGGCGGCTTCGGCGTCATGCGCGGCGAGCGTGTAGAACAGGTCATCGACTCGATGGCCCACGCCAAGGGCTGTCGCGACTTCAAGTCACTCCGTATTCCCTTCCGCTGTGTGGCTGCCGACTTCCGTACCGCTACGGAGGTCGTGTTCAGCAAAGGCAAGCTCTCGAAGGCCATCCGGGCGTCCATCGCCATTCCCGGCATCTTCAAGCCCGTCAACCACGACGGCATGAAGCTGGTCGACGGCGGCATGCTCAACAACCTGCCTGCCGACGTTGTCAAGAAGATGGGTGCCGACATTATCATCTCCGTCGACCTGCAACAGGACGAGCCGATAGCCCGCACCCCCGACTACGACTTCAGCATGATCAGAGGCGTAGCCGAGATGTTAGGCTTCGGCGGACTCCTCGACTGGGTCGCCACCCGTCCAGACATCACGAAATATGCCGAAAACAAGGCGCTCTCCACCATCTGCATCTCCCCTATCCTGCCCAACTTGGACGCCTCCAGCTTCGGCAACAAGAACAGCCGCAGGATGATCAAGATGGGCGAAGACGCAGCCATGAAACATTGGGACGAACTGATGCGGATAAAAAAGCAAATCACGCCATTGGACATACAACAATAAAAGTGTGACCTCTGTTGTGCACTTGCAAGGCAAGAAGCTCGAGCGTCGTTCAGCCCTCTATGTCATGAAATCTTCCTTGTCCCGTTGCACTCGGGATAGCTGCTACAGCTCCAGAACTCCTTGCCGGAGTTGACGCCTTTCTTCGCCATGTGCTTGATCATGGGTTTGCCGCAGACGGGGCAGGCGGGTGCATCGGCCTGCACACTCTGTTCCTTACGATAGGCCAGACGCTCGGCGGTGAGGCCCTCCGTGAAACCGCCTTCCACCCTGAAGGTGTTTAGCTGGCTCTCTATCTGGCGGCTAATCATCTGAATCAACCGGTTGCAAAGCACCAGCAGACAGTTGGCCACAACAAGCGAATCGTTGCTCTTGAGCCACGTATCGAACTTGTGCTTCTGGGCGAGGATGTGGATGCTGCTCTGGGGCTGCTCATCGTCCTTGTAGGCGGGGCGGTCCAGGGTGATGCAGCTCACAACCTGATAATCCTGCGAGTGAACCGACCAGGGGAGACTCTCGTGTCGCAGCAGACAGTTCAGATAGTCATGAGCCAGTTCCGACAGCGTGGCACGTGCCACATCAGTCAGCTTCATCTCCGTCTCCTTCGATGTAGCGTGGGGCGAGTTGCCCTCGGCAATGTAGGCCGGTGCCGATCGTGCCGCCTGCGTCATCTGATCATACTGACGTCCGCAAGGGTCGTTCTTCAGGTTCAGGAAGCGTGTGCAGAAGTCCTGCGTCGCCAGCTGAACCACATTCGCCATCACCCACGTGTCTAACCAGAAATAACTGAAGCTCTTGATTTCAATCATAGTTTTTTTTCGTTATGTCGTTATGTCGTTATTACGGGATTACGGGATGCCGGGATTACGATGTTCCTTATCGTTCGCAAAAGTACAAAAAAATTCTGTAGACTCCAAACAAAACGTCGAAAAAGTAGGAAAGTGGACATTAAGGGTTTTTTCGGGACAGAGAAATAGACAAGAAGGTATATTAATAATAGTAGTAATAATAATAATGGTAATAATAAGTAATAATCTTAATAATAATCTTAATAATAATCTTAATAATAATCTTAATAATAATCTTAATAATAATCTTAATAATAATCTTAATAATAATATTATTTAAAATAAATCTAAATAAACCCCTACTTATAATGCCTCTCTTACGGCTTCAAAATAGCTTAATGTCCGCTTTCCTACTTTCCTACTTCACCACCGTAACCACCCCCGACTTTTGCTTACGGTAAACCCGACCTTTGATTACGGTGAAGGTCGGGTTTGGTTACGGTAAACTTGCTGTCGGCGACAAAGATGCCTGCTTAATTGCAAATAATGAACTATCTATCGATACGATTATTAATTTTATCAATCATTTAAGAATTGAAGTGTTAATCGCAAAGCAGCGTTAACATAAGGCTCGCAATTGTTAAATAGGGACAAAAGTTTATGACATTTTGTCAGTTTCTTAAACTTTGCGCTTAATTTTGCAGTCAGAATCGCAAAACAGATTTATTAATTAAAAGTAATAATATGGATATGAAAAAAGTGATTAACATCGCAGTTCCGACATCAGCCTTAGTGGCTGTCGTACTTTCCGTAGCAGCTCTGAACAACACCAACGCTGCCACCTCGCCTGAGCAGGCTCCCCTGCAGGCCGTAACATCGCTGCCCGCCGGACAGCCGGTAGACCTGACGTATGCAGCCGAGAAATCGCTGCCGTCGGTGGTCTACATCAAGAACACGCAGAACTCGAAGGTTCAGACCGTGGAGTATAGCGACCCGTTCGAGGACTTCTTCAGCGACCCGTTCGGCGGATTCTTCGGTCGCGGACAGGGCAACGGCGGTCGCCGCCAGCGCCAGGTTCAGACGCCGAAGCGCGTGGGTGCCGGCTCGGGTGTCATCATCTCGACCGACGGCTATATCGTGACGAACAACCACGTGGTGGACGGTGCCGACGAGCTGTTGGTGACGCTGAACGACAACAAGGAGTACTCGGCCCGCATCATCGGTGCCGACGCTACGACCGACCTGGCCCTCATCAAGATTGACGCCAAGCAGCTGCCTGCCATCGTCATCGCCAACAGCGACCAGGTGAAGGTCGGCGAATGGGTGCTGGCCGTCGGCAACCCGTTGGGCCTGAACAACACGGTGACCGCCGGTATCGTGTCGGCCAAGGCGCGCACAATGGGCCAAGGTGTGTCGTCGATGATCCAGACCGACGCTGCCATCAATCAGGGCAACTCGGGCGGCGCACTCGTCAATACGCGCGGTGAGCTCATCGGCATCAACGCCATGATCTACTCGCAGACGGGCTCGAACATCGGCTACGGCTTCGCCATCCCTACCGCTATTATGAATAAGGTGGTAGACGACATCAAGCAGTACGGAGCCGTGCAGCGCGCCATGATCGGCATTGCCGGCAGCGATGTCAACGTCTATGTAGACAGCGAGAAGGAGAAGGGCAACGAGGTAGACCTCGGCACGATGGAGGGCATCTACGTGGCAGAGATTACCGAGGGTGGTGCTGCTGAGGATGCCGGCATAAAGAAGGGCGACGTCATCACCCACATCGACGGCCAGAAGGTGACAAAGTTCGGCGAGCTGCAGGGCATCATGGCTCAGAAGCGCCCGGGCGACAAGGTGACGGTCACCTACCTGCGCAACAAGAAGAAGCAGAGCGCCACGCTGACGCTGAAGAACCAGCAGGGCACGACGAAGGTGGTGAAGAATGCCGACCTCGACGTCTTAGGCGGCACGTTCCGCGCCATTACCGACCAGCAGAAGGAGCAGCTGAACATCGGCTACGGTCTGGAGGTGATGAAGGTGAGCGGCGGACGACTGAAGGATGCCGGAGTGCCGAAGGGCTTCATCATCCAGCGCGCCAACGACGAGAGCATCAAGTCTATCGACGACCTGCAGAAGGTGGTCAAGGACGCTTCTACCTCGAAAGAGCCTGTGCTCTACATCCAGGGCATCTATCCGACAGGCAAGAAGGGCTACTTCGCCGTTCCTCTGAGTAATGAATAAACGACAGCTAAAAGCGAGAAAAGGTGAGAAAGTTTAACTTTTTCACCTTTTTCTTTGGCTGTTTCGATTTTTTACCGTACCTTTGCCCGACTGCAAATAACTAAAACCACCATGAGACAACTAAAAATCACAAAATCTATAACGAATCGGGAGAGTGAATCTCTCGAGAAGTACCTGGCGGAGATCGGTAAGGAGGAAATGATTTCCGTGGAGGAAGAGGTTGATTTAGCCCAGCGCATCAAGAAAGGCGACCGTAAGGCCCTTGAACAACTGACGAGAGCAAACCTCAGATTTGTGGTTTCGGTAGCCAAGCAGTATCAGAATCAAGGTCTGTCGCTGCCCGACCTCATCAACGAGGGTAATGTCGGTCTCATCAAAGCTGCTGAGAAGTTCGACGAGACGCGAGGCTTCAAATTCATCTCCTATGCAGTATGGTGGATTCGTCAGTCTATCTTGCAGGCCATCGCCGAGCAAAGCCGTATCGTGCGTCTGCCGCTCAATCAGGTGGGGTCGGTCAACAAGATTAACCGGATGACGAGCAAATTTGAGCAGGAGAACGAGCGCCGACCATCCATCGAGGAGATTTCGGCGGAAACCAACCTGCCGGAGGACAAGGTTGATGAGGCGATGGCTGCCAACACGCGCCACATATCGGTCGATGCACCATTCGTCGATGGCGACGAGAGCTCATTGCTCGACGTTCTGGTCAACGACAGTTCGCCTATGGCTGACCGTCAGTTAGTCATCGAGTCGCTACAGGCCGAAATTCGTCAGGTTCTGCGCATCCTCAACGAACGTGAGTACAACGTTATTACTGCCTTCTTCGGCATCGACGGCCCAGAATTGACCCTCGAGGAAATCGGCGAGAAATACGGACTGACGCGCGAGCGGGTACGCCAGATTAAGGAAAAAGCCATACGCCGTCTGCGCGAAGGTACAAAGAACAAGATTTTAAAAGCATATTTAGGACAATGAAACTTATAAAATACCTTTTTATTGCTGTCTTTTTACTGACAGCTGTAACGCCGGCAACCGCCAAGAGCAAGAAGAACACCCCTCAGCGGGTTTATGTCTTCGGCTTTGCCGCCTCCTTCAACGACACTATTGTTCACTTCACAGAGATTCAGCCGCTTGACAGCGTCTGGCTGAGCAGCAAGAACACGATTATGAGGAGCCGCGACCTCTACTCTAACCAGTTGCGCAACTACCTGACAGAGCAGAAGATGCCTCATCGCACATGTATCATCTTCTTTGATCGCAAGATAGGCCGCCTGCAGAAGAAGTTTCTCAAGATGAAGAATCTCTATGCCAACGGCAAGAAAGGACAACCAACCACCAACAATGTCCGTATGATAGCAAATAGCGACTTCAGGTTCCAGACTATCGACTTCGATGACATAGCTGATGGACAGTAGGACATTTACCATCGCTGGTCTGAACGTCAGGCTACAGTTCCTGCCCTCTGAGAAGAACGGGATGTGGCTTTTGCCCTCGTTCAGCACTTTTGAGTCATCGCTGGCCGACGACGCAGATATCTTCTTCACGCTCACCGTCGACGACACGCTGCGCCCGGCAAAGGACAAGCAGCTGGTCAGGACTTTTGACACAGGCAACGGCGACACCGTCGTCTATCAGCTGCCTGACGGCGGCTACCAGTATATCATCCGCGACATCCACAACCGCGACTGTTGCCTGCTGGTCACCAACGAGCGTTTCACCGACTGCCGCTGCGCCTTGAACGGCGACTGGGTGATGCGCTCCTTCGGACTGAACGACGCGCTGATGCTTATCTATGCCTTCGCCGGCAGCTACCGCCAGACGATGCTCATCCACGCCTCGTGCGTCATGCTGGGCGACACAGCCTATCCCTTTACAGCCCAGAGCGGCACGGGCAAGAGCACGCATGTGTCGCTTTGGATGAAGCACATTGAGGGGGCCGAACTGCTGAATGACGACAACCCCATCATCCGTATTCTTGACGACGGCCAGCCTTACATCTACGGTTCACCCTGGAGCGGCAAGACGCCCTGCTACCGCAACCGTCGTGCCCGCTTAGGTGCTGTCACCACTATCGAACGTGCGCCGCAAAACAGCATCGACCGCTTAGCGCCTATCCAGGCCTTCGCCTCGCTGCTGCCGGCCTGTTCGTCGATGAAGTGGGATTCGGCCATCTACAACAACCTCTGCGACGCCGTCACACGCATTATCGAGACGACCCCCGTCTATACCCTCCATTGTCTGCCTGACGAAGAAGCTGCACAACTATGCCACAAGACACTCACACAGACCGCATAAAGACTCTGCAGATGGCCAACGCCCTGTTGCTGCCTGAAGTAGTCCGACTGCTTGAGGAGGGCCACACCGTGACGCTCCCCTTACGCGGATTCAGCATGCGTCCGTTCCTTGAGGACGGTCGCGACAAGGCACTTCTTAAGCTTCCTGAAGCCATCCGTGTGGGCGATGCTGTCCTGGCCGAGATTGCACCGGGTCACTTCGTATTGCACCGCATAGTCGATATTACCGGCGAGTGTGTCACCCTGCGCGGCGACGGCAACCTGGGCATCGAGCAATGCCGCCTGAGTGATGTCAGGGCAACGGCCATAGGCTTCTACCGTAAAGGGCGCGAGACGCTCGATAGTACCAGTTCCCTGAAGTGGCGCGTCTACTCCTGGTGGTGGACACGGTTGCTGCCCCTGCGTCGCTACCTGCTTTTTGCATTACATCCCCATATTCCTGCACGATTCAGAAAAAACAAATCATAACAGATATGAAGACCAAACAAGGATTCCGCCTTCGCCAAGTCTGTGGCGAAAACGTCATCGTCGGCGAGGGCATCGAGAATATCGACTTCTCAAAGATTATCAGTATGAACGAGTCGGCTGCTTATCTCTGGCAGAAGGTCGGCAACACAGAATTCACCACGGCCGACCTGGCCCGTCTGCTCTGCGACGAATACGAGGTCGACGAGGCTACGGCTCTTCGCGACGCCGAGACCGTTGCCAACCAGTGGAAGGAAGCCGGCATTGCTGAGGATTAGAACCTGAGCAGCTGAGCGCCTAAGACATGCCCACCGGCACTCACCTGAACGGCATAGACGCTACCCGGCAACACGGGCAGCGAGACAGATGTCTCACGCGTAGCAACCGTCTGCGTCACCTTGCACACCTCTGTGCCACCGAGTCCGAAGACCTTGATGACGACGGTGGTCGGCGCCGGTTCTTCATCGAACTGTAGACGTATACCACGGCCTTGCGGGACGATGTGCAGTCCTTCTGACTGTCTGGCAAGCCCCTCTATACCATCCAACCCCAGCACGTCCAAGAGTCCGCGGTAGACGTCAATCTCACCAAAACCATATTCATTGTTCGGATAGTCGAGCCCCGTCTCAGGCTGTCGGCACGTACGACTCAACACGTCTTTCACCTCCTGCTGGGTCAGTAGCGGATTGGCCTGCAGCCAGAGTGCAACGGCTCCTGCCACGACGGGTGCCGACATCGAGGTGCCTGTAGCCTGCAACCACGGATGGGCTTGTCCTTGGTAGTCGGTGAAGCAGATGACGTCGATATCCTCGTTAGGATTCTCGTCCAGATAGTAACGGCTATAAGATGAGACGACAATAGAACCGGGTGCCACCACGTCGGGCTTCATCACACCATTAATGGCGGGGCCTGTCGACGAGTAGCCCGCCCGCTGGCCGCCTGACTCCGGTATACCCATCCGTCTGACGTCGCCTTTGTAATTGACAATGCTCTCGCGGTGGGACGTGGCACCGACACAGATTGTCGACGGAAAGCAGCCCGGTGCCAGAATATTGTGGCCGTAGACGGCTGCATTCCACTCCGGACGACCATACCAGCCATTGAACGAATGGCTTACGCTGCCGTAAGCTTCAACGCGGGTGTCTGTGCCCTCTACAACCATTGCAAGCTTGCAGAAGTCAAGGTTGCGCTCTGCCTGAAGCATCACGATGTAGCAGGTGTCCTGAGACGCAGCCACAGCCATCGGATAGCGGCAGGCCATAACGACGCAAGTGTCGATACCAATCAGCAGCGTGTCGATACTCAACGAGTCGAGCCGTCCGTCAGCCGACACGATGGTGAGCGGCTCGCAGAGTTCCTCACGCGTCGACGTGTCGAAGGCGTGCAGAGAGATGCTCATTGGCCCGTCAGCCTTCAGCTTGTACATTGCTTCCTTTTTGCCGCTGTTAAGGAAAGAACCTGCCTCCGCCATTCCTGCCGGTTTCTCGAAATATGTCCGTAGCAGTCCCTCGTTACCGGCCGATGCGACGAAGATGTGGCCGGGAATGCTCGTCAGACTATCCATGAACGCGGCGTAGAGACTATCCTCCTCGTCGATATAGGGATGATAGCCCTCGCTGAACGACACGACGCAGGGTTTGCCCTGACGGTCGGCATAGTCGTAGATATACTTAAAGCCTAAGGCATCGACAGCCGACGTATATTTGTAGTAGTCAGCTGCGTCGATATAAGCTGTATCGGCACTAATGGCATTGCTCACCAGACAGAGGTCGCTCTCGTAGGCCAGCCCGTGGTAGGGCGTCGTGTAGCCGCTGCCGGCAGCGATACCCGCTGTATGGTTGCCGTGATACTGTGTAGGGGCATCTACTGAGTGTCCATAGTTGCTCACGGCATCGTAGCCCACGAAGTCGCGTCCTACGGGAAACGTGCTGCCGATAGTGTCTGGCGACAACTGATCCCAGAACGCGCCGACGCGGAAACGGTTGCCTGAAGCGTCGCGGAACGTAGGATGTGACAGGTCAAAGCCTACATCCATCAGCCCTACCACCACACCATCACCCGTGAAGGCCTGATGGCGGTCGGTAGCCTCGTATGCCGGACGGGCATTGACAATCGTCAGCGTGGTATCGAGCATCGTCGACGCTCTCCTACCCGCCTCTATCCTGCCGACAGCCGGTTCCTGGGCCAGTGCTTCCAACGCGTCTAAGGGTATCGACACGATGCTGATGTCGCCCGCCTGGGCCAGTATCCGGCAATGATGACGACTAAGCACCTCGTCGGCTTCGTGTCGCGACAGACGCACAAACGCCGTCAGCCGTCGACTGTCCGTCATAGCCATTCCACGCGACGCAGCCGTGTTCCGTTCTCTCTGTTCCATCAACGCCTGCCGCGCCAGTCCTGTTACCTTACCTCGACCATCCGTCCTGGCAAGCATCATCAAGACGAGTCCCGACAAGAGCGTCAATGCTAATAATCTTCTCATAGTCACGCAGTAGTCCGTGATCGTAATTAATTAGGGAAGGTGAAATCCACTTTCTGTACACCGTCGCCATAAATGGTGCGGAAGTCGTCGCGCATGGAAATGACGTGGTAGCCGCTGTTGCGCCATTTCTGCCCTAAAGTGAGGGCTTTTTCGCGATTGGCATGGTCGCGGGCGTCATCGTCGGCGATGAGCATGAAGGCGGCAGTACGGTGCTTCGGATTGCTTAAACAGTAATTGTGCATAGCCTGGTCGCCGCTACTGTTGCCAAACGACAGCACGGGAACCTTGCCTATCTCCTGTGAGATTTGCAGCACTTTGTTGGTCTTCAAATTCTTAATAATCAAGCTGTCAGTGCGCACCAGGTATTCCTCGTGGGCCATAGTGTAGTTGACACCAGCAACCTCGGCCTGACTGCTCGACTTGAACCATACGTCCATACCGATAACTCTGTTGGGCTCGATACCGATGCTCTCGACCAAAGCACGGCAGATAAAACGGTCGGAACCCGATACGACATAATAGGTGAAGCCATTATCTTTCAGATAGTCAAACACTTCCAGCATCGGCTTATAGATAGCCTGACCGTAGGTCATATTAGTAAACCCGTTGGCAGGCTTGGCGGCATAGGCTTTCACATAGGCATCGAATTGGGCGATGGTCATTCCAGCGTATGCCTTTGCTGCTGCACGGGCGTGTATCATATCGAAATGGTCGGGCAGCGGTTTGCCGTTGCGCACGAAGTCACGGATGGCCTGTGCCGCCTCTCGTACGTCCTCAGGAGCAAGGTCACGGTACGAAGGATCGTCGAGCGCGCGGTATTCCAGCAGGTTGTATTCGAAATAGGTGGGATAGAGTTCGCCGACGAACGTGCCGTCCATGTCGAAGGTGGCGATACGGTCTTCCGTACTGATGAAATTGGGCGACTGCGGGTTGGTAACGTCCTCAACGTATGTCTTCAGGGCCGTCAGCGCCTCGCATTGGTTCCAGGACTGGAAGTATGTTTTCGCAGGTAGAACTACCGTGCTATTATTGTCATCGTCTTTGCTGCACGATGTCAGCGTTGTTGTCTGGACGCTAATAGTGAGGATGGCGACCAACATCCATAAGAATTGTTTTCTCATTTTCATCATGACACTTAAACTACATTAAATCGCAGGAAAATTCTGTTTTAGAAAGGCAGTGGACCGCCGTCAGACTGTGGTAAGGGATTGCCGGCAAAGGGGTCGGACTGTCCGGGGATGAAAGGCTGGGCACCTCCATCCTGCTCGCCGTTGATCTTTGAACCGATAATCTCGCCACCACCATTACTTGTTCTGCTGTGGCCGATGCGGCTATCCTCAGGATTCTCAAAGCGTGTGAACTCACCACGGAAGGCTAATGTGACGTCGCCCGTAGCACCCTTACGGTGCTTGGCAATGATAATCTGCGCCATACCGTGCAGGTCGCGGCCGTTGTCGTCCTGATAGATATGGTAGTACTCGGGACGGTGAACGAAGAGCACCATATCGGCATCCTGCTCGATGGCACCCGATTCACGCAGGTCGCTCAGTTGCGGACGCTTGCCCTCCAATCCCTCGCGGCTCTCGACGCCACGATTCAGCTGCGACAGGGCAATGATGGGGATGTTGAGCTCCTTAGCCAGACCTTTCAGCGAGCGCGAGATGGTCGACACCTCTTCCTGACGCGAGGAGAAGCGCATGCCGTTGGCGTTCATCAGCTGCAGGTAGTCAATCATAATGATCTTCACGTCGTGCTCACGAACAAGCCGGCGGGCCTTCGTTCGCAGCTCGAAAACCGACAGACCTGGCGTGTCGTCGACATAGATGGGCGCTCCCAACAGTTTGTTGACACGCTTATCCAAACGCTCCCACTCGTCGGGCTGCAACTGTCCGTTCAGAATCTTCTTACCTTCAATCTCGCAGACATTCGACAGCAGACGGTTCACCAGCTGCTGGTTAGACATTTCCAACGAGAAGAAAGCGATGGGCACATGATAGTCGGCGGCTATATTCTTAGCCATCGAAAGGGCGAAAGCCGTCTTACCCATTGCAGGGCGTCCGGCAATGATGACGAGGTCGGAGTCCTGCCAGCCGCTGGTCTTGTCGTCCAGACCGTAATAGCCGCTGGGGATACCCGTCATGCCGTCCTTGTTCTTGGCTGCCTCCTGAATGACCTTCACGGCCTGTGTCACCACAGGGTCAATCTGGGTGTAGTCCTTCTTCATGTTCTTCTGCGACAGCTCAAAGAGCGAACCCTCGGCGTGCTGCATCAGTTCGTCGACATCGATGGTCTCGTCGAAGGCTTTCGTCTCCACGTCGCTGGCAAACTGAATCAGCTGACGGGCCAAGAACTTCTGGGCAATGATGTTGGCGTGATACTCGATATTGGCCGACGAAGCCACACGGCCCGACAGCTCGGCAATATACACCGGACCGCCGACATCCTCTAAGTTTCCAGACTTCGACAGCTGGTCGGTCACGGTAACGATGTCGACAGGCTTCTCGGCCATCGCCAGGTCGCGTATGGCGGCATAGACCTTCTGGTTGCGGGGTTCATAGAAACTCTCGGGATAGAGGGTCTCGCACACGACGCTGTAAGCGTCCTTGTCTATCATCAGGGCACCCAGCACCGTCTTCTCTACCTCGAGGGCCTGCGGCTGCAGGTGGCCATACGTGTTGTCAACGGGCTGTGGTGTACGTCTCTGTCGACGATTTCCGTTCGTATTATTGTTTTCAGGCATAGTTGTACATCTTTGGGGCTGCAAAGTTACAAAAAGTTGAGAGAAATGCAAAAGGAAAATTATATTTTTCTTCAATGAAAGTATGGCGATTACTAAAAGCCTATCTTTCGCTTGTCTTTTTCATCAAGCCGTTCATTGTCACAATGACGGATGAGCATCGGGAGCACGTCCTCGTTTTTACCATGTAATATGTTGTCGATAGCATAATGGCGAGCGATGTTCTCTATCTGACCACCACTGAAATCATATTTTGAGGCTAACGTATGTACATCCAGTTCACCGAGTTCAGGTATCATCGACTGCCAAATATGGGCGCGAGCCTCTTCGGTGGGCTTATCAAACTTTATCTTATAGAGGAACCGGCGTTCGAAGGCTTTGTCGAGGTTCTGTTGCAGGTTGGTGGTAGCAATCATGATGCCGTCAAGCTGTTCCATCTCCTGCAGGATGATGTTCTGAAGTGAGTTCTCCATCTTGTCGACAGCGCTTGAGGCCCCGTTCTTGCGAATGCCAATGATAGCATCGGCCTCGTTAAACAGCAGGATGGGCGTCAACTTGGCCCGTTTCACCTGTTCGCGATAGCGGTCGAAGAGGGCCTTGATGTTCTTCTCGCTCTCACCTACCCACTTGCTTTTGATTTGTGGTACGTCAACCACCATAATATTACGTCCCGTCTGTCGCGCCAACTGGTAGACAGTCTCTGTCTTACCAGTACCCGGTGCACCATAGAACAGACAAGCGAAGCCATTACGGAATCCTTTTTCCTTCATTCTATCCTGAATCCGCTGGTAGTTTTCTGACTGAAGGAAACTACCCAGTTCCTCCACCTGTCGCTGAATATCCTTGGGAAAAAACAGCTGCTTCTGTGTCAGTTGCTCATACTCCACCACGTCAGCAATCTTTTCAGCTGTCACATGGAGCTTCATCTCTGCCAGCAGGTCGCGCTTGGCATCTTCTGTCAGTTTATAACGATTGACGTTGACGATGCCGTCCTCACAGATATGCTCTATCAGTCTACGTTTCTGAAGACAATGTTCGCCGGCTCGCAGGTCGCCTTTGGCCGCATTGAAATCGCCTTGACTGTCGAACACGTCGTCAATCTGACTGAAACGGATGTCATCGTCATCCTTGTTCACTAACAGATGGCAGAACAACGTCAGCAACAACTGGTCGTCACTATCCAAATTCAGAGCCTTCATCTTCTGCGCAAACCCCACCTGAGGATTCTCATCGAAGAGCAGCTGTAGTTCCTCACGCAATTCAAATGGCGAGATGGCATCATCGTTCAGGTCATCAAACCAAAGATTGAGCAAATCAAACAGGCCAGCACAATCCAACCCTGTGCGCTTAGGCAACTGATACACCTCGTTATGCTTCAGGCAGCGGATAACAGCGGTGGGAATGTCGAAGTCGTCCTCGTCCTTCACGTCGCGGAACTTCAGAAGTCTACGGCGCACCAAGGCGTCGATGTCGCTGGCATAGCTCAGTACGCCAATCTTATTAAGGTTCAGGTATGAGGCCAGGTCATCATAGTCCACCCGTCGCGGTCCTTTCTCCATACAGATACAAAACAGCACAGCCTGTCGCTCCGTAATACCAAAACTATTGGCCAGCAACTGAATCTCAGTCTTGGCCTTCTTCATGAACTCCTTGCTCATCTTGGAGTCCTCTGCCAACTCCACCACACGCTCAATGGCCTGCAGTAGCGTCATCTCCTTTTTGTTCTTCTTGCTAATTGTTGTTGCCATATCTTTTGAATTAAAATCGTTATATGCATAATATAGACACATTCGCGAAAAAATTCAAAAAATAGGGCAACTTTTTTATCTAAATCTTTGGAATGATTGTCTTAATGATTGGTTCTGCATACTTTTGATAGGCGTCTTCTAAAAACTGTTTCTGCAACTTTACAGACATGCCAAGGAAAGTTCCATCACCAATATCTTCTCCTTTTTGAACGACGATAGTTTTTCTATATGACTTTGATTTATCAGAATATACAAACCCTATTATTTTCAATTCCTGCTCAACAATTTCAGGAACTCTTTTGCCATAGGCCTTGAAGCTGAAAGTAAGCTCATTACTATTGCTAAGCTTTTTCAATCCCAAAGGATACCATCCAAAGTCAATACCTCTTGGCCATTTTTTGTCCCTAATAGTAATATAATAATAGGTGAAATGATGATTTATATGATACTCTTCCATCAGAGGCATCAATCCACTCGTAAAGAAATCTTTTGTCACAGTCAAGAAAGTATCCATCAACTCATCGTTCTTCGCTTCGATGAGATTCTTCAAAACATTGATTGCTTCTGATTTTAACGTATCATTATTGTCCATTACAGACAAAGAGTTATACAACTTATATAAAGAAACATTCTTCGCCATAGTGTCACCTGACAACGGGACATTTTCCTCGAACCACTTCTTAAATTCATTATTAAACTTCAGTAAATTGGGGCTACATCCTAATAGGCTTTCGAGATAATCAATATATTGAATAATTCCTGCATTAAGCACTATATCCTTCTGAGGGACCATAGGATGTATGTTGTCCTTCAGCCAATTTAAGATATGCTGGCTATATGAGCATGGGAAAAAACGAGGACCGGCAATCTGTCCATCATCACCCTCATCACAGATACCCATATCCTTCATTCTTTTTATGCTATCTTTGTCAGGATTCTCCACTCCATCCCTTGTAAGAAATACGACATAGACACGATTATCTGGAACAATATGTGCTTCTAAAATATGGTCTATATACCTTCCTATCTGTTTCTCCTGATTCCCAGCATGGTTTATCTTGTTTTCTATAATAATAGCGAAATTATTCTTTTGGTAAATGAGCCCATCAATCCGCCCATTATTCTTTCCTGACTCACTCTCAGTAGGAGACTCTCTCTTGAAATAAACATCTCCTTTTTCAATTTTAATATTGAATCCTGCCATTGAGATAAAGTCTTCAAGAAATACATAGCCGTATTTATTTCTGTATTCCAACAAACGCATCAACATATTTGTATGTGAATTCTCTACAATGTTCCCACATTGTTCAGCAAGCACATTAAAATTGAAACCCATCAGAAACTTATAAGAATCGGTACGTTTCTTGTAATAATCGAAAAAAGATTCTATTAATCCATTTACAGTTAATTCATTCATATGTTGTTCTACGATTCCCTATACATCGCGAGGTCTTTTTTATGTTTATTGTCAATGGGCACTTCTTGTACTGATTTTCTTTCCCTCCTTGTTCCATGTGAATATCCAACTGCCTTTGCGGCTGGTGATGGTGCTGTTGGAGACACCAACGATCTCGCCAACGTTCGTGACGCTCATTGTCTTCAGCGTCTTCCCCTTGGCATCGCAGATGTAATAGAACGAATAACGCTTCGCCACGAAGAAGTCACTGCCCCAGCCTTTGAGTTCACCCACGCTGCTGCGCGACAAGCCACAGATACGCTTGCCCTGCTCATCATAGACATAGTACCAGTTCTTCGTCTCCTCGATATACGAAATCTGCTGGCCATGTCCTCGTGTAGCTATTGCTAACAGCAATAATAGAATTGTAAATAGTCTTTTTGTCATGAGTGTCTTTAGTAATTTCAAGTTTTAGATTGAATGCAAAGTTACGAAAAGTCGAGAGCAGAACAAAAGATTTTAATCTTTTTTATGCCAAGACGGAGTAAGTAAGCCATCTTTGATGGCAAAGATAACAAAAAAAGAATCATTCCACGAAGTCATTCACGAAAAAATTCAAAAACAGAAGACTCTTTTAACGAATATTACAAATTATGTTAATTCTCGTACATTTATTCGAGTTTCTTTCGATTATCTGTACTGAATTTTGTAATTTTGCGGCATAATCAAACGAATAACGATGAAGAAGTCACCATTACTTAAGTTCGGAAATATCCCAATTCGCACGCAAACGCTATACGATTGCTATAGTGATTTGTCATCATCTGCCGACAAGATTCATGCATTGGAAAGGGATGGTGATATCATCCAACTGAAGCGTGGACTCTATGTCGTCAGTGGAGAGGTGACAGGCAAGGCTATTGACGCACGACTGTGTGCCAATCACATCTATGGGCCGTCATACGTTTCCTTGCAATGGGCTTTAAGATGGTATGGGCTCATTCCAGAACAAGTACACATCATGAGTTCAATGACCACTCTACATACACGGCGATTTGAGAACAAGTTGGGAATTTTTGAATATTTCCATGTCTCACCTGATTATTTTCCCATCGGTTTGCGAATAGTCGACGATAACGACACAGCATGTATTATGGCAAGTCCTGAAAAAGCCCTCTGCGACAGTATCATTCATGACATCAAACGACCGCCCCAATCTGTCAAGGGACTCTGGGAGTATTTGGAAGAATTCCTGCGTTTCGATACCGATTCCCTCAAAGACTTCGACACGAGTATCATTGAACAATGTATAGCAAAGGGACGAAAGACGCAAATATTACAAAATCTCATAAAACTCATCAGGAAACTATGAACATATACGATCAGATGGTTGCTGAATACCAGCAGCAAGCAAGCACCTCCACGCCCAATGTGGAACAGGAGGTGATGCAGAAGATTGCTCTTGCAGGACTCAGCCGTGGAGGGTTCTTCAAGCATGCAGCTTTTTATGGCGGCACATGCTTGAGACTCTTTCACCAGTTGCCTCGCTACTCCGAGGATATGGACTTTACACTCAGAGAGAAAAACAGCGATATTCATTTGGAAGACTTCTTTCCCTACATCATTGAGGAATTTCACCTGGCAGGACACGAGGTGGTTATTCAGAAGAAAGACAAGAAGACGTTTGGACGTGTAGAATCCGCATTTCTCAAGGAGAATACAGAGGTTTTTGACATCAAGTTCCAGACCAAAAAGACTGTCAAGGTAAAAATAGAGATGGACACAGATCCGCCATTGGGTTTCGAGACGGAATACCTGCCTTTATCCCGCCCCTATCCTTTTGTGGTTCGCTGTGTGGCTCTTTCTGACCTTTATGCTGGCAAGATGCACGCCTTGCTCTATCGTAACTGGAAAACCAGAGTAAAAGGGCGCGACTGGTATGACTTTCAATGGTATGTAGCCAATCGCGTGCCGTTGAATTTTGAGCATCTGCAGAAGCGCATTCGAGAGTTCAATGATGAGAACATCACAAAGGAGCGTTTTATGGAGATGCTGCACGAAAAGCTGTCAACGACCGATATGGAAGCAGTGAAGCAGGATGTCAGAGGTTTCATCTTCAACCAGCGTGATATTGAAATCTGGTCGAACGACTACTTTCTGAAATTGGCCGATATGATGGAATATAAGGAGTGATAAGATAATAAAATTAGAATATAAGTTATGCCAAGAAATATCAATTCCTTTGCCATATAGTTTTAGGTAGTATTTTGCTTATTTCATGCAAATATAGTCATTTCCTGTTAATAATTCAATTATTTGACAGATTTTAACTCCAGTTAGAAAAGAAACAAAATAGTAAACAATACACAAATGGAAAATGGTTAAGATTACTATCTGCGGTAATCTCTGTAAAACACCATTTTCCCATAAATAAATTGCTGATTTACCTCAGTTCAGTGTTCATGTATATACACACATTCGCGAAAAAAATCAAAAAACGGAAGAACTTTTTTCATAAAGCATAACCAACTATCGGAATATTTTTATATATTTGCAGCATGGAAACGTTTAACTAAAAATTGGAGCTTATGAAAGTTGGAATCCCCAAAGAGATTAAGAACAATGAGAACCGCGTGGGCATGACCCCAGCGGGAGTTGCCGAACTGACTCGTCGCGGTCATCAGGTCAGCGTACAGCATACGGCTGGCGAGGGCAGCGGATTCTCAGATGACGACTATGTGAAGGCCGGTGCGCGCATCCTGCCCACCATCGAGGCCGTCTATCGCGAGTGTGACATGATCGTCAAGGTGAAGGAACCCATCGAGCCAGAATATGAACTGGTGCGTCCAGGACAACTGCTCTTCACCTATTTCCACTTTGCCTGCGAAAAGGAACTGACGGATGCGATGCTGAAGAGTGGAGCTGTCTGTCTGGCTTACGAAACGGTACAGCTTCCCAACGGCTCTCTGCCATTGTTGCAGCCTATGAGTGAGGTGGCAGGACGAATGGCCACGCTGAATGGTGCCTACTATCTGCAGAAAACACAGGGCGGCAAGGGCAAGCTCATCAGCGGCGTGCCTGGGGTGAGTCCAGCGAAGGTGTTGGTACTCGGTGGTGGAGTCGTCGGCGAGGCAGCAGCCCTGATGGCTGCCGGATTAGGAGCCGATGTCACCATCGCAGATATCTCTCTGCCCCGCCTACGCCAACTCGACATCGAGACTCCCGCCAACGTGCATACCCTCTATTCATCGGAGCATAACATCCGTCAGATGCTGCCGTCAGTCGACATCGTAGTAGGAAGCGTGCTGGTACCTGGCGACAAAACCCCACATCTGATTACGCGCGAGATGCTCAAACTGATGGAGCCTGGCACGGTATTGGTTGACGTAGCCATCGATCAGGGTGGTTGCTTCGAAACCTCGCACCCAACGACCCATAGTGATCCTGTCTACACGGAAGAGGGAATCCTGCACTATTGCGTGGCAAACATCCCGGGGGCTGTACCAAACACCTCTACCCTCGCCCTCACAAACGCCACTCTCCGCTATGCCATCGCCTTGGCCGACAAGGGCTGGCAGCAAGCCTGCAAGGACGATCCCGCCTTAGCCAAGGGTCTGAACATCGTAGAAGGCAAAGTCACTTACAAAGCAGTGGCCGATGTGTTCGCACTCCCTTACGAACCCGTCTGAGGGTACTACATGTTGAATGCATAGGGTTGCAAAGTGGAACTTCAGGCGTTGAGGGCCGCTACGAGCTCGTCTGGTGTCAGCAGCTGTTGCTCGCCAGTATCCATGTTCTTCAGCGTCACCTTACCAGCCGCTATCTCGTTGTCGCCAGCCAATGCGACGAAGGGGATATGCTTGGCGTTGGCGTAGGCCATCTGCTTCTTCATCTTCGACGAATCGGGGAATATCTCGGTACGGATGCCTGCCTGACGAGCCTTCGCGGCAATGGGCAGACAGTAGGCCGTCTCCTGCTCGCCGAAGTTGATGAACAGCAGCTGGGTGCTGGTGACAGCGTCCTTCGGATAGGCGTCGAGCTGGTTGAGAACGTCGTAGATGCGGTCGACGCCGAAGCTGATGCCCACACCCGACACTCCAGGCATACCGAAGATGCCGGTGAGGTTGTCGTAGCGGCCACCGCCGGTGATAGAGCCGATCTGCACGTCGAGGGCTTTCACCTCGAAGATGGCGCCGGTGTAGTAGTTCAGGCCGCGAGCTAACGTGAGGTCGAGCTGGAGTTCATTATGAAGTGAAGAGTGAAGAGTGAAGAGTGAAGAATCTGTTGCGTCTGAATTACGACCTGTCGACAAGGTGGAAAGGATGTAGCGGAGCTCCTCGACGCCTTTCAGGCCCGTCTCGCTGTCCTTCAGCACGTCGGCGATGGTGTTGAGCTTCTCGTCGTTGGTGCCTTCAAGCTGGATGATGGGCTGCAGCTTCTGGATCTGCTCTTCGGTGAGACCGTCCTCGCGCAGTTCGGCGTTGACGTTGTCGATGCCTATCTTGTCGAGCTTGTCGATGGCGACGGTGATGTCGACAATCTTGTCGGCAGCACCGATGACCTCTGCAATGCCGCTGAGTATCTTGCGGTTGTTAATCTTAATCTGTACGCGCACGCCGAAGCGGGTGAAGACGGTGTCGACAATCTGCATCAGCTCGACCTCGTTCAACAGGGAGTCGCTGCCGACGACGTCGCCGTCGAACTGGTAGAACTCGCGGTAGCGGCCTTTCTGCGGACGGTCGGCACGCCACACGGGCTGCACCTGATAGCGCTTGAAGGGCATCTGCAGTTCCTCGCGGTGCATCACCACATAGCGGGCAAAGGGCACGGTGAGGTCGTAGCGCAGACCCTTCTCGCACATCTTGGCAGCCAGGTGCAGGGCGTTGCGCTCCTGCAGCTCCTCGTCAGTCACCTTAGCCAGGCAGTCGCCGCTGTTCAGCACTTTGAACAGCAGTTTGTCGCCTTCCTCGCCATATTTGCCCATCAGCGTCTGCAGGGTCTCCATCGCGGGCGTCTCTATCTGCTGGAAGCCGTAGAGTTCGTACACGCTGCGGATGGTATTGAAGATATAGTTGCGACGGGCCATCTCCTGTGGTCCGAAGTCGCGTGTTCCTTTGGGAATCGAAGGTTTCATAGTTACATTAAACATTAAACATTAAACATGAAACATTAGACATTAGACATTAAACATTAAACATTAAACATTAGACATTAAACATTATTCTTCGTCGATTTAACAATATTAACCAGCGTACCTATTATCTTACTAATGTCATCGGCTATGGATTCATATTGCATTTTTGTGATGTAGTCTGTTTCCATCAAAAGCTCCAACCAATATTTAGTTTCGCTGGCTTCCTTTAATGCTATGCTCATCTTGCTGACAAAATCCATTCGGCTTTGTGCAAATATGCTTTCGCTAATATTTGCTCCAACACTTGTGCCGCATCTCAGAATCTGCTTCGACATCACAAACTCTTTTTTTTCTTCAGAAAGATATTTATACAGTTTTATGATCCGAATTGCAAATGCTTTAGAATCCAACACTATTTGGTTGTCAGCCTTCATAATGTTTAATGTTAATGCCTAACGTCCTAAAATTTATTTTTATATTTTCTGAAATTTATAATATCTGAAATTTAATCTACAAATATCTGAAATTTAATCTTTAATCTTTAATTTCTGAAATTTAATTTTTAATCTTTAATGTTTAATGTCTCACAATGGTCTGCTCACGGTCGGGACCGATGCTGATGATGCAGATAGGCGTCTCGAGCTGCTCTTCGAGGAACTGGATGTAGTCCTTGAACTGCTGCGGGAACTGGTCTTCGCTGGTGAACTTCGTCATATCGGTCTTCCAGCCGGGCAGTTCGCGGTAGACGGGCTCAATGCCGTCCTCGATGTTGTAGGGGAAGTAGTCAATCTCCTGGCCATTTTGCTTGTAAGCCACGCAAGCCTTGATGGTGTCGAAGCCGTCGAGCACGTCACTCTTCATCATGATGAGCTTCGTCACGCCGTTCACCATGATTGAGTACTTCAGGGCTACGAGGTCAATCCAGCCGCAGCGGCGCTCACGACCCGTAACGGCACCGTACTCATGGCCGAGGTCGCGGATGAGCTTGCCCGTCTCGTCGAAGAGCTCTGTGGGGAACGGACCGGCACCGACACGCGTGCAGTAGGCCTTCATGATGCCGAAGACGTCGCCAATCTTGTTGGGACCGATACCCAGACCCGTGCAGGCGCCGGCACAGATAGTGTTTGAAGAGGTCACGAAGGGATAGCTGCCGAAGTCGACGTCGAGCATCGTACCCTGAGCACCCTCGCAGAGCACCGACTTGCCACTCTTGAGAATGTTGTTGATCTCGTGCTCAGAGTCGACGATGGGGAACTGGCGCAGATACTCAATGCCCTCCAGCCACTTCTTCTCAACCTCGGCGATGTCGTAGTCGAAATTCAGCGACTTCAGGATAGCCTCGTGACGGGCTTTGGCGGCAGCATACTTCTCGGGGAAGTTCTCGAGGATGTCGCCCACGCGCAGACCGTTGCGGCTCACCTTGTCGGTATAGGTCGGACCGATGCCCTTACCGGTGGTTCCTACCTTGTTCTTACCCTTCTGGGCCTCGTATGCTGCGTCGAGCACACGGTGCGTCGGCATGATGAGGTGGGCCTTCTTCGAGATGTGCAGACGCGACTTCAACTCATGGCCGCTCGCCTCTAATGCCTTTGCCTCGTCCATGAAGAGGTCGGGAGCCAGCACCACGCCGTTGCCGATGATATTCACCTTTCCACCCTGGAAGATACCCGAGGGAATGGAGCGCAACACGTATTTCTGTCCCTCGAACTCCAGCGTATGACCCGCATTGGGGCCTCCCTGGAAACGGGCTACAACATCATACTTGGGGGTCAGCACGTCGACCACCTTACCTTTACCTTCGTCGCCCCACTGCAGTCCCAGCAGGACGTCAACTTTACCTTGGTTCATTGTCGTTAATATCTGTTTTTGTTGTCTTTCTTAAATTCTTCCGCCTTGTAATCTTGGCCTGACAGGTCGAGCAGATGCCGTAGATGTAAAGCGTAAAACCGTCCTTACGGAAACGCTTCAGGTGCAGCTCGTTGATGGCATCGGCTATCTCGGGCGACCTGACCTCCGTCACCTTGCCGCAGACGGTACACATCTGGTGACAGTGCGAGTTGTTGTCGTAACAGGCCTCATACTTCGTCGTACCCTGGAAACGGTGGCGTATGACCAACCGCAGCTCCATAAAGAGATTCAGCGTGTTGTACAGCGTTGCCCGGCTCACGGGAAACTTGTACACCTTGGTCATCTTTTCACCCAACTCGTCCAGCGTGAAATGTCCGTTGGTGTCGTAAATGGCACGCAAAATCGCATAACGCTCAGGCGTCTTACGATGATTGTTCATTTCAAGGTAGCCGTCGAGAATACGCTCTACGGCGGCCTTCACATTATCTTTCATCTGATGTAAGCTTCATAAACCAGCTGCAAAATTACAAAGAAAAACGGAAACCGACGAGCATTTAACAACATTTTTATTTATAAACGGTCTATTTTACTTCGAGCCTATATAGAGGAATACCATACCCAACAGAACGAGTGCCAGGTCGAAGGCTTTGGCTTTCAGGTTCTTCTCGCGGAAAATCAGGGCGCCGAAGAGGAAGCTGACGACAACGGAGCCGCGACGTATCATCGACACGATGCTGATCATAGCCGTCGGCAACGACAGTGAGTAGAAATACATGAAGTCGGCTGCCGAGAGGAACAGACTGACGCCCACGATAGACCACGCCCAGTGGAACGGCGTCGTCTCCTTGTGCTTGGGCCACCACAGCAGCCACAGCATCGCTAACATCATGCCACACTGATAGATATTGTACCACGACTGCACCAACATGCGGTCGAGCCCTACCCCACCCTCGCTGACGGGTGCCATCAGGTACTTGTCGTACAGGCCGCTGACAGCCCCTAAGACGGCCGCACCTACTATCATGTAGATCCAGTGGTCATGCTTGAAGTCGATGCCCTCCTTCTTGCCCGAACGGCTTAACAGAAAGAACGAGGCCACAGCCAGCAGCACACCTATCCACTGCCACCCGTTCAGCCGTTCGCCGAACACCAGCAGGGCGCCGACGAGCACCATCACGGGGCGCGTGGCGTTGATAGGACCGACGATGGTCAAGGGCAAGTGCTTCATGCCGAAATAGCCTAACACCCACGACGACAGCACGATGACAGCCTTCAGCACCACGTACTTATGAACCTCCCATCCGCCTGATGCCACGTGGAAGATGCTGCCGTCGAGCACGGACGTCGTACCGCTCAGAACGATAAACGGCAGGAACACCAACGACGAGAACAGCGTGTTGAGAAAAAGCACGGGAATGACCGCGTTATCCTTCAAAGCCTCTTTCTTAAACGAGTCGTAACAGCCTAACAGAGCTGCCGACATAAATGCTAAAATAAGCCACATTTTCTAATAAGTTATATCCTCTAAAAACAGGGCGTGAGCAGGCATCGACTCACCTGCCTCTGTCCGCTTTTTTCCTTCAATAATCTTGCGGAAATCTTCTATCGAGACGCGGCCGCGACCCACATCGACGAGCGTGCCCACAACAGCGCGAACCATATTACGCAGGAAGCGGTTGGCGCGTATCTCGAAGTACCAGGTCGTCGGGCTCATCTGGTGCCACTCGGCCACCGTCACGTGGCACAGTGTAGTCTTCACGTCGGCATGAGCTTTGCAGAAGGCGCCGAAGTCCTCATACTCCATCAGCACTTTAGCAGCTTCATTCATCTTGTTGAAATCCAGCGGATAATGAATTTCGCACGAAGTATTACTTAAAAACGGATTCTTCGCCGTATGCAGATAATAGCGATACATCCGACTGGTGGCCGAGAAGCGAGCGTGCAGGTCGTCAGCCACGCGTTCCACCTTCGCAACGGCGATGTCGCGCGGCAGCAGTTTGTTCAGCTTGTAGGCCAGCTGTCGCCCGTCCGTCTCGTCGTCAATATCGAAGTGCGCCACCATCATGCGGGCATGTACGCCAGCATCCGTTCGTCCCGCTCCTGTCACGATAATATCACGACGCAGCAGCAGCGAAAGTGCCCGCTGCAGCTGTGCCTGTACCGAGTCGCCGTTAGGTTGTATCTGCCATCCGTGATACCGCGTCCCGTCGTAGCTGAAAGTCACGAAATATCTCATTGCGGGTGCAAAGTTACGAAAAAACGAGGGCAGAACAAAATAAATAGTTTTATTTTTTATGCCGAGTGTAGTAACTTCGCGACTCTTGTCGCAAAGTTACGAAAAGTCGAGAGAAAAGCCAAATATATTTCTTGCTATTATGCAAGCGAACAAGTTCGAGCGGAGCTTTTCCGTCAGTAACTTCGACGAAAGTCAAAGTCTTTCTTTGATTTTCAACTATTTTTAGTAATTTCACTATTTAATGAGTCATTCGTTATTCCCCAAGAATGCTTTCCACAATCTGATCTAATTGCGTTGTTATCTCTTCTGAAAGCAACTCGCCGGAGTGGCCTTTCTGCCAGTCTTTGGCTGGGATGGCAGCCTGAAGCTTCTCCAGCGATATTTGAGGCGTAGCCCCAGGTTCCACACCGTAGCATATCATATCCACATACATTCTGCGCTTGCTGCTGCCAGCCCAGTCGTCGGCGGGATAAGGGTCGGAAAGGAACTGGCCGCTGAACACGATGCCCGCCTTGTCGTCGCCTGTTCGCATCATATAGAAGAAGTCGCCCCTGCGAGCCTCCTGCCACTCATAGATGCTCCAATTCATGCGGAACATGCCATGCACGCGGTTTTCCATGCACACCTCGAAGTCCTTCTCCGTAAACGAACTGATTGTTGGGTTCCAGCGCATCAGGTAAGTCTTCGCCTCCATCAGCATTGGCACCACCTCAAAGGCCACCTCCCACACGCAGCTTTCGCCCTCAGGGTCTTCCACGATGGGTTTGCCTGCGCCCTGATAATTGAACCGTGTGCCAGGTTCTGTATCCACGTCGATAATTCGTGCCAGACAATGGTCATCATCGCTACTGAGATCCAAGAACTCCAGCACGCCCTTGATGGCATACGGAAACTCACCGCCATTATAGAAATAGCAGCCGTGGAATGTATCGGGCAGTTCTTCGGTCACCAGCACCAGATTCCCGTCGACATTCTCAAGAAACATGTTCTGGTTGTCCTCGTTGATATCTACAAGAATATGTGTTATCCCGCCCGAACGAACCTTCTCAATCACTTCGCTATCCACTCCGATGACGACTCCCATCTCGTCAAGATTCACCTTCTCGTTTTCCTTTTCCGACTTCATAGACTTGTTGCTTTTAGTTATTAATTGTTATAGACTTTTTTTCAGGCTCTGGTATAATTGGCCGTTACTACCAAACAGTTCTTTTTGGCTTTCGCTTGCGAAATTACTAAAATTCTTTTAAAAATCGAAAGTTTTAGGTTAAATTGTAACATCTCACAGTTTTTTTTCGTAAATTTGCAAACGTCAAAGGCAGACTTATACCACGATTGATAGAAGCTGTCAAGTTATGAATTTATGTAAATACGGAGGGCATTAACAATGCGTAAGAAAATATAAAAGAATAACATGCATCTCATGGAGGGTATGACTTTCACGGCGACACACTCTTTCCCTCAGATGCTTCCTTACAATGGCAACACTGACTTTGAACTCGTTTCGTTTAATGATAGGAAGAAGCATACGGGCAAAGACGAGG
>ONYA01000025.1 GCA_900321965.1 uncultured Prevotellaceae bacterium
TTGCAAACTTCGGTGCAATCCCCTGGCGCGTCAGCAGTCTATCCGACAGCCATGCGTCGACAGCCGAACGGACACAAAGCGATCTTTGACAATTAATCCTCATACACCGTGGGATCGGCGATGCCGGCCTCGGCGAGGGCTTCGCGGCGCTCGACACAGGTGCCACAGCGGCCGCAGTGGTGGTTGCCACCCTTGTAGCACGACCAAGTCTCGGCGTAATCAATGCCGAGGTCGCGGCCCCGGGCTGCTATCTGGCCCTTTGTCATGTGGGTGAAGGGACAGAGAAGGGTGACGCCGGGATGGGCGGCCTCGCCGTCGGTACCGTTAAAACGGGTACCGGCACAGGCGGCCTCGCTCATGGCACTGACAAACTCGGGACGGCAGTCGGGGTAAATGGTGTGGTCGCCGCTGTGGTTGGCCATCATGACATAACGCAGGCCGCGACTGTCAGCCAGTCCGACGGCAATGCTGAGCATGATGCCGTTGCGGAAGGGTACGACGGTGGACTTCATATTGTCGTCGGCATAGTGGCCCTCGGGAATGTCGTCCTGCCCTGCAAGCAGCGAGCTGGTGAAGTACTGGCCCATGAAGGCGAGGGGTATGACGATGTGCTCGATGCCGAGACGACGGCAATGGAGGTTAGCGAAGGGTATCTCGCGGGCATTGTGCTTCGAGCCGTAGTCGAAGGTGACGGCCAGGGCTATGCGCTCCTGCTGGTCGTAGAGCAGCGTCACGGAGTCCATGCCGCCGCTGAGGATGATGACTGAATCTTTTTTCATTGCGGTGCAAAGGTACATAAAAACGTGGGATTTTGCAAACTCCGTCTTACATAATAATTGTATGTACGCAAAAAAAATATAAATTCGTCATTGAGGCGACAGAATTCACAATAATTCTTTGTATCTTTGCGCCACGTTTAAACGAAGTTTTTCACATTATTAATAAAAAGAATCATGACAATCAACGAAATGAACTTTGCCGGTAAGAAGGCAATCGTACGTGTAGACTTCAACGTACCCTTAGACGAGAATGGTAAGATTACGGACGACACCCGCATCCGCGGTGCTCTGCCCACGCTGAAGAAGATTCTGGCCGACGGTGGTGCCACCATCATCATGAGCCACATGGGCAAGCCCAAGGGCAAGGTGGACATGAAGAAGTCGCTGGGCCAGATCCGCGAGGCTGTGGAGAAGGCTCTGGGCGTTCCCGTAGCTTTTGCTCCCGACTGCGCCAAGGCTCAGGAGCAGGCAGCTTCCCTGAAGATGGGCGAGGCTCTGCTGCTTGAGAACCTGCGCTTCTATCCCGAGGAAGAGGGCAAGCCCGTAGGCGTTGAGAAGGGTACTCCCGAATACGACGAGGCCAAGAAGGCCATGAAGCAGAGCCAGAAGGAGTTTGCCAAGACGCTGGCCAGCTATGCTGACTGCTACGTGATGGACGCCTTCGGTACGGCTCACCGCAAGCACGCCTCTACGGCCGTCATCGCCGACTACTTCGATCAGGACTCAAAGATGCTGGGTCTGCTGATGGAGAAGGAGGTGCAGGCTGTCGACAACGTGCTGTCGAACATCAAGCGCCCGTTCGTGGCCATCATGGGTGGTTCGAAGGTATCTTCAAAGATCGGTATCATCGAGAACCTGTTGGGCAAGGTCGACAAGCTGATTCTCTGCGGCGGTATGACCTACACCTTCGCAAAGGCTCACGGCGGCGAGATCGGCGAGTCTATCGTCGAGCTCGACAAGCTGGATGTGGCTCTCGGTGTTGAGGAGCTGGCCAAGAAGAACGGCGTGGAGCTGGTGCTCGGTACTGACTGCACGGCTACCAACGGTTTGGACTTCGACACCATGTCGGTGAAGGAGGGTGCTCAGATCATCACCTGCCCCGCCAGCCAGGTGCCCGCAGGTTTCGAGGGCGTAGATGCCGGTCCTGAGAGCCAGAAGGCTTTCCAGGCTGCCATTGCCGGTGCCAAGACCATTCTGTGGAACGGCCCTGCTGGTGTGTTCGAGTGCGACGCCTTCACCGCTGGTTCACGTGCCATCGGCGACGCTATTGCCAAGGCTACTGCTGAGGGTGCCTTCTCGCTGATTGGCGGTGGCGACTCTGTGGCTTGCGTCAACAAGTTCGGTCTGGCCGATCAGGTGAGCTACATCTCTACCGGTGGTGGTGCTCTGCTCGAGGCTATCGAGGGTAAGGTGCTGCCCGGCGTAGCTGCCATCAAGGGCGAGTAAGAGTCAAATCACCAAATCGCATAAAAAAGACGCTGTCATCCTGCTTAGGATGGCAGCGTCTTTAAGTTAAGGAGTTAAGGAGTTGAGCTACTCAACTTCCTCGGCAACCTCGTCCTCAACAATGCCGGCCTTGTAGTTTTTGGCCATAGCCTTACCTTCAGCACTCTGGCTGAACTTCGTCTCCAAAAAAGCCTTATAGGTAGCCTCGGCATCGGCTTTCCGTCCAAGATTATTCTGGGCCAGCGACTTGTAGATGGTGAAACGGCCTACCTGACGGTCGATATAGGAGGAGTCTACTCCAGGGCGCTGTTCGTACTCGATAAGCAGTTCGCCGAAGTTGCGGGTGTAGTAGAGCGCAGGCTCGTACTTACCAGCCATAACACAATAATAGGCTATATTCACCAGTCCGGCAATGGCATCCTTGTAAGCATCGTCGCTGTGATTGCTGTCAATGAGCTGACGATGCTTCTCACAGGCGAGCTGGAAGCCCTGATGCGCCTCATCTTCTGCCTGCCCCAGACCGACCTGACTCAGACCGATGTAGATGAGCAGATTGATGTAGTCGCTGGAGTTATCGCACTTGAGCTGCTCCAACCGGGCCACGACAGGCTTTGCCATTTTCAGCGCTTCTTCGTAGTTGCCATCAATACACAACTGGTTGGCCATCCGGCTGGCCGACCTTACGTAGTTCTCAACTTCTTCGTCGGTCTCGGACTTTGCTGCTTCGTCTATCGACCGCTGCCAGTAGCTGACAGCTTCCTGCTTACGCTTCATACGGTCGCAGGCATAACCCCGCCAATAGTCGGCAGTCGATGGTAGCAAGTCACCCTCGTCCTGCAGGCTATCGGCCAATGCCATCAGACGGTTATAGTCCTTGGACTTGTAGGCCTTTTTCATCAGTTGGACAGCCTCATCCGTACTGCGACTGGTGCAACCGCTAAAGGTGAGCATCATCACAGCCAGAGTGGCAGCCAACAATATCCGTGCCTTTGACATCGTCATATCAGTCAGCTTTCTTGGCAGCCTTAGCAGCCTTCTCAGCAGCCTTCTCGGCAGCAACCTTAGCCTTGGCGGCCTTCAGCTGAGCCTTGCTGTCGCTGGGGTTCTTGGCGGCGTCTTCAGCGGCATCCTGATACTTCTTCTGGGCTTTCTCAGAAGCCTTGCGGGTCTTCTCAGCGTTCTGCTGAAGTTTCTCACGCTTCTTGGCCTCCTTTTCCTTCTTCTTGGCTTCAGCTTCCTTCTTCTTCTGAGCCTTCTCAGCCTTCTTCTGAGCCTTGTCGGCTTCCTTCTGTGCCTTTTCAGCTTCCTTCTGAGCCTTCATCTCAGCCTGCTGGGCAGGTGTCAGTACGTCTTGAGCCTTCACAGTCTGCGCTCCCGTCAGCATAGCGACGGCGAGTGCCATAGTCATAACGATTTTCTTCATAATTGTCTGTTTTAATATGATTAACCGCTGCAAAGATAGAAAAAAGATTTTGTTCTACGTACTTTTTTTTTGATTTTTTTCATATATTATCCAAATCCACCGATAGGCCAATGGTGAAAGACGTGCCCGCCGTCAACGGCGAACAATAGTAATACGACTTGGGCTTGTAATTGAAGAGGTTGTCGACGGCGGTGTTCAGACGGATGCCGCGCCAGATGTGGTGCTGCAGCATCAGGCGCCAGATGGTATAGCCCTGGTCGACATCCGTGCGCCCCGACTGGGGCTTGCCTTGACTACGGGCTGAGAGGGCTGCGTCGAGAGCATAATGGCGCGTGAAACGGTGCTCGTAGCCCACACGCCAGGTCAGGGATTGCGTGCGGGGCTGGTAGAAGTCGGAGTAATAAACGTCGCCCGTCTCTTTCATCCACGAATAGTTCAGCTTGAACATCAAGCCGCAGTCCCAGATATGGCCGAGACTAGCATCGATGCCCCAGACGGTGATGCCGTCTTCGTTCCAGTAGAGCGCACTCTCCATACCTTCGAAGGTTCCGCCGTCGATGGTGGTGATGCGCTTGTCGAAGATGTTGCAATAGCCCATGAGGGTAAAGTTGTAACGTCCGTCGAGGATGCCGCTGTTACGGATGCGATTCGTGCGCTCTATGGCGATGTTGAAGTTGTTGCTCTTCTCGGGCTGCAGGTCGGGATTTCCACGCAGCAGATAGCCCATGTTGCCCATGTCGAAATGCATGTACATCTCTTTGAGCGTAGGCGCGCGGAAGCCGCTAGCGTAGTTGGCGCGAAGGGTGGCCCAGGGGAACTTGTAGACGACGGCGATACGCTCGGTAAGTGCCTTCTGGGAAGAGGCCGAGAAGTAGTCGAAACGGACGCTACCCACGATGTTGAGGCGCTGCGTGATGTTCCAGTCGAACTGGGCATAGCCGTCGATGTTGTCCTGGGAGTGGGCGGTGCCGGAGATGAACTGGTAGGTGGAGAGGTAGTCGTGCATGTAGTCGGCGCCGAGGATAAGTTGAGAGTTGAGAGATGAGAGTTGAGAGTTGTACAACGCGTGGAGGACGTGCTGGCGGTTGCTATAGTCGTGGTCGTGGGTACGGGTGCCGTCGGGCTGGTAGTTGGCTTTGTCGTACTGGTCGTAGGCGTACGATAGTTCGAGATAAGAGGAGAGAGGAGAGTGGAGAGAGGAGAGAGGAGAGACGGAAGAGGAGAGATTATAACGGCCTTTCAGTCCGCCGCTGTAGCCGTTGAAGTGGTAGTCGTGGGTGTCACGCTCGCTGGTGCGGAAGAAGTAGCCGCCGCGGCCGATGAGCGTCAGACGGTCTGTAGGGCGCCACGTCAGACGCTCCTTCGCGTTGTAGGTTGTCTGTCCGTAGAGGCGGCTCAGGTTCGAATCGTCCGTCAGCACCGACTCGTCGTAAGGCAAGCCTTGCGCCTTCTTCAGCAGTTCCAGGGCTATCTCCTCCGACGAGTGCGCTTTCGGCAGGTCTATGGGGTCGACCGTCGTATGCTGGAAACTGGTCTGCGAGTTCCACTTCCCGGTGTTGAACGAGAAGCGGGCGCCGTTACGCCATTCGTGACCGAAGGAGTTGTAGCGCGAGTTGACATTGGCCGTCCAGGGTTCCAGGTTCTCGCGGCTGATGATGTTCACCACCCCACCCACGGCATTCGAGCCGTAGAGGGCCGACGAAGCGCCCTTGACGATCTCGATGCGTCCGACGTTGTCGAGGTTCAAGCGGCTGTAGTCGGTGTTGTCCATCGTCTCGCCAGCCAAGCGCTCGCCGTCGACAAGAAAGAGCACGGCATTGCCGCCGAAGCCGCTCATGTTGAGCGAAGTCTCCTGGCTCATGGCAAAGCCGAACTCCAGTCCGGGAAGCTCCTGTATCAGCAGATCCTGAATGTTGGTGGCGTCGGAAATCTTGATGTCGTGGAGCGTGATGAGTCGGGTGACGACGGGTGCATCCTTCAGCGCCTTAGGCGAATGAGAGGCCGTCACTACGACAGGCTCCAGCTCGACGGAGTCGCGGAACGACTGGGCAGAGAGTCCATGAACGATGGAGCACAGAGACAGAAAGACACCGAGCTTCTTCAATTCTTCAATCCTTCTTTGTGCCAGTAAACGTTGTTTCCATAGCCATCGGCATTGTGCCATACTTCAGAGAAAATGTCACGACAGCCGTTTTATCGCTGAATAATATGGTTAGATTACTGATAGTAAATGCCTTTTCGGCTCCCTGGGCATTAGTAACGGTGCCTGTGTAGTTGTCCAGCTTGCCAGAAATGGTGTTGCCATTCTTGGTCAAAGGGATATTTTTCACGGGAAGTGCCGGAATGGTCATGCCGCCCATTCCCATTTCAGGAACAGTCAGATTAAGAGATGTGTCAGAGGCTTTAACAAACTGGTAGGTCTTGGTGTCGTTTGACGACTCATCTCCCATTACCATTACCACCTCGTTGCCCGTATAAGAGCCTGCCACCTGCGTAGCAACAGCCACCTCCGGCTCGTTGTCATCATCACTTGAACAAGAACTCACACCCATGACGAGAGCCACCGCAGCGACCATCATCATCAAAAAACTTTTAATTTTCATCATATTCATTTACAATTTGACTATTTACAATTTACTATTTATTTTTCAATTCTTCAATTTTTCAATTCTTGTTTCGAGTAGTCATATTCAGAACCATACGCGCTGTGAGGAATACTGAAAATAGCAATCATGAACAGCACGGCGATGGAGACCACCCACCGGTTGTATTTCCACTTCAGCGTGGCAAGGGCAACTAAGAAGCAGAGGAACGACAGCAGGGTCTTGTTGTCCGTCAGATCGGTGCCGTAGGGGAATCCAGCCCACCAGGGGCCGAAAGCAGCATGTTGCACCATCGGGCCCAGAATAAAGCCGCCGACAAACAGCGTCGCCGTCGTTATCCAGAGCCAACAGCGATAGGGCTTGCGGGAAATGACCAGCAGGAAGGTGTAGACGGCAAACAGCATCGAGGCAAACATCAGCAAGATGTGTGGCACGAGGATACTGGCGGGCACATCATTGCGGAAACGTATCACAATGGGTTCGTCGGCAGGATAGTCCTTACCGTCTACCGTAATGTAATACTGCAGCTTACCTGCGACAGGCTGTACGGGTAAGGCGGCCTGCAACTCGCCGTCCGTATAGCTGAAGTCAATGGTGGTGTAGGCGTCAGACGTCGGATATCGACGATAATGCAATTGCGCCGTGACTTTTCGAGATGCGGGAAAACTGATTATCTCGTCCTGCTGCACACCGCTTCTCGGCAACTTCATCTTGTACTGTTCGCCATTGAGCTCTACAGTCACCTTCTTGGGATGCGTAGGACCCGTCATGCGCTGGTAAACACTCAGTACCAGCGTGATGACGACTGCTAATAGCCAATAAACTGATTTCTTCATCTTACAGGAGGCGTTAAGTGAACCTGAAACACCATTGTCTTTCCGTCGCGGAGCACCTTGACGGGAATCGTCGTACCGGCCTGAAGCTCAGACAGGCGCTCCATATATTCGTTGATATCCTTGAGAGGCTTACCGTCAATCTCCTGAATGATATCGCCGCTACGGATGCCTGCATTATGTGCCGGTTTACCCGCCACCACAATGTCGGCACGAAGGCCGGGAATGGTGCTGGCACCCATCACGTCGGGCATCAGTCCTAACGTCACCTTGAACTTCGCATGCTTCATCGTCTGTGTGCTGGGCACGCTGATGTAGTCTGGCGTCGTCGGCATGCTGGCCAGCCTTGCAACCAACTCTTTCGTGTAGTCTAAGGTCTGCTGCATACCGTCGTAGTTCAGGGTCGAGGGCACGTCGGCAGGCGTGTGATACTCCATGTGACCGCCCGTCGTGAGGAAGAGCACGGGGATGTCCTGTGCCACAAACGATGCCTGGTCGCTGGGGCCGTAGCCATCAGGCACACAGCTGACGTGCAGGTTCTTCTGTTCGGCCACACTCTCGACCATTGCCTTGAACTCCGAGCTGGTGCCCGTACCCGACACACTCAGCGCATTGTCGCGCATACGACCCACCATATCCAAGTTCACCATCGCAACAATACCTTTCAGACTATCGGGAAGATTTTTGCGTTGGCTGTCTTGTTGCTTCATCCATTCCAAGAATTTTTTCGAACCGACAAGTCCCTGTTCCTCAGCGCCAAAGAATGCGATGATGATGCTACGCGGCGAGCGTGCTTTCCTGAAATGCTTTGCCAGTTCGAGAACGACAGCATCGCCACTGGCATTATCGTCGGCACCGGGATGAACGCCTAAAGTGTCAGGACGGCGTGAACCGGAGCCTTGACCGCCCAAGCCCAAATGGTCGTAGTGCGAGCCAACGACAATGTATTCGTGCTTCAACCGTTTGTCTGTCCCAGGAATAACGGCCATGATGTTATGGGTATGATATTCGGTGGTCGTCTCGGTGACGATGTCTTTCTTGCTGAACTTAAAGTCCTGATAGTAGCCTTTCGACTTCTTTCCCTTTACGATTGGCTTCAGCTTCAGGCTGCGAAGCTTGGCGGTAATGAATTCTGAGGCGAGCGTGTCGCCGGCTGAGGCAGGGAAACGTCCTCCGAGTTCCTGTGAAGCCAGGTATTCCACCGTCTGCTTCATACCGTCCTGCGCCTGTGTCTGCAACACAAGCACGAAAGCCAGGAACAACAAATTGATTCTACTCTTCATCATCTTTGATTTTGCGGGTGCAAAGGTACAAAGATTCCATGAAACGGGCAATCCCCATTTATGTGGATTTTCCACTTATTCGTTCATAGCGCCACAATGGGGGCACGTGCCCTTATGGTAAAGCAAGCCGCCGCAACGCCCACACTGGTAGCGGGGACGGGGACGCCGGAAATAGCTCCAAAGGGCAAACACATAATACGCCACCAACAAGGGGTAACCTATATAATATAAGGTGAAGACGCTGAACATAATGTAGGCGACGGCACAGGTGGCCCCCAGTCCCAAGAGATAGAGGATGGCCTCACCAAAAGGCAGCTGGCGGCGCACGTCGTCGAGCACGGCGACAGCAACAATGACGATGGCCCATACCGACACCAAGAACAGCCCGAGACTCGTGGGCACAGCAAAGGGGTTGAGCGTCGGGTGGAAATAGAAGTGCCGCCATTTCTCGGGGCCGAAAAGCTGGATGGAGCTGTAGAGCGTAGCCGACGAAGCCACCAACAGCGACAGCAGCGAGGGGTAGAACGAATCAATATCGTTGAAATGCACCAGCTTAGCCTGACGCTGTATCTGTTTCCGATAGACGTATGCTGCCGTCACCACCACGATAAACGCCATAAAAATCAGCAGGTGGGCGTCGGAGAAGAAGTCGATAAACTCCGAGATGGGGTCGTCGGGCGATACTGCCAGCAACATATCGTGCTCATGAATCCAACCGAAAGTCAACTGGTCGCGCGCCACCTTCACCCAGACGGAGTCAATGGTGTCGGCAGGCACCATCTTAATATCAGCCACCACCAAATGGTCGTTACGGTAGACCATCATCGTGTCGACAGGCATCTCGTTAAGTGCTTCTGCCGGCAACTGCAGGATGATGGGCATCGAGTCGGCACGCACCTGGAAATTGTAGTTCTGAGTATAATGGTGGGTGGTGTAGAACGATATGCTGTCTAACTGCTGCTCAGTCAAGTCCCAAGCGTCAGGCGACAGCTGCCCGCGATTGTAACAACCCGTCAGCAGAAGCAGTGGCAGCAACAATTTAACTATTTGACGCATAGACATTCATTTGACAATGGGCACAATCGAACTCAAGACGGAAGCGGCGACCGTCAGCTAAGCGGAGGTAGAGCGGGAATTTTAGAGGAGAGAGATTTCCAGAAGAAAGAGGGTACTTGCTGCAATAGCCTAAGGTATAGCGGATGCAGTAGCGGCACTGCATAAGAGGTCCTTCCCCACCCTTCAGCTCATAAGCTGTAGGTTCAGCAACGCCATAGAAACTTGCGGCTTCGCGGTTAGCGATATTGTCGCAAAAGCTGACTTCTTTTTGCAAGGTGCGAGGTGCGAGGTGTGAGGTACGAGATTTCTCACACCTCTCACCTTGTACCTCATATCTCGATATCAGCATCCTCCTTAGTTCGGCCAACTGGCTGCTGGGAATGAAATAATTGAAGTCGGCGGGGAGGTCGACGTCAGAACACTCGTAGGGGGTGTTGCCTAACTTGGTAAGCTGGCGGATAATATTGTCGCGCTGGGGCTTTTCGGCCGTCTGATGAGGGATAGACAGATTGACAAAGACATCACCCGACGAGAGACGGAAGCCGTCGGCGGTTGGTCGCAATGACAACGTGATGGTAATCTTGCGCTCGGCACTGGGCTTCGACAACAGGCGGTCGAACTCCTGGTCGTTGTTACGATAGAGGCGAAGACCTGGACGCAGACCGTCGGGCATACGCTGCGGGAACAAACGATTCCCCTCTACCCTATTCACACGGAAGCCCTCGAGCTGGCGATCACGATTCAAGAAGCAGAGACCGTCGCCGTTGGCGAAGGTCGCGGTGCCGGCCACTGTGAATGAGTCGCGACGTATCTCCTTGACGGTACCTACAAACTCGCCCATCGCCTTCGGTGTGTCAAACGAAGCGATGTCGGGACGGCGACCGCGGGCGAAATAGTCGGTGTAGCCACGGTTGAAGGTCTTCTGGAGATTGGGGGTAAAAGTGTAGCGACAATGTCCGCGAGAGGCGCGGCAGTAAAGGTCGGGATGACGACGGATAATCTGATTAAGACGTTCGCTGTAAGCAGCTGTGACGTTTTTGACGTAGGCCACATCCTTCAGGCGACCCTCAATCTTGAACGACGTAGCTCCAGCCTCAGCCAAAGCCTCCAAATTGTCTATCTGGCACATATCCTTCAACGACAGCAGGTGGCGGTCGTGCTCGATGACCCGACCGTCGGCGTCGAGCAAGTCGAACTGCATACGACAGAACTGGGCACACTCACCACGATTGGCCGAACGCTGGAAGCAGTACTGCGACGCATAGCACTGACCGCTATAGCTGACGCAGAGGGCACCGTGAACAAAAACCTCAAGTTCAACGTCGGGCACCGCCTCATGGATAGCCCGAATCTCGTCGATGGAGAGTTCGCGGGCCAGCACCACCCGGGAGAAGCCCAAGTCGCGCAGCCAGGCAACCTTCTCGACCGTACGGTTGTCGGTCTGAGTACTGGCGTGAAGGTCAAATGAGAAATTTCTCATTTGTAAAATTGCCATATCCTGCACGAGGACAGCATCTACCCCACTCTGCTGCAGTTCCTCAAGCAGTCGGCGGGTGTCCTCCAGTTCGTCGTCGTAGATGATGGTGTTGACGGTGACGTAGACCTTAGCATCGAACTGATGGGCATAGCGGCAGAGTTCAGCGATGTCGGCCACACTATTGCCGGCAGCAGCGCGGGCACCGAAGCGCTGGGCGCCGATGTAGACAGCGTCGGCACCATGATCGATGGCCGCCTTACCACACTCCAAATTCTTAGCCGGAGCCAGCAGTTCAAGAGGTCGCGTCACTTGATATCCTCAATATTATAAGGTGTCTCCTGATAGACGTAGTAGTTGATCCAGTTGGCGTAGAAGAGGTTTGCATGAGCGCGCCAGGTGACTAACGGGCCTTCGTTGGGATTGTTATGACGGTAATAGTTGCGCGGCAGTTCCACATCCTTCCGGATGTCCTTGTCGCGACGATACTCACGGTCGAGCGTGTCAGGCGCATACTCCAAATGGCCCGTGATGAAGAACTCGCGGCCTTCGCGGGCCATGATGATGCTGACACCACTCTCCTCGCCGTCGGCTATCAACTGCAAATCGGGGTTAGCCAGAATGTCGTCGCGATGCAGCTCCGTATGACGGCTGTGAGGCATGTAAAACACGTCGTCGAACCCCCGGAAGATAGGCAGACGGTTGTCGAGCATCTGTTGCGGGAAAATGCCGAACATCTTCTTCGACAACGGATACTTGGGCACGCCGTAGTGGTAATAGAGTCCCGCCTGAGCTGCCCAACATATATATAAGGTACTCGTGACATGCGTGCGAGCCCACTGGAAGATTTCAGTAATCTCCGACCAGTAGCCTACCTCCTCAAACTCTAACTGCTCAACGGGTGCGCCAGTAACAATCATACCGTCGAACTTCTCGTTGCGCATCTCGTCGAAAGCACGATAGAACATCATCATGTGTTCGATGGGCGTATTCTTCGGTGTATGACTCTGCAGCTTCATAAAGTTGATGTCGAGCTGCAGGGGCGTGTTCGAAAGCAGGCGTATAAGGTCGGTCTCGGTGGTTATCTTCAACGGCATGAGGTTGAGGATAACGATGCGCAACGGACGGATATCCTGAGCATGAGCACGCTCGTCGCCCATCACGAAAATATTCTCCTGCTTCAACAGGTCGATGGCCGGTAAACGGTCGGGAAGTCTTAATGGCATAGTTTATGTTCTTTCCTTCTTAAACAATCTTGATGATACATACTGAAACGTTGTCGTAGCCGCCAGCCTCAATAGCTTTCTGGCACAGGTCGTTGGCATCGGCATTCTCATTGAGGAGCTGTTCTATCTCCTCGTCGTTCAACATACAAGTCAACCCGTCGCTACAAAGCAGAAAGACGTCGCCAGGCAACACCTGTTCCGTACAGTCTACCATATCGATATAAGACGTCTTACAACCACCACCAATGCAGTTGGTGATGTAATTAGTATGTTCGTTGGATCCTCCTACGAGATTGGTCAGCGAGTGGTCGGTAGACAGCTGACGCAGACGGCCGTCATGCAACCGGTATATGCGGCTGTCGCCACAGTTCATCCAATAGAACCTGCTGTTATAATAGGCTAAGGCAACAAGCGTTGTGCCCATATTGTGATAGCAGGGCTCCGAATGGCCTTTCGAATCAATCATATGGTTGATAGAGTTGAGCCACTCAAAGATAGCCTCGTTATAGTCAGAGACACTCAGCCCCTTTGGTATGTCGCCAAAGAAGTAGTCGAGATTATGCAGCACGTCGCTGCTGGCCACCTCTCCGCCGAGATGCCCTCCCATACCATCGGCCAGAGCTGTCAGGCAGCGGTCGGTGTCAGACAGATCTACCGTATCAGCGAAGCTACCGTCCCGCACACAGGTATGGCAAGCAAGCACCATATCCTCGTTCTTCTGGCGAACACAGCCCACATAGCTTGCTGCAAGTATATTCAGTGTCATGAACAATCTTTGTTTTTATTAATTGATACTAACTTGGAGGTTGACGTTAGCCACGCCCACGATGTCGCCATTCTTGAGCGACATCTCGACGTCGGGCTGCAACGAATGCTGATTCAGCGTTGTGCCGTTCGACGAATGCTTGTCGACGATGCACCATCCAGTAGTAGCATTGTACTTCAGCTGGGCGTGTACCCCCGAGACATAGCCGTTGTGCTCGAAGAACTGCGTATAGGGTCCCTGCCTGCGCCCGATGACCGCGCCGTTGACCGCCTGAATACGTATATTAAGGTTCGTATTATAAAGCGTCAGTGTCGGTATACCGGGCTTCGCCATAGCGTTCTGCTCGTTCGACCGATAAGAAATATGATTAGAATTCGATGTCACCGACACGTCGGTAGCAGAGATTGACATCGGTGAGAAGTCGCTCTTATGGCCGGTGCTCTGACGCTCCTCTGCCGACACCATCAAGCCGCCGCAAAACGTGCAGCGCCGTCCGAGTCCTACGCGTCCGCAGTTCTGGCAATAGAGCAACGCCTGTCCACACTGGTCGCAGTAGTGGCTGTCGTCGTCAATCTCTTCTTTACAATTAGGACATATAATCATGCTCTTTCAATAATATCTTCTGGTAAAATAATCTGATAAGTCTCCTTCGTCACCTGGTCGGGCGGCATCTGCGAGACGCGTTGCGACAGCTGCTGTATGGTCTGGTCGAGCAGGTTGCGCATCTCGCGGGCATTGCCGAAAGAGGCGTCCTTGGACATCACCATCTTGAAGATGACGTCGAGCGCCTTGAACTCTGCCGTCGGCGAGAGTGTGTACTGCTCCTTCTGTGCCATCTTCTTGAAGATAGACAGCAGTTCGTCCTCGTTATAGTCGTCGATATGCAGCTTATGGGTGAAGCGGCTGGCCAGACCGGGGTTCATCTGCATGAACTCCTCCATCTTGTCCTTATAGCCGGCTGCAATGACGACGAACTTGCCGCGATCGTCCTCCATTCGCTTCATCAGCGTGTCGATGGCCTCCTTGCCATACTGGTCGTTCTGGTCGCTCAGCGTATAAGCCTCGTCGATGAAGAGAATACCGCCCATCGCCTTGTCGCACATGTTGTTGACAATCTTCGGCGTCTCGCCCATATACTTGCCCACCAGCGTAGCGCGGCTCGTCTCCAGCACACGGCTCGTCGGCAGTATGTCCATCGAGTTAAGTATCTCGCCCATCTTTCGGGCTATCGATGTCTTACCCGTTCCGGGATTACCCGTCAGCACAAAGTTCATAGCCATTTGCTGCACATTGCCGGCACCCATAGCGGCACGCTGCTTCATGAACATACTCTGTACGGCGAGACGTCGGATGCTGTTCTTCACCGAGCGCATACCCACGAAGTCGTCCAGCTCGTTGAGCACCTCATCCAACGGACGGGCTTTCTCGTTCTGGGCCATCGGCAGATCGTCAGTCGTCAGGCGGTACATATCCTCCTCCTTAAAGCCCGGGGCGCTCATCAACGCTACGAGACGCTGACTCTGCTTCTCGACGGCCTCGTCGAAGATGCGGCGGGCCTCGCGGGCATTGCCGAAGTTCTTGTCGCGACGCAGGTAGAGCTGTTCGAACTGACGATGCACAGCCCCCTTCGTCTCGTCGCTGATGGTGAAGTTCTTGGTCTCAGCGAGATGGAGGAAAATCTCCGTCAGCTCGTCAGGCGTATAGTCGTCGAAGTGGATGGTCTGCGTGAAACGGCTCTTCAAGCCCGGGTTGGAGTCGATGAAGTCGTGCATCTGGTCGGTATAGCCCGCCACGATACAGATGAACTTGCCGCGATCGTCCTCCAGACGCTTCAACAGCGTGTCAATAGCTTCAGAGCCGAAGGTGTCGGTATCGCTCGACTTCAGCGTATAAGCCTCGTCAATAAACAGGACACCACCCATCGCCGTATCAATGAGCTGATTGGTCTTGATGGCCGTCTGACCGCTATAGCCCGCAACGAGCTTGGCGCGGTCGGCCTCTACCAATTGTCCGCGCGAGAGAATGCCCAAGGTGCGGAAGACGTCGGCCATGATGCGGGCAACCGTCGTCTTACCTGTACCGGGATTACCCGTAAACACATAGTGCTTACCCTGGAAGGTGTTCGACTCTCCGCGTCGTATCTGCAGGTTCAGGAAGGCGGCCAGATTGCTGATTTCCTTCTTCACAGCCGTCAGACCAACCATACCGTCAAGCTTCTTCAGACATTCTGAGTAGTCGACGGCCTTTGGTGCCTCAAACGGGATGTCCTCGTCCTCGATGGTCATCAGCTGTTCGTTGCTCAAAGCTGACATATCACCATACTGCAGACGCTGTGCCTGCTTCTTGCAGATCTCGTCGAAGAGCGTGCGCATCGTACGGCCATTGGCAAAGTCTTTGTCACGCGATTCGTACATTTGCTTGATGCACGCCTTTGTCTTTTCTTCTGCCTGTGGCGACATCAGGTATTTCTTGTCCTTTGCAAAGACGAGCAGAATCTCATAGAGCTGTTCAGGAGAATAGTCCTCAATATTCAGGAAATAGTTGAAGCGGCTCTTGAAACCGGGATTGATGCGGAACAGGTTATCCATCTCCGTACGATACCCGGCAGCGATGACGACGAACTTGCCGCGATCGTCCTCCATACGCTTCATGAGTTTCTCCAAAGCCTGGGCTCCCTGGTTATCACGGTCTCCGGCCTGACTGACGGGAGCCAGCGTGTAGGCCTCGTCAACAAAGAGGATGCCACCCATCGCCTTGTCGCAGAGGTGGTCGACCACCTTTGGCGTCTCACCCTGATAGGGACTGACCATCTTCGCGCGGTCTACCTCGACGACGTGTCCGCTGTCGAGATAGCCTATCGACGCCAAAATCTCACCCAATTTACGGGCAATAGTGGTTTTGCCCGTACCGGGATTACCTGTCAGGATAATATGCATCGACATCTTCTCCTGCTCGCCCAGTCCGCGCTCTGCTCGCTGGATGCTGTTCTGTACGGAGTAGGCAATCTCGCGTACAGCCTGCTTCACCTCGTCCATACCGATGAATCGGTCAAGATCGTGCAGGATATCGTCAAGTGAACGCTCTTCGGGGACATAGCCCTGTATGTCGTCCATCTCCACCTGAGCTGCATCAGCACCGCGACTGATGAACGACGTGAAGATGTCTTCTGCCGTCTTCATAGCCAGATGGGCGTTGCCGAAGGTGTCGTCCTTGATTTTTATCTGATACTTAAAGTAACGTGCAAGCTTTTGTTCTGCCTCTGCAGAATAGGTATTGATACCATACTTCACCCGAAGCGACTGCTTGGTTATTTCACACAGCTCCTGATAGTTCGGTGTCGGCAGCCGGAACATATACTTGAACCTGTTCTTCACCGCCGGGTTGCTCTCCAAGAAGTCGTCGAGTCCCTTGGGCAATCCCGCCATCACGACGATGGGGTTATCGTCCCACTTATCCATCTCGACAAAGAGCTTGTCGAGGGGATTCACCTGATTGGAATACTTGTCAGGCAGCAGTTTCTGAACGTTATCGAAGAAGAGGATGCCATTCTTGGCCTTCTTGATATTTTCTTCCCACTTATCGACGAAACGACTATAGTCTACCGCATCAACGATTGTCAGTTTCGACTTCTCGATGATCTTGTTCTGACAGAAATAGTCGCGCAGAATCTCTGCTAACGCCGTCTTGCCCGTACCCGTCTCACCTATTATTATAGCATTCACGGAAAGACGCACGTTGGCAATATCCTTTCGCGAGCGGAGGTAGGTATACGTGTCGACAATGGTCTTCAGCTGCGCTTTGACCTCATCCAGTCCGACCAGTTTATCAAGGATATTCTGACTGGCAACCGGCTGTCCGCACCACCTGCAGAACTTGGCAATGTTACGGTTTTCCTTATGACAATATTCGCAAATCATTCAACGTCCTTTTCTAATTGTTTAATGATCTTGTGCGGCTGCAGTTTCCATTTCCCGTCGAGGTTCGGATTACGAACGTTCATCAATGAAGGACTGAAAACGACAAACTCTGCCACGAGCAATGCTACCAGTAAGCTCCAGAAGATATAGTGAAGCACCGACTCGCCGGAGACGGAGCGCACCTGGTCGGAAATGTCATCGAGTACGCCGAACTTCGAGCCCTTGAACTTATACGACCTTGTCTTGAACGTATAGTGTAACGGCTCTATCAGCGACGACTGAATGTCGTCGTGTAGGACTTCATTGATGAGTTTGTTGTCTGCTTTCTGGTCGCCGCGGAAGTCGGTAATGTGACAAATCAGTACATAGACAGCCGACATCAGGACGATGGCGATATTGAAGAGCGACGGGTGAGCGCCATTCAGGTATTTCAGGATAAGTATCGGGATGATTGACGACAGTCCGCCAAGCAAGCCCCACAACACGGAGAAGACGAATCCGTAGCCTCGGAAGTAGGCGCGTGTCGCCACAATGAAAGCCGACATACCTCCCAACGGTATGCCAATGGTGACAAACGAGTTACGCAGCAGGAAGTCGCGTCCGGTAACGCCAAATATGAGCACCAGCAGTATCCAGACGCCAGCAAGCGCATAGAAGAGCAGTCTCCAGATCTTCTCCTTACGCTTAGCGGCCGCCCACGATTTCTTGACGCTTTCCATCTTGTTCCGAGTCGACTCGCGTGCATCAATATAGCGTTTGTAATAGCGATTTGTCAAGTCAATCTCGCCGAGAGTCATCAGCCACTTTTCAAGTTCGCGCTCATAGGAATACTGTTCCTCGAACGTCTGCGCCGGGTCTTCATGATAGAACACCGACAGCCACTGAGCAAAGTTGCCGTTTCGCAGTTCGTTACGCATCTGTGCGTTCTGCGAACGATCGAGGTTGCGTCCGTCAGTCTGTTCCGTACCATCAGGGAACAGGTAGGACGGTATGACCCCCAAGATGCAGCAGAAGCGATAGACGGCCGTCTTCAGGTCGTATGCTCCCAGTCTCTCGCGGTTTTCTTCAGATTTCAGGTCGAACGTACGGGCTGCCTCTGCCTGCAACTGTATCCAGCCGTGCAGCTGTGCGAAATAGGCAAAGCGTCCGTCGGGTTCGACAATATCGCTCATCTCGCGCTCAAAGTCCTCGGTGCTGAGATGCTCTGCGTTCTTCAGGCGCTCGGCCAGCAACAGGCCTATCTTCTTCGGCGTATCAGCCTGTCTGAGGTCGTAGGCGGCATTTCTGTCAATGTTATAAAGCACCTTATAGGCCAGCGCCTCCGAATGGTTCTGTCCCTGAGTCATGATGCGCAGGCTCTCGCAGGCCATCACGTCCTCGTGGCTGAACATCCACGACTGCAGGCGTCCGTCAGTCAGGCTCTTCCAGTCATCGTCCGACACCATCTCATAGCCGAAGGCGTGAACAATCTGCTCGATGGTCGACGACGGATAGCGTGACAGGAAGGGTATGTCCTTGTCAATCTCATACACACAACGTAGGATGGCTACCCTGCTGTCAAAGTCTTCTTCTTTGTCTTCGTTCTGGAAATACCTGCGCAGACGGTCAACATCGCACTTGGAGTGGCTTTCAAGATAGAGGAACAGCGGGTCGTTGGGATTCTTCAGCAAAATTGCGTACTGCTCCTGATAGCTCAGCAGGGAGATTGCCACACTATGAATGTCGTCGCAGAGGTTGCCGTGCACGTCCTTATAGGGATAAGTAGGTTCCATCGCATAGACCGCCGCCATCAGTCCGGCGCGCTGATCGACGGGATATCTGTTCACGACGATATCCTTCACGACGGTAGCCAGTTTCATGTTGCCACACGACTCAAGCCACTGGCTGATGCGGCCGTTATAAAGATAGCCTACGGCTAAACGTTCGTTGTCGACCAACAGCGGTATCAACTCATGAACGTTATCGGCAACCAGGTTGCGGTCGGGGTCGACGATGAAGTTCTTGTAGCGCAGGAAGGGCGAGCTGATGTCTACAGCCACCTCCTCACCCTGGAACCACTTCTCCACCTGGTCATATCCCCAGCGGCTCATCGGGTTCACGGCAGTCAGTCCCTGCACGATGTGCTTCACCGTCTCGGGCAGCTCGTTCAATCGGGGCAGGCGTCCCTCGTTCTTCTGGCGCATCATCACACGCTCGTTCGAACTCATCGGATTCTCGCCTAACCACAGGGCAAAGAGCGTCATACCCAAGGAATAGAAGTCGGCAGCGGGTGTCAGTTCGACGACGCCGTCAATCACGTCGGAATACATCTCCGGCGCAGCATAGATAGGTGTACGAGCCTGTGTCGTACGGTGTGCCTTGCCGTCTTTCTCCAGCATCGACGAGATGCCAAAGTCGCCCAGCACCAGTTCTTCGTGAGCCTCGTCGCGGAAGAAGAAGTTCGAGGGCTTGATATCCTTGTGCAGGATGTTCTCATTATGACAGTAGGCCAGAGCTGCTGCGGCCTGCAGGGCTATGCGACGGAACATATTGAGGTCGCCTCCGAGTTGGAAGTGACTCAGCGTACCACCATGCAGATACTCCATCAGTTCGTAATAGCGATGCTTGCCTTCGACATAGGTCTTGCCGAAGTCGTAGATCTTGACTATCATCTCGAAGTCGAACGAACGGATGGTCTGAAGCAGTTTCTTGTTGACGTCGAAGTTCGGATAGTACACTTTCAGCACAAATTCCTTTCCGTTCTCATCCTCAACGAGGAATATCTGTGCCTCTCCGGAAGAGTCGCTCAGACACTCCTTGTTCAGAAGCTTCTGGCCCTTGACGAGGAAGAAATCCTTAGGCTGCTCAACGGTGTCAGCAGCTTCTCGCACAGTTCTGATGGTGCGCATCGTGCCGCCACCTGCAATGGTTCTGTCTACAGGGGCCTCGTTTTTGATGGTTCTGTCAATTGCCATTATTTATCGTCTTTTATCTCTTCGTTATTATTTTTCCCTAAAATGACCCATTTGCCTCCTAAGTGCGGCTTAGCACATCCGCAGGGGCTGGAGTGCATAGCCTGCTTCCAGTTGCATACCCAAGCCAATCTGACGCCTGCAGGTTTCTGGGCCATCGCGTAGTTGCGGGCCTTGACAGGCGAAGGCAGCGACGGAACGGCCATTCTGTCGAGAATCTCTGTAATGAGTTTCATTTTCTCTTCTTTCTGCTGCTGCAGTTCCTCCTTGGAATATTTGCGGGATTCTTTTTTCACAATTCTAGGCTGAGCAATACCTTTGTCATTAGCCAGCAGCATCAGCACACGTTCGCGCAACTCTTGATTACGCTGGGCTCTGACGATGTCGCGCTCGGAGGTATAGGGAATCTGCATGTTCAGCTCTTCGAGTTCACGGGCCGCATCGGTCAGCATCTGGTAGTCGGGCAGTTTCTTCACGTCGGCTACCAGAGCTTTGGCTTCCTCCGTCAGAGCCGTTCCGCATTGCTTGCAGAACGCAAAGTCGTTAAGCGTGTTACAGACCGGACACACAATGCCGCCACGAGGGTTGCCACACTCATGACAATAAACCTCGCTGGGGTCCATTCGGGTGCCGCAGAACGAGCAGATATCCTTCTTGATGTAGCGGTGGCATACTTCACAGAAATCGGCGTCTGGGTCAATCTCGCTGCCGCAGTTCGGACAACTGGCCATTTTCAGAGGCCGGCCGCAAGAGGCACAGAACATCGCCTCAGCATCGTTTACTGTGCCACAAGACGGGCAAACCACGCTCTGGGCCTGATTCTGCTGATACTGTACTTCAGTACGTTCTTCGTTTACAGTTTCCCTTACCAACTCTTCCCGTTGCATCGGGCGAACACTAAAGTCGGTTTTTCCTGGTTTTATAGTTATATCTTCTGCCATGATATGATTGTCTTATCTTTGACGTGCAAAGATATAAAAAAAATATAATTGCGCAAAAAAAAACCGCCGCAATTTTCTTTGCGACGGCATTTTTATATGAAAAAGTCGGAAAAATCACCAAAGTTGCAGGCGTTTTTCCTTTGGAATATACATTTTATCACCCTCTTTGATGCCGAAAGCTTCATACCAGGCATCGATATGCGGCAGGGCTCCGTTGACGCGCCAGCGACCTAAGGCGTGGGGGTCGCTCTTCGTGCGGTTGCGGATTTCAGCTTCGGTGATGTTGCCTGCCCAGACGCCGGCGTAGGCCAGGAAGAAGCGCTGGTCGGCAGTCAGACCGTCGATGACGGGCAGCGGCTGGCTCTTCGTGGCATTCTTGAAGGCAGCGTAGGCCACCATCAGTCCACCGTGATCGGCGAGGTTCTCACCTAACGTCAGGCGACCGTTAGCTTTCAGGTCGGGCAGTACGTTGATGGCCGAGAAGAAGTCGGCATACTTATCGGTACGGTCTGTAAAGTTCTTTCCGTCTGATTCCTTCCACCAGTCGTGCATGTTGCCGTCCTTGTCGAACTGGCGTCCCTGATCGTCGAATCCGTGGGTCATCTCGTGGCCTATCACCACACCGATAGCGCCGTAGTTGAAGGCGTCGTCAGCCGTCATATCGAAGAATGGAACCTGCAGAATACCAGCGGGGAAGCATATCTCGTTCGTCGTCGGGTTGTAGTAGGCGTTGACGGTCTGCGGCGTCATATACCAGTCCTCAATGTCAACGGGCTTTCCTGCCGTGTGGTCGATGTAGTATTCGTTCCAGAACTTCAGGTTGTTGATATGGTTCTCATAGTAAGATTTTTTCGCATCTATCGTCAGCTTCGTCATATCAATCCACTTGTCGGGATAACCCACCTTCACATAGAACGAATTCAGCTTCAGCAGGGCATTGACTTTCGTCGAGTCGTCCATCCATTCCTGGGCGGCAATACGTTCGCCGAGAGCTATCTGCAGGTTCTTCACCAACTTCAGCATGCGGGCTTTGGCGGCTGCGGGGAAATACTTGTCGACGTAGATGCGACCGAGTGCCTGTCCCATAGCGTTCTGCACCTCACTCGTAGCACGGCGCCACAACGGGTGCTCTTCTTTACGGCCTGTCATCGTCTTGCCGAAGAAGTCGAAGTTGGCCTTGCGGACGGCGTCGTTCAGATAGCTGGCGGCGCTGACGATAACACCCCACTCCATATAGTCGCGATATTCGGCGGGCTTCATCTTGGCAAGCAGCGTGTTGGCTCCGGCCATGAAGGCGGGCTGTCCTACTACCAGCTCCTGCATGTAGTTCGACTGCAGGCCCTGGGCGTTCATCACCTGCTCGAGCTTCAGGTTGGGATACTTCGTCGTGAACTCCTGCAGCGTCATCTTGTTGTAGTTGGCCTGCGGATCGCGAAGCTCGGTGCGGCTCTTCGACACCTTAGCCAGCGCTAACTCCAACTTCCAGACGTTCTGCATCTTCTTCGTGGCCTGACCCTTTGAGAAGCCAAAGAGCTGGAACATGCGCACGATGTGCTTCTTATAGGCCTCACGAATCTTCGTCGTGGCCTCGTCGGTCTCCAAATAGTAGTCCTTCTGTCCCAAAACCAGACCGCCCTGACTGACGTTCAGAATGTTTTGCGTAGCGTTCTTCTCGTCGGCACCCATACCGGCACTATAGAACTCGGAATCGCCGTACTTGGCCATCTCTAACTGCACGTCGAACAGCTGCTTCACGGTCTTGGCGGCCTCTAACTTCTTGATAAGCGGCATCACGGGCTGAATACCTTCCTTCTCACGACGCGCAGAGTCCATCGCAAGCTTGTAGAAGTCAGACAGCTTCTGCTCGATCGTTCCCTCGGGATAGGTATTGCTTTCCAGCTCCTTCAGGATGTCGTTGATGCGCTTGTTGTTGTCCTCGGCCAAGCGGTCGAAGCTGCCGAAGCGGCTGTAGGCGGCAGGCAGCGGATTGGCCTTCATCCAGCCACCGCAGGCGTACTCATAGAAGTCCTCGCCAGCCTTCACGCTGGTGTTCATGTCAGCCGGATTCAGCCCCGACTTCAGCGGCTCCTGAGCCGAGCCGTTCATGGAAATGGCAGCAAGTGCCATCGTGAGAATCATTGTCTTCAATTTCATGTTTGTAATTAGTATTAGTACGTTTTTCTATTCTGGCTACAAAGGTACAAAGAAAATTTGATACCACCAAATTATGCCGCTAAATAACTCGAAAAAATAATCAAAATCGCAATAGTGACAAGTGACATCGTGACAAAGTGACATTAAGCACCATCAACAATATGCATCCTATGTATTAGAATATATATAATATAAATATTATATATATTCTAAGATAAATATTTGCAAATATCTCATCTACATAGGTCTGTATATCGAAAACTCCTTAATGTCACTTTGTCACGTTGTCACGATGTAACGTTTTACATTTTTAGCAAGCCTAAATAACCATAGCAGCAAGCCTAAATGGCTGTTGCAGACAGGCTATCTAACTCAGTTGACAGCTGTTCCCAGCGCTCCACTTCCTCGTCTAAAGCGCGTTTTGTCGACGTATATTCGGTCACTAACGTCATATCTGAGGCGTTTTCGGGCACCATCAGCAGCTCATCAAGCTCTTTCAGACGGGCTTCCATCTGCTCAATCTTCGTTTCCGAAGCCTTCACGGCCTTCTCGGCACGCGCTATCCGCTTCTGCTGCTCCTTGTGTTCGGCGTAGCTGGTCTTCTGGGTCTTATTAGTCCCATTAGTCTCATTGGTCTCATTGGTCTTATTAGTCCCATTACTCCCATTACTCCCCAGCTCACTCAGCTCCACAATCTTGCGGCTCTGCAAGAAGTCGTAGATGCCGCCGAGGTGCTCGCGTACCTTTCCACCTCCGAACTCATAGACCTTAGTGACAAGCCCGTCGAGGAACTCACGGTCGTGGCTCACCACGATGGCCGTACCGTCGAAGGCACGGATAGCCTCTTTCAGCACGTCTTTCGACACCATATCCAAGTGGTTCGTCGGCTCGTCGAGTATCAGCAGGTTCACGGGTTCCAGCAGCAGTTTGATCATCGCCAGACGGCTGCGCTCGCCGCCGCTGAGCACTTTCACCTTCTTGTCGGCATTCTCGCCGCCAAACATAAAGGCACCGAGTATGTCGTTGATACGCAGACGGATATCGCCCTTGGCCACGTTGTCGATAGTCTGAAACACCGTCAGCTGTTCGTCCAACAGCTGTGCCTGATTCTGGGCAAAGTAGCCTATCTGGATGTTGTGGCCCACCTTCAGCTGTCCGTCGAAGGGAATCTCACCCATGATACACTTCACAAGCGTCGTTTTTCCCTCACCGTTCTTGCCGACAAAGGCCACTTTCTCGCCACGCTTGATAGTCAGGTTCACGTGGTCGAAAACGACGTGATTGTAGGCCTTACGCACCTCGTCGCAGATTACCGGATAGTCGCCACTACGGAGGCAGGGCGGGAACTTCAGATGCATAGCCGAATTGTCGACCTCGTCCACCTCGATGGGCACGATTTTCTCAAGCTGTTTCACCTTCTGCTGCACCTGCACGGCCTTCGTAGCCTGATAGCGGAAGCGCTCTATAAACGCCTTCATATCAGCGATTTCCTTCTGTTGGTTCTCGTAAGCCCGCAACTGCTGTTCACGACGCTCACGGCGCAGCGTAACATACTCGTCGTACTTCACGCGGTAGTCCACTACCCTGCCGCACGAGATTTCCAGCGTGCGGTTCGACACATTATTGATAAAGGCGCGGTCGTGACTGACCAGCACCACAGCCGATGCCGACTGCGCCAAGAACTGCTCCAACCACTGGATAGACTCAATGTCGAGGTGGTTCGTTGGCTCGTCAAGCAGTAGCACGTCGGGCTTCTGCAGCAGGATTTTAGCCAGCTCGATACGCATACGCCAGCCACCCGAGAACTCACTCGTAGGTCGCTCAAAATCAGTGCGTTCGAAGCCTAAGCCGATGAGCGTACGTTCGAGCTCGGCCTCACGGTGGACAGCACCCATCATCAGGTAGCGCTCGTGTTCCATCGTGTAACGTTCCACCAGCGCCATATAGTCGTCGCTCTCGTAGTCAGTGCGCTCGTTCATCTCACGTTCCAGCCGCTCAACGCGCTCAGCCATAGCCGTCACGTTGGCAAACGCCTTCTGCGTCTCTTCGCGCACGGTCGTGTCGTCTTGCAACTTCATCACCTGTGGCAGATAGCCTATCGTCGTATCGTTAGGCACGGCCACCGTTCCCGCCGTAGGTTTCTGCTGTCCGCAGAGAATCTTCAGCAGCGTCGACTTCCCCGCCCCGTTCTTGCCCACCAAAGCTATGCGGTCGCGGGGGTTGATGACGAAATTAGCGTCCGAAAACAACGGTTTCACACCGAATTCTACCTTTAATCCTTCAACAGAAATCATCTTTTTATGTATAAAACGGCTGCAAAGTTAGCAAAAATATAAGAAATATGCGTATCTTTGCATCGGAAAACAAGTAAAAACCGCTAAACACATGAATATTTTTGCCCAAATCATAGCCGAAAGACTCAACATTTCAGCGAAAAACGTTGATGGAACGCTCGCTCTGATTGACGAGGGTTGCACCATTCCCTTCATCGCCCGCTACCGTAAGGAGCGCACGGGAGGACTCGACGAAGTACAGATCAGCGCCATCAGCGACCAGTACGAGCGCCTGAAGGAGCTGCAGAAACGCAAGGAAACCATCGTGAAGACCATCAGCGAACAGGGGAAGATGACACCCGAACTGGAGAAGCGCATCGCCGACACGTGGGACGCTACCACGCTGGAGGACATCTACCTGCCCTACCGCCCCAAACGCCGCACACGCGCCCAGGTAGCCCGCGAACAGGGCTTGGAACCGCTGGCCGTCATCCTGCTGCAACAGCGCGAACGCGACCCCGAACGCGCTGCCCAGCGCTTCATTGCCGGCGCCCAGCGTCCCGCTGGCGACGGTTCCCCCGTCGCCACCGTCGAAGAAGCCCTAAAGGGTGCCCAGGACATCATCGCCGAACAGGTGAGCGAGGACGAGCGCTCGCGCCAGCAGGTGCGCGGAGCCTTCCGCCGGACAGCTGTTATCACCTCGAAGGTGGTAAAGGCCAAACAGGACACCGACGAAGCACAGAAATTCCGCGACTATTTCGACTGGCACGAACCCCTGAAGCGCTGTTCCAGTCACCGACTCTTGGCCATGCGGCGAGGCGAGGCCGAGGGCATTCTGCGACTGAGCATCGACCCCGTTAGCGACGATGAGTGCGTGGAACGTCTGCAGCGCCACTACGTCTACGGACAGACACCCTGTGGCCGTCTGGTGGCCGAAGCCGTCGAGGACAGCTACAAGCGCCTGCTGAAGCCCTCGATAGAGACGGAGTTCTTCAATCTGAGCAAGGAACAGGCCGACGACGAAGCTATCCGCGTGTTTGCCGAGAACTTGCGCCAGCTGCTGCTCTCGGCACCCTTGGGTCAGAAGCGTGTGATGGGCATCGACCCCGGATTCCGAACGGGTTGCAAGGTCGTCTGTCTCGACGCTCAGGGCAACCTGCTGCACCACGAGGCCATCTTCCCCCATCCGCCCGTGAACCACCGCATGCAGGCCACCGTACACGTCCAGCAGATGATTCAGGACTACCACATCGAGGCCATCGCCATCGGTAATGGCACCGCCAGCCGCGAAACCCGAGCCTTCATCGAAGAGGTGACCCCCCTAACGTCCCCCGGGGGGGACTCATTATCCTCAGACGCTACAAAGTCCCCCTCGGGGGACCACAGGGGGGGCATCCCCGTTTTCGTCGTCTCTGAGGACGGCGCCTCCGTCTACTCTGCCTCAAAGACCGCACGCGAGGAGTTCCCCGACGAAGATGTCACCGTTCGCGGAGCCGTCTCGATAGGCCGCCGACTGATGGACCCGCTGGCCGAACTGGTGAAGATTGACCCGAAGAGCATCGGCGTGGGACAATATCAGCACGACGTCGACCAGACGAAACTGAAACAACAGCTCGACCAGACGGTGATGAGCTGCGTGAACTCCGTCGGCGTGAACCTCAACACCGCCTCGCAGCACCTGCTGCAGTACGTCAGCGGACTCGGACCCGCACTGGCTAAGAACATCGTCGACTACAGAAAAGAGAACGGAGCTTTCACCAGTCGGGCACAGCTGAAGAAGGTACCACGACTGGGCCCCGCTGCCTTCGAGCAATGTGCCGGTTTCCTGCGCATCCCTGGTGCCAAGAACCCGTTAGACAACTCTGCCGTCCACCCCGAGCGCTACGCCGTCGTCGAACAAATGGCCCGCGACCAGCAATGTGCTGTTGCCGACCTTATTAACAGCAAGGAGAAGCGCGAGGCTATACGTCCCGAACGCTACGTGACGAATGATGTCGGCCTGCCCACGCTGACCGACATCATGAAAGAATTGGAAAAACCCGGTCGCGACCCTCGCGAGCAGATTGAGGAATTTGAGTTTGCCAAAGGCATTGAGACTGTCGACGACCTCGTGGAAGGTATGGAGCTGCCCGGCATCGTAACCAACATCACCAACTTTGGTGCCTTCGTCGACATCGGCGTCCATCAGGACGGTCTCGTCCACATCTCGCAGTTAGCCGACAAGTACGTCAAAGACCCGAATCAGGTCGTCAAGCTCCACCAGCACGTCCGCGTTCGCGTCATCGAGGTTGACCGCCGACGTAACCGTATCTCACTGTCAATGAAAGGGATATAAACAACAAAAAACATATAGGATATGACAACAGAGTTTATTCTTCGTATTTTCATCGCCGGACTGCTCGGCGGCGCCATTGGACTGGAACGTGAGTATCGCGCCAAAGAGGCAGGCTTCCGTACCCACTTCCTCGTCGGACTGGGCAGCGGCTTGTTTATGATTCTATCGGCTCACGGCTTCAGCGACGTAGTCATCAACGAGGCCACACGTCACGATGTGTCGCGTATTGCAGCACAGGTAGTGTCGGGCATCGGCTTCATCGGTGCCGGCTGTATCATCTTCCAGAAGCACGCCGTTCGTGGACTGACGACGGCAGCAGGACTGTGGGTGGCGGCAGCAATAGGTATGGCGGCAGGTGCCGGCATGTATGCCGTTGCCTCTGCCGCCACGCTGATGGTGATTATCTGTCTGGAACTGATGAACTTCCTGCATCACCATGTGTTTCCTCACCACCGTCAGGATGAGTATGATGCTGACGAGGAGGACGTAAAGAACGCATAGCATTGAGCACAGCTAAGACGGTGACGCCGACGTCGGCAAAGACGGCGAGCCACATCGTGGCGAGACCGAAGGTTGCCAGTACCAGGACGGCGACTTTGACGCCGATGGCGAACCACAAATTCTGACGGGCGATACCCAGTGTGCGACGGGCTATTTCGATAGCGTCGGCGGCCTTCGACGGATGGTCGTCCATCAGCACGACGTCGGCAGCCTCGATAGCAGCATCGCTGCCCAATCCGCCCATTGCGATGCCGACATCGGCACGGGCAAGAACGGGGGCATCGTTGATGCCGTCACCCACGAAGGCCACATTCGTCATACCATCAACATACTTCACTTTATCGGCAGGCAACAGCTCTGCGTGGTATTCCGACAGGTTCAGCTTCTGAGCCACATAGTCGGCCACCTCGCGGCGGTCGCCTGTGAGCATCACCGTCTGTCCTACTCCTAAGCGCTTCAGTCGGCTGACGGCTTCGGCGCTGTCGGCCTTAATGCGGTCGTTGATGACGATATGACCGGCATACGTGCCGTCGATAGCTACGTGGATGATGGTGCCCACATGGTGGCAGTCGTGCCACTTGGCTCCTACGGCGTCCATCAGTTTGGTGTTGCCGACGGCCACCTGCTGACTGCCTACACGCGCACGGATGCCCTGACCGGCAACCTCTTCGACGTCGGCAACCACGCAGCCGTCGGTAGCTTCATCGGGGAAGGCATCGCGCAGGGCGGCACCGATGGGGTGCGTGGAGAAGTGCTCCACATGAGCAGCAAGATGCAGCAGCTGGTGCTCGTCGACCACATCAGGATGGACGGCCTCGACGGCAAACTGTCCGTGAGTCAGCGTGCCGGTCTTGTCGAAGACAACGGTGTCTACCTTAGCCAGAACGTCCATATAGTTGGCTCCCTTGATGAGAATACCGCGACGCGAAGCACCACCGATGCCTCCGAAGAAGGTCAGCGGAACGCTGATGACTAAGGCGCAGGGGCACGAGACGACGAGGAACATCAGGGCACGATAGAGCCAGATGTGGAAAGCGCCACCAAACAGGGTGGGTATGACGGCAATAGCCAGAGCGGCAACGACGACAATGGGGGTATAGACACGGGCAAAACGGGTGATGAAGGTCTCGCTCTGCGACTTGTGTTCGGCAGCATTCTCTACCAAGCTGATAATCTTCGATGCCGTACTCTCGCCGAAATTCTTGGTGGTACGTACTCGCAACAGTCCTGAGAGGTTGACACAGCCCGACTGTACCTCGTCGCCCTCAGCGACCTCGCGAGGCAGAGACTCGCCAGTCAGCGCAACGGTGTTCAGGGCTGAACGTCCGCCGATAATGACACCATCGAGGGGCACACGATCGCCTGGACGGATGATGATGGTTTCTCCAACCTCGATCTTCTCTGGAGACACATCACGAATCGGGTAATCACCATTACTCATTTCTAATTCCTCATTTTTCATTTCCAAATGTGCCACATCGGGCCGTATGTCCATCAGATGACTGATACTGCGGCGGCTCTGACCCTCAGCATAACCCTCAAAGAGTTCGCCAACCTGGAAGAACAGCATGACGAAAACGGCCTCAGGAAACTCAGTTTCGGCACCTGGCAGGAAGCCGATACAGAGGGCGCCGATGGTGGCTACCGACATGAGGAAATGCTCATTGAAGGCATCGCCGCGGGCCACACCCTCGGCGGCTTCCTTCAGCGTGTCGTGACCTATTAATAAATAAGGTATGAGATAGACGAGCAGCAACTGCCAGGTAGACAACTGCAGCTGATGCTCGACAACGACGGCGCCGACGAGCAGCAGCGCCGTGACGCCGATGACTGTCAGCTGGCGGCGAAGCCCTCCTTCATGCTCGTGATGGTGCTCGTGATGGTGCTCGTGGTGATGGTGCTCGCAGCACTCACTCTCTTGATGGTGATGATGATGATGAATATGTGCCATAACTTTGACCCTTTAATTGTTTTCGGGTGCAAAGTTACGGCACATTTCGCGCAACTCGGTTGCAAAGTTCAGAAAGTGTAGCCGATAGTAGCTATCACCTGATGGCGTTTGTTCTCAACATCGGTGGTCTGAGGCACGTTGCTGATGGTAGCTCCGTCGAAGGTGAACGTCGTATTGGGCTGGAAGGGGTGGAACGTACCCTTCGTCATCGAGTACTGATAAGCCAGGTCGAAGTTCCAGCCATTATACTTGTAACCAAAACCGCAGGTAACGCGGTGGGTATCCTTCCAGTTGGTGTAGTCGTTGGTCGACGAGTACATCACGCCGATGGAGTTGATGGTCATATCACGCACACCGTCCTCCTTGTACATCGGCGATACATAGTTGTAGCCTACGCGGACGGCCATTGCGGGATCAGGCTTCAACTCGGCACCCACCTTCAGCATGTGAACGCCCTGCAGCGCGTGCTCGGTCTGGTTGTTCATCACGCGGTCGCTGTGAGAGTCGCGGTTTCCGTCGTAGTCGTAACCGTCGTTCTCGCGCAAGTCCATCGTGCTGTAGTCGCTGTACTCGTAGGTGGCACCAAGAGCAAGCATCGTACCAAGGGTGTGACCTAAGCTGACGTCAAACTTCCACGGTGTGTACATCTTGAACTCGTAAGTCTCGCCGTTCTCACCCCTCTCCCAGAGTCCAATACCCTGCTGATAGCAGTTGTTATAGAACACCGTGCTATTGCTCGTCTTCAGGTCGTACCACGTAGGAGTAGAGACAGAGAGACCAACGCGGAACGGCGAAAACTCGATGGGACGGAAGATGACACCTGCTTTGACATCAACGCCTGTACCCGTCACCTTACGCTCGTCGGAGAGCAAGGTATTGCCGGCACTGGGGCCATCGGCAAACACCAGATTCTCCTTATAGTCGGTCGTCGATTTGTAGTTCACATCGTGTAAGCCGACAGTCAGGCCGAGATACACGCGATCGTTGATATTGCCACTGAGGTTGACATCGAAATCAGCAATCCAACCGCGCTGGCCGTTGTTAAACTGATAGGTGTCGCCGTCGAGATAACCAATCTCAATATCCTGACCATTCTCCTTAGGCCACGCGTTGAAAGCGTTCATATAGAGGTAGTCCACCTGCGTAAAGGTGTAGGCACGCAGAGCACTCTGACTATTGTTCTCGTAGCCCATCAGGTCGCCGTCGACGTTCCAGTCGAGGTTGTAGCCCCCCCGATTGACATTGTCCTTGTCGTACTTGGCAAAGCCAACCTGGTTGAGTGAACCGCGACGCAAGCTGTTGGCTGCCGACAATATCTGATTGAAATTGCGGCTTTTATGGTAGTTGAAGCCAATGTTGACAAATGAACGTCTATCCACCTGTGAAGAATAAACAAAGCCTGCCTGGTCAAAACTGAGATGGGTCTTGCCGGTCTCGCCAAACTTCACAGCATCCTGCTGGGAGACGACACTCAATGACGTCTGGAAAGTACTGTGACGAAACAGACCGATGCCTGCGGGGTTCGTACTCATCGTCGAGATATCGGCACCAAGTGCCTCCAAAGCGCCACCCATACCCACATAGCGTGCCGTTCCATTCAGGTCGGTCGTCATGAGTTTGGCACCCTCATAGGTATCCTGTGCCACTGACGACAAAGTTGCCGCCAAAGCCAATGCTGCAATAAATATCTTCTTCATAATCTTCAATTCACAATTCACAATTCACAATTCACAATTCTCAATTCACAATTCTCAACTTTCAACGTCTTCCGGCACGGCCAATGCTGCCGCCACCACGCGAACCACCGCCGCCACCGCTAAAGCTGCCACCGCCTGACGAACGGCTGAAGCTGCCGCTACTGCTGCTACTCGACGAACGGTTGTAGTTACTACTACTGCTGGTCGTAGAACGGCTGAAGTTGCCGCTGCTGCTGGTCGAACGGCTGAAGTTACCACTATTGCTGCGATACACGTTACCGTTATTATTATAGGTAGCACGCTGCGTAGCACGGGTTGCCGTACCAGAGGAAGCTCGCGAACCGCCAGTAAAGTAACCGTGAGAACGTCCGCTACGGTTGATAGTACCGGTATTGCCGTTATGCGAATACAAGCGACTTCTGCCCGAGTAGTAACCACCACCATAGTAGTATGGACGGTAGTAGCTGTAGTAGCCATAATGATAAGGGCCATACCAGCCATAGTCATAGTACCAGGGATCGTACCACGTAGAGTACCAGCCATAGTGACGGTAGTACCAAGGATCGCGCCAATACCAGTAAGAGTCGTACCACGGATAGTAGGACGAATAGAACCAAGGTGAGTGCCAAGAGTCGTTAGCACCGTCGCGATAGCCCTCACGATAGGCGATATCGGCATCATAGCCGTCGTAACGAGCCATCTGACGCGTCAGGGTGAAATCCTCACTCATAGTAGAGTCTGGATAGACACCGCGCTCAGCGCTGAACTGGATAATGTCATTACCTGTCGTGTCGTTAGACACCACCTGATAGCTGCTACCGACACCACGACGGTTATATTCGTCGACGCTGCGGTTGCTACCCGAGTAGTAGGTGGAATGCGAACGCGGTGCATCACGATGAGGAGCAACGTGTTCGTGAGTCTTCTTGGAGGGAACGAAATACATGTCATCATCCTGTGCCATCATTGTCAGAGGCAATGCCCCCAACAAGAGTGATACTAAAATACGGTTGTTCATTGTCATATCTCCTTTGTTTTATAGTTTCACGCTACAAAATTATATTAATTTTCAGTGCAAAATTAGGGAAAAACCCTAAACAATGATAGGTTTTTCCCTATTTTTTGTAATTTTGCGGCAAATTTAACATCATTATGAAGTATTACGAGGTGAAATTCAGCGTAAAGCCGCTCAACAGCGACGCTTGTGACCTGCTGGCAGCTATGGCCGGAGAGGCAGGTTTTGAAACTTTCGAAAACACAGAAGAAGGGCTGACGGGCTACGTCCAGCAGTCACTCTTCGACCAGCAAGTTCTGGACGGCATACTGTTGTCGTTCCCGATACCTGACCTCAACATCAGCTATATCATCAACAAAGCTGAGGACCGCGACTGGAACGATCAATGGGAACAGGAGGGATTTGACCCCATCACCGTAGGCAACCGTCTGGTGATTCACGACGGACGGCACCTGCCACATTTTGACTCCAACTCCGCCCCCGCACCTGTTACCATCGAAATCGACGCCCACTTAGCTTTCGGCACGGGCACCCACGAGACCACGCAGATGGTATGCGACACACTCATCAATACAGACCAGACAAACAAGCGCATATTGGATTGTGGCTGCGGTACGGGCATCTTAGGCATCACGGCTATGAAGTTTGGAGCGCGGGAATGTGTCAGTTACGACATCGATGAGTGGAGCGTCGACAATACACGACATAATGCCGTCATCAATAACGTTGAAGTGACACCACTCTTGGGAGATGCCTCTATATTAAATAAGGTGGAGGGGCTGTTCGACATCGTTGTGGCAAACATCAACCGCAATATCCTGTTGCAGGACATGCCGGCTTTCAGACAGAAAATGGCAACAGGAGCCAAACTCATTCTCAGCGGATTCTACACAGAAGATATTCCCCTGCTGACAGAAAAAGCGGCTACACTGGGACTCAGCATAACCGCTCAACGTGAAGCCCACGGATGGGCTTGTATTGTGCTGACGCTTACTCTACAGTAACAAAGTTCTCATGCTCCACGCCGTTGCGGCGCTCAAGCCAAACCTTATATTGTTCCAACGAGCTGAGGGTCGATTGAGAAAACGTAGAAATGCCCTGAACGACAAGTGCTTCACCTGAAGGCCGCTTACCTGTTGCAATAGCAAAGGGAGAATACACCTTTGCGGGGAATTCTGTTGCTTCTACACCGTTCAGTACCATTTTGTACTTACAAGTGACCTTCGTTCCTACAGGAGCCGCGAACTTGACCGTGCGGATAATACACTTGGTGGCGTCGACAGTAAAGCCGCCCATAAGCTGAAGAAGTTGCAGCCCCTCCTTGGAATAGGTAGTTAGGGCATCAGAACTCTCACCGTTCCTCACCGTAAAATTCTTCATCGATCCCTGGCCGTCATTATAAGTAACCTCCAAGTTGGCATTCTGAGCAATCGCATTTGGAAGTACTGCAACGATACACACTTCTCCATTGCCGCTGGCGGTCTGGGGGTCATCATCATCATCGCCACAGGCTGCCAAAGCCGTCAGCGTGAAACAACAGGCGACAAAAACGCCTAAGAGCCATACAAAATTCTTTTTCATAAATTTCTTTGTTTTAGGTTTACTGCGGGCAAAGTTATGAAAAAAGAATGAACTATGCAAGCAAAAACAGAAAAAAATATTTGCAACCTACTGATAGGCCTTCTCACCGATTGTTTCCATCGACCCAATTGTCATCTGGCGAAGGTCGTAATAGGAGCCGTTATAGATATTGAAATCGACGTGACCCTTGATACCTGGCAGCTTGCCGACATCCGTATGCTGCCAGAACTTCCAACGCCCTTTGTACTCGACACTGTCCACATAGTAGTGGGCTATCCAGTAGGGATATTGGTCGAAAATGGTGTCGTTCAGGTAGCGCGTCTTAAATTTATAATAGGTGTAGATGATGGGCTTGACGTTGTAGTGCTTCTCGACAATGTCCAGCCACTGCAGCACCGACGCCTTGAACTCGTCATCGGTCTGGTCCTTGGGTTTGTGCTCCACGTCGAGCACGGGTGGCAGGTCGCCGTTCTCCAACTTCACCTGACTGAGGAAGTGCTGTGCCTGACGGTCGGCAGGCGAGTGAACGCTGTAGAAATGGTAGGCACCACGGGTGAACCCATACTCACGGGCCTGGTGGAAATTCTCACGGAAATTCTCGTCGGTCTGCGTAGAGCCTTCGGTGGCCTTGATCATCACGAAACGGATGGGACAGCGGTTAATCATACCTTCGTCTTTCAGCTTGTCCCAGTCAATATGTCCCTGATGGTGCGAGATGTCAATACCGTGAATCTCGTAGCCTTCAGGATAGCTGACATCGCCGTAGAGAGCACGCCAGCGGAAGCCAAAGGGACCGACGAAAATATAATAGAAAAACCAGATGTAGACAGCCACGACAGCAGCTCCACCAAGCCAATATGCCCAACCAGGCAGATGACGTAGAAATCGGATAAAAATATTCGGTTTTCTACGTCCTTGCGGGCCATGATACGTATGAGTCGAACCAATGCCTTTTCGGTGAACTGCGCGGCGCTTTGATGCCATAAAATCAAAATAGCACGGATTACACGGATTAACACGGTTCAAATACCGTGTCTCTCAATATGAGCCGTGTAATCCGTGCCTATAAATAATCAGCTTTTACTTGGCTTGTTCAAGAGCAAGCGTCCTAGTAGGCTGGTCACAGACCTCAGCGGGTCCCCAGTACTGGATAGGACCAGGATATACATAAGCCGTCTCACGAGCCCAGCGGTCGCGCTCTTTAGCGAAAGCCTTGAAGGGAGCACCGTCGAGTTCAACGAGAGCCTTGCGGATAACAGGTTTCATCTCACCAGCACGCTTCTCCATATTCATCATCATCGTGATGGGAACACCACCGGCAATCCACTGGTCAGCAGGAGCTGTCGTGTTCTTCACAATAGCCATATAGCCGGTCTTGCCGTTAGCGATGAGCTGGGCTGCACTGGTACCAAGGGCGTAGCAGTAGTCGGCGTCGAAGTTTGAAGGAGCCGCGCAACGGCCCTCATAGCCGAAGAAGTGGTGCTGCGTGCCGAACTTACCAACATACTTGCCTTCCTTCTTCATGCGCTCAAGCTTCTGGGCAACCATAGTAGAGAGCAGCTTCTCGGTCTCGATGAGTGACACCTGTACGTTTCCATGAGGATCACGGTCGAGAGCCAGCTGACGAGCTACACCCGTAGGCAGGCTATTGAACACAGCGAGATTCTCCTCTGTCAGGTGAGCTTTTACGAAGTCGATAGACTCATGACGATCAAGACTCTTTGCTTCAGGCAAGGCAAGCACGTCGTTGAGCTGAGCAATAAGCTTCTTGATAGCAGGGATAAACTCAATGACACCCTCGGGGATGATGACAGTACCGAAGTTGTTGCCATCAGCAGCACGGACAGCTACAGCATTTGCAATATACTCGACGATATCGTCAAGGCTCATGCCCTTTGCCTCAACTTCCTCACTGACGAGACAGATATTGGGCTGGGTCTGCAGAGCACACTCCAGAGCGATGTGTGAAGCCGAACGACCCATCACCTTAATGAAGTGCCAGTACTTGCGGGCTGAGTTACAGTCACGCTCGATGTTGCCAATAAGTTCAGAGTAAGTCTTACAAGCAGTATCGAAACCAAATGAAGTCTCAATCTGATCATTCTTCAGGTCGCCGTCGATAGTCTTAGGACAGCCGATAACCTGCACGCCATAGTTCTTGGCAGCATAATACTCAGCCAGCACACAGGCGTTGGTATTCGAGTCGTCGCCACCAATGATGACGATAGCCTTGATATCGAGCTCGCGGATAATCTCCAGACCCTTTTCAAACTGCTCTACCTTCTCAAGCTTCGTACGGCCAGAGCCAATCATATCGAATCCACCAGTGTTGCGGTACTCGTCGATAATGTCCGACGTCAGCTCCATATACTTATGGTCAACCAGACCACCAGGACCGAGGATGAAACCAAACAGGCGGTTCTCGGGATTCAGCTTCTTAATCTGGTCGAACAGACCTGTGATGACGTTATGACCACCAGGAGCCTGACCACCCGAAAGGATGATACCCACGTTCATCTTAGTGGTGTTGGCCTCAGTAGCAGGCTCAAACTCCACGATGGGCATTCCGTACGTGTTGGGGAACAACTTCTTGATTTCCTCCTGATCGGCAACGCTCTGCGTAGCCTTACCTTCTTTCACCTTGACAGCTCCCTGCAGCGCTTTCGGCAACTTGGGCTGATAGGCGGCTCTTGCAATCTGCAATGCACTCTTTTCCATAATATAAATACTTCTATTTTTTTGAATAATGAAAATTCGACGTGCAAAAATACTCATTTCTGACGAGAAACAGAAAGAAAAATTGCTTTTTATGTTTTTTTTTGAAGAAACTCCTTGTTATTTGAAGAAAAATAGTTATCTTTGTAAACTGTAAATGACAAAATCACGAATATTATGGCGAACAAAAGAACACTGAAACATGCAATTAACCTCATCTGCGCAGAATTATTTGCTGAAGCCGTAGCCGCATCTCTTTATGGCAATGAAAAGAATCAGGAAAATGCCGACGCCGTACTTCACAGTATCATCCGTTTAGAGAGCAACTACATCAGCCGAATTTCACACGTAGAGCCAGGTATGAAAGCCAGTAGATATTTCAAGGACTTGCGTGAGAACTTCACCAAGGAGGCTGATGAGATAATCGACAACATCAACAACCTGTAGAGCGGATATGATGTGGAAAAGATTCTGTAACTGGCTTTTGTATAAACACTGGGGGTGGACGGTTGACGTAACAGAAGACCACCCCGAGAAGTTTATCATTTGTCTGGCTCCACACACCAGTAACTGGGACTTCGTGTTGGGGCAGCTGTATATTGGTGCAAAGGGTATGAAGAGCAATTTCCTGATGAAAAATCGGCAGAAGCATACCAGTATGACTGACTCTATGGCCGAAACGGCTCGTCAGGCAAAGGGATTCCACCTCTGTATCACCCCAGAGGGAACCCGTTCGCCCAATCCTGATTGGAAGAAAGGCTTCTATTTCATTGCCCTGAAAGCCGAACTTCCCATTCTGCTCTACGGCGTTGACTATGAACGCCGCCACATCCAGTGCACCAAGACCATTATCCCCAATGGCGACCTGGAAGGACAGATGCGCGAGATAAAACTCTACTATAAGGATTTCAAGGGCAAATATCCAGAAAACTTCACCATAGGAGACGTATCATGAGAATACTTTATACCTTGATAGTCTTGATGGCCATTGCCACACCATCCCTTGCACAATCATGGGGAAACATCGATTACGACGGAGAACCGTGGGTAGAGAATGTTTCCAAGCCATACAAAATCACGAAAGGACTGACAGGGCGGCACCTGACCGTCTGGGCCAGTCATGGCAACTACTATGACGCGACGTCTAACAGTTGGCGCTGGCAGCGTCCCACACTCTTCGGCACCAACGAGGACTTGTTTACACAGACCATCGTCGTACCCTATCTCATACCCATGCTTGAACGTGCAGGAGCAGTCGTTTTCACACCACGTGAACGCGACTGGCAGCGCCATGAGGTGATTGTTGATAACGACGACCACCACAGCCTCATCAGCTATCACGAGACAGGTTTCCGACAACCTTGGCAAGATACAGGCATACCAGGTTTCGCCCTGCACAGCGGTCACTACAGGGACGGCGAGAACCCATTTGAAGCGGGTACTGCCCGATGGGCAGAAACGACAACCAGCAAATCTAAATACAGTATGGTAAGCTACCAGCCCTCTATACCGGAGGCTGGACACTATGCCGTCTATGTCAGCTACCAGACGGTAGAGGGTAGCACTGACGACGCGCACTATACCGTCTGGCACAAAGGAGAACGGACGGAATTCCACGTCAACCAGCAGATGGGTGGTTCGACGTGGGTCTATTTAGGGACATTCGACTTCGATGCCGGATGTAACGAGTGGAACTGCGTGACGCTGACCAACCAAAGCCACAAGCGAGGCACTATCGTCACAGCCGATGCAGTACGCTTCGGTGGCGGTATGGGCAACATCGAGCGCGGAGGCTCTGTCAGCGGTCTGCCACGTTGTCTGGAGGGCGCACGCTACTATTGCCAATGGGCAGGTATGCCCTACAGCATCTACAGCACCCGTAACGGTCAGAACGACTATGCTGACGACATCAACGTACGCTCGTTGACGGAGAATTTTCTGGCTGGCGGTTCCTGCTATGTTCCCAGCACCCAGGGACGCGGCGTACCTATCGAACTGTCGTTAGCCATCCATAGTGACGCTGGTTTCCACCGCGACGGCAATTCCGTCTACGGAGCACTCACCATCCACACAACCGACAAGGACGGCAAGACCGTTTTCAACAACGGCTTGTCACGCTCGCTGTCACGCAATCTGGCCTCCGACCTGCTCAGCAATGCCAATAACGACATCAGTGCGCGGTTCGGTATCAGTTGGCCTGAGCGCGAGGTACGCGATCGTAACTACTCTGAAACCCGTCTGCCGGAGGTGCCCAGCGCCATCTTCGAGACGATGTCGCACCAGAGTTTCCCAGACATGAAATACGGTCAGGACCCAGAATTCAAGTTTACCTTAGCACGTTCCATCTACAAGACGGTGCTGCGCTATATCAGCAGGGCACACGATGTCGACTACACGATTGCTCCGTTGGCTCCCACCCAACTGAAGGTGGAGTTCGTGAATCGCAAGAAGGGCGAGGTACGCCTGTCGTGGCAGCCCACAAACGACCCGCAAGAGCCAACGGCACGCTCTGCCGGCTATGTTGTCTATACGGCTACGGGTAGCAGCGGCTTCAATAACGGCCAATATGTCAGCACCAACGACTATACACTGCGCTTAGAGCCAGGAACTCTCTACTCTTTCCGAGTTTCGGCTGTCAACAAGGGCGGCGAGAGTTTCCCCACGGAAGTGGTATCGGCACTATTCAACCACAAGAACAGCAAGACCGTGCTCATCGTGAACGGTTTCCACCGCCTGTCAGCGCCGGCCATGATTGACACACCGCTACAGCAAGGTTTCCTGCTCGACAGCGACATGGGTGTCAGCTATGGACGCACGGCAGGTTGGACGGGATGTCAGACCAACTTCAGCAAGGAGAAGATAGGGATTGAGGATTCCACTGGACTGGGTTATGGCAGCATGGAGATGGCAGGACGCTTCATTGCCGGCAATGACTTCAACTACATACGCACACATGCAGAGGCTGTCCGTCTGGCAGGCTATTATAATGTCATCAGCTGTTCAGCAGACGCCCTGACCACCATCAATGCTAATGACTGTGATGCCGTAGACCTGATCTTAGGCTTGGAGTGCAACGACGGACATAGTCTCGTTCCATACAAAACCTTTACCGACGATATCAAGTCGTGGCTGTCTATCTTCGCACAACAAGGCGGCAAGGGATTACTGGTCAGCGGTGCCTACGTAGGTAGCGACATGACCAGCGAAGCTGAACGGCAGTTTCTGTCCGACGTACTGAAATGCCGTTATGCTGGCAAGGACGAGAGCCAAAGCGAGAATGTCGACGGTATGGGCACTACCTTGAGTTTCTACCGCCACCTGAATGAGCAGCACTACGCTGCCCAGCACCCTGACATCCTGCAAGCAGAAGAAGGTGCCATTGTCCCCTTAGCGTATGCCGACAACTACGGTGCTGCTGTTGCCTACGGTGGTACCGACTATCACGCCTTCACTATGGGATTCCCCTTCGAATGCATCAAGTCGAAAGACATTCAGGCCTCTATGATGAAAGGTATACTTTACTATTTAATCAAATAATTAAAAACCACTATTGTTATGACAAAAATCCAAGCTAACTCTTCTGGTACCAGAAGTATTGACATTAACGACGAGCACCTGCAGACCATTGAAGATTACCAGTTGCTTCGCGACCTCATCGACTCAAACGGCTATGTCGATGAGGACGTCCTTAACAAGCTGAAACTGAATATCCGTTCCATGCTTGAGTCGGAAGCCGGCAAGGACAAACGATTGCTCGACCTCTGTCTGGATGTTATTTATCATCCCAACATGAAAGCCTACGGGCTGCAACAGTTAGTGCTGCTCTACATCAACTGGAAGGATCGCGGCAACGACAATCTCGGCATGACCACACGCGCCTTTCAGGGAACACCTTTTAATTAATAATTGAAAATTGATAATTGAAAATTGATAATTATCGGCTGACCGACTTTCTGCCAACGACCAAGAAGGAGTTGGAGTTACGAGGATGGGATGAGGTGGATGTCATCCTGTTTTCGGGCGATGCCTATGTAGACCATCCCTCGTTTGGTGCCGCCGTCATTGGCCGTACCCTCGAGGCCGCCGGCTATCGTGTGGCTATTGTCCCACAGCCCGACTGGCACGGTGACTTCCGCGACTTCAAGAAACTGGGACGGCCACGCCTGTTCTTCGGCATCTCTCCTGGCTGTATGGACTCGATGGTCAACAAGTACACAGCAGCGCGGCGTCTGCGGTCAGAGGATGCCTACTCACCCGACGGCCGCCACGACCTACGGCCGGAGTATCCTACCATCGTCTACACGAAGATCCTGAAGCAGCTATACCCTGACGTCCCCGTCGTTCTGGGAGGCATCGAGGCCTCTTTGCGCCGCGTCACCCACTACGACTACTGGCAGGACCGTCTGCGCCCCAGCATACTCTGCGACTCAGGTGCCGACCTCATCATCTACGGCATGGGCGAAAAGCCTATTGTCGAACTGGCCAGACAATTAAGTGAAAAATTAAAAGTGAAGAGTGAAGAATTTCTTTGCAAGCAAAGCGAACAAGTTCGAGCGGCTGCCGCCATACCTGCTGCGAACGGGACTCCGGGAGGAAATTCTTCACTCTTCACTCTTCACTCTTCACTTAAAAATATTCCCCAGACCGTCTACCTCACCTCTCACTTCACGCCTCTCAGCACCGACATCGTGCTACACAGCCACGAAGAGTGCCTGAGCGACAAGCGCGCCCAAGCCGAGAACTTCCGCCACGTCGAGGAACAGTCGAATATGATGCACGCCTCCCGCATCGTACAGGCAGTAGGCAACAACTTTGTCGTTGTCAATCCCCCCTACCCTCCGATGACTACTGAGGAACTCGACGCCTCATTCGACCTGCCTTATACCCGACAGCCTCACCTTAAATATAAAGGTAAGCGCATACCGGCCTACGAGATGATCAAGCACAGCGTCAATATCCATCGCGGATGCTTTGGCGGCTGTGCCTTCTGCACCATCTCAGCCCACCAGGGCAAGTTCATCACCTGTCGTTCCAAGGAGAGCATATTAAAAGAGGTGAAACAGGTCATCCAGATGCCCGACTTCAAAGGCTATCTCAGCGACCTCGGTGGTCCTTCTGCCAATATGTACGGTATGCACGGCCGCAACCTCAATGCCTGTGAGAAGTGCCGCCGCCCCAGCTGCATCCATCCGCAGATATGTCCCAACCTTGATACCAACCACTCGAAGCTGCTCGACATCTACCGCGCTGTCGACGCTCTGCCCGGCATCAAGAAGAGTTTCATTGGCAGCGGTGTGCGCTACGACCTGCTACTTTATCACAGTAAGGACGATGCTGCCAACCAGGCCGCCCGTGAATATACGCGCGAACTCATCACCCGCCACGTCAGCGGCCGCCTGAAGGTAGCACCGGAGCATACCAGCGACCGCGTGCTGCGACTGATGCGCAAACCCTCGTTCCAGCAGTTCTTCGACTTCAAGCGCATCTTCGACCGCATCTGCCGCGAGGAGCATCTGAACCAGCAGATTATCCCCTACTTCATATCCAGTCATCCGGGCTGCCATGAAGAGGATATGGCACAGCTGGCTGACATCACGCGAAAACTCGGATTCAAGCTCGAACAGGTACAAGACTTTACGCCTACTCCCATGACCGTCAGTACAGAGACGTGGTACACGGGTTATGACCCCTACACGCTGGAACCCGTCTTTAGTGCCAAGACGCCACGCGAGAAGGAAGCCCAGCGGCAATACTTTTTCTGGTATAAGGACAATCATCATGCAGATCATCGAACAGACCGTCATAGCGAAGCGCCAAGACAGGAAAAGCGAGGACGGCATCGTCGTCACTGACGATTTTATTGCCGTCATTGACGGTTCCACGTCGAAGTCGACAAAACGCTACAGCCGCTCCGACAGCAACGGACGCTACGCCATGAAGCTCGTGGCGCAGTACGTCAGCAACATGCCTGCCAACACCTCCTGTCACCAGTTCTGCGTCGGCGTCACTCATCGGTTTGCCGATGCCATGTGTCACCGCTGGCTGGGTGGTCGCCACCCTTTGCCTGACCCCGTCGACCGTCTTGCAGCCTCAGCCGTCGTCTATAGCCGACTGCGTCGCGAGATATGGATGGTAGGCGACTGCCAGTGTCTTATCGATAACACACTCTTCGAGAATCCGAAACCTTACGAAGCAGAACTGGCCCGCCGCCGTGCCGACATCATCAGCCACAGCGCCAATCCTCAACAGTTCCTTGTCGACGACACCGCCCGTCAGCAGATACTGCCCGACATGATGCGTATCATGCGCCAGCAGCAGAATGTCGACTATGCCGTCATCGACGGAGCGCACATCCCGGAACAGCATGTCCGCGTGCTGCCCCTCGACTTCCAGCCCCATGAGATAGTGCTGGCCACCGACGGCTACCCGTTTCTCTGTTCCACCCTCGACGAATCAGAGGCAGCATTGGCCCGCCAACTGGCTGACGACCCACTGAATATCGGTGCTTTTCAGGCTACAAAGGCGTGTATGAAGGGAAATCTGTCATTCGACGACCGTGCTTATATAAGATTTAAGGTCTGAAATTTGGTAATATCCGAAAAAATGTCTACCTTTGCAGCCGATTTCCAAATTCCGGATGGTTCCGTAGCTCAGCTGGATAGAGCAACAGCCTTCTAAGCTGTGGGTCTCGGGTTCGAATCCCGACGGAATCACCAGAAAAAAACATCGAAAGTCCCAGTAAACAAAGGGCTTTCGATGTTTTCTTTTATCCTTATACTAAGTTATGAGCCTTTGGGAATGAACAGTATCAGCTTGGCTATGATATTTCGTCCCATATTGCTGACGCCCTGACGTCCTGTGACACTATTGACGTCGCAATATTTTAGTCGTGAGAGGTGACTCTGATAGGTCGTGTTTAGCAAGTTGTCAGCAATCAGGTGAATCTCAGCTACCTTCTTGTGGTGCACTGTTATGTCGCTGCCTGCCGAGAGTTTCAGCAGCGTATAGGAAGGGGTGCGAGTCTCCGTGTCGTCTACTTTATAATAATGGTCCTGCGCCAGATGACACTCCGTCCCTATCGCCACATAGGCGTTGTTAAGTACGGTGTGGTTGTGGTGCGTCAGCTCGTATTTCAGTTCCGACGTCAGTCTCGGAGCAGGAGTCATCGGCAGATAGCGGGCGTCGCTACTGGTGTTCAGCTGCTGTGCATCGACAAACGAAAAGGTGTTTGCAAAATGAATACTGTGTATGGGATGCAGGTCAAAACCTGCCTCAAAGCCGAGGAGACGGGCATCGCCCTGAGTGTACTGATAGGTACGCAAACCCTCCTCCATCACCACAGGCACCCGCTGGGCAAAGATGTAGTTCTCGATGCGGTTGGCAAAGAGTGCTACCTGCGCTGAGATGACGCTACCTGAATAGTCAAGTCCCAAGTCGGCCTGCCAGCTGTATTCCGGCTTCATGTCAGCATTTCCCAGTTCGTAGCGTTGAGTGCCCTCATGCACGCCGTCGCTGCCCAGTTCGCTCATATTGGGAGCACGGAAGCCGCGAGCCAGGTTAAGCCTGAGATTCGTGTGGTCGCACAGGTTCCATACAGCACCGACGCTGCCTGTCGCACCAGTGAAGTCGAGCGAATGGAAGTCGATATGACGGTTGTCAAGGCGCAGGCCGGCGCTAAGCGTCATACGTTCCAACGACTTTGTAACCGTTGCATAGCCGCCAATGTCGAAAAGCTTGTAGGCTGGTATGAGCGACTCTTCGCCGAGATTCTGCGACTGTTGCCACATACCGCCAATACCACCGGCAACCTTCCAGCCGGAGAACTCCTGCGAGAGGTAGCGCACATCGTACGTCAGCGTGTGGAGCCTGAGGTAAACCTCATAGTCATCCTCACTCTCCTCAAACTCCTGACGCCGGTTCTGCTGATAGCCCACGATAGCCTTCAGCCAGCCGTGAGGCAGGTTCAGGGAGTTGTCAAGCACGGCTTTGTAGTGCTTGATCTGCTGGAAAGGCAGCGCCTTCGAGTAGGTTTTCACGTCACTGGTGTTGCATACCAGTTCGCCCGTATCCTCGTCGCGTTCACCCTCCACGATGCTGGGTGTCTGGTGGAAGGCTGTCATCGTCAGGTGACTGTGTCCCCACCGTTTGTTGAGACCGACCATAAGCCGGCCTGCCCGTTCTGCAAACTGCGAGCCTGGCACATAGCCGTCGGTCTCGTTCTTGTAGGCATGGGCATACTTGTCCGTAAATCGCGCATCCCACACAAAGCCCTGCTTATGGCCTGCCAGGTTGAGAGAATAGCCGAAGAGGCCGTTGTTGCTCTGATACTCCGTGCTGACAGTTCCCATCACAGAACCTTCAGGCTGCATGGGGGCAGGGTGCATGATGACCACACCGGCCATTGCGTCGCTACCATACATCAGCGAGGCCGGTCCTTTCAGGATTTCCACCGAACCAACACCCTGTCCGTCAATCTCTATACCGTGCTCGTCGCCCCACTGCTGGCCTTCCTGACGCACACCGTCGCTCATCACAACAATGCGATTGTAGCCCAATCCGCGGATAACGGGCTTCGAGATGCCGCTGCCAGTGGTAATCTGCGATACCCCCGGCTGACGAGCGATGGCATCGATGACATTGGTCGATGGCGCCTGCCGCAGTTCCTTGCCCATAACCACCGAGACGGGGGCTGTAGCGTTCTTCAGCTTGGTTTCACCGGTGACACCTGTCACGATAAATTCGTTGAGTTTCAGATGTTTGTAGAACACGTCAGACGAATCCTGAGGATGCTCGTGCTGATTATGTAACAGGCCATGCCAGTGCTGTTCGTGACTATGTTCATTTTGGGCTGTCGCCGCCATACCCATACACAGCAGCGACAGAATAAGATATGTTTTCTTCATTCTGTTTTCTTTGTTTAAAAAATAGTTCAATCATCCAATCATTCTAAACGAAGAAAGCAGGAGGTGCCCTCAGGCCGACGATACCCAGATGGACCATTAACACATGGTGACGACGGGCATCAATCCTCACACTGTACACCTTATTATATATAATCAGGGTGGCAGCGGTTAAGGCTATGAACGGCAGTGTGATAAACTGACACAGCACGCACTGGTGTATCGTTGTTACGAGCTGAGTCAGATGGCCGCTACATTGATGGTGTACACACTCTGCACACGCTTGTTCCGATGCTTCGGCCTGATGGTGAACGTGTAGCGACGACAGCAGAAGCATTGGCACAAACACTGCCAATAGCGCCCACGAAGCTATATGTCTCTTAGTTTTCACGTTCACGGCTGCAAAGGTACGACTTTTTTCCTATTATCATACCAGTATTTTCGAAATTTTAGTTATTTATTCTCAAAAAAAAGACAACGAGAACAAAAAACATTCACACGGTAAATGTCAAATGTCAAATGTCAAAATCGCCGCTTTCCCAGTGTTTACTGCGGAAAGCGGCGATTTCAGTGAGTCGTGCTTCTCCCCTCCTTCGGGGTGGGCTTTCTCCCCTCCTTCGGGGTGGGCTTTCTCCCCTCCTTCGGAGGGGTCGGGGGAGGCTACAGGGGGCCGAAGCCCATACACGAGGTGGTAGTCACGGCGGTCAGTGCCGCCGTCAGGGCTGCGATGACGATGCGCAGCGCAATCTCAATGACCTTCGATTTCAGTTTCATGATAAAAGATTAAACATTAAAGATTAAACATTAAACATTAAACATTAAATTTCAGGTGCCCCCTTCTCCCCTCCTTCGGAGGGGTCGGGGGAGGCCTTCGGGCGACCCTTCCCCCTCCTTCGGTGGAGACTTTTCTCTCCCCTCCTTCGGAGGGGTCGGGGGAGGCTCTTATTCGCCATCATCATCGTCGTCGCCATCATCGGGAGTGGGCGGCGTCTCAGGCTCTGCCACCGAGATGGCGTACTGCGAGAGCGGCGTGCGCACCTGGTACGTCTGGTCCTTGCCGTCGACCCACTTGTGGTTCACCACGACGAAGTCGTTCATCTGGAACACGGCGGCGTCCTTCAGCGTCTTCTTGTCGAGCTTGTCCTCGTCGTAGCCTGCCGACTCGGGCCGGAAGTTGATGCGAATGCCGGTGATCTTGCTGCGGGGGTCGTAGCCCTGGATGGTGCTCGAACCCTTCGACTGGATGCTGGGCGAGAAGGTGCCCAGACCGTCGAGCTTCACGGGCACGCCCTGGATCATCATCTCTTTCAGACACTCCACGATGTTCTGCAGCACGAGGACGGCCAGCTTGTAGTCGACGAGCGACCCGTGGTCTGAGATGTGGTGTGCGAAGCCCTTCAGGTTAAGGCCGTCGCGGCGGAAGACGCGTCCGAAGTACATGCCGTAGCTCTTCGACGTAGTCATCTTGTTCTGGTAGAGGTCTACCAGCATGGGGAGTTGTACATTGTTTGCCATAATTTGTGTGTTTTTAATGGTTTTCTTGTCGCTCGGCGGCTGCCGACAGGCGCCTTGTCGCTACCTCTCCGACGACAACACAAAGGTACAAAGAAAAAGCCCCGGCAGCAATAGCAACCGGGGCTTTAACACTATTTTAACACACCATTCCTTTGACGACAACAGCGTAATTTTTTGTTTGACGACAACTAAGACAACTTGGACAACTTAAACAACAGTCGCTGCAAGCAGCGAATAAAAAAGTTGTCTTTGTTGTCCTTGTTGTCGTTGCGAATAAAAAAGTTGTCTTTGTTGTCCTTGTTGTCGTTTTAAAATAATAAGAAGGTTGTCGTTTTAAAATAAGAAGGTTGTCGTCTTACCGCTTCTCGATGACCGTGACTTTGCTGCGGTTGACGATGCTCGGTGGTCTCACGGCGAAGTGCAGCCAGAAGTGGTTGAACTTCTTCTCGATGATGATCTCGTCCCACGCGCCGCGGTCTACGCTGATCTCCATCAGCAGGGCGGCGTACTGCACGGCCTGGGCGCAGTCGCGGCAGACGAGGTCGGCAGCGCAGCCCATCAGGTGGTTCGAGTCGCGTGCCCCGCCCACCTTGTTGTTCAGCTTGTAGCTGCGGTAGCCGCTGCTCACGTTGATGGGCAGGTCAGCCCCGGGGCCGCCGTAGCGTTCGTTGTAGAGGCGCCGCAGGTCTTCCAGCCATTGGCACACGCGTCGCAGATTTTCTATTTGTGCCGGTGCAGGCACGTTGTAGATGTCGGGATGGTTCTGCGATGCCACCATCTCCTTGAGCGTAAAATGCTCCGTCAATTTCATGTCTGGATTCATCATAATTTTCAATTATCAATTTTCAAT
>ONYA01000092.1 GCA_900321965.1 uncultured Prevotellaceae bacterium
ACAAGTTCCTGGGCAACAAAATATTGCCCAGGATTTTGCCATGTCAGATTTTTCACTTACTTTAGTGCTGCAATTCAAGACAAGCAAAATCATCAATGACGTGGCAAAGGTACAAATAAAATCTGAGAAAATCACTCCTTTTGGAGGAATATTTCACGTGAGAGAGCTTTTTCCCCGTTTTGTAGGTCCGGTTATCGACAAAGTACTGGGTCTTCGATGTACGTCATTCGGCTATCAGTACAGCGAGATCGCGGGTTCGCTGTCAAGCGTCTACTTCTGTGGCGGTGACTGCGTTGAGGACGTGACGAGCCACCTCCGCCCCTTCTTCCGCAAACAAATAGAAAGAGATGGAATCACTATCATACCAGCAGTTGCAGGTAGTTGAAGACTTGCTTGAGCAGATACACCATGCCATTCTTGAATTGAAAGAATGGAACAAAGGTGTTGATAATCCAGATGCATGGCTTATGTAAGCAGATGGAATGAAAACGCTTGCTGCCAATTGCATGATGATAGAGGCGATAGGGGAAGGATTAATTTTTTATTCCACATCCATTTTAACGTATAATCACCTCATCTACAAGGTTTGCGTCGCTACCACCCAATATCAAATCATCTGGAGACATGTTCGAATTTAAGCCATTAACAATCTCTTGTCCACTGATCATCAACATTCCTGTATGCTGAATCAGCACCACCTGCATCTCAGGCTTCAAATATGCTTTCTTGTTCATAGTTGTATTTGTTTTTATTTTATTCTTATTTTATTACTACTTTAATACCATTATTTATATATATACCTCTGGCGGTGGGCTTGCCAGAGAGACGGCGGCCCTGCATGTCGTACCAGCCTTCTTTAAGTGAAGAATGGAGAGTGAGCCGTCGCCGAAGTTCAGCACGAAGGCGCGAGCGTTGGCTTGACCAGGTGTAGGCAGGTCGCCAGCCGTGAGGCCGTTGTGCAGGCGGAACACGGCGCGGCAGGAGCCCATCGTTCTGTTTTGGGATGGATAGTAGAGTTTGTTGCTTGCACCGAGGTAGAGCACGGTCTTGTCGTTAGCCGTGAGGCTGACAGGCGAGAAGGAGCCAACGAAGTCAACATAGTGCGTGTCGGCATGGCCGCCGCCAATGGTGCTTACAGTAACGCCGCTGAACGTGGGGGCCACGATGTCGCTGCACGTAGAGGCGTTGCTGCCGTCGTAGGCCGTGTAGTTGTCGGGCTTGTCCCACTTCACGAGGTAAGGCGTACCGGCACTGAGGGTTGTCAGGTTGTCAGTGGTAAAGTTGAGGGTCAACGTACCGTTCTCACTGTTATAATCTGACGATTCGAGGGTCTTCACTGTGGCGCCTGCGAGAGGAGACCCCTCAAGCACGAGGTCAAAGGGCAGGCAAAGCGTGTTCCATGAGCCGTCTTTATAGAGCGTGCGCCCTGTGAGGGTGGCGTTGACGGGGCATTCGTAGTTTTTGTTGATAATCTCGCTATTGTCGGCGTTGTCCCGCAGGGATATGTCCACCGTCGCGGGTACATCGAGGATGTCGTAGTTGTCAGTGAAGGTATATTCGTAGCCGTTCAGCTCGTAAATGCAGGTGGCGGTGTATCGCGTGCCGATAGCGTTGTCTGCCTCGTCTTTCAGTACCTCTTGTTCGATGCTCACCTTGGGTGTGGCATCCGTTGAGGAGAGCGTCACGCCTTCGAGGTCTTTGTGGCTGAGCGTAACCGATGCCGACGAGCCGTTCTCAGCCCATGTCCACGTAGGCGTAAAGTCATAGAGGAAGCGGGCGTAGAAATTGGCGGGAGTCTGTCCGAGATAAACCTTTACCGATGTTCCGGCCGGCATATTGATGTCTGCGCTTTGGTCACCGCCCCGTACGGCTGCCCAGCGGCCCACTTCCTCAGGGTTCATCTCCCAGCCCTTGAAGATGTAGCCTTCGGGCACGTTCTTGCATCCGGGCAGATAGAAATCCGAACTAGCACCGATGGCAATGGTGGAACTCTCACCGTATGTGTCCTTCGCCGTGCCCGGATGGTGGACGGTGAACCGATAGAAGCTTGTCTTTCCA
>ONYA01000085.1 GCA_900321965.1 uncultured Prevotellaceae bacterium
TTCCCCAGCCGCGCTTTTTTGTCGATTTATTTGGAAGTCTCGGAAAAAGTTCCTATATTTCCTCTATAAAAGTTTAGACCACCCCTCTCTTTTCCGTTTACAACCGCCATTTCGGTTCACAAATACATACGATTGCCTTGCCAGTGCCTTTCAGACATTGGCAAATGTTTATCAGTTATCAATTTCCTCTTCGGGCTTGGCTATCCCCGACAGTTGTCCTAAGCCGCCTAAAGCATTAGCATGTTTGCAGACTGGCTGTTGGCACTACAAATATAATTACCTTACAGTAGGCGGTATATCATGGTCTACCCTTGTGGGGTATCCGATGATTCATCTTTGGTGTCGTCTGCCTGTGCCAGCCTGTCGGAGTACTGCACCCCTTTGGCCAGTAGATTCCAGATGACGACGAGCAGTTTTCTTGCAATGGCAACCTGCACCTTGAGGCGTCCTTTCTTCCTGACGGTGACCATCCTGTAGCTGAAGCTGCTGAAGAAGCAGTCCTTCGTGCGGCTTGCCGCCCATGCGCATTCAATGAGCAGCTTCCTGAGATACTTATTTCCGTGGGTGATCCTGCGTGACTTGATTTTCCGTTGCTGCCGTCGTTTCTCGGCTTGAGTCCTGCCCATGCTACAAGGGTGCGTGCCGTGAGGAACATCTTCATGTCGGCGCCGATCTCTGCAATAATCTGTGTGGCCGACTGGGCGCTGATGCCTGGTATCTCTTCTATTCTTTTAAGCTCCTCAGGATACAATTCCTCGCACATCTCCCTCATCTTCGACAGACATTCCAGTTTGTGCCGCCTGAGCAGGTCAAGTTCCTCCCTGTACTGGCGGAGCAGGTCGCTGTCGACATCCGTCACTACACCGGTAAGGGCCGCCTTGATGGTGTCCCTGCCGTGCTTGTTGACGGTCCGCCTGTGTATCTTCCCAGTCAGCAGCTCCGGGTCGGTGGTTCCTTCGGACAGCAGCTCCACCACCTCGCGGTAGCCCTTCGTGTCGACGTTCGACACGTAGTTGCTGATGCGGATGTTGCACCGCTGAAGCGCAGCGTCCATCTTGTTCTGGACATAGACAGCCTGTTTGTTCAGGTCGAACAGGCGACGGTTGTACTGGCGGAGCTGCTGGACGGCAAGCGGGGGTACGAAGCTGCCGCGGATGAGTCCTTTCTGCAAGCACGTGGCAATCCACTCGGCGTCCTTCACGTCGCTCTTGCGGCCGGGCAGCTGCTTGATGGAAAGCGGATTCACCAGATAGAGCTTGAAGTCGCTCTCCAGGATACGCCAGATGGGCATCCAGTACACGGCAGTACTCTCCATAGCCACCTCACCGACACCAAGCTCGACCAGCCTGTTGCGGAAAGAATCCAGCTCAACTGTTAAAACTCCTGTCTTAAACTCAATTTTCTCGCCATTTTCGCCGAGAATGCACACAAAAGCATTATCTTTGTGCACGTCAAGACCACATACTCTCTTCATAGTCGTGATATTTTTAGTGAAACATAAAGGAATTAAAAAGCACTACAAAGATACTGAAAATATGGTGACGGAGGTCACTTCCACAACGGAAAAGAGAGGGGTGGTCTTTACTTTTTTATCATAACTGTTGTATAATCCAAAAATTTTATGTAAGTTTGCAGTAACTAAACATCAACGGAGGAGCTGCTTATGTTAACAGAAAAGGAAGTCAGAGACGACAAAAACAAGATCGACAACGAGCAAGTCGAATCAAGTGCACAGAAACCAATGCCATCTATTTGGTACGACTAAAACGGGTATCAGAACGAAATTGAGATTGCCTTCGACATAGTTCGAGGGCAATCTCATTATTATAACTACTGTATTTCTAATTCTCCTCTTCGAAGAACGAGCCTGTGGGCATTGGCGTCGCCTCGGCGACACAGCAGTTGTAGCGTTCACGGCTGCGGCGTTCGCGGGCGAACATGGCCTTGGTACCGGCTTCATCCTGTTGGAACTCAAGGTGCTCATCGATGGCAAAGGAGTGGGCCATGGTCTCTACATCGAGGTTGTCGGTACCGATGAGCGTGAACGTCCAGTCCTGCTTCTTCAACTTCTCAATCATCGTGCGAATCATCTTCAGCGTCCATTCCTCGCTGCTGTTCTCTTCACCGTCGGTGATGATGGTCACCAGTACATGGTCGCCGTCCTCAATCTGGGC
>ONYA01000028.1 GCA_900321965.1 uncultured Prevotellaceae bacterium
ACCTATACCTACGACTACGACGGGAACTTAATACTTGATAGCGACGAGCCGCAAGACGGCGACGTCGACGAAGCCATTTAGCGCGATGGAAGAGATTGCCCGTCTGACCCTCCGTCGCCGTCTGCTCGGTGGTGTGTGGAACACCCTCTGCCTGCCCCTTGCCGTCACCCGTCAGCAGTTGGCTGACGTCTTCGGCTGCGATGTCGAGCTGCGCACGCTGCTCGCCTATACCTACGGCATCATCGACTTCCAGGCTGCCGACGCCATTGCCGCCGGACTGCCCTTCCTCGTCCGTCCCGCCGAGGACGTCGACGACCCCACCTTCCCCTTAGTCCGTCTCGAAGCCGCCGCGCCGCAGAGTGTCGGCGATGCCGACTGCCAGTTTGTGGGCACCTTCAATCCCGTCGCCCTACCAGAGGACGACGGCTACACCTGCGTCTTCCTCACCGCCGAAGGCAAGCTGAAGAAGCCCGCTGTCGACCGTCGCACCCTCGGCCCCTTCCGCGCCTACTTCCGCGTGAGCGACGCCTGCCGACAGGAACCCTGCATGATGATATATGAGAAGAAATAAACAGTAAGAAATATGAAATACGAAAATACATTCAAAGCAATAGACCAAATTCTGTGGAAGGAGCAGGGTTGCGGTAGTGAGTTGGACTACTTGGAGCAGAAATCATGGATGCTGTTCCTGAAATACCTCGACGACCTGGAAACGGAGCGTGAGGATGAAGCCGAATTGGAGGGTAAGAGCTACAAACGGCTGGTGTCGGGCTTCTACCGCTGGAGCCAGTGGGCAACACCCAAGAAGCGCGACCCACAGACGGGAAAGATGGTACTCGACACCGTCAACGCCATGAGTGGTGACGACCTCGTGGAGTTTGTCGACCAGAAGCTTTTCCCCTACCTCAAGGACTTCCAGAACACTGCGGCATCTACCGATACGCTTGAATACAAGATAGGTGAAATCTTCGGCGAACTGCACAACAAGATTCGTTCGGGCTTCAACATGCGCGAGATTATCAACATGATTGACGAGCTCCACTTCTAGAGTGCTGAGGACAAGCACGAGATGACGGTGCTCTACGAGAGCAACATCCAGCGCATGGGCAATGCCGGGCGCAATGGTGGCGAGTACTACACGCCGCGTCCGTTGATTCGCAGCATCATCCGCGTGGTTGACCCGAAGATAGGCGAGACGGTCTACGACCCTGCCTGCGGTTCGGCCGGTTTCCTCTGCGAGGCATTCCTCTACATGAAGGAGAAGGTTAAGAGTGTGAAAGACCATGAGATTCTTCAGAAGGAAACCTTTTACGGCAAGGAGAAGAAGGGACTGCCCTATATCATCGCCACGATGAACATGATATTCCACGGTGTGTCGGCACCCAACATCACGCACGGCAACACGCTGGCCATGAACCTCAGTCAGATTCAGGAGAGCGACCGCAAGAACGTCATCTTGGCTAATCCGCCCTTTGGCGGCAACGAGCGTGGCGAGGTGTTGCAGAACTTCGAGATTCGCACCTCCGAGACGGCCTATATGTTTATGCAGCACTTCATCAAGATGCTGAAGGCTGGCGGTCGTGCGGGAATCGTTATCAAGAATACTTTCCTGAGCAACGGCGATGCCAGCGCCATTAGGAAAATGCTGTTGGAGAACTGCAACCTGCACACCATTCTCGACCTGCCCAGTGGTGTGTTCACGGGTGCCGGTGTGAAGACCGTTGTGCTCTTCTTCACCAAGGGCGAGCCGACGGAGAAGATTTGGTACTACCAGGTGGATAAGCACTTCACGAAGACGCAGCCGCTGACGGAGGCTGATATGGAAGAGTTCCTCACTTTGCAAAAGACTAAGGCGGAGAGCGAACACTCGTGGACGATTAATGTCAGCACCCTCGACGACAGTTGCGACCTCAGCGTGAAGAATCCCAACAAGGTAGAGGAAGTGGATGAGCGCACACCCGGCGAGATAGCGGAGACTATCCTTGCCCTCAATAGCGAGAATCAGACGATTATTGACGAAATCATGGAAATGGTGAAATGAAAGAAGGCTGGTCAAATAAAACTTTAGGTGAGGTCTGTAAGATATACAATGGTGATAGTATAAATGCAGATTACAAAAAGAAACACTTTTTAGGTGCTACTGAAGGATTACCATTTATTGCCACAAAAGATGTTTCATCTTTAGGAAGAATAGATTATAATAATGGTGTAAGAATACCAAACTACGAAGATTATAAAGTTGCTCCTGCTAATTCTGTGTTTATTTGTGCAGAAGGGGGTAGTGCAGGTAAGAAATTTGCTTTCGTAGAAAAAGACGTGTGCTTTGGTAATAAACTATTTTGTATTTCACCAAAAGATAAATCCATAGCAGGCAAGTACGTATATTACTTTGTTCAATCGGATATTTTTAGGGGGCAATTTTTCTCTCTACTTACTGGTCTTATTGGTGGTGTAAGTGCTAAGAAATTTCAAACGATAGATATTTCTGCTCCTTCCCTTTCCGAGCAGCTATCCATTGTTGATTATCTTGACTCTGCTTTTGCAAAGATAGACGCTATGAAGGCTAATGCAGAAAAAGCCCTCAATGAAGCCAAAGCCCTCTTCCAAAAAACACTCGAAGAGACTATGGTGTCGAAAAAAGGATGGGAAGAGAATACACTTGGAGAAATCTGTGAAATTTACGGTAGAATAGGTTTTAGAGGTTATACAACAAAAGATTTAGTACAATCTCCATCAGATGGAGCTATATCTCTAAGCCCCTCAAATATACAAGATGGTAAAATGGATTATTCCAAACTAACCTATATTTCTTGGTTTAAATATGAAGAGTCACCAGAAATAAAAATCTTTGATGGAGATATACTTTTGGTTAAGACAGGATCATCTTATGGTAAAAGTGCTTTGGTACAAGGATTACCACATGAAGCTACAATTAACCCTCAGTCTGTTGTATTAAAGAATTGTAAGATAAACAAAGCGTTTTTTGCTTATCAATTGCGGACGTTTAGGGTTCTCGGCGAGTTTGATCATTTTGTATCCGGAACAGCAATACCCACTTTCTCACAAGCAAAGTTAAGCACAGTTTCTATTCAATATCCATCAAACGATGAGCAGCAAGTAATTGTTGCCAAACTCGACTCTCTCAAATCCAAGGTTGATCGCCTCCAAGAGAACTACGACAAGATTTCTCAGGAGTGCGACGCATTGAAACAAGCAATATTACGACAAGTATTTGAATAAAAAAGATTTCAGTCTCTGATTATAAATAATAATTCAATATGAGCAGATTTAATCCATCAGAATTAGGCATATTTATATATGATGAGCCCAAAGATCCGAACCAACCACAGCCTAAAGACTATGGTATTTCATATCAGATGATTGAAGAATATGAATCAAAAATAGAACAAATAGAAAAACAGCATTCACTATTTTACAGCCCTGCAGGAGATATAGCAAAACTCACTTTTGGAGTGTTGTTTATAATAGCTTTATGCTTCGCATTCTTTGGCGGGGATCATTCTGCCCTTTATTTCATATTTCCTGCCATTCTAATACCCTGTGCTTTTATAGCCAATTGGTATTTGAAGAAACAGAATTTTAAGAAACGAGATGAGGCAATGAAAAATGTTCGTTCTGAGATAATTGAAAAATTTCTCAAAGACTTTTATGAATGGTACAATAATACGCATGACTATAAAATAAAGTATTATGATATCATTTAGAATTACCGACATTGTATAACGAAAAAATCATAAGATATGAACGAAGCGCAGACACGTTTTAACAAGATAGATTCAATCTCCAAGAGAACTGCGACAAGATTTCTCAGGAGTGCGACGCGTTGAAACAAGCAATATTACGACAAGTATTTGAATAAATTTATAAGATATGGACGTTCAAGGTTTCTTTGATGCTTTAGACTCGTATGCATATAAACAATGGCAGAGTACGAAGTCCCATGTTGCGCCGTGGGATGGTAAAGAGGTTATGGATATAATCCAGTCATCTCATTTTAAGGAGTGGCAAAAAACTAATCCTAATGGAACCATTGATCAATATTATATTTATCTATGTAATAGACAAGCATATCTAAATTCTCCTGAATTTAAAATAGAGTGTCTTGAATCAGAAATTAAAGAACTCAATGACGAGATATCAGAATTAAAAGAAGAAATAAGTGAAAAGGATGATAAAATAGGTTATTTAGAGACTTTAAGTGGTATTACAATTACAACGTCATTTATATTGATGATAGTTTCTTTTGTTCTTTTCTATTTATTACGAAAACGGAGGTAATATATTATGAACGAAGCGCAGACACGACTTGACAAGATAGACCCCAAGCTGAGGGATGCCGGCTGGGGCATTGTCCCCGGGAGTAAGATTCTGGTGGAGCAGAGTGCATACATTGCGCCTGGCCGCATCACGACTACAGGCCATAAGAACCCGAAGAAGGCCGACTATATCCTGGAATACAAGGGACAGAAACTGGCCGTGATAGAGGCTAAGAGCGACGAACTGGACGTATCGGCAGGAGTGGACCAAGCAAAGGAGTATGCCGAAGCCCTGAAGATACGCTACACGTATAGCTCGAATGGCGATGAGATATGGTTCATCGACATGGGCGTGAAGAACAGCAGGGGAGAATATATCATCCCCAGTAAGGAGCACGATATAGACACCTTCCCCACGCCGCAGGACTTGTGGCAGATGACCTTCCCCGAGGCGAACCCTTGGCGCGACAAGTTCAATCTCTGTGCCCTGAACCGCAGCGGTGGCCGCCAGCCTCGCTACTATCAGGAGATAGCCATCAGGAACGTGCTGGAGGCTGTGGCCAAGCAGCGCAACCGCATCTTGCTGACGATGGCGACGGGAACGGGAAAGACCTACACGGCCTTCCAGATATGCTGGAAGCTGACGCAGACAAAGTGGAATACCAAGGGTGTGGAGCGAGCACCAAGAATTCTGTTTATTGCCGACAGAAACATATTGGCTAATCAGGCCATCAACGACTTCAACCAATTCCCAGAAGACGCGATGTGCCGCGTGACGCCCAAGGAGCTGAGGAAGAACAACTACAGGGTGCCGACAGCCCGCAACCTCTACTTCACCATCTTCCAGACGATGATGACGTCGCCCAAAGCACAGAAGGCTGAGGAGCAGGGCATCACGCTGCCCGAAGGGGCAGACGACCAGCCCTACTACATGCAGTACGAGCGCGACTTCTTCGACTTCATCATCATCGACGAGTGCCACCGCGGCGGTGCCAACGACGAGAGCGAATGGCGAAAGCTGATGGAATACTTTGACAGCGCCTATCAGCTGGGAATGACGGCGACACCCCGGCGAAAGGACAATGCCAACACCTACAACTACTTCGGCAACCCCGTCTATACCTACTCGCTGAAACAAGGCATCGAGGACGGTTTCCTTGTGCCCTTCCGTGTTGACATCTCGACGAGCAACATTGACGACTATAAGTGGGAGCAGGGCGACATTGTGAAGAGCGGAGAGGTGGACCCCGAAAAGGTGTACAAGGAGTCGGACTTCTATAACGGCAGGATACAAATCAAGGAGCGCGACGAACACCGTGTGCAGGAGTTGCTCGGCAAGATAGCCCCCGACGAAAAGACCATCATTTTCTGTGCCACCCAGAAGCACGCCATGATAGTGCGCGACATGGTGAACAAGCACAAGCGGCGGTCAGCCAGCAACTATTGCGAGCGCGTGACGGCCGACGACGGCGAGGTGGGCGAAGCGACGCTGAGAGCATTCCAAGACAACGAGAAGCTGTTGCCGACGATACTGACCACATCTTACAAGCTGAGCACTGGCGTTGATGCCCGCAACGTGAGGAACATCGTGCTGATGCGCACTGTTCAGAACATTGTGGAGTTTAAGCAGATTATAGGTCGCGGCACACGCCTGTTCGACAAGAAGTATTATTTCACCATCTACGACTTTGTGGGTGCCAGCGAGATGTTCAAAGACCCGGAATGGGATGGCGACCAGTATTGCTCCGTTTGCGGCAACTGGCCCTGCACCTGTGGGAAGCTGCCGCCTCGCGAGAAGAAACCTTGCCCGAAGTGCGGACAGACGCCCTGCATCTGCCCCCCAGAGGTGTGCCCCGATTGCGGCAACCTGCCCTGTACGTGCGAAAAGCCGAAAACCAACTTGCTGGATATTAAACTGTCAAACGGCAGGCGGCTGACGCTCGAAACGACATGGGAACAGAAGATATTTTTCGGCGACGAGTTTATCACCCTGGACGAATATGTTGACAAGCTGTTTGGCAGGGTGCCCGGATTCTTCTCAGGAGCGGACGACCTGAGAGAGAAATGGGCAAACCCCGAAACCCGCGCACAACTGCTGAGAACGCTCGACGAAGCCGGGTTTGCAGAAGAAAAGCTGCTGCTGCTGAAAAACATGCTGAAGATGCAGAAATGCGACCTGCTCGACGTGCTGGAATTCATTGCCTTTAACTCTACGCCCATAGAGCGGGCAAAACGAGTGGAGCTTGTGAAGAAACAGTATGTGGACGCCCTGAACAAGGAGCAGCGAGAATTCGACAATCTTATTCTGCAGTACTATGTTAACAACGGCTTCAAGGAACTTGGTGCTGACAACCTGAAAACCTTCATCACCATCAAGTTCAACTCCATGAGCGACGCCAAGGAAAGGCTCAACATGACTGTCGCCGATATACGTGAGCACTACTATGAACTGCAACGGAGATTATACGACGTGCCCGCAAGTCAACAACCGCAACGGCTGTGAAGGTCGTGCGGGAATAAGAGAGAAGAAAGTTTGGCGCAATGAGATAAAATGACTACCTTTGCGCACTGAAATAAAACATTAGGAAAAGAGCCAGAGGCTTTTCGGATTTCCCCATCAAACTGCTACGATAAAGGAATCCACGAGAGACGAAGGCTGTCAAAGCTCGCACCTGAAAACAGGCGTGGGCATTGATGGTATTCGACAAGGTGGATAGGAGTAGCAGCCTTGATGGGCTTGTTGTTTACTGGAGGTGCCTACGCTCTTTACCATACAATAATACATGAATGGATACTTTCTATACCCTGTTGCTGCTATACTGATGATCACTATTTTTGTTATAACAGGAGTAGTGGCTACTGGTATTATCAGTTTTTCGGAGAGGCTCAGAAATAAACGTAAAAAGATTTTTGTTGCGGGCAGGTATAATTCGTACTATAAAAATGATTACGACATTCTCTATGATGAACGGGCAAAGAGGATGTTACCTGTAATTGGTCGCGGATACAAACAAGACCTTGAGGATTACATGACTAGTATTTCAGAAGATAGGTTGCCTCCGTGCGTCGTGTTGAACTGGGTGAGAAGTATTTCTGAGGATTTATCACAAGCCGCTCTGCCTGTTGTAAACGTTAAGAAATGGCACCAAAATATGATACTCCTAAGTTCTGACGAGAGCGTTGCAACACAAGCAGATTCTATCGATTTGACTAATTATGAGGAATGCTTTATATGGGGTTGTATTGTAAGATGGCTGGATTTGTTTGAGAATAATATTTTGGATGATGATTTGAAGAATGAAATATTCCAGGTAGCATGTCCTAAAAGATATTTAAAACCATATTATAATATTACATCTATGACACAAGAAGAGAAAGTAAAAATTGCTGAGGCCATCTTAAAGAGTGGCAACGTTCGCATCGGACAATTGTCGATTGGTGACAACAACACGATGAACTACAACGAGGCGGCGACGAAAGGATGTAACGCCACCAGGACAGAAGAGGAGGTGAAGCGTGCTGTGGTGCGACTGATGGACGAGAAAGACGAAGATGGTAGGTATATCGTGTTCGAGCAAGGTCAGTTTTTTGCCATTAAGGCTGTGCTGACATCGCCGCTTTGTGGCTTCCCCGTAAAGCCTTCGGCCTTCAAGAACGCTTTACACAATCTTGAGATTGACAACCTGCGTGTGCCTTACGACTACGAGAGTGTGCGCAAGATTCATCCGCAAAATCTGCCGAAGAACGTTGAAATGTGGGGGCAGTACCAGAACACTGCCGACGAATACTCTATGAAACAGGTACGGCCGGCAGTGAGGCTCATGCAGATTCTGGCAGAGGAGAAGGGGTAGCTTTCCCAAAAACAGCAGTCGTATTCCCAATAGCATTCCCAATTCGGATTTTTTCCGAATTGGGAATTTTTTTTTGTGTTTCTTTGCATCGTGAATCAATCACAAGCGCTCATTGAGAATTTCTCTCGAAAAGCGGCTTCGCGCTCTTTGACTTATTGCTACAATCACACACATACACACACGTACATTATTCATTTAATTCAATAAGCTTATGAAAAAAAATGGAATTCGACTGGCGACGGATGCTCAGCGCATGACGTCGCTGGAGATAGCAGACGTCACGGGGAAACCCCATAACGACGTGCTGAAAGCCATCAGAAAGATGGAAGATGGATGGAAGGAAGTCGCTCAGGGAAATTTTTCCCTCAGTAGTTACAAAGACCCGACGGGCCGCATACTCCCTTGCTATTCATTGACGAAAACGGAGTGCCTGTACGTGGCCACGAAGTTCAACGACGTGGCGCGCGCACGACTGGTACTAAGGTGGGAAGAACTGGAAAGTGAGAAGCGAAAAGTGAAGAGTGAAAAGTTGGCTACCGGACAGCGGCTGTTAGTGACGGAACGGGAGATTCTGCAGCAGGGCGACGCCATACGTCGGCAGCAGATAGCTGGCGAGAACCTGCCGAGCGACGGCTGCATGACGGCGGGCGAGGTGGCCCGGACGCTGGAGATGGAGGTGAAGGAACTGAACAAGCTGCTGGTGGCGGCGGGCGTACAATTCTGGAACGGCGGACGCTACAAGCTGACGCAGGAGTACGACGGACGCGGACTGGCTCAGGACAGGGCTTTCCACTACTACTCATTGGAGGGCGAGAAGAAACGGCGCTACTATCTCGTCTGGACTACGGAAGGTGCCGAAATGATTAGAAACCTCATTGAACATTAAACAATTTATAACGACCACGAATTTAACGAATTGAACGAATTATTTATAACGACCACGAATTTAACGAATTAAACGAATTGGCTGGCGCCAGCAAGAAATCGCTTGCGATTTTCATTCGTGTAATTCGAATAAATAAAATTCTTCGCGCAGCCAAATTCGTGAAATTCGTGAAATTCGTGGTAGAAAAAAATTCACAATTAATAAAAGAAAGGAAATAACTATGGAAAAGAAAGCAATCAAGGTGGTCAGCCAGGGCGTGCTGACCGAAAAGGAATGGACGAACGCCCAGGGCGAGAAGGTGATGCTCGCCTCGAAACAACTGCTGTTCAACGACGGCATCGACTCGTTCTTTGCCGAGGCTACCGACGACCTGGCACGGAAACTCGACAAGGAACCCATTGCCGACGGACGGGTGGTGAACCTGCAACTCTCGCTGATAGCACGCTCGAAGACCGACACGAAGACGGGCGAGGTGAAGACGTGGACGAACATCAGAATCCTTAAAATCGTGGCGCTATGATGAAAACAGGTGAAAAGACGTATCTGACGGAGCACTTCACGCTGGAGGAGCTGACGAAGACGGGCGTAAAGGGTGTGGAGAACAGACCACAGGCGACGGCGGTGACGAACCTGAGGAACCTGTGCGAGAACTGGTTGGAGGACTTGCGCAAAAAGTATAATGAGAGATATAACCCCCTCCAAACCTCCCCGAGGGGAGGCTTTCAGACACTCCCCCTCGGGGGAGACGGAGAGGGGTTACCCATCGTCATCAACTCTGGATACAGGTCGAAGGCGGTGAACGAGGCCGTAGGCGGCGCCAAGGGGTCGAACCACCTGACGGGATGTGCCGTCGACATACGCTGCTTAGGACCGGAACAGGCACTGCGGTATATGAACATCCTGCTGGACATCAGCGACGGTACGCAGCGCGACTTCGACGAGCTGATTCTGGAGCGCCGCAGTTGCAACTACTGGATTCATCTGGCGGTGCGACCTGAGGGAAACCGCAGGAAACTGATGTTTGACATTAAACACTAAACATTAAACACTAAACACTAAACATTAAACATTAAACATTCTTGGCGAAGCCAAGCGGCGAAGCCGAGCGAAAAATTGAAGAATTGAAAGGGTACTATGAAGAAGGAATTGACGGAGAATGCCTACGGCGTCGTGGTGAAGAGGGCTTGCTGTTCGTGTGCCTATAAGGTGGTGACGAGGCTGCTGACGAAAAGGCTGTGCAAGAAGCACAAACGGATGGTGAGTCCGCACGACGTGTGCGGGGATTGGGAAATGAGAGAAGAACTTAGAAGATTAAACACTAAACACTAAACACTAAACACTAAACACTAAACATTAAACATTAAAATGATGGAAAGTAATGTGAACAGGACGGTGACGCTGGAAGCTCTGGTGGCCGTCACAAAGACTGAGACAGGAATGGATTATGTGCAGGTGATGCCTGACACGCCGAGTGTGGGACTTGTTGCGCCGTTTCACGGTATGGGCTACGGCCAGATGCTGAGCAACGGGTCGTTCGACTTCATACGCAAGCCGAGGAAAAGGCGGAAGCCGGTGCTGAAGCTGCCGCACAGCTCGGTGACCTACGGTGCCGACGGCTACGACCGCTTCGTCTACGTGCTGCCCTCGGAACAGCGCGGGGAGTTCGGCCACCTGCTGCGCGACGAGGCGGCAATGGCGGGACTGTGGGTAGATAACGACAACCTTAACAGGAGCTGAGCCGATGGTAAACCTTATCTATATGGACGGGAACGGGCACAAGGTGGCCCGACCCGTCGCTGACAGGACGGACTACACGGCGCTGCGCAATGCGCCGGAGAACGTGAAGAACTTCTACGACGCACGCGCTGGCGACAAGGCGGCAAAAGGCCGACAAACGCAGTTCAACTACAACGACCTGCTGCCCGACGGGGTGCTACGGGGCTGCTGTCACCCGTCGTCGACATTTGCTCACGACATCGACTGCAACAGCGCCGAAGAGCAGGCGCGCATCAGGGACGTGCTGATAGCGAAGAAGGACGAGACGGGACTGCTGGAGCTGTCGGGATCGGCAGGCTACGGACTGCACGCCGTCTGTCGCCGTCCGCTGGGACGTACGGTGCGCGAGTGTCAGTATGCGCTCAGCATGGCCACGCAGACGGAGTATGACACGAATGCGCGCGGACTGGCACGCGTGCTGTATACCGGTCCGGCAACGGCGGACAACCTCTTCTACTTAGACGACGCCATCTTCGACGAGCCGCTGAGCGTCGAGGAGAGTGCTGAGGAGTATGAGCGGCTGAAGCTGCGTGAGAAGAACGGCGAGGAGGAGGTGCCGCCACAGGCGAAGAAGGCCTTGAAGCACTACAGGCCGTGGGAAGAAGAGACCCCCTCTGACTCCCCGAGGGGAGAACAGAAACCTGGCACGCCCGAAAAGCGAGCAGGGAAGAAGGAAGAGGTAAGAGGAAAGAAGGCCGACGAGCGGACGCGGTTCATTGTCGAGGGTGTGATGAAGGAGAAGGGGCTGCAGCCGAGCGACTTCGTCGACGAGGGCGGACGGCACACGACGGTGAAGGTGCTGCTGAGCGGGGTTACGCAGCTGCTGACGCGCGAGGAGGTGAACGGCGTGCTGAGCGAGCTGATGCCCGACCACTGGCAGGACGAGAACATTCAGCAACTGGTCAGCGACTTCTACCAGAACTACACGAAGCCCACGCAGCGGCTGACGAGGTATCAGGAGCAGCTGTTTGCGCAGAGCCGCAGGATAGCCGACGCGACCACAGCCCCCTACCCTGCAAGTGCGCCGCCGGAGATGCCAAAACGGCTGCCGAAACTGGTGGAGCTGCTGACGTCGCGGACGCCGGAGCCCTACAAGGCGGCTGTGGCTCACGCGGTGTTCCCGCCGCTGGCTACCCACCTGTGCGGCGTGCGCTTCCGCTATACCGACAACGTGGAGCACGAGGCGACGCTGATGAACTGTCTGATGGGGGGAACGGGCAGCGGCAAGGGTTGCATAGACAAGCCCATAGAACGCATCATGGCCGACATCAAGCGGCGCGACAAGGAGAACGAGCACCGCGAGCGCGAGTGGAAGAAGGAATGTCTGCGCAAGGCCGACAACAAAGACAAACGCGACCGACCGGAAGGGCTCGTCATACAGATCATCGACCCCGACATGACGAAGCCCGCGTTGGTGACACGCATGGACGAGGCCGAGGGGCACTTCGTCTACGTGAAGCTGAACGAGCTCGACCTCTTCGAGCAGTTGCGCGGGATGACGGGCAAGCAGCACTTCCAGCTGATGTGTCTGGCCTTCGACACCGACGCCACCTACGGTCAGACGCGCATAGGGACGCAGTCGGTGACGGCGCGCCCGATGTGTCGCTTCAACTGGAACGCCTGCACGACGATTCTGAAGGGACGCCGCTTCTTCCGCAAGGTACTGACCGACGGTCCCATCTCGCGCATCAACTTCTGTACCATCCCCGACGACGAGATAGGCGCTGAGCAGCCCGTCTACGGACAATACGACGGCGAGTTTGACGAGCAGCTGAAACCCTACGTCGACAGATTGGTGGCGGCACGCGGACTGACAGGCTGTCAGCAGGCCACGCGGCTGGCCAGAAAGCTGCAGCAGGAGTGTGCCGACACAGCACGGCTGACGCAGTCGGAAGTGTACTGGAACCTGTCGCACCGAGCCTGCGTCATAGCCTGGCTGAAGGCCTGCGTGCTCTACGTGGCCAACGGCGGACGGTGGGAGAAGCCGATAGACGACTTCATACGCTGGTCGCTACAGTACGACCTGTGGTGCAAGATGCAGTTCTTCGGCGACGACATCGCCAAGGCCAACAGCGGCGAAGACTCGCGCATAGGCAAGCGCGGTCCGCAGAACCTGCTGGAGCTGCTGCCCGACGAGTTCACCACAGAGGATGCGAAGCGGGTGAGACTGCAACAGGGTCTCGACAACAGCGGCAACCGGTGCCGGAACATGATTTACCAATGGATGAACCGCAAGTACGTCTTACAGTTGACAGTTGACAGTTTTAAAAAGACGCCACCCGTAAAGTGTTAAATAAATGTAAAAGCATCGGCTTTCTATCGAGCCGGTGCTTTTTTCTCGTTGAAAATCAGTAACTTTGCAGCCGCTTTGCCCAAAACGGGCAGATAGGATGCGGAACAGGCGCTGCACCTATTCATTATTAACCAATAAAATACGACCTTGCAAACGCCTGTCTTGGTCAAAGAAAAGCCCTGTTCGCAAGAAAGGGCAAGAGAATTAAAATTATGTCAGAATTAACAAAGAACGTTAAGCCGCTCGACGACTTCAATTGGGACGAGTTTGAGAATGGTACCGTAGCAAGCGTCAGCAAGGAAGAGCTCGACAAGGCCTACGACGAAACGCTGAACAAGGTGGCCGACCATCAGGTAGTTGACGGTAAGGTTATCTCGGTCGACAAGAAAGAGGTTGTTGTCAACATCGGCTACAAGAGCGACGGCATCATCCCCGCTTCTGAGTTCCGTTACAACCCCGACCTGAAGATCGGCGACACCGTTGAGGTGTATGTTGAGAGCGCTGAGGACAAGAAGGGTCAGCTCATCCTGTCGCACAAGAAGGCTCGCCTGAGCAAGGCTTGGGACCGCGTCAACGCAGCTCTTGAGGCTGAGGAGATCTGCCAGGGCTTCATCAAGTGCCGCACGAAGGGTGGTATGATTGTCGACGTATTCGGCATCGAGGCCTTCCTGCCCGGTTCACAAATCGACGTTCACCCCATACGTGACTACGACCAGTTCGTTGGTAAGACGATGGAGTTCAAGATCGTGAAGATCAACCAGGAGTTCCGCAACGTTGTCGTCTCTCACAAGGCTCTCATTGAGGCTGAGCTGGAGGCACAGAAGAAGGAGATCATCGGCAAGCTCGAGAAGGGTCAGATCCTCGAAGGTACCGTCAAGAACATTACTTCTTACGGTGTATTCGTCGACCTGGGCGGTGTTGACGGACTCATCCACATCACCGACCTCAGCTGGGGCCGCGTCGACGACCCGAAGAAGGTTGTCGAGCTCGACCAGAAGATCAACGTCGTTATCCTCGACTTCGACGACGAGAAGAAGCGCATCGCCCTCGGTCTGAAGCAGCTCACTCCGCATCCTTGGGATGCTCTGGATGCTGACCTCAAGGTTGGCGACCACGTGACTGGTAAGGTTGTCGTCATTGCCGACTACGGTGCATTCGTTGAGATTCAGCCTGGTGTTGAGGGTCTGATCCACGTCAGCGAGATGTCATGGAGCCAGCACCTGCGTTCAGCTCAGGAGTTCCTGAAGGTTGGCGACGAGGTGGAGGCAGTCATCCTGACTCTCGACCGCGACGAGCGCAAGATGTCGCTGGGTATCAAGCAGCTGAAGGAAGATCCCTGGGAGGCTATCGAGGCCAAGTACCCCATCGGTTCGAAGCATAACGCTAAGGTTCGCAACTTCACCAACTTCGGCGTGTTTGTCGAGCTTGAGGAAGGTGTTGACGGTCTGATCCACATCAGCGACCTGAGCTGGACGAAGAAGGTGAAGCACCCCTCAGAGTTCACACAGGTGGGCGCCCCCATCGACGTCATCGTGCTCGACATCGACAAGGAGAACCGTCGCCTGAGCCTCGGTCACAAGCAGCTTGAGGATAATCCTTGGGACGTCTTCGAGGAGAAGTACACCGTCGGCTCTGTCCACACCGGTAAGATTACCGAGCTGCTGGAGAAGGGTGCCGTCGTTGCCCTCGACGAGAACGTTGAAGGCTTCGCTACTCCGAAGCACCTGCAGAAGGAAGATGGCTCACAGGCTCAGCTGGGCGAGGAACTGCCCTTCAAGGTCATTGAGTTCAACAAGGACTCTAAGCGCATCATCCTGAGCCACAGCCGCACCTTCGAGGATCCCGCCCGCGAGGAGAAGAAGGCTGCCGCCAAGAAGGCTCCGCGTGCCGCCAAGAAGGACGATACGCCGAAGATTGAGAACGTTGCTGCCAGCACCACACTGGGCGACATCGACGTGCTCGCTGAACTGAAGGCTAAGATGGAGAAAGGCGAGTAGTCTTTTAAAATCCGTTAAATAATGAGCGGTAGGGTGTAAAAATAACACCTTACCGCTTTTTTTTCCGATTTTTTTATGGTTGTTTCAAAAATAAGTTGTAAATTTACACCCAAATTTGAAATAACAGTTTAATCAAACTAAAAACCAAGTAACAATGAAGAACCTGAAAGGTATCATTCTGGGCATGGGCGTTGCAACGGCAATGCTCGCCTCATGTGCTGGCGGACAGCAGGCTCCGCAGCTTACGGTATCGGGTCTCGACCCTGCCAAGTTCGACACAACGCTTCAAGACAAGCCCGTGAAGCTCTACACGCTGAAGAACCAGAACGGTATGGAGGTGTGCATCACCAACTACGGCGGACGTGTGGTGTCGCTCGTCGTTCCCGACAAGGACGGCAAGCCCACAGACGTCGTATTAGGCTTCGACAACATCGCACAGTATGCCGACACGCTGAACACGCCCACCGACTACGGATCAAGCGTAGGCCGCTATGCTAACCGCATCTGCGACGGTAAGTTCACCCTCGACGGCGTGGAGTATCAGCTGCGCCAGAACGACCCGCACGAGGGCGACACACGCATCCACTGTCTGCACGGCGGCGGCGCTACGGGATGGATGAACCAGGTGTACGACGTGATTGAGGTCAACGACTCGCTCATCAAGCTGCAGATCAAGGCTGCCGACGGCGAGAACGGATTCCCCGGAAACGTTGTGGCTACGACTACTTATAAGGTGACGGCCGACAACGTGCTCGACATCGTTTGGGAGGCAACAACCGACAAACCGACCATCATCAACCAGACGAACCACAACTACTACAACCTGAGCGGCGACTTCGAGTCGGCTGCCTACGACCAGGTGCTCTACGTCAACGCCGACAACTTCACCGAGGCTGACTTCAGCTACATGCCTACAGGCAAGATCCTGCCCGTAGAAGGCACGCCGATGGACTTCCGCACACCGCACGCCGTTGGCGACAGCATCAAGTCGGAATACTACCAGACGAAGAACGCTCACGGTTACGACCACAACTGGTGTCTGAACACCGCTGGCGACGACACACAGGTCTGCGCCAGCCTCTACAGCCCGAAGAGCGGCATCTTCATGGAGATGTTCACCAACGAGCCTGGCGTACAGGTGTACAGCGGCAACTTCCAGGGTGTCGGCGGCGAGGAGAATGTCGTCCGCAAGCTCGGCAAGAAGTATCCGCAGCACGTCAGCGTCTGCCTTGAGAGCCAGAAGTATCCCGACTCGCCCAACCATCCTGAATGGGCCAGCCCGGTAGTGACTCCCGAGAAGCCTTACTACAGCCACGCAGCATACAAATTTTCAATTAAGTAAAAGACCCACCCCTACCCTCCCTGTAGGGAGGGAGTGATTACCAAAATGATGAAATAATATGGAAAATAACAATCAAGCGAATACAGTAACTACTCCCCTCCCTCACAGGGAGGGGCAAGGGGGTGAGTCAGGCTCCAAGAGCTACCTCATCAGTATCGTTATGGTGGCCGTCTTGGGCGGACTGCTGTTCGGATATGACACCGCTGTTATCTCGGGCGCCGAGAAGGGTCTGCAGGCTTTCTTCAAGACGGCAGGCGACTTCGACTACACCGACGGCTGGCACGGCTTTACTTCTGCTTCGGCACTCATCGGCTGTATCATCGGCTCGGCACTCTCAGGATTCTTAGCTACGAACCTCGGCCGTAAGAAGTCGCTGATCATTGCAGGCCTGCTGTTCTTTATCTCAGCATTAGGCTCGATGGACCCTGAGTTCCTGTTCTTTGAATACGGACAGCCTTCCTATTCGCTGGCTCTGATGTTCAACTTCTATCGCGTCATCGGCGGCGTCGGCGTAGGTCTTGCTTCGGCTATCTGCCCGATGTATATCGGCGAGGTGGCCCCCTCTAATATTAGAGGTATGCTCGTGTCGTGGAACCAGTTTGCCATCATCTTCGGTCAGTTAGTGGTCTACTTCGTCAACTTCTTCATCTTAGGCGACCACATCCAGCCGCTCGTCGAGGATATTGGCAAGCAGATTGCCGACATCACCCCCGCAGCACAGTGGACGGTGGAAACCGGTTGGCGCTATATGTTTGGTTCTGAGGCAGTTCCAGCAGGACTCTTCGCCCTGCTCATCTGCTTCGTTCCCGAGACACCGCGTTATCTCGTCAGCATCGGTCAGGACCAGAAGGCTCTGGGCATCCTGTCGAAAATCAACGGACAGAGCAAGGCCGCCCAGATTCTGCAGGACATCAAGGACACGATGGTTGTGAAGACCGAGAAGCTGATGACCTACGGCTTCGTCTGCATCTTCGTGGGTATCATGCTCAGCGTGTTCCAGCAGGCCGTCGGCATCAACGCCGTTCTGTACTACGCTCCGCGCATCTTCGGCGATATGGGTATGGACGACCCGATGATGCTGACCGTCTTCATGGGCGTCATCAACATCCTGTTCACCCTCGTGGCAATCTTCACCGTCGAGAAGTGGGGCCGCAAGCCGCTGCTCATCTGCGGTTCGTTAGGTATGGCTATTGGCGCTTTCGGCGTCGCCGTCACCTTCGGCAACCAGAGCATGGCCTTAGTCACCGCAGCCTCGCTGCTCGTCTATTCAGCCTCGTTCATGTTCTCGTGGGGTCCCATCACGTGGGTGCTCATTGCCGAGATCTTCCCCAACACCATTCGTGGTGGCGCAGTAGCCATCGCCGTCGCTTTCCAGTGGATTTCAAACTTCATCGTCTCGTCGTCGTTCGTGCCTATGTTCAATATGCACCTCACCGAGGGTGACGACTTCGGGCACTGGTTCACCTACGGTCTCTACGGCATCATCTGTGTCATCGCCGCCCTCTTCGTCTGGAAGCTCGTTCCTGAGACCAAAGGCAAGACGCTCGAAGACATGACTGCCATGTGGAAGAATCGTAAATAAATAGTAAATTGTAAATCGTCAAATAGAAAATTAATCTTATGAATTGGAGTTCACATGAATTCATCTGGCTCGACTGGGTAGTTCTCATCGTCGGCCTGTTAGGTGTGGTGGCAGCTGTATGGTATGCCATTTGGAAAGACAAGAAAGCCCAGCAGGGCGAAGATTCGTCAGCTTACCTCTTCGGTAAGGGCGAACCTTGGTACGTAATCGGTATGGCCATCTTTGCCGCCAACATCGGCTCCGAGCACCTTGTAGGTCTCGCCGGAACTGGTGCTAAGGACGGCGTCGGTATGGCTCACTGGGAGATGCAGGGCTGGATGATCCTCATCCTCGGCTGGCTCTTCGTTCCCTTCTATCAGCTGCTCATCAACAAGATGGGTAAGATCATCACGATGCCCGACTTCCTGAAGTTCCGCTACACCCAGCGCACGGGTTCGTGGCTGTCAATCATCACGCTGGTGGCCTACGTGCTCACGAAAGTGTCGGTGACGGCCTTCACGGGCGGTATCTTCTTCAAGTTCCTGCTCGGCATCCCGTTCTGGTACGGCGCTATCGGCCTGATTGCCATCACGGCAGTCTTCACCGTCTTCGGCGGTATGAAGGGTGTGATGACGCTCTCTACCATCCAGACACCTATTCTTATTATAGGCTCGTTCCTCGTGCTGTTCCTCGGTCTGAACATGCTCGGCGACGGCAGCATCACGGCTGGTTGGAGCGAGATGATGCGCGTTTGTAACGCTGCCCACGACGGTTTCGGAACGACCCACATGTTCCATCCCGATCCCGCCGACCCGATGTATCCGCAGTTCCCGGGCTACGTGGTGTTCCTTGGTGCCTCCATCATCGGTTTCTGGTACTGGTGTACTGACCAGCATATCGTTCAGCGTGTACTCGGTCAGGTGCCTGGTGAGGACAACAAGGAGGTGATGAAGCGCGCTCGTCGCGGTACCATCGCTGCCGGTTTCTTCAAGATTCTCCCCTGCTTCATGTTCCTCATTCCCGGTATGATTGCCTATGCCCTCTCGCTGAAGAGCGGCAGCGGTATCGAGATGGACATCATGAACCACGAGTCGACCGACGGCGCTTTCGCCATGATGGTGAAGAACATCCTGCCTGCCGGCATCAAGGGTATCGTGACCATCGGTTTCGTCTGCGCACTCGTCGCTTCGTTGGCAGCCTTCTTCAACAGCTGCGCTACCCTCTTCACCGAGGACTTCTACAAGCCCATGAAGAAGGGTAAGAGCGAGGCTCACTACGTCTTTGTCGGCCGTACCGCTACCGTCGTTGTCGTGCTGCTCGGTCTGGCTTGGATGCCTATCATGATGAACATGGGCAACCTCTACTCTTACCTGCAGGACATCCAGTCGCTCATTGCTCCGGCTATGGTGGCTGTGTTCACCCTCGGTATCTTCTCGAAGAAGATTACGCCGAAGGCTGGTGAATGGGGACTTATCGGCGGCTTCCTCATCGGTATGATTCGCCTGATTACCAACGTCGTCACCGACTCGGGTAAGGCTGCTATGGATGGTGCTTTCTGGGAGAACACCGCTTGGTTCTGGCAGACCAACTGGCTCATCTTCGAGTGCTGGCTGCTGGTGTTCATCATCCTGCTGATGGTGGCTGTGAGCTTCTTCACACCTGCACCCTCGAAAGAGCAAGTCGACGCCATCACCTTCTCGGCTGATTTCAAGAAGTCTATCAAGGAGAGCTGGGGTGCCTTCGACGTCATTGGTACACTCGTCGTCATCGGCCTCTGCGCCTGCTTCTATGCATACTTCTGGTAAACGATGAAATACTACGAAGGATACACCAAAGTTCTGGTATCGGTCGACTGCATTATCTTCGGCTTCGACGAAGGTAAGCTGAAGATTCTGATTGGTCGCAGAAAATATAATCCCGGACGTGGCGAATGGAGCCTCTATGGAGGCTTCGTCGCCGCCGACGAGGATGTTGACGATGCCGCAAAGCGTACACTCTACGAACTGACAGGTATGCGTCACATCTACATGAATCAGGTGGGCGCTTTTGGAAGAGTTGACCGCGACCCGGGCGAACGTGTGGTATCTATAGCCTACTACGCACTCATCAACGTGAGTGAATATGACGAGAAACTGCGACTGGAACATGGATTGGAATGGGTCGATGTAGACAATATGCCACAGCTGTATTCCGACCATAACGAGATGGTCAGTAAAGCCCATCGGCTGATGCAGGACAAGCTGAAGACCGAACCTATCGGCTTCCGACTCCTGCCTCACCTGTTCACACTCACACAGTTGCAGCGGCTCTACGAGGTGGTTTACGGCGCAGAGCTTGACAAGCGCAATTTCCGCAAGCGCGTCAAGGATATGGACTTCATCGAGAAGACGGAGCTCATTGACAAGAAAAGTTCGAAGCGTGGTGCCTCTCTCTACCGTTTCAACCGTCGTATTTACGACGAGGAACCAAACTTTAAGATGTAATCAATTGAACATTGAAGATTGATAATTGAAAATTGAAAATTGAACATTATGTTAGAAGAACTGAAACAAAAAGTATTCAAGGCCAATCTTGACCTGGTGAAACAGGGGTTGGTCATCTTTACGTGGGGCAACGTCTCGGGCATCGACCGCGAGAAGGGCCTCGTTGTCATCAAACCGTCGGGCGTCAGTTACGACGAGATGAAAGCTGAGGATATGGTCGTTGTAGACCTGAACACAGGCGAGGTGGTCGACGGAGAACTCAACCCGTCGAGCGACACGCCCACACACCTTGTATTATATAAGGCATTCCCCAACATTCAGGGCGTCGTACACACCCACTCCACCTATGCTACAGCCTTTGCACAAGCCGGTCGCGACATCCCCAACATCGGCACTACACACGCCGACTACTTCTATCAGGACATCCCCTGTACGCGCGATATGACTGAGGCAGAGGTGAAGGGACAGTATGAGTTAGAGACGGGCAACGTCATCGTTGACGAGATCCTGAACATCCGCAAGATCAATCCCGACCATACACCCGCCGTGCTGGTGAAGAATCACGGACCGTTCTCGTGGGGCACATCGCCCGACAATGCCGTCTACAACGCCAAAGTGATGGAGCAGTGTGCCAAGATGGCCTTCGTGTCGTTCTCGGTCAACCCGAATACGACCATGAACCCGCTGCTCGTCGAGAAGCACTATATGCGCAAGCACGGGCCAAACGCCTACTACGGACAAAAGAAAAAGTAAGCCCCCCTTTCATCCCCCGAGGGGGATACTATAGTAAAGAAACTATCAATACCAATAATTCAAGACCCAAGCCCTGTTACGGTCCTCCCCCTCAGGGGAGTTAGTGGGGGGCCAAATATTATGTTTGAAAATTTAGAGATTTGGTGGGTAACTGGCGCACAGTTGCTCTATGGAGGTGATGCAGTGGTGGCCGTTGACGGACACTCAAAGGAGATGGTCGACGGTCTGAACAAGAGCGGCAACATCCCCGTGAAGATTGTATATAAGGGCACAGCCAACAGCTCGAAGGAAGTAGAGCAGGTGATGCTCGCTGCCAACAACGACGAGAAGTGCGTGGGTATCATCACGTGGATGCACACCTTCTCGCCCGCTAAGATGTGGATCAAGGGTCTGCAGCAATTACAAAAGCCCCTACTCCACTTCCACACCCAGTACAATGCCGAAATTCCCTGGGCCGACATCGATATGGACTTCATGAACCTGAACCAGAGCGCTCACGGCGACATCGAGTTCGGACACATCTGCACCCGTATGCGCATTGCCCGCAAGGTGGTCTGCGGCTACTGGAAGGACGAGAAGGCTCAGCAGCAGATTGCCGTCTGGGCTCGCGTAGCTGCTGGTGTGGCTGACGCTCACAACGTGCGCTGCCTGATGTTCGGTATGAACATGAACAATGTGGCCGTTACCGACGGCGACCGCGTGGAGTTCGAGCAGCGTCTGGGCTATCATGTAGACTACTATCCCGTGAGCTCGCTGATGGAGTACTTCAAGCAGGTGACCGACGCTGAGGCCGACGCACTCGTTGAGGAGTATAAGAAGTTGTATACCATTAAGATAGACGAAAGCGGCGAAGCTGTTTATTGGGAGAAAGTGAAGAACGCCGCAAAGGCTGAGATTGCCCTGCGTCGCGTGCTGAAGGATGAGGGCGCTACTGCCTTCACCACCAACTTCGACGACCTCGGCGACGCCAATATCGACGACCCGAACTTCTGCGGCTTCGACCAGATTCCCGGTCTGGCTTCGCAGCGCTTGATGCAGGAAGGCTACGGCTTCGGCGCTGAGGGCGACTGGAAGACCGCCTGCCTCTACCGCACTCTCTGGGTCATCCAGCAGGGCATGCCTATCGGCTGCTCGTTCCTCGAGGACTACACGCTGAACTTCGCTGGCGACCGCTCATCGTGCCTGCAGAGCCACATGCTCGAGATCTGCCCGCTCATCGCTACCGACAAACCCAAGCTCGAGGTTCACTTCCTCGGCATCGGTATCCGCAAGCAGCAGACCGCCCGCCTCGTCTTCACCTCGAAGACCGGCGCTGGTATCAAGGCTACTGTCGTCGACCTCGGCAACCGCTTCCGCCTCATTTCTCAGGAGGTGGAGTGCATCGAGCCGAAGCCGATGCCCAAGCTGCCCGTTGCCTCTGCTCTCTGGATTCCGCAGCCCACGTTCGAGATTGGTGCTGCCGCCTGGATTCTTGCCGGCGGCACTCACCACTCAGCCTTCTCCTACGACATCAACGAGGAGTACTGGGAGGACTTTGCCGAGATGGCTGGCATCGAGTATGTCAAGATCAACAAGGACACCAACATCGCCGACTTCAAGCAGACCCTCCGCAACAACGAGGTCTACTTCATGCTGAACAAGGCGCTGAAGTAATTTGCGACTTGCATTATAAGAAGAAAGGCTGGAAGTCTCAACAACTTCCAGCCTTTTTGATATTTGCAATCAGAGTATTACTGCTTCAGCGACGGGTCAAGAGCTTCAAGCTCGGCCATCTTCTCCTTGTTACCCAGCGAGTAGTACAGACGATAGAGAGGATATGCCCAGTGTGTCGTCTCCTGGTTAGGATCCAACTCGCGGGTCTTTTCCATATAGGTAAGAGCATCCCTCAGCACAGCCTTCACTTTCTCAGTGTTCTCCTTCGACAAGCCCATAGTCTTCTTGTCCATCAGCTGGTCGTTCAAGGCAATGGCCTTTGAGTTGTAGCAGATGCCGATGTTGAAGAGGCATTGCACCCAATTCTCGTCAATCTCAATAGCCTTCTTGAAAGCGTCAATAGCCTCGTCCCACTTCTCGGCGTTCATCTTCGACTCACCCTTCAGGGCATAAGCCATCTTGTTCTGAGGGTTGAGAGCTATCTCCTCCTCAATCCATGCGTCCTTGTCAGCAGGAGCGTCATTCTGGTGCATATCAATCAGCAGGTTGAAATAGCGCTCGTTGCTCAGGTCAGCCTTGTGCTGCTCCATCAGGAACTTCTTGTACTCAGCAGAATCAGCAGCCGTCTTGCAGTTGTCTTTCTTAGCATAGACCAGAATGTTCTCAGCGTCAGACTTTCTGCTGGGGTCGCACTCGATAAGCTTCTGAGCGTAGAACTCAGCGTCCTTGAAGTTCTTCATCTGATAAGAGAGGAATGCGCAGTAGTAGACAATGTCATTGTAGAACGGATCCTTGGGGAAGTCCTTCTCAGCCATATCCTTGTAGATGGATGTTTCCCGCATGTTAACGTAAGCCTTCCACTGGCTGATGGCCTGCTCATTGTTCTTCAGATTATAGAAATACTGTCCACCCTGAGCAAACGCCACACCCAATATCTTATAACGGTTCTGGGTCTCTACGATATACTTGGGCTTCACCTTGCCTTTTTCATTAGGCTGCTGGTCGAACTCGTCGGCCTTGACGGCACTCTCCCAAGCCTGAAGAAGATTGGTGTACATAGCCGTAGAGTCGGCTTTCTCCTTACTTGTAGGCAGGCTGCTCTTGATGGCAATCTCAGACTGGTCTGAATACTGCTTGTAATAGATCTGGCTCAGCAGGTTCCAGGCAGAAGCCTTCTCCTCGTTGGTACCAGCCTCAAGTGCAGGCTTCACTGCCTCAATGGCCTGTGCGAACTCGCCCTTATCAAACAGCTTCTTTGCACTCTTCACAACGTCAGCCTGAGCAAAGGCTGAGCTTGAAGCAACGGCCATAGCGGCCATCATTACTAATTTTTTCATAAGCTTTAATTATTGGTTATACATCTTGTTCTTCTTCATTGACAACCTCGGCCTCTTCGATGTCCTCATCCTGATTCGACATCACCTTGCACACTGAGGCAATGGTGTCGTTCTTCTTCGTCAGGTTGATCAGGCGCACACCCTGGGTTGCACGTCCTGCAACGCGGACATCGGCACACTTCAGACGAATCAGTACGCCTGACTTGTTGATAATCATGAGGTCGTTCTCGTCGGTCACTACCTTGATAGCCACCAGTCGGCCAGTCTTCTCTGTAACATTGAGCGTCTTGACACCCTTGGCACCACGAGCGGTCTTGCGGTAGTCCTCTACCTCAGAGCGCTTGCCGTAGCCGTTCTCGCTGACAACCATGATGGTCTCGGTCTGCGGATCGTTGACGCATACCATTCCGACAACCTCATCGTCGCCGCCATCAGTACGCATACCGATAACACCTGTTGAAACACGTCCCATTGAACGGATGTCTGCCTCATCGAAGCGGACGGCACGACCGTTGCGGTTTGCCAGCAGCAACTCATTGTGGCCATTGGTCAGGCGAACGCCTACCACCTCGTCGCCCTCGTTGATATTGATGGCACGAACACCGGCGGCACGTACGTTCTTATACTGGTCGAGACGCGTCTTCTTGATGACACCCTGCTTAGTGGCAAATACAACGTAGTGCGACTTCAGGAACTCTTCATCGCCAAAGTTCTTGATACGCAGCACAGCGTTGATGGCGTCGTCAGGCTCGATGTTCAGCATATTCTGGATGGCACGACCCTTAGAGTTCTTGTCGCCTTCAGGTATCTCGTAACACTTCTGCCAGTAGCAGCGGCCCTTCTGGGTGAAGAACAGCAGTGTGTTGTGCATCGTGGCGGGATAGATGTACTCGGTGAAGTCGTTGTCGCGATGACGGGCCCCCTTCGAGCCAACGCCGCCACGTCCCTGAGCGTGGAACTCGTCGAGCGACGTACGCTTGATATAACCCATGTGAGAGATGGTAATCACCACAGGATCATCGGGATAGAAGTCTTCAGCGTTGAACTCATGGTCGAAGGGGATAATCTCTGTACGACGCTCGTCGCCATATTTCTCCTTCACCTCTAACAGGTCATCCTTCATCACCTGCTTGCAACGTTCGGGGTTATCGAGAATTTCCTGCAAGTCAGCAATCAGCTTCTGCAGGTCGTCATATTCCTGGTGCAGCTGGTCGACACGCAGACCAGTCAGCTGAGCCAGACGCATATCAACAATGGCCTTCGACTGCAGCTCGTCCAGTTCGAAGCGAGCCTCCAAATTACGCTGGGCGTCGGTCGGAGTCTTCGAATTGCGGATGATGTGTACCACCTCGTCGATGTTGTTCACGGCGATAATCAAGCCTTCCAGGATGTGAGCACGTTCCTGAGCCTTGCGCAGGTCGTACTTCGTGCGGCGGATAGTGACGTCGTGACGGTGCTCGACGAAGTACTTCACACACTCCTTCAGCGTCAGCAGACGGGGACGTCCCTTCACCAATGCGATGCTATTGACGGAGAATGAGCTCTGCAGGGCTGTCATCTTGAACAGTTTGTTGAGCAACACGTTGGCATTGGCGTCGCGCTTCACGTCAACGACAATGCGCATACCCTGACGGCCCGACTCGTCGTTGACGTTGGCTACGCCCTCAATCTTATGCTGGTTGGCCAGTTCGGCAATGTAAGCCACGAGGTCGGCCTTGTTGACGCCGTAGGGAATCTCCGTCACCACAATCTTGTCGTGGGTCTCGCCGCTCTCTATCTCGGCCTTAGCGCGCATGACGATACGGCCGCGACCTGTCTCATAAGCGTCGCGAACGCCCTGCAGACCGTAGATGTAGGCACCTGTGGGGAAGTCGGGACCGGGAATATACTTCATCAGTCCGTCGGTATCGATATCGGGATTGTCGATATAGGCACAGCAGCCATCGATGACCTCACCCAGATTGTGGGTCGGAATATTGGTGGCCATACCGACGGCAATACCGTTTCCACCGTTGACCAGCAGGTTAGGTATCTTGGTAGGCATGACGGTGGGCTCGACGAGCGAGTCATCGAAGTTGTTCATCATGTCGACAGTCTCCTTGTCGAGGTCGTCCATAATGTGCTCACCCATCTTTGACAGGCGGCACTCCGTGTAACGCATAGCGGCAGGCGAGTCGCCGTCGACCGAGCCGAAGTTACCCTGACCGTCGACCAGCGTGTAACGCATATTCCAGTTCTGGGCCATACGGACCAGAGCGCCGTAGACTGACGAGTCGCCGTGGGGGTGATACTTACCCAGCACCTCGCCGACGACGCGGGCACACTTCTTATAAGGTTGCGTCGAAACGTTGTTGATATTCATCATACCGTAGAGAATACGGCGGTGGACGGGTTTGAAGCCGTCGCGGACATCAGGGAGGGCACGGGCCACAATGACGGACATCGAATAGTCGATGTACGAGGACTTCATTTCCTCCTCAATGTTGATTTTAATAATTCTGTCGTTGTCGAATGTTTGATCCATAAAAATTTTAAATTTGGCGTTTTTGGCACTTTACAGCCCCTCTGACGCGTTTTTAACCTTGCAAAGGTACAAAGAAAAATGCGAATAACTGCTATTCGTTAAGTAATTTTATATCATTTCACGGTATTAATAGCGAGGAATCGCCATAACTGAGGAATCGGAAGTCGTGCTGAAGGGCATAATCGTAGATTCGGTGCCAGTCGCCGTGCACGAAAGCGCTCACCAAAAGCAACAACGTCGACTGCGGCTGGTGGAAGTTTGTGACGAGCATTCGCACGATGTGGTAATCATAGCCTGGGGCAATGATGATCTGCGTACTGCTATGCAGCACCGTCAGCTGATGACGGTCCATCCACGCTAACAGCGAGCGCAACGACTCAGCGGTGCTCACCAGACGGTCTGACGGCGTCTCATAGGGCTCCCATTGACAGACATGCAGCTGTTCCTCAGCAATATTAGGCTGGTCAATTGTCTTCAATCCCATATAATAGAGACTCTCAAGTGTCCTGACGCTGGTAGTGCCGACGGCAATGGCCTCGCAGTCGTGGTCGAGCAGTTTCTGAAGCGTCTCGCGACGCACGGCGATATACTCTGTGTGCATCTCATGTCCGCCGATGTCGGCACTCTTCACAGGACGGAAAGTGCCTGCGCCAACATGCAGGGTCACCTCTTCGCGGTCGATGCCGCAGGCGTCTATCGCACTAAGCACTTCAGGCGTGAAATGAAGTCCAGCCGTCGGAGCAGCCACACTACCCTTGATTTTGGAGTATACCGTCTGGTAGGTCGTCTTGTCGCTCTCTTCCGTCTCACGGTTCAGGTAAGGCGGGATAGGTAGCTCGCCCATCGCGTCGATGATATCGGCAAACGGCACATCGCCATCCCATGCGAACTTCACTAAATGACTCGTTCCCAGCTCGCCAAGATGCGAAGCCGTCACGGTGACCGTCTGCTCGCCGACGCTGATCTCACGCGACAACGCCCCTTCCTTCCATTTTTTGAGATTGCCAATCAGACAGAGCCACGAGCAACGCTCGCGCATCTGGAACATCTGCTCATAGTCGGCAGGTTCCGAGGGTTCCAACAGGAAAATCTCTATCAGGGCGCCCGTCGACTTGCGGAAGTGCATGCGTGCCTGTATGACGCGTGTATTGTTGAACACCATCAGCGCACCTTCGGGCAGATACTGCGGCAGGTGGCAGAACATATCGTCCGTCACTACACCTTTATTATATATAAGCAGCTTCGAGTGGTCACGCTGCGCCAACGGGTACTTCGCTATCCGTTCGTCGGGCAGCGGATAATTGTAATCACTAATGTGTATATGCCTTGTTTCCATATTCAAGCTGCAAAGTTACAATATTTTTTCCATGTAAGTATAGTTTTCTGATTTCTTTTTTGTATCTTTGCAGCTGATAATAACAATAAACGAGTAATATGGCAGACAATTATATTCTGAACGAACATAACAAGGAAGAATTTCCACCTGCTCATACAGCAGAACACTTGCTGAACCAAACGATGATAAGACTTTTCGGCTGCGGACGGTCGTTCAATGCACACATCGAAAGAAAGAAAAGCAAAATGAGCTTTCATCTGGAGCAGAAGCCTACCAGACAGCAGGAAAAGGACATCGAGCGCCGTATGAACGAACTAATTGACGAGGATCTGCCCGTGACGTTTGAGTTCGTCACCCGCGATGAGCTACCGGAGGGAGTATCGACAGAACGGCTGCCGGAGGATGCTTCTGAGACAATTCGCTTAGTACGTATCGGAGACTACGACATCTGTCCTTGCATAGGAAGGCACGTACGCTCAACAAGTCAGATTGGTCGCTTTGAAATATTAGGAACAAACTGGGATGAGATGGAACACTCGTTCCGAATAAGATTCAAGATTGTCTGATTCGCTTCCTAATACTCAACTTTCATAAGGACGGGATAATGGTCCGAATAGCTCAAGTCTGATCTGTAATAGGTCAAGCCCTTCACAGACTCATCGTGGAAAATGTAGTCAATACGTACACTCTTCCTTCCGCGGAAAGTATACATCCAACCACTGCCACACTCCTTGAAACCATCAACAAGGTCGCCAAGCATGGTATTATAGACATAAGAATATGGCACATCATTGAAGTCGCCGCATATCACCAACGAAAAGTCCTTTTCAGGATCCATACGTAACTCATTCACAATTCTCTCGGCTTGTCCCGCACGCACCATCATACCCATCGTATAGTTACCGTAAATAGCACGAAGAAGACGGTTGCTCTCAATTTCATGACCTTGAACATGAAGTTTCGCTGCCTGATGAAGTGTACGGTTGAACCCCGTTGTCTCTAAATGAACATTGACAAAACGGAAAAACTGGCCATTGACATTCACATCAGCCCACATAGCACTGTTATTCGTCTCCTCGAACTCAATGTTCTTAGTGGCAATTATCGGGAAGCGGCTGAAAACCACCATATCACTCTTGCCCATCGCCATATACGGAAAATACTCCTTATAGCTATCAGATATCTTCTTGTTGCCGCTGACGTCGTTATACTCCTGCAAACAGAGGATATCAACGCTCTGCTTTCTCATCTGGGCAAGTATATCCATAGCGATAAAGCCTGTTGTCTCACGATTGAATCGCGCTACGTTGTAAGTAGCGATCTTAAGACCAGACTTTGACTCAGCTTTCTCGTCAAGAGAACGGAACTGATAGATAGTTCCGCTATATGGAATACAGCAGAGAACGGTCACGAAGGGAATGGCTGCCCAGTGCCAACGACGGCGGATAAGCCAATAGATGAGCAGCACAATGTCGCCAATGATAAGTAGAGGCAAAACATAGACAAGCATAGCTCGTGCTGTATTACCAGCAGGCTGGACATTACCTCCGAACAGGCCAAAAAAAGTAAAGCCCGCCATCAGAAAGGTCGTAATCAGAAAGATAAACGAAAAATACTTATAAACAGCTAACTTACCCATAATGGAAATGGTTATTTAGTATACTTGGCACAGACTTCTATCAAATCCTCAACACGGAACGGCTTTGCCATAAACTCATCACAACCTGCAGCAAGGGCTTCGCGAATATTTTCATCGAAAGCATAGGCGCTCAAAGCTACAACGGGAGTTTCGTGATTGACTTCCTTAATAATCCTAGTTGCGTCAAGTCCATTCATTTCGGGCATTCTAATGTCCATTAGAATCAAATCGGGATGCTCATCTTCATTCATAGTTACAGCCTCGATACCGTTGCGGGCACGAAGCAGTCGGTAGCGCTTCTGCAGCACAATACGTACCAATTCGAAATTGCTTTCCTCGTCTTCAGCAACCAGGATAGTTTTCAAATTTGACTCATCAGGACGGTTGCTGACACGCAGTGTCCTTACATTAGTTGACGTCGTACGGTTGCTGGTAGCCATACCACCAATAGTTCCGTGGAACGGGAGAATAAAAGTGAATGTAGAACCCACGCCAACCTTAGACTCAACACTTATGTGACCACCCATCTTCTCAACAATGATACGACAGAGAGCCAATCCTAACCCGTAGCCTTTCTGTTGATCTGCATCCTTCGATGCGTAGGTGTCAAAAATCTGCCCTATGAATTCTGGTGATATACCGGAACCCGTATCTGAAACATAGAAAGTAATATTCTGACCTTCCTCCACAATCTCATAACCAAATGTGATGCGTCCTTTCGGCGTATGTTTTAGGGCATTACTAATAAGATTGGAGAGTATTTGCGTCAATCGATTCTCGTCAGTATTCATCGTTATCGGCATTGTGGGATTAACGCATTCCAACACTACCGTATCGGGACAACGGAACTTAAACAGCTGCTTGATACTGTTGCAAAGGGCTTCAAGATTGACAGGTGCTTTTTTAATGACAATCTCACCCGACTCCACACGTGAAAGATCGAGAATTTCGTTGATAAGGCTCATCAGGCGATTATTGTTGCTCTCAATAATCTCCAGGTATTTCATACGCTCATCAGGAGAATCGGTCTCTGCAATAACACGCGAGAAACCTTCAATAGCATTCAAAGGAGTACGAATCTCATGGCTCATATTAGCCAAGAAGAGAGACTTCATACGACTGGCATTCTCAGCCTTAGCCGCCTTCTCCTCATATTCCTTGAGCTTTAAATTGGCTGCTTCAAGTTTTTCGTTCGCTATTAACAGTTTTCTGTTAGCGTCCGCAAACTTTTGCATTATGATTTCTCTTTCGTCTTGATTCATTTCGCCCTTTTTCCTTATCAACTTGCAAAGTTACATATTTTTTTCTAATCCACAAACAATTTTACATATTTTCACCCTCTTTTTGCTTTTTCCCACGTTCCACTGGTGTGGTGAGTGGTCAGATAGCTGATGCCACGGAACACATTCACGTTCATGAACATAAAGTAATAAGGCACGTACAGCAGCTTGCTCTTACGCTCCAGCTTATCAAGTAGCCAGCCCATGGCCGCTGCCGCATAGAAGAGTGCCTGCAACACGCCGATGACCGTGTAGACCGTACCGCAGCCCATGAGTATCAGGGCGACGTTCAGCGGAATGAGGGCCAGCATGGCAAACGGCGTCACCGACCAGCGCAGCACGCGGTGGCTGACGAAGAGGAAACTGGCGACGGGGTATTTCAGCGGGTTCATCAGCGACCGCAGCCACCAGATGCTCTGCAGTCCGCCAGCGGCAATGCGGCGTTTGCGCTTCGACTCTTCGTGCATATTGGCAGAGCCATACTCTACGGCGTAGGCTTCAGAGGTGTAGGCTATGCGGTGGCCGTCCTCGACCATAAGCATTGAAATCATGAAATCGTCGAGCAGGGCATTGCTGGGCGCAGCCCGATAATGCGACATACGCACGGCAAACAGTTCGCCGGCAGCACCCATAGCGGAATAGAGCTCGCTGTCCCAGCGCTTCAGCGTGCTCTCGTAGCGCCAGTAGAGTCCCTCGCCCTCGGCAGCCACCTCTCCGTCGGCACGGGCAGCCACTCGTTTTTCGCCCGACACGCAGCCTACACGTTCGTCCATAAACAGTCGAACGATTTCGCGTATAGAATTGGTATTCAGCATCGTATTGGCATCTGTAAATACCACAAACTCAGCCTTGTTCTCCTGCAGTCCGTGCTGCATGGCAGCAGCCTTGCCGCGCCGTTCAGGACTGAAGACGAGCGTCACGTCGTCGTAGGCGCTGAGCAGCTGGTTAGAGCGGTCGGTACTGCCGTCGGTCACCCACATGACGCAGAACTTGTCGCGCGGATAGTCTATCTGGCGTATGTTCTCCATCTTCTCCTTGATGACCTCTTCCTCGTTGAAAGCGCAGATCATCAGCGTGACGGCGGGCAGCTGGTCGTCGGCAGGCAGGGTCAGGACGGGCGGCTTGCGCCCGAATGTGCGCTTCAACAGAAGCAGGACATAGAGCAACAGCCCATACCCGATGTAGGTATAGAAAACGAGGAATAGGCAAATCCAGAAAATCAGCTTGACAGAGCCCATCATAAATGACTATCTTTCCAATTTCTATGCAAAGAAACGGAAAAAAATCGACATAGGCAAGAAAAGAGGGAACATTTTTGATGTTCCCTCTTATTTTTTTGCTTCAATCTCCTCTTTCATGTCAATAAACTGGCGTTTGGCATCGTAAAACTCGTATTGCAGGAATGCCAGTTTCTGTGAGGGGATGACGTGTACGCCAAAGCCGTACTTCATCTGCCAGCGGCGTTTCAGCGAGATGACTCCCTGATTGATGTAAGCCGCTACGTAGGGATGAACGTGCAAGTAGAACTTGCTGATGCCTATTTTATTGACTAGGCGGTCAATCTTGCTCTCTAACTGGTCGGTGAAAAGAATGGACGACCGGATTTTTCCAGTACCGAAACAGGTGGGACAGTCTTCTTCTACATTGACATCCATAGCCGGACGCACGCGCTGACGCGTAATCTGCATCAGTCCGAACTTCGACAGCGGCAGGATGTTATGGCGGGCACGGTCTTTCTGCATGTTCTTGCACATACGCTCGTAGAGCAGCTGACGGTCTTCTGCCAGATTCATGTCCACGAAGTCGACCACGATGATTCCTCCCATATCGCGTAGTCGCAACTGCCGTGCCAGTTCGTCGGCAGCACCTAAGTTCGTCTCAAGCGCATTTGCCTCTTGGCCGTTTTCCTTCTTCACGCGAGTGCCGCTGTTGACGTCGACGACGTGCATAGCCTCCGTATGCTCAATAATGAGATAGGCGCCACGCTTGTAGTTGACGGTCTTGCCGAATCCCGACTTCAGCTGCTTGGTGACGTTGAAATTGTCGAAGATGGGGACTGTACCCGTATACTGCTTCACAATTTCCTGACGCTCGGGGGCTATCAGCCCCACGTAGTCTTTCACCTGCTGGAAGATGGTATCGTCGTTGATGTAGATACCATCATAGGTGGGATTAAACAAATCGCGCAACAAGGCAACGGCCCGGCTCTCCTCCTCATAGATGAGTTGCGGGCGCTCCTGAGTCTTCTGAACCTTCGTGATGGCGTCCTCCCAGCGCTTCAGCAGGATCTTCATTTCCTGATCCAGTTCGGCGGCACGCTTGCCTTCGGCCACCGTACGGACGATGACGCCGAAGTTCTTCGGTTTGATACTCTGGATGAGCTGCTTCAGTCGGCTGCGTTCCTCGCTTTTCTTGATTTTTGTAGAAACATTCACTTTATCGCCAAAGGGAATCAGCACGATGTAACGGCCGGCAAAACTCAGTTCGCACGTCAGTCGGGGGCCTTTCGTAGAGATGGGTTCCTTCACCACCTGTACCATCACCTCCTGACCTACCTGCAAGGTGGTCTGCACGCTGCCATCCTTAGGCAGGTCGGGCAGCCTCGTAGCCTTCTGTATGGGATAAAGCTTCTTTCTGTCGCTCTGTACCTGTTTCAGATACTTTTCAAAAGAGCTGAATTGAGTGCCCAAGTCAAGGTAGTGAAGAAAGGCATCCTTCTCATACCCTACGTCGACAAAGCAGGCGTTCAGTCCGGGCATAAGCTTGCGGACTTTCGCAATGTAGATGTTGCCGACCGAGAACGAGGCTTCGCGCCGTTCGTTCTGATACTCCACCAACTGCTTGTCTTCAAGCAGCGCCATGGAAATATCCTTCGGTTGCACATCAATAATTAGCTCGCTTGTCATTTGTCTTTAAAAAACGTTGCTTGGGGTGTTTTGGGGTTTTAACAAAAAGGGGTGCAGCGCGTACCCACGCAACCACACTCCCTTCATTTCCTTACTGTCAGGTAAGAGCTTACTTGCTCTTATGACGATTCTTGCGCAGTCTCTTCTTACGCTTGTGAGTAGCCATCTTGTGGCCCTTCTTTTTCTTTCCGTTTGGCATAATTCTTAAATGTTTTAATATTGAAATGTTTACTTTGAGATTACTTCATCTTTCCAATGAAACTCTTTGCGGGCTTGAAGGCGGGGAAGTCGTGAGCGTCAATAACCAATGTCGTGTTCTTGGAAATATTACGAGCCGTCTTCTGGGCGCGATGCTTGACAATGAAACTGCCAAAGCCACGAAGATAGACGTTCTCCTTGTTTGAGGCTAAGCTCACACGAATCTCCTCCATAAAAGCCTCAACGGTTGCTGCTACATCTTTCTTAGCAATACCTGTCTCGTCAGCAATTTTGTTGATGATGTCTGCCTTTGTCATGTCTTTAAAATACTTTAATTTTTGACTGTTATCTTTACTGTTTTCAATTTCGGACTGCAAAGATACTGTTTTTCAGTGAGATATAGAAATTTTCAGCGGTTTTTTTTCAAAAATTTAAAAAATAGTCCCTCTTTTGGTTTGTTTTCGCCAAAAAGAGGGGCTATATAAATATAATAATGAACGTGCGCGAGAGCAAAGCGGGATTTATACGGGTATCTTGTCGATACGCTTCTGATGACGTCCGCCCTCAAACTCCGTCGAGAAGTACTCGTCCATGATCTTGCGGGCCATATCCTCGTCGATAAACCGTCCGGGCATCACCAGCACGTTAGCATTGTTGTGCTGGCGGATGAGGTGGGCAATCTCGGGAATCCAGCACAGACCGGCACGAATCGACTGGTGCTTGTTCAGCGTCATGTTGATGCCTTCGCCCGAGCCGCAGATAGCAATGCCGGGGAACACCTCGCCAGCCTCGATGCCGCGGGCCAGAGCGTGGCCGAAGTCAGAGTAGTCGCACGAGTCCTCCGTGTATGTGCCATAGTCCTTATACTCGTATCCCTTCTCTTCGAGATACTTCTTCACAAACTGTTTCAATGCGTAGCCGGCGTGGTCGCTGGCCAATCCGATAGTCTTAACTTCCATCTCAATACGGTATTTATTGGTTTTCTGATGCAAAGGTACGAATAAGTGAGCGAATTACCAAATTTATTTGAGTATTTCCGTCATCGCGAAGCGCTTGCTACTGAAAGGACGCAAGAACGAATTAGGTAATTCCGTTTGCTCTATATAAGAGGAACGCCGTGACCCTATTCGTCATTGTCTTCAAGAATCTCCGGAAATAGCATCATCCGCATTCTCCTTCAGTCGTTTAATGACTTTGTCGAAATCGCTCTCTAAAAGGCGCATCTCTCGTTCACGGTATATCTCAAACTCCCGTTCAGCCTTTTCGATGGCTTCCTGATGCGAGACAGTGCCTGCACCCTCAAGGATGTTTTTACGCAAACGCAGTATCTGGTCATCCAAGGCCGCAATCCAGTCTGCCATCGTCATGGGGTTCTGCTCCAACGCCTGGAATTCCGCATAGTCCAAGAATTGCGAGGTCAGCAGGTTCAGACGCTGCAATTCCAATTCCGTCAAGTAGTTCTTCGCTATCTTCACATCGTCGCGCGTCACGTAGTTCCCCTTGAAGTTGGTCATGCCCACAAACGGTTTCTCATTATCCACCCGCTCGTAAATCAGTTCGGCTGCCGTATGCTCATGCACAGCGTAGTGCATCTTATTCTGCACCGTTGCAAAGAACAGCTTCGTCATTTTTGCCCGTGGGTCATAGTCCGTCGCTGTGGCATAGATGTCCGTCACCTGCTGATAGAAGTTCCGTTCGCTACTACGGATATCACGAATGCGCTGCAGCAGTTCACGGAAATACCGATTCCCGCCCTGCTTCAGCCGTTCATCGTCCATCGTAAAACCCTTCTGTATATACTCGTGCAAGCGTTGGGTAGCCCAACGACGGAAGCGCACGGCAATAGGAGACTGAACGCGATAACCTAAGGCAATAATCATATCAAGATTGTAATGATCAATCTCACGCTGTACCTTGCGTTTACCCTCTTGACGAACTAGAAAGAATTTCTTTCGAGTTGCCTCTTCAATCAATTCACCGTCTTGATAGATATTGCCGACATGAAGACTAATATTTTGAGGTGTTGTGGCGTATATTTCAGCAAGATTCTCTCGCGTCAGCCACACATCTTCGTCAGCAAAGCGCGTGTTCACACTCACCTTGCCTTCATCATCCTTATACAGTATCAATTTGTTTTCTTTGTCCATAGTATATCCAATTTTATCACAAGGGGGCTCCCCGTTACGGAATCATGGGGTCGGTTCTCCTGATCATTTTTGAAGTTTCTGAATGACTCCAAAAGAAACACCTGTCAGTCTTGAGAGCTGGCGGATTCCGGCTCCAA
>ONYA01000030.1 GCA_900321965.1 uncultured Prevotellaceae bacterium
CAGAAGGGAGTAGACTGGCAGTTTACGAATGAAGAGGCAAGGGTTAAACTAAAACACTTGTACCCTTTAGTCAACTTTTAGACTTTACAGACTACTAGTCACGGTACTGTTAAATGCAGAATTACCAATGTAGGTGACACCCGCCGGGATTTCTATACTGGTGATATTACAATAGCCAAATGCCGATCCACCGATACTCTTCAGACTCGAAGGAAAATTCACAGCTGTGATATCCACGCATTGCCTCAACGAAGCGCTTGCGATAACTTTTGTGCCTTCTTTTATGGTAACGGTGCCTGTAGGATATTGGCCCTTTACTCCAAATAGGATGTTGTCAATATAGAACAGCCCATCAGCTGCAGCAGCGTAACGAGTATCGTACCATGGGGTGTTACCAAAGGCATCACTGGAGATATATTCCAAGGTAGAGGGCAGTGTCACATTATTCAAGGAAGAACAGCCATTGAATGCCCAGCTGCCTATAAAAGACATTTTCTGTGGGAAAACGACACTGGACAGACTCTCACAATTCGAGAAGGCAGACATGTCAATGGAGTCCACACTGGCAGAAAGCGTGGCTTGAACCAGATTCTTACATTTACAGAAGGCACTTCGCCCTATATAGGTAATGCCCCTCGGAACGCTGACGCTTGTAATCGCCTCGTTGCCGTAAAAAGCATATGAAGCAATATTAGTTACTGCATACTCATGACCATCAACAGTGATTTTTGAAAGAATGTCTATACTGCCTGTTGCATCAGGAGAGCCAGCAGTCGTAGTAGCACCAGCCATTACCTTAGCCGTACTACCACCCACCGTATACTCATAGTTGACTTTCGTTGCTGGATCTTGCCACACGTCGGCAAGAACGGAGATTGGCAACAGCATTGCCAATAGCGATAATAAAAAGTTTTTTTTCATAGCTTTACTTTATAATGAACGATTATTTTCTTAGCTTGGAAAGACACACAATTACTCAACTTACTTCGTCTACGTTCTTGAGGTATCGCCAATATGTCTTGTCGTTTATATCATATGCAGTACGGTTTGGTTAGACGATGAATGATCTGTGTTAGAAGATGGCAGCCTGAGTGACAACCTTTTTTAAGGCCGAGACAGGGAAACCTATCTTATGGAGAATCTCTTCAAAGCGAGTACGTTCGTTGTAAGGAATGGTTAACTCGTAGGTCATCAGTTCACGTGCATCCTCCGCAGGAACAGGCTCAAACTCGTAGTAGGAGTCTGCTTCAGGCAGATAGTCCTCTGGGATTGCTGATGGCTGTACGAGCTTGATGTTATGATAGTGAATGTCGTTGTCAACATCAACAGAGTAAAGATAACCGTCGTTGGGGGTTTCAATGAGTTCGAGAAGTGTAATCTTCTTACCTATATATTTCTGAAGACTGGCCAGACTGACACGGAGTACCAGCCAGCGGTTGTTCTGACTGTCACGGTCTACCCAATAGAACAGATAGTCGTCGCCCTTTGGACTGACATAATGCGACAGGAGTGGGCCGTCGAAAGTTATAAGATCGGCCATCTTCCTGAAACCGCTGAAATCATATTGTATGTCGTAACCTTCAATCTTTCTCATCTTCTTTCTCAATTAAGCTCTTGGTTATTTGAAACGTTTTGTTCATGTCGCAAGCTTCGTATTCGTAGAAATCGAAGTGACCGTTAGAAGCCGTCTTCGTTTTCCGACCATCTTCATTGGATAATTTCCCTTCTGACAATGAGTCGCCAATAGTACTTGCAATATTCTTGAATGCTTTACGAAGATTGAGATAAAACAACTCGGCCTTTTCTGTTGTGGAAAAGCATGAGAGCGCAAGCAATGAGGTGTTACCTTTTCCATTGTTAATGTCCTGAAGCATCCGTTTCGGATTGCTCAAGTATTGTGGGATGTGATTCTGGTAATCTGCTCCCAAGAATGCAAAGCGACAGGCATTCATATCATTGGGAGCAAAAAGTTCCGGCAGTTGACAGCCTAAAGCCAGCAACATATCAATCTGTTTCTGATATTTGAACTTTTCTTCCTTCATCATTCTGATTTGTTCATACGCCTGCAAAGATAAGCATTATTTCTGAAACTTACAAGAAAAACACAAAAAATCTCCGAAGCGGTGGGCTTCGGAGGATTTGGAGAAATAAGATTCAAACGGACGCTTCTTATCTTATGTATGTCTTTATGTCTTGTCGTTTATATCATACGCAGTACGGTTTGGTTAGACAATGATTCTTTTTCCTTAAACAATTGTACCTGCATACAATTGCTCAATAGGGAATATCAGGTCCCAGTTCTTTCCCCAAACGACGTTGCCGCTATCAATGGTGAAACGGCTGAACTTACGGGGATCAAGATACTTGTTGTATTGAGGATGTGGGTGACGGCGGATGAAGTCACCAATATCACCCCCCCTGGGGTGGTATTGTCGCTGAATGTCAGGCTTTCGTTTCAATGATTCTACCGCAAAGATAGGCATTATTTTTCAAAGTTGCAAAGAAATCAGTGAAAAATGTATGTCTTGTCGGCAAATAAGCTTGATGAGAAAGTTTTTCGTTGTAAATGAAGTGTCAGTGAAAAATAATCGCTATCTTTGCAACCAAAAATAGAATATGATTATGAAGAAATTTTTATCAATAGCAGCGATGGTGGCTGCGGTGATGCCAGGAATGGCACAACAGACGAAGTATTCCGTCAGCGGAATTAGTAGTGACAATGGTAGTGTGGTGTATCTGACAAACCAGAACAACATGGTCCTCATCGACAGTACGACTGTGGCCGAGGGTAAGTTTGCGTTCGCAGGGGCTGTAGATAAGGACGCCCTGCTGACAGTGAGACTGAAGAAGAATGCTGATTGGCAGACACCTTTCTTCAACGACGGTACGCCCATCACCATCAATCTGAACGACAGCACGCTGAAGGGCTCTGCGCTGAACGAGAAGCTGAATGCCTACGACCGACAGATGAACGAGCCGTTGGCACGCTTCAGGGCAAAGCTCGCTGGAATGACGGATGCCGAGAAAGAGGCCCATGAAGAGGAGCTGAATAATGAGGTGAAGAAAATATTCGACGACGAGACAGCCTTTGTCAACAAGATTTTCGTCGATGAGCGTAACACCCTGATTCCCGTGGCCTTTGCCGAAGAGTACTTCTACGAGAACGGACTGAGGGCTTACGACAAGCTGGTAGCTGAGAAGGTGGCCTTTGCCAACCATCCTGCGCTGAAACAAGCGCGAGAGATTGTGGCCTTCACGATGGCTCCTGCCGAAAAGACGGCCTTCATCGGTCAGAAGTTTACTGACTTGGAAATGGCTGCCCCCGACGGTAAGATGCACAAGGTCAGCGAACTGACAGGCACGGGCAAGTGGGTGCTCGTAGATTTCTGGGCTTCGTGGTGTGGCCCCTGCCGTGCGGAAATGCCTAACGTGTTGGACGCCTACAACAAATACCACGCCAAGGGTTTCGAGGTGGTCGGCGTCTCGTTCGACAATAAGAAAGAGGCTTGGGTGAAAGGTGTCGAACAGTTGAAGTTGCCTTGGCTGCAAATTTCCGACCTAAAGGGCTGGCAGTGTGCCGCTGCATCCATCTATAAGATTGACGGCATTCCCGACAACATCCTAATCGACCCGCAGGGAAAGATTACTGATCGCGCCCTTCGCGGCAAAGAGTTGCAAAGTCGTCTGCAGGAAATCTTCGGAGAGTAAATGATTAAGGGGAGAAATGTACGTCTTGTCGTTTACCCGAAGATTTTCTTCAGGAGACCACGTTTCTTTTTCCCTTCCTTTTCTTCCTGCTCCTGCTTGGCCTTCTTCTGTTCTTTCTTTTGCTCCTTTTTCAGTTGCTTCTCAAGTTTCTTTCTCTCCTTCTCCTCGGCCTTCTTCTGGCGGTCTTCGTCAGAGAGGCGGTGGAGCTTGAGGCCGGGCTTGGTGATCTTCATCTTCTTCAGATCGTCGGTGTTGGTGAACGAGAAGTTGCACATGAGGTCCATGTGGCGGCCACGCGTATGCATGCTTCCTGTGGCTACGGCACCGTCGCTCTCCACGTCGAGGGCGACGTTACGCACCTTGAGCTTCTTGTAGATCACCTCCTCAACCTGTATGTCGACGTGGCCGATGGGCAGATGGCCGCCCTTCAGCTGTCGCATCTTGGCTGTACGGGGTTTGGAGATGTCTATCTTGAAGTTGGCGTTGCAGGCGGCAACGCCGATGTCGGGCAGGTTGAAGGTCTTGTCGACGTTGATGGCTGGCGAGCTGGCATTGCCGAAGACATACTTCTGGTTCTCGTCGATGGTGAAGTTGAAGTCGAGGTTGCCCACATTGGTGGTCAGCCGTCCGCGGAACATCTCCTTGCGCCAGACGACGTCGAACTGTCCTGTATAGTGTATGTCGCCTAAGGCGTGAAGCTGCTTCATCATCAGCCGCTTGACGGGGAACTGGCTGATAACCTTCTCCTTGATGCCACCTTTGGCAAACATCTCGCTAACGTTGAAGTGAACAACTAACTGGCGGCTGTCCTTCAGGTTCTTGATGTTGCCGTCGGCCCTGATGCGCAGCTGTTTCTCAGGCGTGTTCACCCTGACGCCTGTGAACGTCATGCCCTGGTCGGTGCCGTTGAGGGTGGCTACGAGTTGCAGAGGCATTTGGAACTTGCTCAGCACGGGGGCGAAAGTTTTGGAGATGTCCTTCAACACGACATGGCCGCTGATGGGTGACGTCCGATAGGCCAGTGAGCGTCCTTCCTTCTTGTTGGCAAAGGTCATGATACCATCGGCAAACTTCAGGGTGGTCTGGCCCTGCTGGATGGTGACGTTGCTGAGATGAGCCTCGCGCTTGTTGGCAGCCACTTTCATGTTGAGCTGCTTCAGGTCGATTCCCATGGCGGCATCGGTGGCGCTGCCCCTGACGGTGGCCGCGACGCTGTCGAGGCTCAGGTAGCTGACCATCGCCTGCAACTGCAGGCAGACGTCGAAGTGTCCCACGTCGAAGGCGCCGCGCTTGGGTTTGTTGTGATTCTTTCGCGGCCGGTGGTTATCCGTCTTATAGCGCAGGTTCTCGACGTTCAGCTGGCGGCGTCCGTTCTTGTCGACGTAGAGCAACGCGCCGACGCTGGCAGCATGGTCGATGGTAATACCCTTCTTGTTCTTCGACTTCCACGCCGTCGTCACGTCCCTCACCTCGACGGTATGCGTATCGCCCGACTGATGGTGGTAGCCTAACCAGCCCAAGTGGTAGCGGCTGTCGTTGTACTGCAGGTTGATGTCGTCGACCGCCACATTGTTGACGTCGATTTTCAGTTTCTTCTTCGACTTCGTCTCGGCGGAATCCGGTTGTTGCTCCTTCGTCTTGCGGCTCAGGCTGTCGATGACGAACTGGAAGTTGGCCACAGAGTCGGTATCGGCCTTGACGACGAGCGCCCGGCAACCCTTGAGCGACACCTTGGTGATGTCCACCTCGTCGTGGCGCAGCGCCATCAGACGGATGCCTGCCGCCAACTGCTCCACCTGCAACATCTTACGCTGCTGCTGGTCTTCGACGTCGACGCCATAGAGTTCCACCACCTGGTTCATCAGACTGATGTGGACGCTATCGACGGTGACTCGCGTTCCTAACCGCTCCGACAGCATTTCCACGGCCCGCTTCATCACCTTGTTCTGAAACGAGCTGCTGTTCAGCAGGAACGTGGCTCCCACCAACAGCACTATCAGCAAAGCGACAATAGCGCCAAGGATTTTCAGTGTCAGCAGCAGTTTACGCATGTCTGTTGCCTCTTATTGCTCTATCACAAATTATAGAAGAGCCAGCCCATATAGGCCATAAAAGCTAACGTCAGGACCGCTCCTTCCCATCGGGCGACGGTATACTTGGTATAGGAGAAAGCCCATACCATCAAGATACCAACAAGCATCACCGAGAGGTCGACCACCGTGATGCCCTGTACCGCCATCGGACTGACGGTAGCCGTCAGACCCAGGATGAGCAGAATATTAAATACGTTGGAGCCGATGACGTTGCCGATGGCAATGGCCGACTGTCCCTTGCGGGCAGCGACGACGCTCGTCGCCAACTCAGGCAGCGACGTACCGCCAGCCACGATGGTCAGGCCGATGACGCCCTCGCTGATGTCCAACTCTCGCGCCACGTCAGAGGCTGAGTCAACAAAGAGGTTACTGCCGATGATAAGGCCCCCCAAGCCCGCTACGACAAAGAGAATGTTTTTCCATACATTGACAGGAGCAACAGCCGAGGCTTCCTCACTGTCGTCCTTCTGGAAAGCCACTCGGAATGTGTAGACCATAAAAACAGCAAAGAACGCCAGCAACACAAGGCCGTCAAAGCGGCTGACGTCGCTTCCTACCAGGATGACAGCCAAGAGCAGCATAGAAGCTCCCACCGCGAAAGGCATATCCTTCTTCACCGTCGACGGGGCTATCACCATCGGCGCCACCATCGCCGCACAGCCTACTATCAGCAACGTATTAAAAATGTTACTGCCAACCACATTGCCAACAGCCATATCGGGTGTGTCCTTCAGGGCCGACACCATACTGACGAAGAGTTCTGGTGCTGACGTACCGGCGGCTACAATCGTCAGTCCTATTACAATTTCAGGCACACGCATACGTCGTGCCAATGCCGAGGCTCCTTCCGTCAAGCGGTCGGCTCCCCACAGCACCATCACCACACCTAAAATGATTAATAGGAAATCAGATATCATGTATTACTGTCCAATCAGTGATGCAATAGTCGTCAGACATTTATCACTGCTGATAGGCTTCGTCAGAAAATTATCACAACCGGCCTCTATAGCCTGCTGACGGTCGCTCTCAAAGGCGTTGGCTGTCAGCGCTACCACGGGAAGGTCCGGATGAGCAGCCTTGATCTTGCCTGTAGCCTCCAAACCGTCCATAACGGGCATTTTGATGTCCATCAGAACCAGATCTATACCGCCGTTCTCAACCATATCGACAGCTTCCTGACCGTTCTTGGCTCGCAAGAACTGATAACTACGCTTAAGGATATAAGTCATAAGGATGTAGTTGCTGTCATTGTCTTCTGCTACTAATATTGTTTTCATTGTCTGAAAGATTTTAAGTCCGAAAAATAAAGTTATTTCAATAATCTGACACAAAATTACAATAAAATTTCGGAAAAACCTTGTTTTTTATCAATTTTTTAACTAATTTTGCACCACAAGAACTATTAACTCAATAACAACTAATAATTATATGACACTAAAACACATTTTTTGCGCCGTAGCCATGACAACAGCATTGTCGGCTCAGGCACAGTCGCACGTCTTCGACGTGAAAGCTGCTAAGCCGGGTGCTCCCGTGCAGTCAACCATGTACGGCATCTTCTTCGAGGACATCAACTACGCTGCCGACGGCGGCCTGTATGCTGAGTTAGTGATGAACCGTTCGTTCGAGTTTCCCAACGCCTTTGCCGGCTGGGACATCTCCGGCAAGGTGACGTTGAAGGACGACGGTCCCTTTGAGCGCAATCCTCACTACGTACGTCTGGCTCCGTCGGGTCACAGCGACAAGCACACCATGATTGAGAACCGCGGATTCTTCGGCATGGGCGTGAAAGGCGGCGAGGAGTACCGTTTCTCCGTCTGGGCACGCGTCCCCGACGGTGGCAGTGCCAAACTGTGGATAGACATCGTAGACAACGCCACGATGGGCGACGACCAGAAGTTGGGCAATGCCAGCGTGGACGTCAGCGGCAAGGACTGGAAGAAATACACAGCCATCATCAAGCCTAAGCGCACCTTTGCCAAGGCCCATCTCCGTGTGTGGGGCGACTCAAAGGCTACCACCGACGTGGAGCACGTCTCGCTCTTCCCCGTCAAGACGTGGAAAGGCCGCGAGAACGGTATGCGTCAGGACCTGGCACAGGCTCTGAACGATATGCACCCCGGCGTGTTCCGCTTCCCCGGCGGTTGCATCGTCGAGGGCACCGACCTTGAGACCCGTTACAACTGGAAGAACAGTGTCGGTCCCGTTGAGAACCGTCCGCTGAACGAGAACCGCTGGCACTACACCTTCACCAGCCGCTACTTCCCTGACTACTACCAGTCGTACGGTCTCGGTTTCTTCGAGTTCTTCCAGCTCTGCGAGGACTTCGGCTGCGAGCCCCTGCCCGTCATCTCGTGCGGTCTCAGCTGCCAGTTCCAGAACCCGGACCCGACGAAGCCCGGCGTCCACGTACCCCTCGACCAGCTTGATGACTATATTCAGGACGCCCTCGACCTCGTGGAGTTTGCCAATGGCGACCCGTCGACGAAGTGGGGTAAGGTGCGTGCCGACATGGGCCATCCCGAACCTTTCAACCTGAAATTCCTCGGTGTCGGCAACGAGCAGTGGGACTACGACGAGAAGCACGGCGGCTACGGTCCCGTCTTCACCGAACGTCTGAAGAAGTTCAATGCTGCCCTGCGCGCTAAATATCCGAAACTGAAGCTCATCGGCACCACAGGCCCCAACTCCGAGGGCTGGGACTTCGACCTGCTGCAGCCCCGCATGAAGGAGCTGAAGGTCGACCTCTACGACGAGCATTACTACCGCAACGAGGCGTGGTTCCTGAGCCACGGTCTGCGCTACGACGTTTACGACCGCAAGGGTCCCCGCGTGTTTGCTGGCGAATACGCCTGCCACGGCAAAGGCAAGAAGTGGAACCACTTTGAGACGTCGCTCTACGAGGCTGCCCACATGACGGGCATTGAGCGCAATGCCGACCTCGTCCACATGGCCACCTACGCCCCGCTCTTCGCCCATGTCGAGGGCTGGCAGTGGCGCCCCGATGCCATCTGGTATGACAACCTCCGCTCGTTCAAGTCCGTGAGCTACTACGTCCAGCAGCTCTACGCTATGAACAAGGGAACCAACGTGCTGTCGCTGACGATGGCTGGCAAGCCCGTAGCCGGACAGCAGGGGCAGGACGGTCTCTTTGCTTCCTCGGTCTTCGACAAGACGACAGGCGAAATCATTGTCAAGGTGGTGAACACGTCGAAGCAGTCGCAGCCCGTCACCATCCTGTTGCAGGGTCTGAAGGGCGAGCGCACGGCAGAGACCATCACCCTGAACCACAGCGGTTCGATGGACGACGAGAACACGCTCGACCAGCCCGAGAAGATTACGCCGAAGACCGGCAACCTGAAGCTCGACGCCGGCAAGAAGTGTACCCAGATTCTCGACGACGTGCCCGCCATGACCTTCCGTATTTATAAGGTGAAGAAATAAAAACCACTAAACAATTATGACGATGAAGAAACTGACCATCGTCACTCTGTTGTCAATAAGTGCTTTGGGAGTACAGGCGCAGAGCCTGCTCTACCCGAAGCACTTCGACCTTCAGGAGGTGACACTGACAGACGGCCCGATGAAGACGGCTATGGACAAGAACATCGAGCTGCTGATGAAGTACGACGTCGACCGCTTGCTGACGCCCTTTGTGCGCCAGTCGGGCTTGGCTGACACCAACGACAGCCAGAGTGTCTACTACCGTTGGACGACCAAACACCCCAACTTCCCCAATTGGGGCGGTGAAGCGGGCTTCGACCTGAGCGGACACGTCGGCGGCCACTATGTGACGGCGCTGGCCCTGGCATGGGCGGCCTCCCACGACGAGGCGCAGCGCGCGAAGCTGAAGGAGCGCCTCGACTACATGCTGCAGGTGCTGAAAGACTGTCAGGACCAGTACGACCAGAACACCGAGGGCCTCTACGGCTTCATCGGCGGCCAGCCCATCAACGACTCGTGGAAGGCACTCTACAAGGGCGACCTGTCGAAGATTCAGGGCAACTGGGGCTGGGTGCCCTTCTACTGTCAGCACAAGGTGCTGGCCGGTCTGCGCGATGCCTACGTCTACGCCCATAGCGACGTGGCCAAGGAGTTGTTCCACAAACTGGCCGACTGGAGCGTCAATCTCGTGGCGAAGGTGTCGGAGAGTGACTTCCAAGGCTTCCTCGGCTGTGAGCATGGTGGCATGAACGAGACGCTACTCGACGCCTACCAGCTCTTCGGCGACCAGAAGTACCTGACGGCGGCCAAGAAATACTCGCACAAGGACATGATTAACAACATGCAGACGCTCAATCCCACGTTCCTCGACGGCAAGCACGCCAACACGCAGGTGCCAAAGTACATCGGCTTCGAGCGCATCTACGAGCTTGACCAGACGGCAACGACCTACCGCAAGGCCGCCGAGAACTTCTGGACCGACGTGGCCAAGAACCGCACCGTCTGCATCGGCGGCAACTCTGTTGGCGAGCACTTCCTGTCGAAGAGCAACAGCAACCGCTACATCGACCAGCTCGACGGCCCCGAGTCGTGCAACACGAACAACATGCTGAAGCTCAGCGAGATGCTGGCCGACCGTACCGGTGATGCCCAGTATGCCGACTTCTACGAGCAGGCCACGTGGAACCATATTCTCTCGACCCAGGACCCAGAGACCGGCGGCTACGTCTACTTCACCACCCTGCGCCCACAGGGCTACCGCATCTACTCACAGGTGAACCAGGGTATGTGGTGCTGCGTGGGCACGGGCATGGAGAACCACTCCAAGTACGGCCACTTCATCTACAGCCACGACGGTAAGGAGACGCTCTTCGTCAACCTCTTCACCCCCTCTTCGCTCGTGAGCGACGACTTCGTCGTCACCCAGGAGACAGCCTTCCCCGACGCCGCGTCAACCACGCTGACCATCGGCAAGGCCGGCCACTACGCCATAGCCATCCGCCACCCGGCTTGGGTCGGCGAGGGCTTTGCTATTGCTGTCAACGGTTCCCCCATTGACATCACCGTCAAACGGGGCACTGCCAGCTATGCCACCGTCAGCCGCACCTGGGCTGAGGGCGACAAGATTGAGGTCAGTCTGCCCATGGAGCTGCGTTACGAGACGTGCCCCAACTACACCGACTATATCGCCTTCAAGTATGGTCCCATCCTCTTGGCTGCCCAGACTGTGCTCGACGGTTCCCCCGTCGAGAAGCTGCAGAACGAATATGCCGGTGCCGGTCGTATGGACCATGCCCCCGGCTCAATGGCCTCGTCGAAGAAGCTGACGACGGCTCCGATGCTCATCGGCAACCGCAGTGACGTGCTGAACCGCATCGAACGCCTGCGCACCCCTGAGCTAACGTTCACCATTGACGTCAGCCGACCCGGCGTCGAAAGCTACAAATGGAATACGCTGACGCTTGTACCCTTCTACAAGATTCACCATGCCCGCTACGCCTGCTACTGGTATCAGCAAACTGAAGAGAACTTCAAGAACAGTTCGATGGCAGCCGACGAGAATGCCGCCGCCGCACTGGCCGAGCGCACGCTCGACTTCGTGGCTCCCGGCGAACAGCAGAGCGAGGCCGGCCACGATGTGAAGTACTCCAGCGAGTCGACGACTGGCAATTACAATGGCGAAGCCTACCGCGACGCTCGTGCCAATGGCTACATCCAGTACACGCTCTATAATAAAAAAGGTGTAAAGGACAGCCTCGCCGTCATGCTCCGCTTCACCACAGCCGACAATGGCCGCAAGGGCACGCTCTCTGTCGACGGCACGAAGATTGCCGACATCACCGTGGCCTCGTCGGTGAAGGACGCTGAGAATGGTTTTTATAACGTGGAGTACGCCATCCCCGCCGCATTGGCTGTCGACAACGACGGCAACGCCAAGGAGAAGTTCGTCGTGCGCCTGACAGCCTCGTCGTCAACGCTCATTCCCGGCCTCTACTACATGCGTCTGATGAGCGGCTACGAGGAGAACCCCGACCGCTACAAGTTCGTCTGCAACCAGTGGACCACCGGCGACGCGGGGCGCGTCAGTGCCTCGAACATCACCTACGACACGGAGCTGAACATCATCCACGTCAACGCCGGAACGGGCGCCAACAACGTGGCGCTGACGCTGAACTACGCCAATCTTGACTATACTATTGCCAGGGCGCAGAAGTATCTCGTCGTTCGCGGCACCAATCTGAGTACCACTACCGGCGCCAGCTACCTCTGGTGGCTCAACGGCACGAACAAAGGTTCGCAGGTGGCTCCCACCACCGTTAGCGAGGTGACCATCGACGGCCAGAAACAGCAGATTATCGCCTGGGACTTGACGAAGAGCAACCTCTACGACAACTTCAGCGGCGACCGTCCCTCGGTGTGTATGGGCCAGACCATTTTCGGTCTGACCTCCACAACGGGCACGAGCGACATCCTCGACATACAGTTTGTTGAGGACGTCAGCCAATACCTGCAATTAGTAACTGGCGTCAGAGCTGTCATCAGCCCGACACCCGACAACAATTACCATACCCTGAGCGGCACGCGGGTCAGCCACCCGTCACATGGTGTATATCTTAAAGGCGGCAAGGCCGTACTCATCAAATAACGGCAGCGATTCCTCACGGAGGCACTGCCGAACAATAATAACAAATTTACTAATAATCAGCCACACACAAACCTCACGGTCTCACCGTGGCATGAAATGTATAAAAAAACTAATTTTAAAAATTGTTCTTGTATCGGAACTTATTCTTGATTACACCCCTCTACCCCACCCCTCCCATTGAAGGGAGGGGGAAGGGCGGTGGGTTGTAGGATGTTTATTCGTCCCAGAGGTAGTTCTCGTCCTCGCGGCTAAGGGCGGCACTGCCATTCTTCTCCGTTGTGCCGAGGGTACTGCTGAAGCCCGATGAGGCTATCATACTTACCATCTGTAGCTTGACAACGTGTGTTGTCGGATTCTGATATGTCTTTTTCATAATTCGTCTTTTTTTAGAAATAAATTAAATTCCATAAGGCGGAAGCAAATTATTCACTTTTCACTATTCACTTTTACCTTATTACTGTCTTCTTGCCGTTCACGATGTACAAGCCCTTCGTCGCTGCCTTCACGCGCTGACCCTGCAGGTTGTACACCTCATTCTGCAGAGTGCATTCATGCTGCATTGATGAGATGCCCGTAGCGTCGCTGAACACAATGCTCAGCGAGCGGCTGCTGCCACCAGCTGCCACTGGCAGATAAGCCTTACCGGCAGCAATCTCGCCGCTGGTAACGGGGTTGAACTCCGCTTTCTCACCGTCCTTCGTCAGGATATAGAGGGTGTAGCCGTCCTTGGCGTTGTATGCAGTAGCCTCTGTGGCTGATCCCTCAAGAGCACCCTTTTCCGTCGACGAGCTTGCAATCACGGGGATGCTGTAGGTGTTCTCTGCTCCCTTCAGCACCACGCCGGTATTGGCTGGAACATTGGTCACCTCAGTCAGCGTCACGGTGTTCTCTGAGACAGAAGCGGTGTAAGCCGTCAAACCCGTCACACCAGAGAAGTCAAGAGCGTATGGCGTGTAGAGCGTTGCCCAACCGGCGGAGGTGACAGTGGTTCCCACGGCTGCCTGACCTTCAGAAATGACGTCGAGCCAAGAGCGACTGACGGACAAGGCGACCTTGATATCGTCTTTGCCTGTCAGATCAATGGTAGACCCGGTATAATCGTTTGTGTATGAGTAATTCCATTTAGAACCGTCAACAGTTGTGATGGTGCTGGACATATTAAACTTTTTGTCTGCAGTAAACGTAACGGTCATATCAACGGTGGCGCCATTCGTGTTGCCCGAGAAGTCTGTCCAGCTGAAATTGGAAGTACAGCCTGTATTATTACTAGCTTTATCCTCCCAATTGTCCGAACGAACAGCTATCACATTGTTGTCGTCAGCGTCATAAACAGGAAGAATCCAGTTGTTCCAGGTGTTAATGCGCAATACGGCGACATCCGTATAATAACCGCCGTTGTTATAGTTTACGAAATTGTAATGATAACTGTCGCCAGGCTTCAATACAACCTTTGGTGTTAAATCTTCCAGATAGTCCGTACTGCTGTCATAGTTTCCTACTTGTGTTCCAGTAGCGTTTCTCGTCTTATTAGTGCGAATCTGGTTAATCTGCTCTGGTGAAAGGGCTTTGTTGTAAATGGCGATGTCATCGAATTTGAACGCGGCATCATAGTCAAAGGTGCCTGTTGCCGCCCAACGCTGATTTCCACCAAGGCAGATATAGGTGTAGACAGAACCTTCGGTGAAAAGTTTTTCCATTTTCTGGCCATCTGTTGTATTGTCAAGTGTCCAGGAGTTGGCCAGTGTACCATCGATATAGACTTTTGCCGAGGTTGTGGTAAATACTGCGGTATAGTAATGCCAATTGTGGTCATCAAGCCATTGGGAGCCTTCTGCATTGGATCCGTTGTCATTTTGAGCTCCCACAAAGTCACACCATCCGCCATCGCTTATATTATATTGGAGTAACTTGGGCGCTCCACACCAAAGCATAGGTTGAGTGTTGCTCTTGGTTCCGTCGCCATCGTCTGTTGGTGCAGCAGCGTAGGCTGTGAACATTGGTGCCCAATAGTAATCTGTTGCAGTAGTGAGACAATTTACCCAAAAGCCGATAGACAGTTCTTTGGTTTTAGAAGAATAAGACAGTACATTGTTAGGCAAGAGAAGGTAATTAGTGCGTTCAGCCCCTCCTACATTTTGGAATACTTTCCCAAAATGAGCATCTTCATCTTTGACGAAAGAGCCGCTGCCTACAATTGAAATATTGTCTTGTCCGCTGACGGCAAATGAGAAGTCGTTGAAATACACGGGAGTGGGCACAACAACGGCATCTCCCCACGCCGCATTACTCCCCGCCAGCATTCCTACTGCCACGAGTAGCATTTTCGTTAGTAATTGTTTTGTTTTCATAATAGTTTTTTTTATAATATAAGTAATCGTTATACAGTCTTTTCAAGGCCGTAATCGGCTTCACCTTGAAAGGGCGAAAGGAGTACAACAATGCTGACGGAAATCTTTATAGAAAAAGAAAAACGTAGGACTATACACCATTCTTCTCACCCTCTGTATGGTGGTCTTAGGAAACCTTAAGAGAAAGGGTTTGGGAAAGTGACAGACCTACGCTGACGCGTAGGGTCATCTCCTCCTCTACCTTGTCTCTTTGAAAAGTTCCTAAGTTTCCATACACAAGATAAAAGGCGAAATGCCTTGGTATTTTCGTTGCCACCGTGCCCTGCTGCCGTTGCCGGCGATGGAGCGCGAATGGCATTGCCCGCGATGTCTTGGAGTCGCCACCATTCCGGCATCACTATGTCCTTGTGGAACGTGTGCGGTCTGCCCGTGCAAACAAACTCCGCTGCAAAGATACGACAAATATCCGAAACGTCCAAAAAAATTAGCGGGAAATTTGCTCGTCAGTGCATATTTCCCGCCTATTATTATAATATAATAAGGTGTAGTACTTATAGAAACGCGTGGGCACTGACTTATTTGGCGCAGGGGGAAATGTCCGCAGATGCTTCAGCAAACCAAAGGGCTACTTGAACAGCTGCCTAAGAGTAAAAAGTAAGCAGTTATTGAGCCGCATCTCCTTGGAAGATGCGGCTCATGATTAGCTACAAATTGTATGGTGAACGCCCCTTGAATGGCTTTCGTCCCCGTCTTAAAAAACGCAATTATCCGCTTATCCGCAAACTCTATTGAGTATCAGATGGTTAGCGTGAAATTATCCGCCATTTATCCGTCAATTATCCGTCATTTTTACCTTCTTCGTCGCTGAAACGTAACGGCCATTTAGCAACAGTCCGACGCTTGCGGACTTTTGTCCGCGGCCGTCGGACTGCGCAGCGGAGCCGTCCTGCTGTGCACTCGAACGCCGATAAAACCCTGGAAATAACGGATAAAACCTTGGAAATAACGGATAAAACCCGGATTATGACGGATAATTGTCGGATAATTGTCGGATAATTTCGCGCTAACCACCTGGCAATCAGCGGAGTTTGCGGATAAGCGGATAATTGCGCTTTTTAAGACGGGTGGAGTGGGAAAAAGGGCCAATCAACTGAAAAGGGGAAAGAACAATTTTTTTTGAAGAATTTCTTTGTCAGTTCCATTTTTTTTCGTAATTTTACGCCGTCGCTTGTTAGCCCATTCGTGGGTGGCGGGCGGTCTTATGTATGAGAAAGACGTTTTCGAACGTCTGTCGTTGTGAGCTGTGAACTTCGCAAACTCAACCGTCGCAACAGGCAGATGACAGCGAGGCGTCTACGTGGTGCGTCTCTATATACATCCATGATATAGTTCGTGCTGGCGTGGGCTAACTACATTCGGATAAGTCATCACATAGGTATAAAGGTATGTATGTTGTTGACGGCCGTAAGATTTTGTCAAGATAGTATTTCAAAAGAAAGAAAGGCTCCCCCGCAAGGAGCCTTTCTTATTTTTGCTTGATGATGTATTTCTGGTAGTAGTTGATGAGCAGCGTCGTCATCGGCAGGGCGATAATCATGCCGAGGATGCCGAGCAGCGAACCCCAGATGGAGAGCGAGAGCAGGATGATGGCTGAGTTCAGTCCCGTGACGTGACCCATAATCTTCGGCGTGAGGAAGGTGTCCTGAATGACTTGCACCACAGCAAAGACGACAAGTGCCATCAGCAGAATCATCCAGAAGTTCTGCCCCGTATCCGCTGCCTTGATAATCGCCAGGATAATGGTCGGGATAAAGCCTACTAGCTGCAGATAGGGCACCATGTTCAGCAGTCCGATGAACAAGCCGAGACCTATGGCCATCGGGAAGTCGATGATGAGGAAGCCGATGGAGAACAGGATGCCCACGCACAAAGCCACCAGTGCCTGTCCGCGGAAGTACTTGTTCATACCCTCTTCGACGTCGGCCACCAGCCGCTTGGCAAAGGGACGGTAACGGCGAGGCAGCAGCTGGGGCCAGCCAGTAGTAATCTCCTCGTAGTCGAGCAGGATGAACAGCGTGTATAGCAGTACCATCGTCAGCGTGAAGACACTTGACACGATGCTGATACTCTGCGAGATAACAGCCCAGACCTTCGGGATGGTACTCTTCACCGTGTCAATAAAACCATCCTGCGTCACCAGCTTCTTGAGCTGCTCGATATCCACATTCTCATGGACATACTTCTGAACCAGACGCGGAATACTGCTGATGGTTTCGTCGGTCTGCACGTAGTGGACAATCAGGTCGGCCACACGACCGCCCTCGGCAATCATCGGCGGAATCATCAGCATGAAGACGCCCGTCATCACAGCCCCAGCCACGAGGAACGACAGCAGGATGGCCACGATGCGGTACTTCAGCCGGCAACGGAACTGGAAGAACTTTACTAACGGGAACAGCAAGTAGGCCGCGAGCCAGGCCAGGAAGAACGGCAGTAGCACACCACTCAGGCGGTTGAGCAGCATGACGATGCCCACCACGACAATCACGGCCAGCACGCCGCGTACAAAAGTATCGAAAGTAATCTGTTTTCTCTCCATAAAACATGGTTTTGACTGCAAAAATAATGTAAGTTGCTGAAATAACAAAACATTTGGGACGTTTTTTGTTGTCTGTCTACGAGAAAATGACTACTTTTGCAGTCACTAAATATAAATATCGCTATGAACTTAAAAAAAATCTCAACTATTCTGACAACAATCGTCTGCACCGCCGTAAATGCACAAACGGGGACAGAGTGGGACACTCCGACTATTACAAGCGTGAACCGTGAGACGGCTCACACCATAGCCATCCCGATGGCATCAGAAGCCGACATCGCACAAAACGACATGACGCTGTCGCCGTGGTTCCAGTCGCTTAACGGCCAGTGGAAGTTTATGTGGGTGGCGAAGCCGGCCAGTGCCAAAAACGAATGGTGCGCCAAGGAGTATGCCGACGCTGCCTGGACCACCATCGACGTGCCTTCAAGCTGGCAGGTATGGGGGGTGAACCACAACAAGTCGTGGGACAAGCCGCTGTATGTGAACTGGGTATGGTATCCCTTCTCGTTCAACGAGACAACCTTCTCGGTGATGGCCGACCGTCCCAGCTATTATACCTATAACAACTCCATGCCCAACCCCGTGGGTACCTACCGTCGCACCTTTACCATCCCCGACAGTTGGAAGGACCGCGACGTCTATGTACGCTTCAACAGCGTCGGCCACGGCTACTACCTCTGGATTAACGGGCAGCGCATCGGCTACTCTGAGGACTCCTACCTGCCCTCGGAGTTCAAGATTACCGACTATCTCGTCGATGGCGAGAACACCATCGCCCTGCAGGTCTACCGCTTCACCAGCGGTTCCTTCTTAGAGAGTCAGGACTACTGGCGACTGACGGGCATCCATCGCAGCTGTTTCCTCTGGTCAGCGCCGAAGACGCAGATTCGCGATTACTTCTTCACCACCGACCTGGATGCAAACTATAAGAACGCAAAGGCCAAGGTAGAAGTAAAAGTGGAGACCTCCCCCACCCCCTCCGAAGGAGGGGCCAATCTAACAGTTGAAGCCAAGATCTTGGACAACGGCACCCTCATTGCCTCCACTACTGTTCCCCTGAATTTTGGTAATCAGACATCCCCTTCTTCGGAGGGGCTTGGGGAGGCCACTATGGACGTCACCGCCCCGCGTCTCTGGAGCGCCGAGGCCCCGAACCTCTACGACCTCGTGCTGACGCTGAAGGACGGCAATGGCAACGTCATCGACCGCCGTGGTTCAAAGGTGGGCTTCCGCGAGGTGAGCGTCCGTTCCGACGGTGCCTTGCTCATCAACGGCCAGCGTATGGTGTTCCACGGCGTGAACCGCCACGATTTCTCTCCTGTCAACGGCCGTGCCATCTCGCCCGAGGAGATTGAACAGGACATCCTGTGCATGAAGCGTCTGAACATCAACGCCGTGCGCACGTCGCACTATCCCAACGATCCTGTTTTCTATGACCTCTGCGACAAATACGGTCTCTACGTGTTGGCCGAGGCTAACGTGGAGTGTCACAGCAAGAGAGATTTGTCGTCGAACACAAAGTTCAAGAACGCGATGGTGGAACGCTCCGAGAACCATGTGCGCTGGATGCGTAACCACGTCTGCATCTTTATGTGGTCGTTTGGCAACGAGAGTGGCGACGGCAATAACTTCAGTGCTGTCAGTTCGGCCATCAAGGCGCTCGACAAAACGCGACTGACACACTACGAGGGTGCCAGCAAGTATGCCGACGTCTCGTCGACGATGTATGCCAGCTATGATAACATCAACTGGATAGGCTCGTCGCAGCACGACCGTCCGCACATACAGTGCGAGAACTCACACTCCATGGGCAACTCGATGGGCAACGTCCGCGAGATGTTCGACCTCTACGAGAAGTACCCCTGTCTGACGGGTGAGTTCATCTGGGACTTCAAAGACCAGGGGCTTCTCGCCAAGAGCACCACCGGCAAGGACTACTGGGCTTACGGCGGCGACTTCGGCGACAACCCCAACGACGGCAACTTCTGCATCAACGGTCTCGTACACCCCGATCTGAGCTATACCGCCAAGACCTACAACACGAAGAAGATCTACCAGCCCTTGGAGTGGGCGGCCGTCAGTGGCAAGACAAATGTCTTCCGTATGAAGAACAAACTGGCGTTCCTTTCGAGCACCATCTATGATGTGGGCTACAGCGTTGTGGACGAAGAGGGCAACACACTCAGCACAGGCACCATCAGCGATGGGGTGGCGGCGGGTAAGACGAAGGACATTACCATTGACCTTTCAGCGATCGCCAACCTCTCTAACGACAAGGAGGCATTCATCTACTTCTTCGCCAAACAGCGTGAGAAGACTGCATGGGCCGATGCCGGCTATGTTGTGGCCGAAGAGAAGCAGCCCGTCAAGACGGCTGCCAAGCCGATGAAAGACCTGAGCTTCGCGGGCGCTGAAGCCCTGGCTGTTGAGGAGACAAGTACCGTCGTCAACGTCACCGGTGCCAACTTCAAGGCTACCTTCACTAAGAGCAAGGGCACGCTCACGGGCTATACCTACGGCGGTAAGCAGATGGTCAGCACGGGCAAGGGCCTGTTCTTTAACGCTTTCCGTCTGCCTACCGACAACGACGGGAGCAAGAAGAGCAGCTGGGACGCCATGGGACTGCCTAAACTCTGCACCACCGGCAAGGGCACTGGCACGACGGTGACAAAGGGCGAAGACGGCAAGACCGTCACCATCGCCATGACCAGCACCTACGGCAGTGGTGCCAACACGTTCGATGTCAGTATGAACTTCATCGTCTGTGCCGACGGCACCGTGATGGTCAACACCTTCGTACGCCCCAAGAACAGCGGTGCCATCTTGCCGAAGATGGGCTTCCGTCTGGAAATGCCGAAGGAGATGGAGCAGCTCGCCTGGTTCGGACGTGGACCATGGGACAGCTACCGCGACCGCAAGGAGGCTTGTCTGCCGGGAATCTACGAGAGCACCGTCACCGACCAGTATGAGGAGTATATCCTGCCGCAGGAGCACGGTACGAAGCAGGAGGTGCGCTGGATGTCGCTGACCAACGGCGACGGTCAGGGTCTACTCTTCGTGGCTCCCGACCAGATGGCAGCCTCAGCCGTACACTTCCGTCCTGAGGACAACTATACCAACAGCAATAGCCGTGCCAAGCACACCTACCAGTTCAAGAGCTGCGACAACAGCGTTGTCAACCTCGATGCCGTCACCCGTGGCTTAGGCAACAACTCGTGCGGTCCCGATGTGATGGAGAAGTACGAGTTGAAGGCCGCCAACACCGCCTTCCGCTTCTTCATCATCCCCTTGAAGGCCGACACAAAGGCGGCTGAAGCTGCCCGCATCGACATGCCTGTCTGTCAGATGGTCAGCGTGGAGCGCCTGACGAGCGGCAAGCTGAAGATGTCGACGACTACGAAGAACGCCACCATTTGGTACAGCATCAACGGCGGCGAATACCAGAAGTACAGCACCTATGTGACTTGCAACGATGCCTGCACCGTCACTGCCTACTGCACCGCCAACGGACTGATGGCCAGCCCCGTCATGAGTTACGACTTCGACGTCTATGTCAACAAGAGCACGTGGACGGTGAAGAGTGCCGACAGCTATCAGGGCGGCAATGAGGCCAAATATGCCATCGACGGCAACACCGGCACCTTCTGGCACACAGCCTGGGGCGCCAACGAGCCGCGTCATCCCCACACCATCGTCATCGACATGGCAAAGACTTACACGGTGAAGGCTTTCACGTATCTCTCCCGTCAGGACGGCAACCAGAACGGCATGGTCAAGGCATACGAGTTCTACCTGAGTACCGACGGTACGACCTGGGGCAGCCCGGTTGCCAGCGGTGAGTTCAAAAACACCACCGCCGAGCAGGTGGCAACCCTGTCGACCCCGAAGGCCGGCCGCTATTTCAAGCTGGTGGCGAAGAGCGAGATCAATGGCAACGCCTGGACCTCAGCCGCCGAGATTGGCATTAAGGCTCAGGCCGACGCCACCGCCATCCTTTCTCCCCTCAGCGTAGACAACAGCTCCGCCGTTGCAACATACAACCTGCACGGCCAGCGGGTGAGTCCTTCGCATAAAGGCATCTGTATCAGTAACGGCACGAAAATCATCAGATAAGAGAGAATGAGGGTACGTCTGGTATGGATGATGGCCACGTGGCTGGCATGGTTGTCAGTCAGCGCGCAGCCTCTCTGTCGCATCACCAGATACGACGAGGCTGACGGTGTGTCTTCATCACACCTGACGCAGCTGCTACAGGACGAGCAAGGGTTCCTGTGGTTTGCCACATGGAACGGTCTGTGCCGCTACGACGGCTATGAGTTCCAGACCTTCAAGCCTGCCGTAGGCGACGGCTGCCACATGACGACCGACCGCATCCGCAACATCACGCTGTTGCCTGATCGTCTTATCCTTTGTCAGGTAGACGAGCAGAACTTCATGTTTGACCTGCGGACATACCGTTTTCGGGACTTGAGCGAACAAGAACAGCAGCAGGCGCGCCCAATGGCCGATAAACACCGTCAGAGCCGGTCGCTCATCAAGAATGACTATTCATGGACGGACTCCCACCAGACGCAATGGACGCTTCACGTCAACGGACGCCTGAGCTATAGGCAGCCAGGAGAAACGGCAGCAACGGACTATCCTTTAGATATGCCGTTCCGTACACAGGCTTTCGCCATCGTAGACCGCCAAGGCAACCTGTGGTTCATCGACTATGGCAGCGTTTACAAGCTGTCTACCGACATCCAGCGCACAAAGCGTCTCGAACTGACGCCACAGGCCGAGGTGAAGTGTCTGTTCAGCGACCGGAAGGGACGTTACTGGGTAACCACCAAGGACGACGAAGCCGTCCGTGTCTACGACAGCAACGACCAGCTGTTGGGCTTCCTTGGTGCCGATGGACGGCTGCACGCTGACTACACACGCTTTGGTGCCGCCGTCTATTGTATGATGCAGTCGGCTGACGGCACCCTGTGGTTAGGCACCAAGCCCGACGGACTGTTCAGACTGCGCGAGACAGCACCGGGCATCTTCCAGACGACACACCTCGACCAGCTCCCCCATTCTGATGTCTACCACATCCTCGAAGACCGCTACGGGCGGCTGTGGGTAGCCACATTGGGCGGAGGCGTTTACTATACAGACCAGCCTCAGGCAGGGCAGCCGCGTTTCGTCATGCCGAAGCAATACCCCAAGGATCGCTGTCCTCGTGCCCGTTTCCTGTATGTCACCGACAACGACGTGCTGCTGATTGCCACGTCGAGCGGTCTTTTGGCAGCTCCGCTAAAACAGCGCATCGACGACATGACGTTCATACTGCACCAGCGTGAGCCCGACCGCGCCGAGAGCCTCAGCTGCAGTGCCACGATGGATGTGGCAAGCGACGGTCGCGGACGTCTCTTTGTCAGCACGGAGAGCGGCGGCATCAACCTGCTGATGGGCAACGACCTGTTAGCACAGCAATTGTCGTTCCGCCATCTGAGCCAGTCATTCCACGTACAGCCGAACGACATCGTACAGTCGCTGTCACCGCTGGCTGACGGAGGGATGATGGCTGTCGGCAGTCATCTGATTACCCTGCTTGACAGCACAGGACAGGGGCGTGTGCTCGACACCCGCAATTTTAATGCCGACTATCGGTTCAGCGAAGCCCATCCACTGCCATTGGGCAATGATCGCTGGCTCTTCGGACTGACCGACGGTGCGTTTTTCATGACAGGAAAGCAGATGGACCGTCAGGCGTACACGCCGCCCTTGGTACTCACAAGGGCCACGGTTCAGGGAGGCAGCAGCGACTGGAGCATCGAGCAAGCCGACACACTGACACTGCAACCCAGTGAGCGCAACGTCACCGTCCACTTTGCCGCACTCGACTATGATGCACCAGACCGTATCAGCTATGCCTTTCGCCTGCTACCCAACAAGCAGTGGAACTACATCGGCCACGACCGCTCGGCAACACTGCTCGACATGAAGCCCGGCACCTACCAGCTGGAAATCCGCTCGACCAATGCCGACGGCGAATGGCAGGCCAACAACCGGCAGCTGACCATCGTGGTGAAGCCCACCTTCTGGGAGTCGGTATGGGGGCGGCTGCTCATCGTCCTGCTCATCGCAGGCACTATCTTATCCGTCGTCTACACCTTATTATATATACGCCGTATCAAACGTCAACAGCATGAGACGTTAGAGAAATACCTGGCACTGATAGAACAGGGGCATGAGGTACAGACGACGAAGCATGAGGTACGAGACGAGACTGACGAAGACCCCATGCTGAAGCGGGTCATGGCCTACGTCGAAGAGAACATCGGCAACAGCGACGCTGGTGTCGGCGACATGGCAGCGGCAGCCGCCACCAGTCGCAGCGGATTGCAGCGCAAACTGAAACAGACGATGGGCATCACGCCCCAGGACCTATTACGCGAGGCACGCATCAAGCACGCCTGTCAGCTGCTGCGACTGACAGACAAGACGGTGGCCGAGGTGGCCTACGCCTGCGGATTCACCGACCCGAAATACTTCAGCCGCTGCTTCCGACAGAGTGTAGGACAGTCGCCGACAGAGTATAAAAACGCGTCAAACTAAGCTTTTGACGCGTTTTTTACCTATTATTGACGCGTTTTTCACCCTTTTCATCGTCAAGAAACCGTACCTTTGCAGCCAAAATTACTAATCAAAACAAACTACCTAAAAATGAAAAAAACTATCTACTACTTCATGGCTATGCTACTGCTGCTTTCAACGGCAGCAGTACATGCCAAAAAAGTACACACCCTGGGCGACTCTACGATGGCACCTTATGATGAGAGTGCCACCAACACCCGCGGCTGGGGTATGTACTTCGGCAACTTCCTGACTAACGGATGGACCAGTGTGAACTACGCCAAGGGCGGCCGCGACTCTCGCGGTGGTTTCAACGAACTCTGGCAGAACGCCAAGAACAATGTTGAGGCGGGCGACTACGTACTCATACAGTTTGCCCACAACGACGGCAAGTACAACGGTGTTGACAACCTCGAACTGCAGGCCTACTACACCGACAAGGGCGACGCCACCAACGCCGCTGCCGTGAAGAAGGACGGTCGTGGCACCACGCCTTCGACGACCTACAAGCAGTGTCTGAAACAAATTATCGACGCTGTGAAGGAGAAAGGTGCGACACCCATCCTGGTTTCTGCCGTCTGCCGTTGCTATTTCACTAATGGCGCAGCCCCCATCACCCGCGTCGGCCGCCACGACTTAGGCGACAAGTTCGACGCACTGGTCGACGGTGTGCTGAAGACCGGTCAGAAAGTCGATGCCAGCAACCACACCATGGACTACGGCTACCAGATGCAGCAGTTGGCCACCGAGGAGGGCGTTGCCTTCATCGACATGACCACGGCCACGAAAGATCTCTACGAGAGTTATGGTACGTACGATAAGTGCTACGCCGCCCTGTTTGACAAAGGCGCCGAAACCGACAACACCCACTACAACCTGACGGGAGCCTTGACGGCAGCCCGTCTCTGTGCACAGCTGATGAAAGAGGCTGGCATCCTGGCTGATGCCATCGAGATTCCCACCGACCTGTCAATAGCCCCCTCAACGGCCGACCTCGGCGATGCTTACGTAGGGAAATCGGCTACGAAGGAACTGACGCTCAGCGGACTGGGACTGGAGCCCGCCGCAGGGACGGTCGTCATCACGGCCACCGACGGCATCCTGCTGTCTGCCGACAAGCAGAACTGGCAGACCTCTCTCACAGCCGATTATACTAATGGTACGCTCATCAAGACCTTCTATGCCAAGGTGAACATCACGGCGGCAGGTGTCTTCAACGGCACCATCACGGCCACCGTCGGCCAGAAGTCGGCCCAGGTGCCGCTGACCGTCAACGGTATTGAACTCGGCGGCGGCGAACCCTTCACCGCCACATGGGCACTGACCGCTACCGACGCCCCCGTCGTCAACGGTCTTGCAACAGCTGCCGACGCCAAGGTTGAAGGGATGGTGAAATATGGCAACAACGCCACAAACGGACTGATGGTCAGCACGAACGACGGCGGCACCTGGGTCAAGGCCGAGGACGACTCGCCCAACCAGTATGTGCAGTTTGCCGTGACGGCTCCCGACGGCAAGAAGCTCGACATCAACCACATCGCCATGAAGGTGGGCGGTCGTGGCGGCAACGGCATGCGCTGCCACGTCTACTATTCTACCGACGGTTTCGTTACCCGTACCACGATCTACTCGCCAGGCTCAATGACCAGCAACGTGATGAACGAGGTGGAAGCCACTCCCGTCATCAGTCTTAATGACGGCGACCAACTGCTCATCCGCGTCTATCCTTGGTACACCAGCGACGCCACAGGAAAATGGCTTTGCATTTCCGACGTCGTTGTCAGTGGTCAGTCGAAGGACGCCGCCGGCGTGAACATCGCAGGCAGCATCAGCTACAAGCTCGATAAGGGCGGTCTGACGCAGGGCGACGATGCCATTTTCGCCCCTGAGGCACTCAGCGCAGGCTTCGTCGGCAAGACGTGGACGGCCGGTTCGGCGCTGACAGTCACCGGCACCACCAAATATGTAGGCAAGGACAATGAGCAGACAATCATGTCGACCATTGCCAATAACAGCGGCAGTTCGCTGGCCTCGTCAGCCACAGTCGACAACACCCTGACGCTGACGCTGACGCCCGAAGACGGTTTCACCTTCGTTCCCACCAAGGTGAGTTTCAAGGGCGCACGCTTCGGAACCGACGGCGGTAAGCTGACCGTATCGGCCGAGACCGGCGACAAGGAGGAAGTCCTCTGCACCGATGCCGACGTCAATCGCGGCGGTAAGAATCTTGATATCGCTACTTTCAGCTATACGACAGACAACCTCGCAGCCACCGCTGACAAGCCTCTGAAGCTGAAATTTGCCTTTATCGGTCTGGGAAATACCAAGTCTATGGGTCTCGCCGATGTGGTGATTGAGGGCCAGCTCGTCGGTGCCGCCGCTCAGGTGACGAAATACACGCTGACCACGGCTGTCGTACCTGCTGAGGCTGGCAGCATCAGCCGCGAACCGGAGTTGGAGCAGTATAAGGAAGGCAGCACTGTGACACTGAAAGCCACGAAGAACTTCGGCTACCGCTTCAAGGAGTGGCAGGACGCTACGGGTGCTCAGGTCAGCACCGCCGCCGAGACCACCGTCACCATGGATGGCGAGAAGACGATGAAAGCCGTGTTTGAGGCCGTCCCCGTCTACACCGTCACGACCAAGACGACGAATGACGCCGAGATGGAGATGGGCAGCATCACGCTGTCGCCTAACGACCACGACGGCCGCTACGAGGCTGGCACGAAGGTGACTGCCACGGCCAATGAGTCGAAGATTCTGAAGTTCCTCAGCTGGACTGACGGCGGCGAGAACGCCAATGCGTCAGCCAGCCGTGAGCTGACCGTCAACGCCGATATGGAGTTAGTAGCCAACTACGAGGTGCAGGACTTTGTCGCCGTCTTCGATGCCAGCCAGACGGAGAACTACGCCTATGCGACAACGTCGGGCTACCCCTTTGCTGCCGACTACACCTGGGACGCAGACCGCCACGCCAAGGCCAGCGTGGTGAAGGTAAGCGACGGTTCGCTCGCCTACACGAAGGACGGGGGCACGCCGGTGGTCCGCAACCGCAAGAGCGTCGTTCTCTCCACCATCAACGGACTTTACCAGAACGGCTATCGCTCTACGGACATCGCCTTCCAGTATGAATTCTCGACCAAGGGCTTTACGTCTGTCACGTTCACGGCTGATATGGCCGCCAAGAATGCTGCCACCAAGAAGTGGAAGGCGCTCATCTCTACCGACGACACCAGCTTTGCACCTTTAGGCGAAGGCTGGGAGATGACAGCCAACGTACAGACGCCGCTGAGCTTCCCCTTGCCGGAGTCTGCCATCGGTCAGGACAAGGTGGTCATCCGCATTACGGGTGAAGGCACGGAGTTGCTGTCAGACAAGTACACCTATAACATGCAGTTCGACGGACTGGACTACACCACCAACTCCGAATGTGGTGTCGGCAACGTCTTCGTCATCGGCGAGGCTGCGACAGTGGCCGACGCTACCGCTCCCGTCGTGACGGGCACCGTTCCCGCCGACCAAGCCACGGGTGTCAGCGCCACGGGTAAGATTACCGTCTCGTTCGACGAGCGCATAGAGCCGGGCCAAAGCAATGGTCTTGCTACCTTGAATGGCCAGCCCATCGACGCCACATGGAGCAGTCGCAGCGTCTCGTTCAACTACAGCAATTTGGAATATAACACGCAGTATGCGTTCAAGATGCCGGCCGGTTTCGTACAGGACAAGTCCGGCAATCAGTTGGCCAACGAGGTGAACATTACTTTCACCACGATGGCCCGTCCTACAGTGGAAAAAGCCCTCTACGACTTCATCGTACCCGACGACGGCACCATCGACCAGGCCTTAGCCGCCGCCAACAGCCGCAGCAATAAGAACAGCCGCTACCGCGTGTTCATCAAGAACAGCGCCGAGCCATACGTCTTCCATCCGACAGGGACGGTGACCGGCGGCGACGGTAAGACCTATGACAACGCGACATCGGTACTGACCGCTGCCAACACCAGCTTCATCGGTGAGTCGACAGAGGGTGTCATTCTGACAAACGTCACACCCGCCGCCACATGGGATAACGGCTTCGGACCGTCGTGCCCGTTAGAGGGTATCGGCAAGGGCGACGTGCTGCAGATCAAGGGTGCCGACAGCTACTTCCAGAACCTCACCGTCAAGACCTCGATGGGCGATGCCCACGGTCGCGACATCGCCGTCAACGACCAGTCGAACCGCACCATCTTCAAGGATGCCTGCCTCTGGGGCTATCAGGACACCTACGTATCGAACAACCAGAACGGCAAGTTCTACTTCGAGGACGGTGTTATCCGCGGACGCACCGACTATATCTGCGGCAAGGGCGACGCCTATTTTAATAAGGTGACCTTCCGCCAGGTGAAGAGCGGCTACCTCGCAGTGCCCTCTAATCCCAAGAAGTACGGCTACATCCTGCAGAGCTGCAAGATCGTCGGCGACACGCAGGACGTCAACGGCACCTACACCCTCGGTCGTCCGTGGGGCAAGGGTACGCCTATCGCCCTGTTCATCGACACCGAGATGGCTGTCACGCCGAAGGCCGAGGGCTGGAGTGAGATGAGCGGCGGCTACCCCAAGCGCTTTGCCGAGTACGGGTCGCACACGCCGACAGGCACGCCGGTAAGTACAGAGGGCCGTAAGACGACCTACGACGCCTACGATGCCTACGACAAGCAGACCAACGTCTACACCAACCGCCGCAACGAGACCAACAACCCGATACTGACCGCCGAGGAGGCCGCCGAACCCACGCTGGCCGCCGTCATGGGACAGGACGACCAGTGGCAGCCCGCCCTGCTCACCGAGCAGGCTCCCGTTCCCACAAACGTTGTCGGTCAGGGAATGAGCCTCACTTGGGATGGCAGCAACTACGCACTGCTGTGGGCCGTCTGCAAGGACGGTGAGGTCGTCGGCTTCACCACCTCGCCTACCTATACCGCTACCGTCGCCGGTTCTTACTCGGTACGTGCCGCCAACGAGATGGGCGGTCTGAGCCAGGCTTCGGCCACCGTCGAGCTCAGCGGGGCTTCTGGTCTGTCGGCACTACCCTCAGTCGCTACGTCTGACTCGCAGAAGTACAACCTGAAGGGACAGCGTGTCGCCGACAGCAGCAAAGGACTAATCATCATGCAGGGCAGGAAATACGTTACCAAGTAACGTTGACAACCCATGAGATCGAAAGTGCGTTATAGTATTAAATCCTCCGAAGCCCACCGCTTCGGAGTTTTTTTGTGCTTTTTCTTGGAAGTTTCAGGATTATTCCTTATCTTTGCGGCGTAGAACAACTATTTTCATATATTATGAGTACACAGGCAATGACACAAAAGATAGCCGAATACTTCAAGACGCAACCTGTCCTGAAGGCATGGCTCTTTGGCTCCTATTCACGTGGTGAGCAACGTGCTGACTCTGATGTCGACATACTCATTCTGCCTGACAAATCCCAGCATTTCAGTTTGTTCACATTGAGTGGGATGTACGAAGACTTAAAAGACCTACTTGGTTGTGAAGTAGATTTAATCACCGATGGCGGTCTGATGCCCTTTGCCCGTGAAAGTGCTGACCGCGATAAAATACTGATTTATGAGAGAGCAGCGTAATGATCCAAAGAGGCTACGGGATATTCTGCAGGCCATTGACACGATTTTCCAATATGTGGATGGTCGTGATATGGAAGCGTTCGTGGCTGACAAAAAATCATATCATGCAGTCATCTACAACATCATGATTATTGGTGAAGCTGCTAATATGCTCACATTCGAGTTTCGCGAGTCACACTCCGAATTGCAATGGCGGCAGATTACCAATATGCGTAACTTCTTGATTCACGGGTACCATAATGTAGAGGAAGACCTCGTATGGGAAGCTATATCAGTGGATCTTTACCAGATACGTGAGAAAATAGTAAAGTATCTTGAAGAATTCGAAACAAAATAATCGTCTAACCAAACCGTACTGCGTATGATATAAACGACAAGACATAAAGACATATTAAGATAAGAAGCGTCCGCTTGAATCTTTTTATCCCCATTTCTCCGAAGCCCACCGCTTCGGAGATTTTTTGTGTTTTTCTTGGAAGTCTCAGGAATATGCACGATCTCATTCCGTCTCTTCAAATATTTTTAAATTTTTCTTCTTATTTCCTTGGCTGTTCCAAGGAAAGTTCGTATATTTGCCCTCGGTTCGGGGAGAAATCCGGACAAATGAAAGCATTTGCTATTATTTCGCGTTGAACCAAAATGCCTAGGAAACAATTTGGAATAAAATACGCTCAGAAGTAATAGAGATTGCGGGGTGCTGGATAACGGCATCTCCATTCCCGTAGGTATAGCAATGCATTCTCGCCAATAGGCGTGATGCATTCTTACTTATACGGGATGGGGTTCCAATTCCTAGGCATGCCCCAGAGTTCAACGCATAAGAGGCATCACGCTTTCTTTGTGCGTAGGCGATTGATAGTCAGATGCCAATGGTGACTATTGAGACTATCAATTGCATATGGGTAATAATAATGTTAATCTTCAGTCAGCCAAGAATCTGAAGGATGATGAATTCTACACTACTGATGAAAGTATTGTAGAAGAGTTAGCTCATTATGCCCATCATTTTAGGGGTAAGACGGTATTCTGTAATTGTGATGACCCTTATGAGTCGAACTTTTGTAAGTATTTCCTTAGGAATTTTAATAAACTTGGCCTCTCAAGGCTTATTTGCACCTCATATCGCGCTTCAAAGGTTATTGCAACTCAACTGGATTTATTTAATGTTGAAGAAAAGATACTACACAAGGGTCAAGGTTATGTTATAGATGTCAGTTTTATTGCGAATGGGACTGAGGAGTTTTCTGATACCTTCATTACTCAGTGGCTTAAATTGACAAAGCCTGTCAAGAAACTTAAAGGCGATGGAGACTTTCGTTCAAAGGAGTGTATAGACTATTTAATTCAGTCTGATATTGTTGTCACCAATCCGCCCTTTTCGCTCTTTAAGGAAATGATTTCCCTACTTGCTCTACACAATAAGAAATATTTGCTTGTTGGAAATCAGAATGCACTTACGTATAGAGAAATCTTTCCGCTCATACAAAAAAACCTTGCGTGGACTGGTTATCGATTCGGAGATATGAAATTCAGGGTACCGGCAAACTCTGCCCCAAGAAAGACGCGGTATTGGGTGGACGCTTCTGGCCAAAAATGGCGCAGTCTTGGAAACGCCATGTGGCTGACGAACCTGGATATCGAAAAGAAACATAAATGGCTAACGCTCACAAAGCGCTATTCTTCGGAAGCCTATCCAACATACGATGAATATGACGCCATTAATGTTGAACGTGTTCAAGATATCCCAATGGACTATTCTGGCATTATGGGCGTCCCCATCACGATTATCAACAAATACAATCCAGAACAATTTGAAATAGTGGGAGAAGCTAATCATGGCTCTGATAACGAATATGATTTGTTTAAGCCAACGGTTAACGGGAAACTTCTGTTTAAGAGAATACTAATCAGGAACAAATGTCCAATAGAGTTCAATCAAGATGGAATATAGAATATTAGACCTTTTTTGCGGTGCAGGTGGTTTCTCGTATGGAATGGAGAAAAATCCTCATTTTAAAACCGTACTCGCTCTTGATAACGACTCCTATGCGGGAGGCACCTTCAAGAGGAATATGCCAGGCTGTGATGTGATAATAGGTGACATAACGAGTACTGCCATAAAAAAGCAGATTGTGCAGAAGGCAGTTGAATATGGTGTCAATACAATTATTGGTGGTCCTCCGTGCCAAGGATATTCCAACAAAGGAAAGAAATTAGGAATGGACGACCCTCGTAATTTCTTGTTCAGGGAGTACTTGTCGTTGGTCAAGGTGTTAAATCCCAAAGTGTTCGTAATAGAGAATGTTAAGGCGTTGCTTTCAACTTCTAGCGGCTGGTTCAGGGACGAAATATTAAAAGCGATTGCAGCTCTTGGCTATCAAGTAGACTACGGTGTTCTGAATGCTTCACATTTCGGCGTTCCACAGTCGCGAGAAAGGGCGATATTCATTTGTGCTAAACACAAGCTCATACACCTGCCGAAACAGACAGTCACAGCTTATACGACAGTAAGGGATGCAATAGCTGATTTAGCATACCATGAATCAGGTGAGGGTGCATTTGAGGAAGATTATATTCTACCAGCATCAAGCCAATATCAAATAATGATGAGGGCTGGTGCAGAGAAACTTTATAACCATATGGCGTCAAGGCACAAAGATATTGCCATTGAGAAGCTGAAGATGATTCCACCAGAGAAAGGCAAAGAATACCTTCCCTCCGACATGATTGGGAAGCAGAAATTCCACACCACTTGGGGAAGATTGAAATGGGATATGGTAGCACCAACGATTGACACTCGATTTGATGCAGCATCTAACGGAACTAACAACCATCCTTTTCTGAATAGAGCGATTACTCCTCGTGAGGCTGCACGTATTCAGTCTTTTGATGACAAATTTGTTTTCTATGGTTCAAAAGTGCGGATTCGCAAGCAAATAGGCAATGCGGTCCCTCCCTTAATGGCAAAAGCAATTGCAGATACAATTTATAACGAACTAACCAAATAATATTATGAATGTAGAAATGGCATATCTTATCGGACTGGTTCTCGGCAATGGTGAGATTCAGCGAGGTTCAAGAGAGACAACGGTGACTGTTGACCTTCCGTACAAAAATCTTTATACTGATGATTTCAAGGATGTCGCTGTTTATGTAAAGGCAAGTATCGTTGATATTAGAGCGATTATCGAGCCATTGATTGGGAGAGAAGTGACAGTCACCCAATTCAATAATTCCACAAAACTTTCTTTTACGAAAGATAACAATGAATATGTGCTAAGAGAAATTATTAGGCTTATTGATAAGGGTACACATCACTCCACGATGAGAATGCATCCTGATTTATTTGCAATCGGAAAGGAAGAGAAGAAATCTCTATTGCGGGGGATTGCTGACTCGACAGGATATATTAGGAGGAGTAACATCGCTTTTGGTCAGGATGGCGCTCATCGTGTCTATATTGAGATTCCTGGCAACTGGTATATGGTAATAGACATTGCAAATATGCTGCGTGATGTTGATATTCCTGTACAGACCATTGACTTTGGCCATCCTAACTTCCGTGATGCGAATTTGGTTAAGTATAATGAAGGAAAGACGAAATTTTGGAAGAAAGAACATCAGGTTAAGGTGTTTGCCAATGAATTTCTTCCCGTAGGATTTAATATTACGCACAAGCAGGACGCTTTGGAGAAATACAGCGAGGAATTGTTGGACTTTATCGATCCAGAAAAAACTCACAAGTTTTATTGGGAAAAACCATCAAGAGCAAGAATAAAACCAATTCATCCAGAAGAAAGCGATGCCTCTCTACCCAAGGAAATACGTGGCCGTCATTTCGATTCATGGACAGAACTTGCAAGCTATTTAGGATATGGGCCGAAATGTTAAACTTGAAATTGAATTATATGAGCCTATGTGCTCTTGGTTTAAGGAGTATCTTGAAGAAAAGTACAAAGGAGCTATTGTTGAAACAATAGACTCTCATGCTCGCACGCTTGATGTCTATCTCGAAGAAGCAGGTATTATAGAAGAGTATCCGCAAACTGTTGGGCTAGATATACAAATAGATGTTCTTGGTATTATAAGGAAAGGTAGAACGGCTGAAATTGCTTTTATAGAAGCAAAAAAGAACCAGCTTAACCTTCATGACCTAGGACAGCTATGGGCATATTGTAAACTATGTAATCCCTCTGAGGCATTTCTTCTGTCTTCTGTAGGAACAGGTAACCTAAATAAAATTCTCAACAACTTGAACCGCACAGATCTTTTAGATTTCGGAGACAACAAGAAGATAAGAAAAATGCAGGTGGCTAAATGGGACATAGGGAAAAGGAGTATTGATTACAAAACCATTGTTCCCCTGATTTAAAGTTCTACGACAAAATGACCGACGACGACAAGAACATGCTGCCGCTGAAGCGCATTTCATTCTTAGGAAACAACAAATAAGGATGAAGAGAGTATCTTTGGGGTATACGTAAAGCATCATAACGGTCAATTATCAAGTCAATCCTCAGAGTAGCGAGTACAGCTACTCTGAGGATTATATACCCACACCTCTTACACCTGGCACTTAACTGCTTGATTTAACAGTTAAATGTGCTATTCGTACAAAAGGGAAGATTCCTTTTGTGTATGCCGCGACGGACACATTGCTTCAGCGATTTCTTGAACTGACCAGTGTAGATAACTTCATACATAGCTTTAGCCCAAGATCTGCTTAATCAGGTCTTCCGAGTTTTTGGCATGGAATACGTTGCCCTTGCGGATGTCTTCCAAGCCCTTGTCTATGCCGCTTTTACGCTGTAGTTTGAGCGACCACCCCATCTTTTTCGAGATAGTACGCAGAAAGCTGATGTCTGCATTAGGCAGCGTCAGTTGTACATTCTCAATGGTTGATATTGCTTGCATAAATCAAATTGTATTATTTGTTCTCGCCTGCAAATATACAAACTATTTCGGAAACTTCCAAATTTCTCTCGCCTTTTTGATATTAGTATTCAGAAAGTTCCTTTTTCAAGCTATACATCGCCATCGGAACCTCTGAATACAATGCAATATCATAATATACCCACACCTCTTACACCTGGCACTTAACTGCTTGATTCTCAGCGCCCATTTCCTAGCGGCATAGTCGCACCAGTGGTCGCACCAGTACCCACACCAAGTGTCACACCAAGTGTCACACCAATGTAGGTCAAACGAATATTTTTTTGAAACGAATTTGAATAATTGAAATAATTTAATCCACAAATTATTATAATAATTATTCGCAGACAAAGCGTATACCAAGTCTTCAAATCCCCCAAATTATAATTATTCAAATTTATGGGCAAAATTATAATAATTATTCAAATTCGTTTCTTTAGTATTTTGTTTGGTGTTCCCGAAAATGTTTCACGGCATAAGCCTGAAACGTTGCGGCCTCTCGCAAAAACGTCACGGCCTTACAGAAAAATCTCACGGCCTCTCGTAAATGTTTCACGGCCTGTCACTATTTCCTGGTGTCACCTTTGGTGTGACTACAGGTGTGACTTCACTCTCAAAAACAGCCACTGATTTTCAGGTAGTTAAGTGCCAGGTGTAAGAGGTGTCACCAACTTCTTTTCTGAAAGTTGCAACATTTGTGAGCTGTTTTTTTACACTTGGCGGCAAAATAAGGATATTATCAGACAAGAATGATCGGGCGGTGACTAAATGATTTGTCTTCTTTGCATCCAGAGTCTGAAGAAATGATCATACACGTAGTATTCTCCGTCGGTCTCAGTGATAAAGTCTTTCTCTAATAGTCCCTTTACTGCCGAAACGACGGAACTGACAGATGGCAATCGATATTTACGCACGAACTGCCCACCAGAGATAGACTTCACACGACCCTCTGCCGCTATTGCCAAGAATACGTTACGCTGTTTCTCCGGCATCTGCCTTAGGAGAGTCTCATACGCCTCTGACGACATTTGCAGATAAGTATCAATGGCTGGGGCTATCATATCTTTAGTGCATACCTCACCTGCTGGTGTCTGCATATAAAGGATGTTCATAATGCGTTGTACATTTGCCGTAACGCCTACAAAGTGGCTATGAACTTCTTCTACAACATCCTTTGTGATGCGTCTGCCTCCATTCTTTGCAAACTGCGATTCTGCAAAGGTCCAATAGCGGTCGAAGGGTATCGGCTCCAACGACATTGGCACTACTGACTGATAGAACGGTCGTGAGGGTGAGAGAAACATCTTGCTCATCAGGTGACGCTGTGAGCCTGAGAAAATGAAGTTGGCATTAGGACATTCTGGGTGCAAAGATATGAAAAATATCATAATTATCAAAAAATAATTATCAAAAAATGACAAATTTCTGTCTCGCGCAGAAGAATCAGAGGAAAAATCGTATCTTTGCAGCATGAAACAGGATTTGCTGAAACAGGAAGTAGAGCGGACGTTTGGCCACCAATTGAAAGAGACACGTGACTTCGAAGAATTGAGCCACCTATTGTTATCGCATACGCGCGAGAGGTTGTCACCTACAACTCTGAAACGCTTTTGGGGATACCTGAAGAACGAGGAAGTACAGACCAGACCGCATACGCTCGATGTGCTGGCACGGTTTGTGGGCTATAAGAACTACGAGGATTTCTGTGGTCACGCTGATTGTCTGGACGAGGTGCAAAGTGGTATCAAGGCAGAGGAAAGGATTACATCGGAAGGGCTGAGGCGAGGCCAACGGCTCATCATCACCTGGCGAGCTCTATTTGGATGAGGTGATGCATCAGGGCCTGCCTCCTATGGTCTATGTGGCTGGACAGAAAGACGGTGTCGTGGTAGAAGTCTGCGAATGAGTCATAGGTATGGTAGTTCCGAGATGCGTTTCATCCAAGGTCTGCTGTAACGCTCTCTGACGTACTGCTTGAGTTCTGGCTCATCGTATAGTCCTTCCAGTTCGGTGATGATCCTCATGACGGGGATTTTGATGTTATGCTGGCAGCTGACGGTGTCCAGCTCCTGCTCTACGCCATACGTCTTCACCTTTCGGTCAATCTCTCTCTTGGCTGCCTGGATGTAAGCCTGACGTTCTTGGACGGCAGTCCTTTCTGCTTGCTGTAGGTTCTCTGTTACCGTCACTCGTGATTGCAGGCTGTCAATAGTGGTCTGTGTAGACAGAAGGACTTTCTTGTTTACTTCATTCTGCTGTTTGATGTGCGTCAGCGAGTCGTTGAGCACCCGCATCTCGGCCTGATGTTGAGACTGTGTGAGAGAAATGCCGATGAGGTAGACGCCAACAAACAAAGCTAACAGACAGATGGCGGCTATGATGCGTCGTGGCCATAGACAACAGCGGTGGAGGACTTTTTGTATGGAGGTAATGTCTGAATAGCGCTGATGCAGCGGAGCGCAGCACTTCTTGGCAACCGTGTTTGCCAACCATCCTAAGCGTAACTCGCGAAGGATGCAGCCTAATGAGTAAATGTCTGACGGCCTCTCGGGAGCCATATAGCCTTCTGTTCCAACGGGAGCTTTCAGGATAGCGTAGCTGTCTGTGTCGGAAAGACCGAAGTCGATGAGCTTTAGGTACTGACCGCCATGCGTGAGCATGATGTTTGAGGGTTTTAGGTCGCGGTGCTGCGTCTGGCGGCTATGTACATAAGCTAATGCTTCCAAAAGCATATCCGCCACATGGCGACGCTGTTTCGTCGTGTGTCCTCCCTGTGCGAGCCAATCCTTCAGTGTCATGCCTTCTATCCACTCCATGACAATACAAAGCCCTAAGCCATCGACTTCTTCAAGCGAAGAAACCGATACTACCATCGGGTGTTGCAACTGGCTGGTTATCTCATACTCCTTTTGCAAAAGAACTTGATAGACGGTATCTTGCCGGCACTGTTCCTTCAGCCCTTTCAGCAACCACCATCGCCCATTGCGTTTTGCACGTATCAGTAAGTTATAGCCGTTGCTTGGCACAGTTGAAAAGTCTGTAAACTGTGCTGTTTGGATAACGTTGTCTAGCTTAATAAAAGCAGATGTTGGCTCTGTATATGCCATAATTAAACTGACAGTACATAGTTATTACTGCCCGCCATATTTCTAAATGTACCGAATTCGGTACAATTAAAATTGGGATTGTAGAGCATTTCCCATTCGCCAAGGTACTCAATCGTGTTTTTCAGACTGAGCCAACGGAAGATAATGTGCTCTTGCAACTGGCTACGAGCCATATCGGTTAGCGAAATGTAGTCATCGTCATTGTGCGAAACGATGGTTATCTCTGTATTCTGGACATTAATCTTTGCCATAAGTAATCCGTTTAGCTTGTTCCAGTTTTCCTGTCTTATAATAGCATAGAGCAAGATTGAGATAATCAATATATTGATCGGGATTGAAGGTCTTTTCCATGAGAGGCAATGCCTGTTCATAAAGACCTATCTCAAAATAGACCTCGGCAATATTCCCCATGACATATTTGTCATTAGGGTAACATGCCAGACATTTGTTGAAATAGTAAATCGCTCCTTTTATGTCATTTCTTTTTGTAGCAAGCAAACGCCCCATCATAAGAAGTGCCTTAAGGTTATTGGGGCTAAGTTTTAATGCTTGAGCCAGCCCGACATAAGCTTTATTGTATTGGCCGGCATAGAAACACTCTATGCCTAGCAAAAGCCATATATCGAAATTGTACGGTTCTTCTCGTGTCACCTCCTCAAGTGTCGGTATCCAGGTTTCATCACCATCCCCATTCCTGAAAACAGCCAGGACTCTTTCTGAACTCTTCCGATGGTCTTCATATCCATATTGGGGATATACCGCTGGTTCCTGCCCTCTAAAAAACCGTATCGCACGTTCTAATAATTGTTTCCATTTCATACGTCTTTCCTTTCATATCTTTAGACCTCAGACCAACGTCCAAGTAACATATATCAAGGGTAAAGCGTGACCGTACCACCGTCGCTGGCGGCATATTTCCTGACCAGTTCTTGGATATAGCGGGCATTGGCCTCGACGCGTTCGCGGTTGCCATCGTAGCCGTTGATGAGCACTAACAGGTGACGGGTCTCGAGGGTCATCTTCGTCCGCTCATTGTCGCTCGTCGGGGTGCCTACCCCACCCTGCTGGTCGCGGTAGACGGGCAGTCCGGCGATGTTCAGCAGACCGCGCCCGATACCTTCGTAAGGCTCGCCCTCACGACCGATGCCGAGGGTCAGCGTGTCGTCCACCATCTTGTCGGCGTCGAAACCGCCAATGCTGTAGCCATAGGCGATGGAGGCGAGGTTCACCAAGTCGACCAGCGTGTCAATCTGGTAGAGTTCCTTCCCCTGAAGCATCCGCCGGATAAGCTGTTCGGAGGCCGGACGGTAGCGCGACGGATCCTTGCCACATTTCTTATATACGGCACGCGTGGCGGCAATCCCCGGCAACGTCTTCAGCGACTCGGTTGTCAGCTGCTGCCTGAGGCGCTGTTCCAAATCATGTATCTCGTCCCAAAGTTCGGCGCAGTACGGCGTGTTCACCACCTGCGCCTCGACGGCAGCCCCCACGAACGTGGGGCATACCTGCTCTATCTCCTGTGATACGATAATGTTCATTGTAACATTTCTAAAAATTCGTCCTCGGAGACGATGCGGATGCCGAGCTTCTCGGCTTTCTGTAGTTTCGAGGGACCCATATTCTCACCGGCAAGGATAAACGACGTCTTGGCGCTGATAGAGCCGACGTTCTTGCCGCCGTTCTGCTCGATGATGAGTTTGTACTCGTCGCGCGAGTGATGCTGGAAGACGCCGCTGATAACGATGCTCTGCCCTGAGAGGAGAGAGGAGTGAGGGGAGATGAGCGATGAGGAGAGTTCGAACTGCAGGCCATAGCCGCGCAGACGCTCCACAATCTCGCGGTTCTGCTCGTTGTGGAAATAGCTGATGATGCTTTTTGCCATCACCTCGCCGATGCCTTCCACCTCCTGCAGTTCCTCAAGACCGGCAGCCATCAGGGCATCCATCGACTTGAAGTGGCGGGCTAAGAGGCGGGCTGAGGTCTCGCCGACGAAGCGGATGCCGAGGGCGAAGACGACGCGTTCGAAGGGCACCTCCTTGGACTTCTGGATACTGTTGACGATATTCTGGGCAGACTTGTTTCGAGAACCGTCGCCGTTAATCTGCTGCACGTCAATCGTGTAGAGGTCGGCGATGTTCCGAATCAGTTTGCGGCGATAGTAGTCCTCGATAATCTCCGGTCCCAACCCGATGATATTCATGGCCTTACGGGCGACGAAGTGCTCAATGCGACCCTTGATTTGCGGCGGACAGCCAGCGTCGTTGGGGCAGTACCATGTTGCTGATGCTTGGTGAAGGGTGAAGGGTGAAGGGTGAGTGGAGTTCCCTTCACCAAATTTCACTAACGGCGTGCCACACTCCGGACAGCGCTTGATGAACTGCACGGGCTGGGCGATGATGGGGCGCTGGTCGATGTCGACGCCGACAATTTTGGGGATGATTTCCCCACCCTTCTCAACATAGACGTGATCGCCGATATGCAGGTCGAAGGAACGGATAAAGTCCTCGTTGTTCAGCGTAGCACGGCGGACGGTAGTACCCGCCAGCTGGACGGGCGCCATATTGGCCACGGGTGTGACGGCTCCCGTGCGGCCTACCTGATAGGTGACCTCTAAGAGTTCGGTGCAGGCACGCTCGGCCTTGAACTTATAGGCGATAGCCCAACGCGGCGACTTCGCCGTGAAGCCCAGTGCGCGCTGCTGGCGCAGGGAGTTCACCTTGAGCACGATGCCGTCGGTGGCTACGGGCAGGTTCTTACGTTCGGTGTCCCAGTAGGCGATGAATTCCAAAATTTCATCCACGGTGCGTACTTTCTTCATGCCCTCGCTGATCTTGAAGCCCCACGATCGGGCTGCTTCCAAGTTCTCGTAATGTCCCTCAGCGGGCAGCTCCTCGCCCAACAGATAATAAAGGTACGCGTCGAGCTGACGGTTGGCAACGACACGCGAGTCGAGACTCTTTAGCGTGCCGCTGGCGGCATTGCGCGGATTGGCAAACAGCGGTTCCTCGGCAGCTTCGCGCTCGCGGTTCAGACGTTCGAACGACGCCCAGGGCATGAGGATTTCGCCACGGATTTCGAATTCGCGAGGGGGAAGTCCCCGGGTCTCCAACGGTATACTCTTGATGGTCTTCACGTTCTGCGTCACGTCGTCACCCTGCACACCGTCGCCACGGGTGACGGCCTGCGTGAGTCGCCCGTCGACGTAGGTCAGCGAGATGCTGAGGCCGTCGTACTTCATCTCGCAGCAGACCTCAAAAGGTTCGCCAGCCAAACCTTTCCGGACAGACTCGTACCAGTCGCGCACGTCCTGCTCGCTATAGGTGTTGGCCAGCGAGAGCATCGGATACTTATGGGTCACCTGACGGAACTCCGACTGCAGGTCGCTGCCCACGCGCTGGGTAGGAGAATTGGGGTCTGCCATCTCCGGATGGCGGACCTCCAGATCCTGTAGTTCATGCATCAGCTGGTCGAAATCGTAGTCGCTGATCTCGGGCTGGTTCAACACATAATACTTATAGTTATGCTCATGCAGCTCGCGTCGCAACTGCTCAATACGCTGTTTCTCGTCCATGTGTTATCTGATAATCACTTTCTTTCCGTTCAAGATATAAAGTCCCTTGCCTGGGTTCTCCACGCGACGTCCCTGGAGGTCGTAACAGGTGTTATCGGTTGCCGCAGGCACTGAGCTGACGCCCTTGACTGCCGTCACATCGTCTTTGCTCACACCGCCGTAGAAGTAGAGGCGGAAGTTGTCGAAGATAACCCAGTAACTGCTTTTCATGCTCGGGCAACGGATGCCAAACTGCAGCGAGGCACCCTTCTTGTTCACCGTCGTCAGCACCTTGTTCTCGTAGAGTCCCTTCTCGAAATAGGCGCTCGCCGACTCCATGTCGTCGGGCACGTACTTGCCGTTCATGGTCTTCTCGCGGCCGACGCCCACCTGCCGGGTCTGCGAGTCGCGGGTGATATGGGCCAGACGTTCTGTGCTGGAGGTGCCTGCATAAATAACGGCATTCACGCTGACACCGGCCGACGAAGTGTAAGGACCTGGGCGCTGGAAGGCTTGGGCGCAGAAGGCATACGTACCGTTAGGCAGATTCTTTACCGTCTGGTTGAAGTTGAAGTTCGTCTGGTAGAACTCGGCACACTGGTAACTGACCGTTGCCGACGTTGACCAACCGTCGGTATTGCTGTCGACGGTGGGATTCGTCAGCATATAGGTTAGGTCGAAAGGCTTGCTCATGTCGGTAGCATTCACGCCACACAGGAAGTTCATGGCAGCCTCCTCCAAACTGGTAAGCATAGCCGAGACCTCAGCGACCTCACCGGATGTGGGCAGCTGGCTCTCGACAGTACTGATGACGCTCTGCAGATTAGCTTCGACACCCGCCGTACGCTCCACATGAGGAACGTCGGTGAGCGCCTTCACCAGAGCCAGCTCGTCCTTCACCGACTGCTTCATCTGGTTGAGCGCATAATTGGCCATCGTGTTCATCTGCTCGGCAGTCATGATGAGCCAGCGCTGGGTTACAGCCGTATTGGAGATGTCGAAGGCCGCTGCCGAAGTGGAGCCGTCGGCTCCTGCCTGCAGGCATTTGACCGACCAGTCATATTGGGGGTGAACCATCCAGTAGCCGCGCTGTCCTTCGACGTCTACCCTACCCTTCATCAGATGCCAGTTCTCGTTGCTGGTAGGCGCTGACTTCTCCACGGTCTTAATGGCACTGCCTGTATAAGAGATGTACTGGCCGGTGGCAGCATTGCGCAACTGATAGTACTGGTTGCTGGGCGTGAAGGAGATGTACCAGGCAGCATTGTCGTTCTGGGTGGCCTCCTCGATAGTCATCGTCTGCCATTTCAGGGCGCCGGCAGACGTGGCCACTAAACAGGCGGTATGGAGTCCGCGGTCAGCCGATTCGTTCTTGATATAATACTTCACGTCGTCTTCCTGGTCGAAAATATAGCAAGGATCGGCAAAAGTAGTAGAGGTATGCTCCAGACCATCCTCGCCGAGTGCCTGACCAATCATGGCGTTGGCGTAGTAGGTCCTTAGTGTACCGTCGTCCTCGTGGGCACCGTTGATGCCGTAGGGCCACATGTGCTGATAGTCGCCGCTCAGCTGCGAACCCGTGGTGTTGTCCCAGAAGTCGAGGAACTCCGACACACGGTCGCCCAACCAACGGCCGGAGCCACGTCCTTCGCCGTCGAGCCGCTCACGCAAGATGTTCTTGTACCACTGTGTGCTATAGGGGACGAGACCCAGTCCGTGCTGCATCTCGTGCATGATGGTGCCCGTGCGCTGATAGCTGGCATTGGCACCCATATTCATCCACGGGGTGTCGGCATAGTAACAGTCTGCCGTAGGCGTTCCGGCACTATAGCCTATGGAGAAGTGCTTCTTGATACAGGTCAGATTGTTGAAGATTTCGCAAGCCTCCGTAGCGGCTGCGTTCACGCGGTTGTTGGCAGCAGCGTCGCCGCCATTGTTGTACCAATAGGTAATTTCGCCCTTGGGGATGGTGTAGAACTTGATGACGTCGCCATAGCCCGTCTGACCGTCACTATTGGTAGCATAGGCACGCATATAGTACTTCGTCGCCGGCTTTAGGTTCTCGAAATAATAGATGATGCCATTGTTACTGATCTGCTTGGTACTCGTCATATCGTCAACCGTGGGATTGGGCGTCTCCGCGAGACAGAAGCCACGTTTCTGGATGGTCGGTCCACCATTGGCAGATGCACTCTTGATACGGCCAAAGGCCATTGTTGCTCCGCGTGCAAAACGGGTGTCGGTTACTACGGTGGGAGCCTGAGCCATTGCCTGCTGCATCATCACAGTTGCAATGCCCAACATAAGGACTCGTTTAGTAGTTTTAATCATAAGCATTAGGTATATTTTATAATTTTCGGCAAAGATACGAAAAAAGACAGAAATACCAAAGAAAACGCGTGTTTTCTTTTCATTTCCGAGACAGAGGAACAATATACTACGAATTTCGTTTTTTAGGGTGTCAGGGTGACAGAATGCCGATGTACAGGGCGTCTGCACCCTGACACCCTATTTTTCAAAAAAATCCTGTATGAAATACTTGTGATGTGACCAAGTGGAGCTAAAGATGGACTGGCGAAACTGAATCCATTCTATCCGCACGGGGACATTCCTGTGCCATTCAGCGAGGACTATACAGCGAATTGCGTGGAAGCCACTTGCCAGGGACTAAAGAACGTGGAAGTTCAATAATAGAGTAAAGTTTGGTCTTTTTCTTAATATATGTTCAGAAATTATCATATCTTCGATATTTTTGATTATATTTGCACACAGATTGCTCAATGTTGGGAAAGAATAACTAAAAACGATATGGAGATACAACGCTATAACAGGCTAAAGGCTGCGATTAAGCGAGTGCGGAGCCGAACGAAGATCAAAGGGACAGTCTTGATACATTTATAAACAAATAGGACGAAGAATGAAAAAGGTAATTTCAATAATAGCTTTGGTGCTACTGCAAATCTGTTGTTTTGCAGTAAACGTTGAGACGACAGTTAATCTTAACGTGTACTATCCTGAGTATACGAAAATAGACTTGGTCTGTGGACAGATGCCAAAGACTGCACAAAAGGATGTGGAGTTTTGTTGCGAGGCAGCCTTTACCGGTGAGTTGCTGAATGAGTTCAAGCATTCGAACATTGCGGATAACCATATCTGCAATGGAGAGATGAAGAAAGGCTATCGCTGTAAGGCGAATACCGGTGGGTTCGTGTGGGGCAAAGGCAAATGGAAGTTCATGAGGAAAGCGGATTATCCCACAACAGCAAATGGATGGAGCATGGGCTTCTGCCAGCTGCTTAGCATTCATAACGGTGAGACTCGTCCTATTGGTTCAAAGATGAGGAAGAGCAAAACCATATACAGAGCCTTGTGCGAGAAGGATGGAAAACTCTGCATCATCGAGTCGAAGAAGGTGATGACGTACGAGTTCTTCGTAAAGTGCCTGAGTGCCTATAAGGTTACCCATGCCCTCTATTTAGATATGGGCAGAGGTTGGAACTATGCCTGGTATCGAGACAAAGACGGTAAGGTGAAAGAAATCTTTCCTGAAAGCAAATTGGCTCCAAGTTACAAGTATAGGACTAATTGGATGACGTTCTATAAATGACAAACTGCGATAAAAGGAATAGAGAATAACGATATACGGAATAAAATCACGCTCGAAAATACTCAAATAAATTTGGTATTTTGCTCACTTATTCGTAACTTTGCACCCATGAAGTTCAAACTCTGGCGTCATCCGTTCCGTATGTTCCGCATCCTGCGCTTCGTGTGGAAGGCACGAAAACCCAGCACGGTTCACGATATGCCAGCAGTGGTTGACACGTTCTGGCTGAAAAGCGGCTACGAGGCGCTGACGTTCTTCGGAACCATCCTGACACACTCGCAACAGGAGGCCGACCACATGAACCGACGCTTCGACGAGCTGAAGAACCACGAGATGATACACCTGAAGCAGGCCATCAGCACGGGCGATTCCTGGTGGCACTTCTACTGTCGCTACCTGCGCTTCTACCTACAGGGACGCCGTTTCCGCAAGCAGTATCCGAACGCGGGCTACTGGCTGAACCCCTTTGAGATGGAGGCCTACGAGCACATGCACGACCTCGGCTATATAGAGCAATGTAAGGATGGTGCTACCGGGTGGAAGCGGTTTGCGGCTATGACGATGGAGGAGCGGAGAGATTATAAGACCAATAGGACGAATAGGACGAATAAGACAAATAAGCAAGCATGAAGAGAGGGCTCATACTGGAAGGCGGCGCCATGCGGGGCCTGTTCACCGCCGGCATCATCGACGTGATGATGGAGCACGACGTGTGGCCTGACGGCATCGTCGGCGTCTCTGCCGGTGCTGCCTTCGGCTGCAACTACAAGTCGCGCCAGCCAGGACGGGCCATCCGCTACAACAAGCGCTTCGCCAAAGACGCACGCTACAGCGGCATTCGCTCGCTGCTGACCACGGGCGACTATTTCAACGCTGAGTTTGCCTACCACATCGTGCCGCATAGCTACGACGTGTTCGACGACAAGGCCTTCGAAGCTAACCCTATGGCGTTCATCTGTGTCTGCACCGACGTTGAGACGGGACAGCCCGTCTACAAGCCCCTGAACCAATGCAGCGAGACGACCTACGACTGGATACGTGCCTCGGCGTCGATGCCGCTCTGCTCACGGGTTGTAGAATTAGAAGGCCGGAAGCTGTTGGACGGCGGCGTCAGCGACAGCATCCCCCTGGAATGGGCCGAGACGAACGGCTACGAGCGCAACGTGGTCATACTGACACAGCCCCGGGGCTACCGCAAACAGCGCACACGGCTGATGCCTCTGATGCGCATCGGACTGCGGAAATATCCCAACATGGTGGAGGCGATGGACAAGCGCTATCTGATGTACAACCGCCAGTTGGACTACGTGGCCGAGGCCGAACGACAAGGCCGCTGCCTGGTCATACGCCCTGACGAGAAGCTGCCCATCGGCCACGTCAGCCACAATCCGCAACAGATGGAGCGCGTCTACCAGATAGGACGGCAGGCGGGGCTGCAATATATCAACGAAATCAAGAAATACTTATGCGAATAGACATCATCACCGTACTGCCCGAAATGCTGGAGGGCTTTGTCAACGAGTCAATCCTGGCCCGCGCCCAGAAGAAGGGGCTGGCCGAGATACACCTGCACAACCTGCGCGACTACACGCTCGACAAGTGGCGCCGCGTAGACGACTACCCCTACGGCGGGTCGGCAGGCATGGTCATGCAGTGTGAACCCATCGACCGCTGCATCAGCGCCCTGAAGGCCGAGCGCGACTACGACGAGGTCATTTTCACCTCGCCCGACGGCGAACGCTTCGACCAGCACATTGCCAACGAGCTGTCGCTGAAGGGCAACCTTATTATATTAGCGGGCCACTACAAGGGCATCGACCAGCGTGTTCGTGACCACCTCATCACCCGCGAAATATCCATCGGCGACTTCGTGCTGACGGGTGGCGAGTTGGTGGCAGCCATGATTGCCGACGCCGTGGTGCGTGTCGTGCCGGGCGTCATCGGCGACGAGCAGTCTGCCCTGAGCGACTGTTTCCAGGACGACCTTCTGGCCGCCCCCATCTACACCCGTCCGGCAGACTATAAAGGATGGAAAGTGCCCGAGATACTACTCTCGGGCAATGAAGCGAAAATACGCAGTTGGGAACTGGAACAGGCCCTGGAGCGCACCAAACGGCTGCGTCCCGACCTGTTAGAAGATAAATAATTCAAGTAAGTATTTTTTAAAACCACGAATTTCACGAATTTCACGAATTTGGCTGCGCGTTGTTAATTTAAACGAATTTCACGAATGAAATCGCAAGCGATTTCTTGCCGGCGCTAGCCAAATTCGTGGTCGTTATAAAACTTGAGAAAGTTGAATAAATAATTACTCGTCGGGCAGGAAGAGCGGGTCTTCGGGCATCACCATCGTTGGCTCCTGCTCAGCGGCCTTGAGAATCTTTTCGGACACGTATTTCTTGTCGACGACGAGACGGAACATATACTCGCGGAACCAGCGGTCGGTCATAATCAGACAACCCTTCTGGCCCCAGTCGGCTCCCCACGAGTTTTCCACCTTCCACTTCGTAGCCTTGCCGTTAGCGTCGAGGTCGACAGCACAGAGCGTCATAGCGTGAGTGGAGCCGCTGTCGAAGGTCGAGATGCGCTGCGCCTTGTCCATGCCGAAGGTGGTGCCGAAGAGCGATCCGTAATCGAAGTTCTCCGTGTCGGCGTAGCCACGCTTGCGGTCGAGCTGCTTGCCGACGTCGTAGCTGGAGTAGAGCTTACGACCGTCCTTCAGCGAGGCAATGGCCATCTGCTCAATGTCGTCCATCGGCAGGTTGACGTAGCGCCAGTTATGACCGTCGTAGGTATGGCGGTCGTACTCCACCTCGTAGGTCTTGTAGTAAGGACGGCGCGGGTCGTTCATCGCCATGATGAACGTGCCGTTGAGCTGACCGCCGACCACCTCCTTGTAGAAGGACTGGGGCGTGAACGTCTTAGCAGCCCCGACGGCACGGCCCTTAGCCGTCTTGAAGGCATACGTGAACTTCTGCGGCGGTGTGCCGATGGTCATCTCCAGCATACGGTAGACCTGTGCCAGCATACGCACCTTGGCCTTGTTGAGCGATGTCTGACTCTTACCCTTGGCCACCATATCGCGCAGCTGCAGACCATATTCACGCAGTTTGGAGTTTATCAGCTGGCGGGCCTTCGACGTATTGTCTGACGAGAACGACTCGGGCATCACTTCCTTAGGCACAAGGCCGTATTTCTCCGTCAGGTCGGCCACACCACAGAAGGTGCCGCCGTCGTTGAGCGGATAGTGGAAGAAGAACTGCACCCGCTGGTCGTCGATGGGCTTCGTGCCGGTGTCGACGATGCCCTGCAGCATGAGATTGGCCTTCTCCAACTGGTCGTAGAAGAAGAGGTAGGCCTGCGAGAACTCCAACTGAATGGAATCGCCGTGCTGACGGGTATAGTTGGAACGCAGCACATTGAAGCCGCTGAACATCCAGCAGCGGCCCGACTGCTTCTGGTTGGTGATAGACTGACGGGGCGTCTCAACGCTGAAGTAGGTGTCGAAGTCGGCAGCATTCTGACGGCTCTTCGCCAGGTCGTCAATGGCATTGGCGGCAACGGCGTTAGCCAAAGCCTCGCTGACAGGTGCCTGCTTTTGTTCCTTCACGATGTCTTTCAACATATCGGCAGAGAGTCCCCCACCCTTTGTCTGTGCCTCCATAACAGCGACGCCACAGAAAACACAAGCAGCAAAAATCAAGTTTCTTTTCATAGATAAAACGTTTTATTGTGCAAAGATACGAAATAAATATGAATTACGCATGATGGATTACGATTTTTTTCGTACCTTTGCCACCACTATGCCACAGGAACAATCTTCAATCAAGGAAAGGGCACGCACCGACCTGCGCGAACCGCGCCGCTACAAGGTGACCATCTACAACGACGACTTCACGACGATGGAGTTTGTCGTCAAGATTTTAGTCACCGTGTTTTTCAAGTCTGAGGCCGAGGCCCAGACGCTGATGCTACAGGTACACCACTCCGACAAGGCCGTCGTAGGCATCTACAGTTACGACATCGCCGTGTCGAAGGTGCAGAAGGCGACCCTGATGGCCCGTGAAGAGCATTTCCCCCTGAGGCTTACCTACGAACCAGAATAAGACATGCCAGACATACAACAATCAGAGCGCACGCAACAGCTCATTTCGGCAGCCCTACAGGAGTGCCAGTCACAGCGTCACGAGTTTGTAACGCCGGAGCATCTGCTGTTTGTCCTGTTCGACGACGCCACGTTCTACTCCACTCTGTCAGGCTATTGTGACGCCGACAACCTCTGCGCCCAAGTAGACGACCGGCTGCAGAAGATGGAACATGTGCCGGAAGACGCCGAATACCGTCCACAGACATCGGCACAGCTGAACCAGCTACTCAATAAAGCCTGCGAACAGGTTTACTTCAGTAGCGCAGCCATGCTCGACACACCGCATCTCGTCATGGCGCTGCTACAGCTGCAAGACTCGTGGGCCAGCTATCTGCTCAAGAAAGCACTCGGCGACGATGAACAGCACTTCATGAGTAGCCTCATCACCGCCTACGAGATTGACGACATGGAATATGGCGAAAGCAACGAGGAAGCCGGCAAAGAGGCTTGGCGACGGCTCGTCACCTGCATGAACGACCACGTGGAGGAACGCAACCCGCTCATTGGCCGCGAAGCAGAGCTGGAGCGCACCATTCAGGTGCTCTGCCGCCGTGACAAGAACAATCCGCTGCACGTCGGCGAACCAGGCGTCGGCAAGACGGCACTGGTATGGGGGCTTGCACGCCGCATCAACAGCGGCAACGTGCCACAGCGACTGAAGGACAGCCGCATCTACCAGCTCGACATGGGGACGCTCCTGGCGGGCACACAGTATCGCGGCGACTTTGAGAACCGCATCAAGCAGATTATGGACGGCATCAGTGGCGAAGCCGAGAACAACATCGTCTATATTGACGAGATACACACGCTGGTGGGTGCCGGGGCTGTCGGCGACAGTTCCATGGATGCCTCGAACATGCTCAAGCCCTACTTGGAAACAAGCCACCTGCGCTTCATCGGTTCTACGACCTACGAGGAGTACAACAAACACTTCTCGCGGTCGAAGGGTCTCGTGCGCCGTTTCCAGCAGATTGACATCAGCGAACCAAGCATCGACGAGACCAAGAACATCTTGCGCCAGTTACGACCGAAATACGAGGAGTTCCACAAGGTGATTATTGAGGATGCCGCCATTGACTTTGCCGTAGAGGCGAGCGCAAAACATGTCAACGACCGCTACCTGCCCGACAAGGCCATCGACCTGATTGACGAGGCGGGCGCAGCTCTGGAGGCAGCTGAAACGAATGAGACCTATAAGCCCAATATTGTGACCAAGCCCCTCATTGCAGAGATTCTGTCGAAGACCTGCAAAGTTGACGCCCTGGCCATGAAAGAAGATAACACCACGTTAGAGACCTTGCAACAACGGATGTCAGCCAACATCTACGGTCAGGACGAAGCCGTTCGTCAGGTGGTAGAGGCCGTGCAGATGTCGAAGGCAGGACTCACCGACGACAACAAGCCGCTGGCCTCGCTGCTCTTTGTCGGTCCTACTGGTGTCGGCAAGACGGAGGTAGCGCGCGTGCTGGCCCACGAACTGGGCATCGAACTGCTGCGCTTCGATATGAGTGAGTACACGGAGAAGCATACGGTAGCCAAGCTCATCGGCTCACCTGCCGGCTATGTTGGCTATGAGGATGGCGGCCTGCTGACCGACGCTATCCGTAAGACGCCCAACTGCGTACTTCTGCTCGACGAAATCGAGAAAGCTCATCAGGACATCTACAACATCCTGCTGCAGGTGATGGACTATGCCAAGCTGACCGACAACAAGGGACGCAAGGCAGACTTCCGCAACGTCATACTCCTGATGACATCGAATGCCGGTGCCCAGTATGCGTCGCAGGCCAACATCGGCTTCAGCGGCCACACGTCGCGCGGCGAAGCGATGTTGGGACAGGTAAAGAAAACGTTCAAACCGGAATTCCTGAACCGCCTCAGCGGTACTGTCGTCTTCAATGACATGGACAAGACGATGGCCACACTCATTCTGCACAAGAAACTGCGTGAGCTGCAAGAGAAACTGACGCAGAAACAGGTGACGATGACATTGACAGACGATGCCTTCGAACACCTACTCAACAAGGGATTCACACGCGAATACGGAGCTCGCGAGATGGATCGCGTCATTAGCCAGCAACTCAAGCCGCTGCTGATGCGCGAAATACTCTTCGGAGAGTTAAAGAACGGTGGTAACGTCACGATAGATAGTGGGAACGATGGTTTGCAGATTAGACGATGAACTGTGGTTCCCCGATCCTCGCTATGGCGATGACGACGGGTGTATTGCCGTCGGTGGCGACCTGAGTGTCGACCGCCTGCTGTTAGCCTATCAGAACGGCATCTTCCCATGGTTTGCCTTCCGTTATAACGAGCCCATGTGGTTCTGTCCGATGGAGCGTTTCGTCATCTTCCCCAGCGAGATACACGTCAGCCACTCCATGCGTACCTTAATGAATAAAGGGCAATACCGACTGAGTATCAACGAAAACTTCAAGGGCGTCATCGGCAACTGCAGCAGACTGCGCATTGAGGAATCTGGTGCATGGCTCGGTCCGCAAATGGTAGATGCCTACACCGAACTCCACTGTCAAGGCTTCGCTGCCAGCGTTGAGGTCTGGGAATATGAAAAACTGGTCGGCGGACTCTATGGAGTAAGTATCGGCAGAGCCTTCTTTGGCGAAAGTATGTTCTCACTCGTACCCAGTGCCTCGAAGCTGGCACTCATCCATCTGGCTCGGACGATGCAGGAAAATGGCGGCCTGCTTATCGACTGCCAATTCCATACGCCACACCTTGAGTCAATGGGCGGGCGTCATATCAAATACGACGAATACATGAAGATTATTTCAGCAGAATAGGAATTGACATAAATCACGTTTGCGCACACAGAAATAAAAAAAATGTACTTTTCACGCTATGGTTCCCAAATTGTGAGTACTTTTGCACCGTAAAAAGTTTTCAGATAACTATCAATTCATAAAAAACAAAAGAACAATGAAAAAGATTATCATGACAATGGCTGCCGCTGTGGTAGCACTGACAATGAACGCACAGGGTATGTACGTTGGTGGTTCAATGGGTTTCTCTACTACTTCATACGATGGTAGCACGCAGAGAACAAGCATCAGCTTTGTACCTGAGTTCGGTGTTTCTTTCAACGATCACATCGGCGTAGGTATGGAGATTGGTTACTCTACTGACAAGGACGAGTCAAATAAAGATGTAAAGACTGTTACAAGCAACTCTTTCCGCTTTGCTCCCTACTTCCGTTTCACCGCTTTCCAGCTGGGTAAGGTGGGTGTCTTCGCCGACGGTAAGTTCTCTTACGTCACAAGCACTGATAAGACTGAATATACTCAGGTTGGAAAGACTAACGTCGAGCAGACAGTAAACTCTATCGGCCTCTATGTTCAGCCCGGTATCGCCTACAGCCTGAACAACAAGTTCAGCCTCGTTGCCAAGTTCGGTAACATCATGGGCTACACCAGCAGCAAGCCCGACGTAGAAGGTGCTAAGGCTACGACACGATTCCAGTTCATGAACCTGAGCAACAACATTCAGTTCGGTTTCTATTATAACTTCTAAATCATAGAGTTAAACAAAAACTAAAGCCACATCCTCAATGGATGTGGCTTTCTTTTTGTTTTCTATTTTCAGCTTAACGCTTTTTTGTATTCTTCTTCGTCGTGGTCGTCGTGGTCGTCGCAGGCTTGTAGTATTTCAGTGCCTCGGGCATCCAACCCTGAATCTGCTTGATGCGCGTAACATCGCTGGGGTGGTCGCTCAGGAACTCGGCCGTCTGATTCGTCGACGAGGCGGCCATACGCTGCCAGAAGCTGACGGCCACCTGCGGGTCGTAACCGGCCATAGCAGCAAAGATAAGTCCCATGTGGTCGGCCTCACTCTCGTGGTCGCGCGAATACTTCAGATTGCCGAAGTTGAAGTTCAGCGCGGCTACCATCTGAACGATGTTCTGCGTATTCTGACCCATACCCAGTGCACCGGCAATGGCCGAACCAACCTGCAGGCCATACTGCTGGCGCATCTGCGTGCTGAGCTGCTCGGCCGAGTGCTTGGCAACGGCATGGGCAATCTCATGGCCTAACACGATGGCCAACGAAGCCTCGTTCTGCGTGACAGGCAACAGTCCTTCGTAAACCACAATCTTGCCACCGGGCATACACCAGGCATTCACGGAATTGTCCTGCACAAGGTTGAACTCCCATGAGAAGTTGCCGACCTCAGACGACAAACCATTGGATTTCAGGTAGTTAGTAACGGCCGTTGCCAAGTTCTGCCCTACTCGCTTCACCATCGCCGTGTTGGTGGCATTGGTCGACTTCTTGGCAGTCTTCATAAACTCCTGATACTGCTGGTTAGCCAGTGAGAGCACTTCGCCGTCGCTGACCATCAACGTCTGCTGGCGTCCGGTAATGGGCACCGTTGAGGTGGTTCCACAGCTGACTATCAGCGCAGCCACCATTGACATAAGAATAAATTTCAGTTGTTTCATCGTTATAGATATTTAATAATGTTTTCAGTGTGCAAAAATAACACTTTTTTCGAAAACAACAAAAAAAAGGCCGCAGAATTATGAAAAATCCTGCGGCATTCACATTAATACCTTAATTCTTGCTTTCTCTTTACTTGTTGACGCTCAGTCCACGGTTGTTCAGCGTGGTGTTCAGCAGCAACAGATACGTACGATACTGTTTCTCGTCAAGCACGTACTGCATCCACTTGATGTCGCGCTCTACAGCCTTGTTAACCATCTCCTGACGTTCGTTCTCATCAGCATGAGCGGCCAACTGCATCTCAGCGTTGAAAGTAGAGTGGATGTTCTCCACAGCTTCCATCTGGTCGAGCGTCAGTCCTAAGGCTACACCCAGTTTACGCATGTTAACGTTCATGTCATAAGCCTCAACGTTCGTCACGTTCTTTGCTTCCTCATTCTCTGCAAATGTCATAGTCATGCTAAGCATTGCAATCGTCATCAAAAACAATCTTTTCATTTTCTTACCCTTTCTTTTTTTTACTCAGAGCCATCGGATTTCTTTGTTATCCTTTTTTGTTATCCTTTTTTTATTATTATCCTCAGGCTCCTACCTTAGTTAATGTTTGTGGTTGTTATCCTTTGTCGCAACCATTTGTTTGGTTTTGACGGTGCAAAGGTACGGCGATTTTTGCTTCCCGACAAGTTTTTGAATGAATTGTGTGCGCAAACAGCCGTTTCTTTGACTAAGGTCAACTATTCGGCATTTATTTGAAATTTTAATGTTTTTCGGCCAAATATGCGGTCGTTTCATTGCTTTTTCGTACCTTTGCGGCGCAATTTCATATATATAATAAGGTATAGAAAAAATGGAACACAAGTTATTAGCCGTACACTATCAGCTCTACTCTATAGAGAACGGCGAAAAGACGCTCATTGAGCAGACTTCACGCGAGCATCCCTTCCAGTTTATCAGTGGCTTCGGCGTATCATTAGAGGCTTTAGAGAAACAGGTATACTACTTAGGCAAGGGTACGCAGTTTAATTTCACGCTGAAGCCCGAAGAGGCTTTCGGCGAATATATTCCTGAAGGCGTACACAAGCTGGAGCGCAGTATGTTCGAGATTGGCGGTAAGTTCGATGCCCAGAACGTCTATCCGGGGGCTATCATCACACTGACCGACACTGAGCAGAACCGCTTCATGGCTCGCGTCATCAAGGTAGAACCAGACGGCGTCACCGTAGACACCAACCACCCTATGGCTGGCAAGACGCTGAACTTCATTGGCGAGATGATAGAGAACCGCCCTGCCACCGACGACGAGGTGAACGCCCTCATCAAGCACATGACAGGCGGCTGCGGTGGCTGCGGAGGCCATTGTGGCGACGGTTGCGGCGACGGCGATTGTGGCGACGGCTGCGGTGAAGGAGGCTGCGGACACTGCCATGAGTAACACGTTCGGCCATCTGTTTACGCTGACGACCTTCGGCGAGAGTCACGGTGCTGCCATCGGTGGCGTTGTCGACGGAATGCCCGCCGGCATCGACATCGACCTTGATTTTATCCAGCAGGAACTGAACCGCCGACGTCCTGGCCAGAGCAAGATAACGACCGCCCGTCAGGAACCTGACCGCGTGGAACTGCTGAGCGGCGTCTTCGAGGGTAAGTCGACTGGTTGTCCCATAGGTTTCATTGTGCGCAACGAGAACCAGCACTCGCAGGACTACGAGAACCTGCGCACGGCCTTCCGCCCCTCACACGCCGATTACACCTATCTGAAAAAATACGGCATACGCGACCACCGTGGTGGCGGCCGCTCGTCGGCCCGCATCACCATCAGCCGTGTGGTGGCCGGCGCACTGGCAAAACTCGTACTGCGCCATTTCGGAATAGAGATTCAGGCCTACACGTCACAGGTAGGCCCGATAGCCCTCGACCGCGACTACCGCCGCTACGACCTGTCACTGACGGAGCAGAACGTCGTGCGTTGTCCAGACCCGGAGAAGGCGGCACAGATGGAACAGCTCATCAGCGAGGTGAAGGCCGAAGGCGACACCATCGGCGGCGTCATCACCTGCGTCATCAAAGGCTGTCCCGTCGGCCTGGGAAACCCGGAATTCGGCAAGCTACACGCCGAACTGGGTGCAGCGATGCTGAGTATCAACGCCGCCAAGGGTTTTGATTATGGCGACGGCTTCGACATCGTCACTCGTCGGGGCTCCGAGGTGAACGACGCCTTCCGCTCTGAGAACGGACACATCTCAACCACGACCAACCACAGCGGCGGCATACAGGGCGGCATCTCCAACGGCGAGGACATCTTCTTCCGCGTTGCCTTCAAGCCTGTGGCTACCCTGCTACAGCCGCAGGACACGGTCGACGTAGAGGGCAATCCGACGACACTGACGGCCCGAGGACGACATGACCCGTGTGTCCTGCCAAGAGCCGTACCTGTGGTGGAAGCAATGGCTGCAATAGTCGTTTTAGACCAACTTTTATCGACGAACGGCCTGTTTTGACACCTTTTTAAACCAGTTTAACAAATAATTAACAGAAAAATTTGGATATTTTAAAAAATAACTCTATCTTTGCAAACGCTAATCGGGGCTTGTGAAAGTCCTATTGGCTTTAGTTAAGTCTAGTTTAGTTTTTGTGTTGGTTGAGGGCTGGCGATTGCCAGCCCTCATTTTTTTGCAAGAAAAAAGCGGCCGCTCGGCCGCTTTCTTCATTGAGTGTTATCGTCTGACCTTGCGGGTCGATATACCGCTATCGGTCGTCACACGCATGATATACAGTCCCTTGCCGGGCTTCGTCACCCGCTCACCAGATGTGGTGTAATACTCCACCTGACCGCCGTCGGCCTGCAGGCCATTAATACCATCAGGTGTCGGATCGGGATCAGGTGTCGGGTCGGGCGTCGGAGCGTCGCCGGTATGATATTCCAGGACGATAACGATGCTCTGCTGTTCACCAGAATTCGTAAAGGTCAGCTCATTCTGCACGTCGTCCAGCACGAATTCCGCCTTATTGGGTGCCGCAGCTGTTGCCGTGTGACTCAGCAACTGGCCGTCGGCCTCGGTGTAGGTCTTGCCGGCCACCTCTTTCCAGTAGCTGGTGCGGCTGCTGACATTATTGGCCGTCACGCTCCAGAAGGTCACCTTCGTCACCTTATAGCCTGCAGGCAGGATGATGGTATTCTGTGCGCCATTGGAAAGTTTGATGCCCGTACGCTGTACGCCGTCGAACTCGTAGGTCATCTTCTCGCCCTTAGCGTAGGTATTGTCGGTAGCCGTTGTGTAGTGCATCGAGAAGCCGATGTTGTTAGAGGGCGACTCCTCGCTACCCACCAGTTCGGTGCAGGCATTGTCGCCACCAGTACGAGCGCAGTTGCCCCAGGCGATGCACACCTTCTTCGTAACGCCGTCCTCCTGCGGGTCAGGGTCATCGGGCGTCGGGTCAGGGTCGGGGGTGGGATCATCGGTCACGTATTTCTCGATGAGCACGTCGTGTACACGGAACTTCTTGCCATTATTGTCAATCTTGAACTGCACCTTGCCTGTAGCCGTATAGGTATAGGTGTGCTTGAAGTTCTTCTTGGCATTTTTCAGCGTGAAGGTCGTGGCGGTTTTCTCTGTTCCCCCGACAATGGTGTTCAGCTTGAATTCCTTTGAATTGGTGTCGGAGTTACCGGTCCAGATGGTGATGGTACAAGGTCCCGTCACCTCGGGGAACGTGATATAGCCGCTGCCGCTGGTAAACTCCACGCAACGTGGCGTAGCACCGGCATCGTCAGCAGAGTAGTCGCCGGTAAGACCGCTGTCGCTGAACGACACGATACGGGCACTGCTGCTGCCTGTGGCTCCGAAAGTCATGCCAGCAACGGTTGTCGAGGTGTTGCCGTTGATGATATTTACATTGGCAGTACCAGGATACTTCTGTGCAAATGCCTCGGGCGTGGTGTTGAAGTCGGTCTCGAAGAGTACACCACCCTTGACGGTCTTGAACGACCATACGACACCTTCGGTGATACCTTCGTTGTTGCGGGCATTAACACGCCAGTAATAGGTCTTGCCGGCCTCAAGTTCCTTAGTATATGTAAAGGTCTTGGTCTGAACAGTAGCGATACGATCAAGGTTGCTGGCATCGGTACCAAAATAGACGAGGTATATCACGGTGCCGTAATAGTTCTTGGTGGCGTTCTCCCAGGTGAGTGTGAGCGCGCCGGAAGCCGTACCCACACTCTCGCCCTCGGCAGGCGACGGGTTGGTACACTGCTTGGGCGGTGCGGGGTCGCCCTTAGTCTCAGTGGTCAGCACGTTAGAGTACACTGACTCCAGTCCGTCGGCTCCGTAGGCTTTCACGCGGAAGTAGTAGGTCTTGTCCTTCTGAAGGTTCGTAGCCGTAAAAGCTGTGGTGTTGGCACCCACACGGCCTGCCTCAGTGAAGGTCTTGTTGTCCGTAGAATACTCGATGATGTAGCCCTGCTCGTCCTTGGCGTTGTCGGTCCAGGAGACGGAGATAGACTGGGTCTCCTGACTGGTGACGGCCAGGTTGGTAGGCACGCGCAGGTAGGGGTAAGCCTCGGTGATGGTAAAGACGTAGTTCTCGATATTGAGGTATCCGTTGGCGGCTATCGCTACGGCGTCAGAGGCATTGTTGGGATTCAGGCCGTTGGCCGTCTCCCACTCGTCGGGTATGCCGTCGTTGTCGGTGTCCTTTGGCTTGTTGCCTGGAGATACGAAGCCCGTTCCCTTGTGTGGCAGAGTCGTCTCGTCGCTGATACCGTCGGTGGAACCGCCGGTGCCGAAGGAGGTGAGTTCGTCAATGAGGTACTGGTCTACCTCGTCGCGGGCGGGCAGACTGGGACCGACGCTGTCAATCATCCACTTCAGGGCATTCTCTGCCGTCATCAGGTCGGTAATGACAGGGAACGCCTTCGGGGCATTGGTAATCTCGGCCAGCGTAGCGCGCCGCAGACCGCCTGACGCCGTGTACTCGTCATCAGTATAGAGGTGACCGTTCAGCTGGCCGTCGCGGTTGTCGTCGTAGTAGTTGCCCTCGCCGAAGAACTGGAAGTTGCTGTTACCTTCCTGCAGGGGTTTGTAGCCTGTATCCCAAGGTCCCTTGACGAAGTAGTTGTTCACAATCTCAGCCCAAGAGTCGCCTGCGCTGTCGCGTCCCATGAGGTAGCAGCCGCCGTTGCCCCAGTTGTAGACCACGTTGTTGACAAACTGGTTGAGGTGCTTCACCTTCGGGTTACGGGTCTTGTTCTCGATATAGAGGTTGCGGAAGAGCGTCACACCGCCCTCCGTCTGGATGAGTCCGCCGCAGGAGTGGCTTTGCAGACCCTGACCGATGATGGAGTTTTGGATGGTGATGTCGTGAGGCGCAGAGCCTTTATTATCCCAGCTGACGGAGAAGTTCTCGTCGCGCCCCCAGAGCACTGAGAGGTGGTCGAAAATCATGTTGCCGCCATTGGCAATGCCGCAGGCATCTTTCTGTCCGCTGGCAGCACTCTTACCCATACGGAAGCGCATGTGGCGCACGATGAGGTTGTCAGCGCCCGAGAACGAGATGCGGTCGCCATAAATCTGCACGCCGTCGCCGGGAGCCGTCTGGCCCAGTACGGTGAGGTTCTTTGCGAACACCAATGCAGACTTAATCCTGATGGTGCCGGCAACGTCGAAGACGATGACACGGTTCGGCGACGTCACGGCGTCGCGGAACGAGCCTGTGCCGGAGTCGTTGAGGTTAGTAACGTGGTAGACCGTGGGACTGCCTGAGGCGCGAGCACCTTGGGCAAAGCGTCCCCACCCCTGTGCGCCGGGAAATGCCAGCTGCTGGGCCGACAGCAGGGTGCTCATCATGACGAGCATCATACTGAAGAGAAGTTTTGTCGTAGTTTTCATTGTAGTTTGTTGATTGTAGTTTGCTGTTATTCTATTGTTCCTATTATTTCCTGTACGGAATGGCAGCCGTGACGGTCGAGCCAGTCGCTGATGCCGTCGCGCACCTTGATGGTCACCGCCGGGTCGATGAAGTTGGCCGTACCAATCTCTATGGCCGTAGCGCCACACATCAGGAACTCGATGGCGTCCTCGGCAGTCATGATGCCGCCCAAGCCCACAACGGGAATCTTCACCGCCTTTGCCACCTGATAGACCATACGCAGGGCAACAGGCTTCACGGCAGGACCGCTGAGCCCGCCCGTTCCAATGCTCAGCACACGACAACGTTTCTCGATATCGACGGCCATACCCATGAGCGTGTTGATGAGCGACACGGAGTCGGCGCCTTCTGCCTCTACGGCACGGGCAATCTCGGTAATGTCGGTCACGTTAGGCGAGAGTTTCACGATCAGCGTCTTGTGGTAACGTTCGCGTACGGCACGTACCACAGAGGCAGCCCCCTTCGTCGTCACGCCGAAAGCCATGCCGCCGTCCTTGACGTTGGGGCACGAGATGTTCAGCTCAATAGCCGGTATGTTGTCCAAGGCGTCCACACGGGCAGCACACTCGGCGTAGTCGTCGGGCGACGAACCGCTGACGTTGACAATCATATTGGTGTCGATATCCTTAATCTGGGGATAGATATGCTCAGCAAAGTAGTTGACACCTTTGTTCTGCAAACCCACGCAGTTGAGCATACCCGAAGGGGTCTCGGCCATACGCGGATAGTCGTTGCCCTCACGGGGCTTCAGTGTGGTGCCCTTCACAATGATGCCGCCAAGCTGATCCAGCTGCACGAAATCTTGAAACTCCAGCCCGTAGCCGAACGTACCGGAAGCCGTCATCACGGGATTCTTCAAGGCCAGACGGCCAATATTCACTTTCAACTCTGCCATAGCAACTTCTTGATATTAAATACCGGTCCTTCCTTGCACACACACAGGTTGCCTTCAACCGTCTTTTCCACACAACACAGACAGGCGCCCAGACCACAGGCCATCATATTCTCCAAAGAGACTTCGCATGGCGTATCTACCTGATCGGCATAACGGGCCACCGACTTCATCATCGGCGTGGGACCACACGACTGTATCAGCTGGAAACGGCGCTGCTGAAGCACCGTGTGCTGCGTCACAAAACCACGCTCACCCACAGAGCCGTCCTCTGTCGTTATCAACACCTCGCCATACTTACGGAACTCGTCTAAAAGCAGCAAATCCTTGCCTGTACGGGCGCCAAGCAAAAAGACCGCCTGCACGCCCGCCTCCTTCAGCGCAGCCCCCTGATACAACAGCGGAGCAACGCCCACGCCGCCACCGACCAACAACACCTGGCCGCCCTCAGACTGCCAAGCGGTTCCCCCGTTTGGACCAGAGAATCCGTGTCCCAACGGGCCAACAATGTTCACCACGTCGCCCGTCTGCAGCCCGGCCATCCACCGTGTACCCTCGCCCACCGTGGCCACTAACAGCCACAGCTCATTATTCTGACGATCGACGAAATTGATGGAGATAGGCCGACGGAGGAAAGTGTGCTGACTGCCGTCGACACGCACCTCGACGAACTGTCCGGGAAGCATCGGCGGCAACGGCTCGTCCTGCGTCAGACGCAGCAGCACATAGCGCTCGTGTAAGCGCAAAACGGCGGTGACACGCAGGTCGAGCTGATATTTCTTCATTGTATCCATACACCTTTAATAATAAAGAGTGTGCAAAGATACGCATTTTCCGCGAAACGACAAAGTGTTTTCGGAACTTTGTAAGAATTCACCGCTTTTCTTTGTATAAAGTTCAGCTATCAACCACGAACTACTATTATCCAATGTCCATTCTTGTCTTCACCAATACGCTTAAGAATTCCTTTTTTCTTCAGAATACTAATATGTCTGCCTACAGTAGCCCTTGAGATACCCATCTTCTCAGCTATCTCCTCATAAGTAATATCTTCATTATTATGAAGGATCTGTAGAATCTTCTCTTGAGCACCACTGATTTTTACAGTCTCATTTACAGTCTCATTTACAGTCTCATTTACAGTCTTAACGGCAGGCTTCGGAGATGGCACAGGCAACACCAGTTCCACTTCGTCAACATCCAATTTGTTCATCAGCTGTGGATCGCCCCAATTGGTTTCCTTCCATGCTGCAATAATCTTGGGGAAGCCAGAGCCGACATTCTCACCAAAGCCAATCATCCTGAGCATATTCTGAATTTTCGGATTACGAGCCTTCGAATTACCACCACGATAGATTGCCTCTACTGGCAACTTCAGCAAGCCAGGATTGCGGAAGCAAAGACGGTCATCATGTTTCTCTATCCTTAGAATACCAGCATCCATCATCAGGTCGCAGTGGATAATCGAGTTCGTAAAAGCTTCACGCACAGCCTCATGCTGAGGTGTGTCGTCATTTCTCTTGCCGCCTTTCTCCAATTTGAAAGGTCTCGGCAGATCGAACTGCACCTTTGGTGATACGATGCGGAAAAACTGATACAGGTTGTTCTCCCATAGTCCATCGTAAGTCAGTCGGTCATGATACCGCTCATCACCCACCAGATGGCTCATGTCTAAATAGTCCATGCGGAAGTTTGAGAACCTGTCTCTGATAGCAAGTCCCTTTCCAAACATCATCAGTCCTGCCAGTGTCAATCCCTCTCTGCCAGTCTGTCTGTCCTCGGTATAGCCACCAAGATTTCTGAGGAAAGTCTTATCGTCAACCCTGTTCCAAACGTGGGTACTATTCTCTTGCCTGAACTCAGTGCGGTATTGATGCAAGGAGTCTGGATCTATATCATCCATACCGTAGTATTCTATCAGGATGCTATCGTTGCCATCCACATTGGAGTCACGTATCATCGCTTTCACCTGAGCCTCTGTACAATGATAGTCACCCTCATTGTTGCGCCTATATGTACCTTTATATACATTGCCATTCAGATAGATAGGCTTTGCTCTCCAGTCTGCCTGAGGAACACGAATGCAGACAATCTGTGCTCCATCCACATTCACTACCTCAACATCATTGTCAAGCAGGATGTTCTCATTCACCTTGTCGCTGTTGAGGGTGTTCCAAAAGTCCGTGATAATCTTCATCGGTTCATCAACACCAATTATCTGGTAACGCTTCTGGATGTCCTTCTCCTGCATGTCTTCATTCACACCAAGCAAAATCAGTCCACCAATCGTATTAGCGAAAGCCGAATAGGTCGCCCAAACCGACTTCGGCACCTCAGCCTTAGCCTTCTTGCATTCCAGCGTCACCCGCTCACCCTTCCGTAGAGCTTCTTTTATCGTTTTCTCGTCCATACTCATAATTCTTTTGCCAATCATGGGGTCGGTTCTACTGATCACTTTTTGAAGTTTCTGTATTACACATCGTTCTTAACTCCCTGTGCACTTCCATCGGTTCAATTGTTTTCAAATATTCTCGAACATCCAAATTTTCAACGTAAAAAATAATCAGTAGCGCTCGAGCTTGCTCGCTTTGCCACGCAAAGAACCGACCCCATGATTCACGAAAATTTAGTCGACCAAAAATTTGGTGATTATGTGGAAATGATGTAACTTTGCAACCGATTTAAAGATTAGTAATTATGAAGAAGATAATATTGGCCATAGTCGCCATCATGACTGCCATAGGTGTTAATGCCCAGACAAACCTGACAGGTAGGGTGTATCATAATCCCAACATTATGGCTAATATAATGGATCAGGAAGTAAACATCGACAAGAGAATTGCTGAAGCCCGGAAAGAGGGTATTGCCAAAATGGAGAAGAAGAAAGGCCGTAAGCTGACTAAAGAGGAGTTGGCAAAGATCGATAAAGAGCTAGCGGAAATCAGAAAGCAGGCAGAGGCAGCGAAGAAATGCATGTCAACAGCGATAACCGTAGAATTCACCAGTGCCACAGACCTCGTCATGAGGCAAAAAACCAGGGTGGACGACGAGACCTTGAAAATCATGGGAGTAGGATGGCTTAAACGCAAAGCCATTAAAGCTTCACTCGCCTTAATGCCTGAGTCTCAGAAAGCGAAGTATGAGGTGAAGGGCAATAAGGTGATTGTTATCGACGATAAGGATCGCGATACGCTTACCATAGGTAACGACGGCAACACCCTCAGCGGTATATTCGACAAAAAAACAAAATATATCCTGAAAAGGACAAAGTAAAGATAACAGAGAACCTGGCACCCTGGAGTAGCCGTGGGGACGAGCGTGGGTACCTGAGTCATAGCAGCCGTCATACCCAAGTACCTGTCCCAGCGACTAGCACTGTCCTAGCGACTACCTTAATGTTAAACTAAAATGCTGCGGAATTTAGGTCAATGAAGAAAATTGCGTGTTTATTTTTGGTATGTGTGTCTGCTGTTATGGCAGTTGCACAGGGGTATCGGAATGATTTTATTT
>ONYA01000023.1 GCA_900321965.1 uncultured Prevotellaceae bacterium
GGCTATAGCCGCTTTAATCTGTTTAATCTGTTGCGCTCGGCTTTGCCGCTTGGCTCGTCCAAGAATCTGTGGTCGTTATAAAACTTGAGAAAGTTGAATAATTTACCATTTCGCCCGTTTCCTTCATAGCGGTTTTGTTAATTATTATTATAAGATGATTATTATAGTATGATAATTGAAGTATAATAATTATCTTTGCCGTGGCAATTGTGAGAGTATATAGATTTAGGTATGATAAACAATCCGTTTATATTGTATGGCTATGAGTCGCCGAAGTATTTCTGCGACCGGGTGGGGGAGACCTCGGAGTTGAAGCGCTTGCTCGTTAATGGGAATAATGTGGCGTTGGTGGCGCCTCGTCGTATTGGCAAAACCGGACTGATAGAGAACCTCTTCCACCAGCGCGACATAGAGCGAAAGTACTACACGTTTCTGATTGACATCTATGCAACCAAGAACATTGAGGAGTTGGTGGCAGCGATGGGAGCTTCTATGCTCGCATCTTTGCGTCCCCGTGGTGTCAAGGTTGCACAGCGCTTTGTCAATTTTCTGACGTCACTACGTACAGGCATCAGTTTCGATGCTGTCGGCAATCCTTCGTGGAATGTTGAGATTGGTGACGTTCGCCAGCCGCGAACAACCCTTGATGAGATCTTCCATTACATCAGCGAGGCCGATAAGCCTTGCATTGTGGCTATCGACGAGTTCCAGACCGTGAGTAGCTATGCCGGCGGGAATATGGAAGCTATCTTGCGTACTTACGTACAGCATTGCCGGAATGCCCAGTTCATCTTCTCAGGTTCCCAGCGGACCATGATGAGTGAGATGTTTCTCAGTCCCTCGCGTCCGTTTTATCAAAGTACGTCGATGATGAGCATCGGCAGTATTCCCTTAGACAAATACGTGCCCTTTGCGAAGAATCTTTTCGAAGAGTCTGGTAAGTATGTCTCTGAGGCAGTCGTTGCCAGCGTCTATGAGCGTTTTGAAGGCGTGACGTGGTATGTTCAGCGGGTCATGAACGAGTTTTTTTCGCTGACACCTCAGGGTGCAGAGTGTACCGACCAGATGATGGAGACGGCCATCGCCAACATCTTACGTTCCAATGAGTTTACATATCAGTCGCTCCTATTTCAGTTGCCGCCCAAACAGAAGGAGCTGTTGTTGGCCATCTGCAAGGAGGGCAAAGCCCGTAATGTGACCTCTTCTGCCTTTGTCCGCAAATACCGTCTGCCTTCCTCGAGCAGCGTACAGTCAGCCATTAAGGGCTTGTTAGAGAAGAATTTCGTTACCTCAGCCCTCGGCGTCTACGAAGTCTATGACAAGTTCTTTGCCCTGTGGCTGTTGTCGCAGCGGTGATTCCCAATAATCACCACTCATACCCTTCTTCGTAGCGGTCGAAGGTGATGGGGGCGGTGTAGGTAGAAATCCGGATGATGAGTACGATAATAAGATAGAGTTTTTTAGAAAAAGGGTGTCAGGGTGACAGAACGCCGATGCACAGGGCGTCTGCACCCTTTTTGGAGGGTGACAAGGGTGACAGGAGGGTGACAGGTGTTGGCGTGCACAGTGCAAAAATGGGTGATAATAGGTGGTTTTAGTACCGCCTCATCCGATGGTGATAACAGCGCGAGATGAGGATGTTGCGTTTACGGCTGTTGAATTCTCGAGAGAATTTGAGGCTTTGCTTACAGTAAAGCCAACGTTTGCTACCGATAAACCTTCAGATTCTCGAGAGAATTCAAGAGTGAGCCGGCAGAAAACTATCAGCGGAAAGCTGATGAGGAATGACTCTAGTAGTGCTAAACTATCGGAGCGAAGTGTGCCAAACTCTTAACAAATCCTGTCACCCTCCTGTCACCCTTGTCACCCTCCAAAAAGGGTGCAGACGCCCTGTGCATCGGCGTTCTGTCACCCTGACACCCTAAAATGCAAAATTTGTAGTGTAATACGTTTGGTATGTATCAGCAGGCTGCGTTCAGACCATTGCCAATAAAGGTAAAAAAATGGGGTGTTTTCGCACACAAAACGGGTGTGTTCGCACACAACGCCTTGATTTACGTCAACAGAATGGGCTTTTTTCGAGGATTTTGCGAAGAATTCATTGTCAGTCCGGAAAATCGCCGTACCTTTGCATCGTCAAAAGGAAATAAGACACATCTTCAATAGAAATAAGTATTAGTAATAAGGTTAAAGATTGACTTCATAGGTTTTAGTTATTAATAAGGTAAAGTAAAAAAGTTGTTAGTAAGGATAATGTGATCCACGTCGTGAGACGGCCATCACTTTTTCATAAGTAAGGTTTTTAGTTATTTAATATTGTGAATGCGGTTCGCAGACAGAGGTCTGGGAGCCGCATTTTTTATGCCTTCAGCCATCGGCTACGGAAGAGGCGTGCGAGGAAGATGGCGCCACGGAAGGTCAGTTCGATGGCCATGGCCGTCCAGACGCCGCGCAGACCGTAGCGTGGAGCGAGGAAGGCGGCGAGCGTCAGACGGACGCCCCACATCGAGGTGAGGCTCATGATGGCCGGGCGCAGCGTGTCGGCAGCACCGATGAAGATGCCGTTGCAGACGATGGAGGCGGCGAACATCGGTTCGGCCCACGCCTCGATGCGCAGGGCGTTGGTGCCCTGGGCGATGATGTCATCGACGGGCGACATCAGCGCCATCAGTTCCGGAGCAAAGATCCACATCAACACACCCATAGCCGTCATGACGCCGATGCCGAGGGCTACGGACAGGTTGGCGAACGAGCGCGTCAGCAGGCGTTGTCCGGCACCGACGCTCTGTCCGACGAGCGTCGTGGCCGCCTCGGCGATGCCGTAGCCCGGCATGAAGCAGAGGCTCTCGACGGTGATGGCCAGTGAGTTGGCGGCTATGGCGACGGTGCCCAGCGGTGCTACGATGATGGTGCTGACAATCTGTGCGCCGCCCATCAGCAGGTGTTGCAGGCCCATGGGGGCGCCGATCTTGAAGGCGGTTTTGACGACGTCAGGTTGAATAGAGGAGAGAGGAGAGAGGAGAGAGGAGAGAGAAATGTGAAGCGGCGACCTGACGAGCAGGAACCAGAGCATGAGGATGGCGGTAATCAGCTCGGCCAGCCCCGTGCCGAGGGCGGCGCCTATGACGCCGAGCTCCATTATATATATAAATAGGTAGTTAAAGACGACGTCCATGACACACATCCCGATATTGAGCATCGACGGCACCTTCATGTTGCCCGAACTCTTCAGCATCGAACCCGCCAGACCCGACATCTGGAAGAACAGACCGCAGATGCCGATGAGCAGGAAGTACATCGAGGCGTCGCCGGCAATGTCGGGCGAGCCGCCCAGCCAGTAGGGTAGGCGGGTGTGTACGGCGACGGCGGCCGTCATCAGCATCAGACTCCACAACAGGCAGCAGACGAGTGCCTGCCGCAACACGAGGCGGGCAGCCTCGAAGTCGTTGGCGCCGATGAAGTGGGCCACCTGTACCGAGAAGCCCATGTTGGCCGCCGAGGCCAGTCCGCCCATGAGCCAGGTGGTGCTCTCGACGAGTCCGATGGCCGCCGTGGCCCGCTCGCCGAGATGTCCCACCATCGCGGCGTCGATGAAGAACATCACCGTTGCCGAAATCTGTGCCAGGATGCTGGGCACGCTCAGGCTGACGATGAGCCTGAGCTTCTCGGGCTGCGTCATGGTGCGGCCTTCGCGGATGTATGCCAGTAGCTGTTCGCTGTTTCTTGCCATATAATACCTTATTCTAACGGCTTGCAAAGATAATATATTTTCTCATGATACAAAAAGAAAAACCCATGAAACATTTATATAATAGGTAAAAACAAAAAGAAAACCCTTACGGACGTGTGGAAATGCGCGTTGGTTAAATTATATATAATTTTGCAACCGAAAATGAAATTTATAATTTTTTTCAAATAACTAAAACTCACATTAAGTATGAAAACCGAAAGACGATTCTGGAAACGTGGCCGGCATTGGATGCTGGCTGCGGGAGTGCTGTTGGCAGGTTGTGGTGCTTTCTCGTCGTGTGAAGAATACGACTTGGATGAGCGTACTCCCGATGGCTGGGGGTCGAGCATCTACAGTTGGCTCGACGAGCAGGGCAACTACACCAACACGGTGCGCATGATCAATGACCTTGGCTACCGTGAAGTGTTGGCCAAGACGGGTTCGAAGACGCTGTTTGTGGCCGATGACGCCGCTTACGACAGGTTCTTCTCTAACAACAGCTGGGGCGTACGCAACTACAGCCAGCTTACCACTTCGCAGAAGAAGCTGCTGCTCTTCGGCAGTATGATGGACAACTCGATGCAGCTCAACTCCCTGCCCAGTGTGCAGGGTAACCCGCCCCAGGAGGGTAAGAGTATGCGTCGCTTCGCTTCGACGTCGGAGTTCGACTCCGTGGCCATCATCCGCCCCGAGCAGATGCCGGCCAGCAAATACTGGGACCGCCTGCGTAATGCCGGCCGCCCCATTGTCTGTATGACGGACTACACTAAGGTGACACTCCTGCAGTTTATTGAGAAGTGGCTCACCAACAACCGCATCACGAATGACGACTACAACTTCCTGTTCAACAACCGTACCAACCGCCAGGCCGGTGATGCCAGCATCAACGGCGTGCAGGTGGCCGAGCCGAACATCAAGTGCTCTAACGGTTTCATACACCGTATGGCCGAGGTCGTCACGCCGCTGCCCAATATGGCCGAGGTCATCAAGGGTAAGAGCGTTGCCAGCAGCTACAACTCGCTGCTCGAGCGCTTCTGTGCTCCCTATCCCGACATGACCCCCAACAGCAACGGTTCGATGACCATGCAGTACAACTACCTGTACACTGACAACCAGACAGACACCGTCTACCAGAAGCGCTTCTTCTCGATGAAGACCCAGAACGGCGCTGCGCTGAACAAGTCGCCAGACAACGGTCCTGTGTCCATGCTGAAGTACGACCCTGAGTGGAACTCCTATTATGCGGGTGACGCCGGAGTAGGCAACACGGGTGTGCAGCGCGACATGGGCGTGATGATGGTGCCCAGCAACGCCGCTATGGACGCCTACTGGCAGAACGGCGCCGGCAGCATCCTCCGCGAGCAGTACCATACGTGGGACAAGGTGCCCGACGACGTGATTGCCGAGTTGATTAACAACAACATGCTGAGCTCGTTCCTCATCTCCGTGCCCTCGAAGTTTGCCAGCATCCTCAACGATGCCAACGACCCGATGGGTGTCGACCGTGCCGACATCGACTCCGTATGGCTCGGTTGTAACGGTGCCGTCTATCTTACCAACAAGGTCTATTCTCCCACCTCGTTCGTCAGCGTGCTCTATCCTGCCCTGACCAACGAGGCTATGAAGATTCTCTACTGGGCCGCTCAGAAGTGTCGTTACAATGTGTACCTGAACTCACTGAACGCCCGCTACAGCCTCTTCATCCCCACGAACAAAGCCCTGCTGGAGTATGTCGACCCCGTCTCCTACGGTATGGGTACTACCCAGCTCTTCCGCTTCCACTGGGATCCGTCGAAGGTTGCACAGCCCGACCGTACGCCTGACGACCGCGTGTGGGCCAGCGTGTGGAACTACGACCCCGCTACGGGCGAGGTTGGCGACTCTGTCCGTAAGGCCAGCTTCGACGAGATTAAGAACCGTCTGAAGGACATCCTCGACACCCACATCGTCATCGGCGACGTGGAGGACGGCAAGGAGTACTACCAGACGAAGGGCGGCACCTTCCTGCATATCAGCCGTGAGGGTGGCAACATCTCCGTAGAGGGCAGCTACCAGACGGATAACGACACGCCGCTGACGGTCACGAAGGTCTATGACCAGACCGTCGAGGGTAACGGTAAGGCTTACATCCTTGACGAGCAGCCTATCATGACTACTCGCAAGAGCGTCTTCGAGGTGCTGTTGCAGTACGACGACTTCCGTGTGTTCCGCGAGATGCTGGAGAGCAGCGGCCTGCTGGAACGTCTGCACGACGACCAGTTCGCTACGCCTTACGATAACATCTCTGCCTTCAATACCTATCACTATACCGTGTACGTGCCTACTAATGAGAGCATCGAGGCGCTCATCAACTCAGGCAAGCTGCCTACCTGGGAACAGGTGGAGGCTGAGAAAGAGGCCGGCGAGACCGAGAAGTCAGAGGCCGACGCCCAGCTCATCCTGAACTTCCTGAGATACCATATCCAGGACAACTCCCTGGTTATTGGCGGCGGTACCGATGACGATGATCACGAGACGGCCCTGATCGACGCGGAGACCCATCGTTTCCATCAGCTCCATTCTAAGCTTACCGCTACCGGCCTGACCGTCCGCGACAATACCGGCAGCGAGGCTCACGTGATGACCGACTCCGGTCTCTACAACCTGATGGCCCGTGAGTATCAGTACATGGGCACATCAGCTATCAATGCAAGAATGCTTCAGACAACCTCTTCGGCTGTCATCCACCTGATTGACAAACCGTTAATGTATAAGTGATAAGCTATGAATAAAAGACTATTCAGAATATTAGGATTGATTGCGATTGGCTGCCAACTGTCAACGCTCAATACCTTCGCCCAGAAAGCTGGCGACATCATCAGCGGTACGGTGACCGATGCCTTCGGCCCTGTCATGATGGCCAATGTCGTCGAGATTGATGCGGCCAACCGTATCGTGGCCTCGGCCCAGACCGATATGAGCGGTAACTTCTCGTTCAAGTTGAAGAACCCGAAGGACAAGCTCCGCGTGTCGTACGTCGGTTACAAGACGCAGACCCTGGCTATCAACAAGACCAAGTTCGCCATCCGCATGTCGGATGCCACTCAGATCAAGGAGGTGACCGTCACCGCCAAGCGCAAGGCGCAGGGTTCCGGTCTGGCCATCCCCGTGGATGAGATTTCTACCGCTCGCCAGAGCATTGACATGAAAGAGTTCGAGGGTCTGGCCATCACCACCGTCGACGAGGCCCTTCAGGGACGTATCGCCGGTCTGGACATCGTGGCAGGCGGTGACCTCGGTAAGGGCACGTCGATGCGCCTGCGTGGTGTGTCGTCCATCAACGGTTCGAGCGAGCCGCTGATTGTGGTCGACGGCAACGTCTGGGAGAGCAACGTCAACAACTTCGACTTCGCCAATGCCAACGACGAGAAGTTTGCCGAGCTGCTCAACGTCAACCCCGAGGATATCGAGAGCATCTCCGTGCTGAAGGACGCTGCCGCTACCGCCATCTGGGGTTCGCAGGGTTCTAACGGTGTCATCGAGATCAAGACGAAGCGTGGTGCCCGTGGTAAGACCCGCGTCAACTTCAGCGCTCGACTCACCGGTACCTACCAGCCCAAAGGCTACAACATGCTGACGGGTGACGAGTACACCATGCTGCTGAAGGAAGAGTACTTCAACCCGCAGATGAGCGATGCCGCCAGCGACATCAAGGAAATCAACTACAATCCCGCCTTCTCGGAGTACGAGATGTACAACAACAACACCGACTGGCTTGACGAGGTCAAGAAGACCGGTTGGCGCCAGAACTACTACCTCGCCCTGAGTGGTGGTGGTGAGAAGGCCAACTTCCGTGTCGGTGCCGGTTACGACCACGAGACGGGTTCTATCATCGAGCAGAAGCTTGACCGCTTCACCTCGCGCGTGAACCTTGACTATTTCGTCAGCGACCGTATCAAGATTGAGACCAACATCGCTCTGACCTACACTAAGAACCACATGAACAACGGCGACCTCCTTGGTATCGCCTATAAGCGTATGCCTAACCTCTCTGTCTACGAGCAGGACCGCTACGGCAACGACCTGGCCGACTACTATGCCATGCTGCCCAATGCCTCAGAGGAACTGAAGGACCAGCGCGACATGAAGAATCCTGTGGCACTGGCATTCCTGGCCAAGAACGAGGATACCAGCTATAACATTACGCCTGAGTTCAAGCTGAACTACCGTCTGCTGGGTCTTGACGAAGAGCACACCCGTCTGGACTATGAGGGCAAGGTCGTGTTTAACATCTTTAATAAATATAACGACCAGTACATGCCCCTGTCGCTGAGCACGAAGGGCTGGAGCGACGGCGAGAGTAACAAGGTGTCGTCGAACTCCGACAAGAGCCTGGGTGTCACCACGACTCACACGCTGACCTTCACGCCGCACTTCCGCAATACCGACCACTCGCTGACGATGATGCTCCGTGGCCAGCTCACCAGCGGTACGTCGTCATCGCAGGCTACCGGCCTCTGGGGCCTGCCCAGCGGTTCTATCCAGAGTACGGCTGCCGAGGGTATCATCAGCAACATCGCTACAGGTAGCGGCCAGTGGCGCAGCGTCTACTTCACCTATTCGGCACACTATGCCTACAAGGGCCGTTACATGGTTGACTTCTCCGTACGTCGAGACGGTTCTACCAAGTTCGGTGACGACCAGCGCTGGGGTAACTTCCCCGCCGTCTCGCTGCGTTATAACATCAGCAAGGAGCCGTGGTTCCAGAAGGCACTGCCCTTCGTCTCGATGCTCTCTATCCGTCCAGGTTGGGGTATCGTCGGTCGCCAGCCAGGCAGCGAGGGTCTGTTCTACAGCCGTTACACCAACGGCGCCGGCTATCTGAGCGTCGGTACGAGTGTTGCTCCTGCCAACATTCAGATGAAGAGCCTGAAGTGGGAGCAGAAGGAGACCTACAACGTCGGTACCGACTTCGGCTTCTTCAACGAGCGCATCACCGGTAATGTCGAGTTCTACTGGCAGTACACCACCGACCTGCTTATCTCCGGCCGTGGTATCCCCACATCGTCGGGCTTCCCCACGCTGGCCTACCAGAATGTCGGCGACATGAAGAACGTCGGTTGGGAGTTCAACCTGAACGGTAACCGCATTGTCAAGCTCGGCAAGTTCTCGGCTGACTTCAACATCACCTTTGCTAACAACAAGAACACCATCACTGCTATGGACGAGACCTATCTTGCAACCCTGAACGGCGAGTTCAACCGCCAGAACGGTTCTTATCTCACACGTGTCGAGCTGAACACGGCTATGGGTAGTATCTACGGCTTCCGCTACAAGGGTGTCTATCAGTACAGCGACTACTCTCCGGTCGAGGTGCCCGGCGTCAGCGGCCCCAATGCCCCTGTAGCCCGCGATGCTGACGGCAACGTCATCGTCGACGAGAACGGCATGACCACGCCGATGATGTTCTGCTACGGCGGTTCGAAGGACGAGACGAAGGTGTTCCGTGGTGGCGATGCCATCTACGAGGATATCAACCACGACGGCCAGATTGACGAGCTCGACATCGTCTACCTCGGTTCGTCACTGCCTAAGTTCACCGGTGGTTTCGGCTTCAAGCTCCACTACGGACGCTGGTCGCTGAACAGCCAGTTCAACTTCCGCTATGGCAACAAGATCATCAACGCTGCACGCATGAACGCAGAGAAGATGTACGACAACAACAACCAGAGTGCCGCCGTCAACTGGCGCTGGCGTGTCGAGGGTGACATCACCGAGATTCCCCGCGCTCTCCGTCAGGCCGGTTACAACTACTTAGGTTCCGACCGCTTCGTCGAGGACGGCTCGTTCATCCGTCTGAACTACGCACAGCTCAGCTACTCGTTCGATCCGAAGTTCATCAAGAAAATCGGACTGACCCAGCTCAGCTTCTACGTCTCGGCCAACAACCTGTTCTGTCTGACCAAGTACTCAGGTGCTGACCCCGAGGTGGGCTACGGTTCAATGGGTATCGTGACCGATAATGCCCAGACACCGCGCTCGAAGTCATTCACCGGTGGCGTGACCATCCAGTTCTAAATGAGGAATTAGAAATTAGATATTAAAAATTATGATTACTAATATAATAAAGAAATATAGCGTGAAGTTCGCAGTTGGCTGTGGCTGTGCCACTGCCGTCCTGGGTCTCGCCTCCTGCTCTGACTTCCTCGACATCCTGCCACTGAACGACGTGGTGCTCGAGAACTACTGGACGCAGAAGAGCGACGTGGAAAGCGTCAGGGCCAGCTGCTACGTGTCCCTGCAGAGTTCCGATGCCATGAACCGTATCGGACTGTGGAGCGAGCTTCGTTCCGACAACCTCTTTGCCGGAGCTAACGTGCCTAACGAGGTTTCCGAAATCCTGAAGGAGAACCTTCTGCCTACCAATCCCTATTGCAACTGGTCGAAACTCTATGAGTGCATTAACCGTTGTAATATCCTCTGTCACTATGCCCCTGAAGTGCAGGCTACCGACCCTAACTACAGCGAGGCTGAGATGAGGAGCGACATCGCTGAGGTGTCTGCCCTGCGTGCCCTCTGCTACTTCTACCTCATCCGTACGTTCCGTGACGTTCCTTACACCACGGAGGCCAGTATCGATGATACGCAGAACTACGTCAAGGCTGCCACACCGTTCAACGCTGTGCTCGACTCCCTGATTACCAACCTGGAGAGTGTCAAGGACTACGCCGTGCGCCGCTATAAGCTGGAGACCGTCAGCGGCAGCTATTTCACACTGCCTGACGAGAACACCAGCCGTATCACCCGCGTCGCTATCTGGGCACTCCTGGCCGACCTCTATCTGTGGAAGCAGGACTGGGACAACGCCATCAAGTATGCTGACATGGTCATCGACTACAAGCGCCAGCAGTATGAGGAACTGAAGACGCGTGTCGGCGATATTACCTATATCCAGTATGTCGACGGCGTGCCCATGATTCTCGAGATGCCTGAGGGTACCAACAACTGCGGACGTACCTACAACGAGATCTTCGGCGACGGCAACTCCTTCGAGAGTATCTTTGAACTGAAGTTCACGCACGCCTCCAACGGCTGGGTAGGTTCGTTCTATGGTAACGACAATACGCCTAACGGCCGACTGAGAGCCAACGAGCTGTCGTTCCCCAGCATGGATAATGTCATCACGAACAAGAACCCGCTGTTCAAGTCTTCCGACTGCCGTTTCTATGAGAACTTCAGAGCTTCAGGCAACACGATGTATATCGGCAAGTATGTACGTAGCTCGGTGAATTTCCAGACAAAGAACCTGACCAACGAGGCCAGCCTGCGTCTCGAACAGCATCTGCGTAACTCGGACAACGCCTCCTGGATCTTCTACCGCTTGAGCGAGATGCTGCTCATCAAGGCTGAGGCTCTTGTGGAGCGTGGCGGCGAAGGCGACTACGACGCGGCTTTCAATCTCGTGAATACCGTCTACAAGCGCGCCAACAACCTGACGTCGAACCTGAAGAGCGTCGACTACACCAACTCGAAGACCGCCATGGAGAACCTGGTGCTCGACGAGCGTCGCCGCGAACTCATGTTTGAGGGCAAGCGCTGGTACGACCTCGTACGCCGCTCACGTCGTGACGGCAATACGAGCTACCTCGTCTCCTGCGTGAAGAGTAAGTATGAGAGTAAGGATGCCAACGCCATTGCCATCAAGATGGCCGACCTGAACATCATCTACTTCCCATACGCTAAGAATGAGATCAAGGTGAACCCGCTGCTCCAGCAGAACCCGGCATTCACCAATGGTGAGGACTCTCAGTATCAGCGTTAAGCTAAAGTCATTGTAACCTATTTAACGACCTATAAGAAATGAAAAAGATAACAACAATATTTCGTCAGATAAGTGGCCAGGTACAGGTGCTGTCGGTCATCGCCCTGATGTCCATGCCGCTGTTCTTCTCCTGCGTGGATAACGATGACGACGTGCCCGAGAATATGTACACTGCCCAGAAGATGACGGCCGGTGCCTTCCTTGAGACCAATCAGGACCGTTTCAGCGAGTTTACTGCCCTGCTGAAGCGTACACCCTACTTCTCGCTGATGACCACCTACGGCCGCTATACGCTCTTTGCACCTACGAATGATGCCATGACGCAGTACATTCAGAACAACGGCTATGGCTCGGTGGCTGGTATCCCGCAGAACATCTGTGACTCTCTTGCCCGTACCCATATCATCCGCAAGGGTGCTTTCTTCACCTCCGACGTGCCCGAGGGTAACGTTGGCCTGAACATGCTGGACCAGTATATCACCTGGTCGAGTGACTCGGACGTGACCAACGGCAACCGCCTCATCTACTATGTCAACAAGAACTCGCGCATGACGGAGTTTAACGACTCTGTGACCAACGGCGTGGTTCATATCGTTGACCGTGTGCTCTCGTCGAGCACGGACTTCCTGCCTGAGAAGATGCGCGAGGACACTACCATCACGCTCTTCTGCGAAGCCCTGCGCCTGACGCACCTCGACGACTCGCTGCATGAGTATATGGACGAGCATTACAGCATCGGTGTCGACTCCGTCACCATCGGTACACAGGAGCGCTGCTTGAACAACGGTAACCCCTATATGACCTGTCTCTGGGTCAGCAACCGCTATTTCAAGTTCACGGCCTTCGTAGAGCCCGACTCCGTCTACCACCGTAATGGCATCAACAACATCGAGGACCTGAAGGCTTACGCCAAGCGTATCTATGACGCTACCTATCCCGAGGATGCCGGACAGTACGACCACGACTTTACGCACCGTAAGAACCCGCTGAACCGATTCGTCAGCTACCACCTGCTGAACCGTATCATTATGTATAACGACCTTGTCGGCAACGAGCTCACCTCGCAGTGCTGGAAGAGCAGCGTCGCCGACCCCGAGGAGTTCTACGAGACGATGTGTCCCGGTACGCTGGTACGTCTGGCTATGCCGTCGGGCAGCGATCAGGGCGTGTTCATCAACCGTCGCGGACTGATGGCCCGTCTCTATGACGACCAGAGCCGTGGTGTGAAGGTGCTGGCTCCCTCAGAGTCTGGTAAGACCGACCAGCAGGCCTTGAACGGTTTCTATCATTACATTGATGATATCCTGACCTTTAATACCCACACGCGTGACGTCATCTTCAACTGCCGTATGCGTTTCCACCCGTCGACGCTGAGCCGCGACTTCATGAACTGCGACGGCCGTAACCACAAGGACGACATCGGAAACTCGCTGCGTGGTTTCAAGAAGGGCTTCACCGACGGCTGGCAGATGAGCGACGAGAGCTTCGTCGGTGTCACCGGCAACGATGTGTGGTGGGCTTCCTTCATGGGCGGCGTGGTCGTTATCAGCGGCCGTTTCGACGTGACGCTCCGTCTGCCGTGTGTCCCGAAGAAGGGTACTTACGAGATTCGTATTGGCTATACGCCTAACGAGGAACGTGGTGTTATCCAGGCTTATCTGAACAACGTCCCCTGCGGTATTCCTGTCGATATGCGTATCTACCCCACCGATCCTGAGATTGGCTTTATCTCCGATGGTTCTGAAGGTGCCCAGACGGCAGAGGAAATCAAGATGCAGGACAAGGCCCTCCACAACCGTGGCTTCATGAAGGCAATGGACGTGTGGTACCAGGGCGGCACCGGCAATACTGGTGGTTGTCTGCGTAACAACAATATCTCCACCCGTCGTGTGCTGGCTACTGAGAGCTTAGACCCGGACAGGGTTTACTACCTGCGTCTGCGCCAGGTGCTCGATAATCCTGAGAATTATTGTAACTTCAACTATCTGGAAATCTGTCCGAAGAGTGTCTATGGCAGTCCCGAGGGCGAGGATCAGCATTGATAATTGATAATTGAAAATTGATAACTGATAATTGAAAATTATGAATAATAAGAGTTTCAAGAATATAGCCCTTTCGGTGGCAGTAGGTTGCGGCTTTGCCGCAGCCCTCGCTGCCTGCACCGATTGGGACGATCACTACGAGCCGTCCGTCGACAGCGGCGTTGGCGGCACCCTGTGGGAGCAACTCTCGGCTGATCCTCAGTTGACGGACTTCTGTGAGGTGCTCGAGAAGACCGAGGTCTTCCGTATGCATAAGAAGAGAGGTGTAAGCTATGCCGACCTTCTTCGTGGCGGACAGGCTTTCACCGTCATGGCTCCGGTCAACGGCACTTTTAACAAGGACTCGCTGCTGAACCTCGTTAAGACGGCTCCCGGCGACTCGATGGTAGAGAAAGCCTTTGTCTTCAACCACATGTCGCGTATGACCACCTCGCTGAAGACTGTTCCGCAGGACCTCCGCATGATGAACGGCAAGAGCCTCAAGCTGACGGAGAGCACCGTTCAGGGCATTCCCGTCATCAAGGGCAACCAGCATGCTAAGAATGGTGTCATCCATGTGATGTCGCGGGCACTGCCTTACGGCTACAACCTCTACGAGGCACTCTGTGACGACCACGAGATGACGCCTGTCGGCGCCAGCCTTCGTCAGTACGAATGGGACGAGTTCGACCCCAACGCTTCTGTCATCAGCGGCTACGAAGAGGGCGTCCCCGTGTATGAAGACTCTGTCGTCTACGAGCGCAACCGTATGGTGGAAGCTATCGGCCTGATTAACGCTGAGGACTCTGCCTACTGGGTGGTGGCTCCTACGGCTGCCGGCTGGGAGCGTGCATGGAACAAGGTCTCCAAGCACTTCGTCTTTGACGAGTCTTACCAGAAGCGCGACTCACTGCAGCGTTACTGGACCACACGCGCCCTGTTCGACGACGCCGTCTTCAACTTGACCGACCAGCTGACCACCACCGACTCACTGGTGTCGGTGCCCTATCGCAACTGGCGCAAGGGCTATGTGGCCGGCAAGCCTGTCTATCACGTCTTCCAGAAGCCTTTCGAGCCGGGCGGTATTCTCTACGGTGCCCGTAAGCTGCAGTGCAGCAATGGCGTTCTGTATAAGACCGACGAGTGGCCCTTCGACCCCGTGAAGACCTACTTCAAGGAGCTGTGGACTGAGGGTGAGGCTACGTGGCTCATCATCCCGCCGGAGAAGAGCTGCCGCTATACGCCTATCCGCCAGGTGGCCGACAGTATCTCGGAGAATGCTTTCCTGCAGATCGTTGCCTCCAGTGGTACGGCCAACTGGGAACTGACCTTCCGTCTTGAGAACGTACTGTCAGGCGACTATGATGTCTGCATCATCGTGCTGCCGCAGACCGTCATCAATCCCGACGCCCGTCTTCGTCCCTGTAAGTTCAAGGCCGACGTCAACTATGTTGACTTGGACGGAAAAGACAAGACTTTCAACTGCGACAACAAAGTGTTCCAGACCGACCCGACGAAGGTTGACACCGTCGTGCTGGCCGAGGCTTTCCACTTCCCCGCCTCCAACTATGGACAGAGCACTAACAAGTTCAACCTGACCTTGAAGTGTAATATTGGTCCGCTTGAGACTTCGAAATTCTCCCGCGAGATGCTGCTCGACTGCATCTACCTGCGTCCACGAACCTCTAAAGATGAATAACCTATGAAGAAGTATATCATTTCTTTCGCCATGCTGCTGGCTTCTGCTTCGCTGGCAGCTCAGGAAAATACGAAAACGGTGACAGGACAGGTCGTCGACGCTGCCACGGGCAAGCCGCTGGCCGGTGTCATCGTGTCGGCCTACGACAACCAGCGCCTGACAACTATGACCGACGAGGATGGTAAGTACGAACTGAAGGTGCCCGAGGATACACGCTCCATCCTGTTGCGTGTCGACGGCTACAACCTGCAGCAGCGCGCCATCAGAGGCAAGAAGGCCGATGTCCGTCTCTACAGCAACGCTTTTAGCGAGACCTACAGCCGCACCACGTCGGCCAACATCGCTGCCGAGGCCATCCATTTTGATAACAATGCCGAACTGAGTATCGACCCGCTGATTGCACAGCAACTCGGTGCCGATATGCGTATGGTGAACCGCAGCGGTACCCCCGGCTTGGGCAACACGATGCTCATCGAAGGTATCAACTCCCTGAACGCCAACGCCCAGCCGCTGGTGGTGGTGGATGACGTCATCATGGACATGCAGTACAACCGTACGATGCTCCACGACGGCTATTTCAACAACATCCTGGCCAACCTCAATGTCAACGACATCGAGAGCGTCAAGGTGCTCAAGAACGGTACGGCCCTCTACGGTGCCAAGGGTGCCAACGGCGTCGTCTTCATCAAGACGAAGCGTAACAAGTCGATGGCTACCAAGATTGACGTGAACATCAACGGCCGCTACCAGCTGAGACCCCGTCTGCCCAAGATGCTGGGTGCTGAGGACTTCCGCCTCTACACCACGGAGCTGCTGACGGGCAACATCGACCCCGCTTCCATGAGCAGTATGCGCTACCTGAACAACGAGGCGCCGACCGCTACCAGCAAGGGCTATCTCTACTACAACGAGTTCCACAACGACACCGACTGGACAGACGAGGTCTATGAGAACGCTTTCTCGCAGAACTACGGCATCAACGTCCAGGGTGGTGACAATGTCGCTTCCTACAACCTGTCGGTGGGCTATTCGCTGGGTAACAGCACGCTGAAGAGCAACGACTACTCGCGCTTCAACATGCGACTCAACTCCGACATCTCGATTACTCGTAAGCTCGACGTCCGTTTCGACGCTTCCTACAGTGATGTCGACCGCGACCTCCGCGACGATGGCGCACCTGAGAATCCCCTCGGTACGGTCATCACCTCGCCGGGCTTCCTCGGACTGGCCAAAGCTCCCTTCCTGTCGCCTTACGCCTTCGACAACCACGGTAAGATCAGCCACTTCCTGGCTGCTGCCGACGACTATCTCGAAGGCAAGTTCCAGGGACGTTGCAGTCTGGCTAACCCCTCGAGCATCCTCGAATACGGCGATGGCAGAAACCGTAACTCCTTCGGTAACCGTCTGGTGATGTTCTCCGTTATGCCGAAGTTCCAGTTCAACAGGCACCTGTCGTTGAGTGAGCACTTCACACTGGCTCTCGTCAATACCAACGAGAACTACTACCTGCCTATCCAGGGCGTGCCTAACTTCATCGTTGAAGGACTCGACGAGGACACCCGTCTTCAGAACATCGCCCAGAGTCTGGCTTCGCGCGAGACTTCTATTCAGAGCGATACCCGTGTGACGTGGCAGAACAAGTACAATCTCCACAACATCAGCTTCAAGGGTGGTATGCGCTACCTGAGCAACGACCTGAGCAGCACCTCACAGTCGGGTTACAACTCTGGTAACGACAAGACCCCGAACATGAGCACCTCGCTGAAGTTCAAGACCACCGACGGCGCCGACGACCAGACACGTGAGATTACGTGGTACGGACTGGCCGACTACAACTTCGGCGACCGCTACTATGTCAGCGCAGGCCTCTCGGCACAGGCTTCGTCACGCTTCGGTGAGGATGCCTCTGGCCTGAAACTCTTCAACACCGTCTGGGGCCTCTTCCCCAGTGTCGGCGCTGCCTGGGTGATGACCAACGAGCGCTGGCTGGCCGGCATACCCGGTATTGACTACCTGCGCCTGAACGTCGGCTTCGACGTGACCGGTAACGACGACATCAACTACACGGCTTCGCGTTCCTATTTCGTTGCCAAGCGTATGCTGCGCTCCGACGACGAGAAGGACGGCGTGGTAGGTCTGTCCATCGGCAACATCGGCAATACCGACCTGCAGTGGGAGACCACCAAGCGACTGACTGCAGGCTTCGATGGCAACTTCATCGACAACCGCGTCCGCGTCCGCTTCAACTACTTCAAGAGCTGGACATCCAATCTCCTGTCGTTCAGCCAGCTGTCGTGGACCAGTGGTCTGAGCCAGAACTGGTGTAACAACGGTAAGCTCGAGAACGAGGGCTTCGATGTCAACCTCGGCATCAAGGTGCTCGCCCTGAAGGACTTCAGCTGGGAGCTTGGCGCTTCGGCAGGCCACTATAAGAATAAGGTGACCGCACTGCCCGATAACGACCGTACCATTGAGACCAACATCTACGGTGCTACCATCCAGACCAAGGTGGGCCAGCCTGTGGGACTGTTCTATGGCTATAAGGCCAACGGCGTCTTCACCACGACGCAGGCAGCCCAGGCAGCCAACAAGTACGTTGTCAAGAAGAATGGCGACCGTCAGTATTTCGAGGCTGGCGACGTAGACTTTGCCGACCTTGACGGCAACGGCGAGATCAACGAAGCCGACCGCATGGTCATCGGCGATCCCAACCCCGACATCTATGGTAACATCAGCAGCACGTTCAAGTATAAGAACATCACGCTCAATGCCATTATGAACTACTCGCTCGGCAATGATGTCTACAACTATCAGCGCTCGCTGTTGGAGGGCGGTACCTACTTCCTCAACCAGACCACGGCCATGCAGAACCGTTGGACTACCGAGGGACAGCAGACCGACATCCCCCGTGCCAGCTTCCGCGACCCGATGGGCAACTCACGCTTCAGCGATCGCTGGATTGAGGACGGCTCATACCTGCGTCTGGCTTCCGTCACGCTGAGCTACTACCTGCCCATCCAGAGCACTTACCTGCAGGGTCTCACCATCTGGGGCAACGCCTCCAACCTCTTCACGATAACCCGTTACCTGGGTAGCGACCCCTCTTGCGCAATGAGCAGCAATGTGCTCGCACAGGGTATCGACCGCGGACTCTTAGGCAGCGGACGCTCCTTCTCATTTGGTGTTAACATCAACCTCTAATCACGTAGAACTTATAATATAGAATATAGGATTATGAATATCAAGAAAATAGCCCTCATGTTGGTCGTAGGCTGCGGTACTACCGCAGCACTCACCAGCTGCTCCGACATACTCGAGACAGAGTCTGAGTTAGTGGAGTATGAGAAGGACAACACCCTCAACCAGCCTACCGACTCGGTCTACAGCGTCATGGGCATCGTCAACAAGATGCAGTACATTGCCGACCGCATCGTGCTGCTGGGCGAGGTACGTTCCGACCTGGTCAACGTCACTGAAGCTGCCTCGGCTGACCTGAAGCGTCTGGCCGCCTTCGACTTCTCGCAGAGTAACAAGTACAATGAGGTCAGTGCCTACTATGCCGTCATCAACAACTGCAACTACTACCTGGCTCACGTCGACACTGCCCTGCAGCGTCGCGGTAAGAAAGTCTTCGCCAATGAGTATGCTGCCGTGAAGACGTTCCGCGCATGGACTTACCTTGAGCTGGTCAAGGCTTACGGCGAGGTACCCCTCGTCACCACGCCGATGATGACCGAGCGCGAGGCCGCTGCTGCCGTGGCTGGTCCCCGTTCTGACATCAAGGCCGTCTGCAACTTCTTCATCAACGACCTGACGCCGTATGCCTATGTCGACATACCCAACTATCGCGGACTTGTCATGGACGAGTTCTTCATTCCCACCCGTGCCCTCCTTGGCGACCTCTGCCTCTGGGCCGGCCGCTATGAGGAAGCTGCGAAATGGTATTCCGACTACCTGAACGACAGGAACGATCCCATCATCCTGAACCAGTCCAACCGCTCGACATGGACCAGCCCGACGTCGTACACCGCGCCTACGCGTCGCTATTCGCTCTCATCTGCCGAGACACTCAGCTACATCCCGATGGAGACGCGTGTCTTCGACGGCATTATCAGCGACCTGCCGAATATCTATAACTCTACCACTGACAATCGCTATTTCTTCCAGATGGTGCCCTCGACAGGTCTCAAACGCCTGTCGGCCAGCCAGAACTACACCATGGCCTACGAGACGACGACCGGTGTTGATACCATCGCCGTACCACACACTGGCATGAGCGACGAGTTGTATGTCGGCGACCTGCGTCTCTGCTCGGTCTACAGCCAGTACACGAGTGGTTCACAGGATCCCTACAGCGAGTATTCGTCGACGCAGCAGACTATTGACAAGATCCGTGGCGGTCAGGTCGTCACCTACCGCAGCCCGATGGTGTACCTGCGCTTTGCCGAGGCCCTCAACCGTGCCGGCTATCCGCAGTCGGCCATGCTGATTCTCAAGCACGGCCTGTGCAACGAGAACGCCAAGAAGTATGTCGACACCCTTGAGTATGCTGCCTCTAAGCAGTACATCACTTTTGACGAGACCATCTTCAAGCGCGAGAACGTCCGCGGCATCCACACCCGTGGCTCCGGCGACGCTGAGTGCGACACGCTCTACGACGTGCCCCTGCCGGCTACACCACTGGCTACCCGTCAGGACACCATCGCCTACCAGATACCCCTGGTCGAGGATATGATTATCAACGAGATGGCTTTGGAGGGCTTCTTCGAGGGATACCGCTTCTATGACCTGATGCGTGTGGCCCTGCGCCGTGACGATCCTGCCTACCTGGCCGACCCCGTGTCGCGCCGCAACGGTGAGGCTGATCCTACGCTTCGTGCACTGCTTATGACGAAGAAGAACTGGTATCTGCCACTGCCGTAATAGATAAGAAAGTACTAAGGAGCTAAGGAGTCAAGGCGTTGAAAGAACGCCTTGACTCCTTAACTTTTTCAAAAAAACAACAGTTCTGACAAAAACGAAACGAAGCGAAACATACGCGATAGCCTGATTGCGGAAAAATGCGTAATTTTGCATCGTGAATAAGAGAAAAGTGTTTCTCGATCAAATTAGAGAACGAATAATCATTCATACGCATAAGGTTATTAGTAAGTAGTTATAGTTAGTAGTTAGTTTTTGTAGAAAGAATTAGTTGTAAACTAATCCCCCAAACGGTCGCCCGTATGAGAATATAGGCGACCGTTTTGGTTTTTATATGTGTTGAGACAAAAAGAAAAGTAAAAGAAACATCTTCTTTTTTTTGTCAGAATTAAAAAAAAGCGTATCTTTGCAAGCTGTAAGAGAACTATTACTATAACTATGAAGAAAACTTTACTGCTACTATACCTCATCTTGTCGTTTGGCAGCCTTTCGGCACAGACGGGTCATTACATTCCCTCCGACTTCTTCTCCAGCGGACTCATCAACAGTCTCTGTCAGGATAAGTACGGTAGCATCTGGATTGCTACCGACTACGGACTGAACCGCTACGACGGCTATCACTTCCGGATGTTCCTGCATGACGATACCGACGAGTGGAGTATTTGCGATAATGGTGCAGTCATCCTGCTTTGCGATAATCAGGGACGAGTCTGGGTCGGTACTGTCCACGGTCTCGACTGTTATGACGAGGCTGCTGCCGGTTTCGTTCATTTCAGCTTTCCGGATAATCTGAAACCGCGTGTCAGCAGTCTACTGCAATTGGCTGACGGACGCATCTTTGTGGGAACAGCCGGTTATGGAGCTTTCCTTGTCGACAGTAAAGGGCAGGTGAAACCGGCAGAAGGCTTTGCCGATGCTGCCAACAACCACTACTACAGCCGTGTCTTCGAGGACTCCAAAGGACGGTTCTGGAAGTCGGCTTCGGGCAATACCGTTGTCATGAAGTCGGGCAACCACTTCCGCCATTTTGAGTCGAAAGGAGAGGTTCAGGGCTTCGTCGAGCGCGATGGCGAGGTGTATATCGTTGGCCTGCGTGGCATCACCTGTTTCCGCGACAACACCATATCGGATACCGATATCGACATGAGTGCCCTTGCCGGCAAGGAGATTCTCTTCAATAGCGTAGAAAAGGATAAGAATGATGTTATATATATAGGTACGCGCGGACATGGGATGTTCCGTATCGCCAAGGGCAGTCACCGGCTGGAGCGCTTTGAGCCCACCATATTCGGTGCTGATATGAATACTGCTAAGGTACGTGGCATCCTCTCCGACAGGACCGGCAACCTCTGGATAGGTCTGCAGCGAAAGGGCCTGGCGCTCATCCCCCAGCGGCCGATGCAGTTCAGCAGCTGGAGCTTCGAGAGCCAGAAGGTCAGCGTCAGCTCCCCCATCACGTCGGTATGCGAGGGCGACGGGGGCCTCACGTGGTGCAGCGTCCAGGGCGTGGGCGTCTACGGTTTCGATGCCGACGGCCGCATCGTGGCTCGTCCTTCGGCTCCCGATGCTATAGAGTTCATCTTCCGCGACCAGCAGAAGCGCTACTGGATTGGTACCGACGATGCACTCTACGCCTACAACCCGCTGACAGGAGCGTCGCAGCAGAAGGTCACGTTCGACTGCGACCGCTTCAACGACATGACCAGCGACGCCCAGGGCAATATCTACATCTCGACATTCTCCCGCGGCTTCTGTGTCTACAACCCGCAGACCGGCGAACTGAAGAATTTCCGCAACGTGGGGCAGGACACCATCAAGAAGGGACACCTCTGCAATGACTGGGTGATGTGTATGGCTTCCGATCGCGAGGGCGTGGTCTGGATGGGCACCGCCTCAGGCGTCTCCTGCTATGACCCCCGCACAGGCAGCTTCCTCAGTCACGGCTGGAACCAACTGCTCAACGGCATCATCTGTTTCTCCATCTGCGAGCTGCGCGACGGCAATATTGCCATAGGCACCGATCGCGGCCTCTACCTCTACGACCACAAGAAACGTACCGTCAGCCCTTTCCCCGGAGCCGACCAGCTTAGGAACAAGACCGTGAACTATATTGTTCAGTCGAATGACGGCGACATTTGGTGCTCTACGTCGATGGGTATCTGGCAGTATGATGCCAACAAGAAATCCTTCATCGGCCATATCGGCGACAACGGCCTGACCACGAAGGAATATCTCTATGGCGTGGGTATGCATACGGCCAACGACGTCGTCTATTTCGGCAACAACGACGGCCTGACCGTCTTCTCACCGGGCGACATCAAGTCGGAGCGTGCAAAGCCAGCACCTTTGAGCCTCTCGTCATTCTCCGTTGGCAACCAGTCGGTTAACACGCGTACCGTGCTTAACGACGTGCAGATTACAGAGAAAGCCGTCGTCGAGAGCAACTACTTTACGCTGAGCTACCTCGACCATACTGTCACCTTGGCGTTCTCGCAGTTCGACTTCGACAACCCGATGAACAGCGTCTATGAGTACAGCATCAACAATGGTGAATGGATTGTCAATCCTCCTGGTAAGAACGACTTCACCTTGAGCCATCTGCAGCCTGGCACCTACCGTATTGCTGTGCGTGCCTCCGTGGGACAGGGTGACTACACCCCCGAGAAGATTATTGTTGTCACCGTCCGCTCGCCGTGGTATCGCTCCATGCTTGCCTACTTCATCTATTTCGTCATCCTCGCAAGCCTGATAGCCTATATATTCTTCACCTACCGCCGCCGTGCCACCGAGCAGCTCAACGAGGAGAAGATGAAGTTCCTCATCAACGCTACGCACGACATACGCTCGCCGCTGACGCTCATCATGTCGCCTCTTGCCAACCTGCGCCGCCGTCTGAACGACGACCAGAAAGATGCCCGTCGCGATGTTGATACGATTGAACATAATGCACAGCGCATCCTCAACCTTGTCAACCAGATTCTCGACGTCCGAAAGATTGACAAGCAGCAGATGCACCTCCACTGCGAGCAGACCGACCTCGTCCCCTTCGTGGCCAGCCTTAGCAAAATGTTCGAATACAATGCTCAGGAACGCAATATCGATTTCAGCTTCGTCCATGAGGGGCTCGACAGTCTTGCTGTGTGGGTTGACCGCGGACAGTTCGACAAGGTGGTCACCAACCTCCTGTCGAATGCCTTCAAATACAGTCAGGACGGTGGTGCCATCACCATCAGCCTTACTGAGGATGGCGATTATGCCACCGTCAGAGTCACCGACAACGGCGTTGGCCTCGACGGCGACAGCCTCCGCCATATCTTCGAGCGCTTCTATCAGGGTGGCAACTCACGGCGGATGCATATCGACGGTACGGGCATCGGCCTGAACCTCTGTAAGATGATTGTCGACATGCACCATGGCACCATCACTGCCGAGAACCGCTCCGACGGGCAGCAAGGCTCCGTCTTCACCGTCAAACTGCCGTTAGGCAATGCCCACCTCAAGCCCGAGGAGATAGAGAACACATTGCAGCAGCCGGCACACGCCAGTCAGCAACCAGCGGCCAACAGCAGTGCCCGTTACCGCGTGCTCATCGTCGACGACGACCGGGAGATAGGCAATTATATCAGCTCTGAGCTTGGCCATTATTATAAGTTTGGTATCTGTACCAACGGTCGCGAGGGTCTCAAGGAGCTGCTCACCAACCCCTACGACCTCGTCATCAGCGACGTCATGATGCCCGAGATGGATGGCTTCACCATGCTCCGCATGATCAAGACCAACCTCAACATCTCGCACCTGCCCGTCATCATGCTCACCTCCAAGGCTGACGTCGGCAACCGTCTCGAAGGCTTGGAGCGTGGTGCCGACGCCTTCCTCGCCAAGCCCTTCAACATGGAGGAGCTGCACATGAACATCGAGAACCTTATCCACTCGCGACTCCACCTCAAGGGAAAGTTCAGCGGAGCCCAGCAGCAGGCAGAACTCCTCGAACAACCCGAGGTGAAAGGCAACGACGAAATGCTGATGGAGCGTATTATGAAGGTTGTCAACAAGAACCTGTCGAACAGCGACTTCAATGTTGATATGCTCACCCAGGAGGTCGGCATCAGCCGTGCACAGCTCCACCGTAAGATGAAGGAGCTTACCGGCATCTCCACCAGCGAGTTTATCCGTAACATCCGCCTCGAACAGGCTGCCCGCCTGCTCAAGGAACAGAAGGTGAACATCACGCAGGTGGCTTATGTCGTCGGCTTCTCCAACCTCGCCCACTTCTCCACCGTCTTCCGCAAGCATTTCGGTGTTTCGCCGTCGGAGTATGCCGAGCGAGAGGGATAACTACTTAATGATTGATGTCGGGACGACGATTGTCGTTCCGAGGGATTTTTTGGGGAGCATTTGTAAGGCTTCTTGAGCCCCCAGGGTTTGCTTACGGTAAAGTCCAGGTTTGCTTACGGTAAACCTGGACTTTACCGTAAGCAAAGGTCTGGGATGGAAGTGTTAAAAAAACAGGTGACGCAAAAAAAAGTACGAAAACGTTTGCGTCGTTTGGGGAAAAGTGTTATCTTTTCGGTTGAATTGATTCGGATTGTTATACGGGATTTAAGAGATGAAACAAAAGTGAAAAAAGACGAAACACGCAGAAAAACCTATTTCTTCGTTTTCGCTTAACTTTGCACCCAAAAGTAGATATTAACCTAATTTATTAATTTAAAACAATTTAGATTATGAAATTTTTTACTAAATCAATGCTTACGCTGGCACTCTTGCTTGGTGCTGTAGGTGTGGCAAACGCAGGAGAGAAGGTTTATGCAACCTTTGAAAACCCGTCGAACACCAACACGACGTGGGATTCTGCTACAAAGACCTTCACTTGGTCTACAACTTATTACAATCAGCTCCGTAACATCGGTCTTCCGACGTCGGGTCTTGGCGCTTATACGAAGTTGGTGATTAAGTGTACTATTAACGCTGGTGACAAGTTCCGTATCCTTGTCTATAAAGGTGGTGATAATCAGACGCTTTGGGTTGAACAATCGGGCGAAACGACGTTGGATCTCACAACAATTCCGTCAGACTTCCTTGCCGCTGCTACCGAAATCTGTTTGTCTGGTAGTAATCAAGCAGCTCCAGGTGAGGTGGTTGTCGATTATGTCTATCTGGAAAAGGGTGACGATCCTCTTTTTGCCTTTAAAGATGCTCTTCAGAAGGCTATTAATGTCGGAAAGGTGCAGAGCCCGAACTTCAAGACTTCTTTGAGCTGGTCGAAGCTGCAGGATGCCATTGCTGCCGGTCAAGCTGCTTTGAATAAGGCTACTGTTACTGAGACTGAGCTGGTTGATGCAACTAATGCTATCAATGACGCTATCAACGGTTTGGAACTGTTCCAGGGCTATACGAAATTGACAAAAGAAAACTTCAAGCACTATGCAAGCTTAGATGCACCCGGTGAGGGCACAGCTACTGGTTGCGCTTATGAGTTAAATGCTGCCTCCGGCCTGCCCTATGGCGATAGCAATGTTGGTGAGCTGAACTGGGCCGACCTAGCTGACTATGACAAGCTGGTGGTTATCACCTCTGGCGACATCAAGCCCCGCTTCTGCATGAACCGTCTGGTGGCTGGTGGCCAGCAGGCTGCAACGCAGGCCGACTCTAAGATGCTTGACATCAATGATAATAGTGGAAACGCTTGGTCAGCAGAAAAGTATCAGACGATTGACGGCAATATATTCTCTATTGACCTGAAGAAGATTGTTGCCGACTACGGCTTCGCCCGTCTGCACAGCATCAAGAAGCAGGGCTGGGGTGCTGGTGTCACCGTCACCGATATGTTGCTCTTCAAGGCTCCTGCCTCTACTACCGACGATCCTGCTGTGGTCGTGAACCTGATGTCTCTGCAGAACGCTATTGACAAGGCTAACGCCATCGATCTGACAACGAAGACGAAGGAGAGTGCCAAGAAGGTGAAGAACGCTGTGCTGGCCGCTCAGGATTTGATGGCCCAGTCTAATCCTTCACTCATCGACATGGAGAATGCACGCCGTGCTATCCTGCAGGCTATCGACGAGCTGGTTGACGCTCCTGTGATTGCCGACGGTGTCTACGACCTGAAGGGTGATATGTTCCAGGAGTGGACTGGCATTGATGAAGATGCAGAACCCACAGAAGCTACCATCGGCTGTGCCTACGAGGTTGGCACTGGTGAGAAGGGCGCTGGCACCACGATGTTTGGTAATCCCAGTGTGGTATGGAAGACCTACGCTGACCTGTCAGCATACGACCATCTGCTCATCGTCGGTACTCCCGGTCTGCAGCTGCGCGTCCTGTTCAACCGCTTGGAGGTTGGCAACGGCGGTGGCGACGGCAATGGCGGAGCCCTGACTGAGCTGAATCCCACCATCGGTGAAGACGGTCTCGTTGACGTTGACCTGAAGGCTGAGAACCTGAACGGTGCTGCCCGTCTGAACGCCATCAAGCTGGGCTGGGGCAGTCCTGCCGGTCAGTTCACGAAGCTGCAGGTTGTCAAGGGTGCTTACGATCCCGTTGCCGTCGGTGTGAACACTGTGAAGGCTGCTGTCGAGGGTGAGGCTATCTACAGCATCAGCGGTCAGCGTCTGGCTCAGCCCAAGAAGGGTCTGAACATCATCAACGGTAAGAAGGTCGTGATTAAGTAAGAGAAGAACTGAGCTTGCTCAGATTCTTCCGAACGTGAACGACTTCGAACGAAGTTCAATGGGACTCGCCACACATACGGCGAGTCCCTTTTTTATTCAGCGAGGGTCGCCGCACTATTCATAATTGTCGGATTATGGCTTGTAAACCGTGTTTTTTAGGCGGCAGAACAAAAAGAAAAGTCAATGAGACAAACGATAAAGCCCTTTTCGCCGCAGGTCTTTATCTTTGCACCCAGAATTTTCAACCTATTAATTTTATATTATTCACTAAAAACATTAAAACATGAAGAAAACTTACCAATTTCTTGTTGTGCTGGCAGCCATGCTGCTGGGTGCAACGAATGTAAGTGCAGAGCGTATTCCGCTGACGGCGGATGGCTTCTTCACTCATGATGGTTGGGGTCTTAATGCCGTAAAGACTGGCGACTTCCAAGCCGAATATCACATCGGCGAGCCCAGTGGTTGTGCATTCGGCGACTCCGATTGCAGTGCTTATCTTGACCTTGGCGCTTATTCCAAGCTCTATGTCAACATGGTAGGCTGTGATGCTGAGGGAAATGTAAACGGTTCTACGCCGCGTATCTTCCTCAACAGTGATAAGAGCGATGGTAAAAACGATCATCTTATCGTTCCTGCCACTGCAGGTTACACGACACAGGAAGAGGATGGAACCTACGTTGTCGATTTGGAGAAGATCAAGAAGGAGTATGGCTTTGTCTATATCACGGCTATCAAGGGTTCTGCCTATAATACACAGCTTATTCTTAACAGCATCGAGGTTGAGAAGAATGAGGGCGCAAAGCAGGTTGGCTGGGTGAACATCCTTACCAATAGCGACTTCGAGAATGATGACTTCACTTCGTTCGCCGTATGTCTCAGTGGCGGTGAAGCCGACGACGATGGAAAGGCGCATGCACCTACTACTGTAGAAGAGGGTATGGGCCAGAATGGCTCTCGCGCCCTTGTGCTGACCACCAAGACTGGTGTGCAGCAAGACTGGTGTACGCAGCTCTTCATCAAATTCCCCGAACAGCTCACGGAAGGTACGAAGTGGCGTTTCGCTATGGATGTCAAGTCTGACTATGTGGCTACATTCGGTGGTGGCTGCCACGCTGACCCACGTGCATGGCAGATGCCGTCTATTATGCCTGAGTTTACTACCAGCACCGACTGGCAGACACTGAAAGCTGAGGGTACCATTAGTGCCGACTTCGAGAGCAAAGGTGTTATGAGCATTGCTTTCGACCTGAACCGCGACAAGGATGTCGTTAACAAATACTACTTCGACAACGTTCGCTTCGAGGTTTACAAGGTAGGTACTTCTGCCTTTGTCGCTTCTTATGTGGCTCAGATTGACTTCGGCTTCGATACCAACCTGGCTGAACTGACCAAGGCTGCCGGCTCAAGCCGTGTTGTCTATCCCGCTGATTGTGCTACTGTCAAGGTGAATGGCCAGCCCATTGAGATTATCTCTATTGAAGGCTATTCTGACGGTCGCTTCTATATCTTCTTCGGTGATGAGATCAATCCTACTGACGACGTCCAGATTACCTTCAAGAATCCTGCTGGCGACCTCCAGCTGAAGTACACTTCTGGTCCAAATGCCGGTGAGGTTGTTGGTGCTGTCGACGAAAAGGCCCTCTACAATGAGTCTATCGCTGTTGAGGATGCTTATCCCTTCGTTGCTCTACTTCCTACGGTTGTAAGCGCTTCTCCCGAGCAGGGCTCGTTCAACGTTGCTCCTGGTCTGAAGGAGTTGACGGCTAAGTTCGACAAGAGAGCTGACGTCTCTAATGCTGTTGCTACCCTCGATGGTCAGGCTCTGACGATTACTCCTGTTAATCCCGATGCAGAAGGCTTCGCTTCTGAGATTAAGATGACATACGCTGGTGCCGACCTGGCTAACGGCCGTCACACTGTGAACATTAAGAAGGTCTATGCTGAGGTGATGCTCGATGAGGAAGTCTTTGTTGATACAACCTACACGTTCAGCGTTGGTCCCGTTGACGTTACTGACCTGCCTTACGATCTTATTCCGCTGAGCTACTTCAACGATTGCGCTAATAATGGCATTCCCGAAGGCTTCTTGGTCTATGCCGATGGTATGGAGGAACGTACTCCTGGTAACATTTATGGTTCAAATGCTCGCCTGTTCAGTGATTTTGCCGCAGGTGGTGACTTTACCCATGCACTCTATTACCGTCGTAACTATGTTACCTATGGCAAAAATGACGATACGCACGTATTGGCACTGGAAGCAGGTAAAACCTATAATCTGTCGTTCAACACTGCACGTTGGAAGTCAAGCGGTCAGTATCAGAAGGTTCAGATTCTGAATTCTAATGGTGATGTCAAGTTTGAGCAGGTTGTTACTTGTGATCCCGATGTCAATGGCAGCAAGAATGCTGTGAAGGGCTCTTCTGCTTACTCATTTGACTTTGTTGCTGATGCTAATGACAACTACGAGATACGCTTCATTGTAATGAAGAATGCCACTGACGAAGTTGGTGACGCAGACATGTATGAAACTCTGTTGGCAAATGTCAAGCTGACCTATATCCCCGATACTTATGGTGCTATGGAGATGTACGAGGTTGACCAGGCTCTGGAGAAGGCTAAGAAGACACAGGCTGACAACGCTGACGAGCGCTTCGCCGGTGAGGCTCAGACGGCTCTGACCAATAAGATTAATGAGGTTGAGGCTGGTAAGGCTACTTACACCTCTCCTTCGGAGTGTACCGCTGCTGTTGAGGCACTTGCCCAGTGTGGTGATGACCTGATTAACCACGCTACCCTCTGCAAGAACTACGACCAGAAGATCAAGGACGGTGCTGACGTTGTCCGTCAGAACGAGAATCCCAGCAACACGGGTGTTCCCACGAAGTTTGTGAACCTGCCTCTGTTCGCTGAGATGAAGGCTGCTGTCGACAAGTACCATGGCGTCTCTGAAATGGTGAACGAGGGTACTGAGGAAGAACCCAACTGGCAGAAGCACTACACATTTGACCAGCTGACTGATGACGCACAGCTGACAACTGCTATCAACGAGCTGGCAGAGGTTGTTGAGAAGGCTCAGAAGATGTTTACCTCTGGTGAGTCTAAGATGTATATGTATGGTGTGGCTCCGCTCGTAGAGCGTCTGCGCCGTGGTGCTGAGGCCATCAAGGTACTTGAGCCTGAGAACCCGATTATCGAGGAGGCTCTGAATGCCTTCGACGATGACGATGAACTGGCTGAGAAGGTAAAGAACAACCTGAAGGCTGCTCTCTACAAGAAGATCAATGCCGGCGAGAACCTGTTCCCCGAGGACGAACAGACGGGTCTGGCCCAGACCCACGACCTGAGCGTATTCGTGAAGAACCCGAACGTCTATGCACCTGCCTTCACAATGGCTATTCCTGGTTGGACTAACCTGAAGGGTAATGCTGAGGCTTGGAGCAACTGGGGTCCGAATCCCACTCACAACGCTAATACTGCTTATCCTGAGGACGTCGCCTTCCATCCTGGCTGGCACGCTGAGGCTACCACTGAGCAGACCATTACCGACCTGCCCGCAGGTATCTATAACATCGTGTTCAAGTGCCGTGACCACTCTGGTGACATCACCGAAGAAGTGTTCTCTTATGTCTATGTGAAGACTTCTTCTACTCCCGATGTTGAAGAGGGTGCCGACATGGACAAGGAAATCAATACCGCCGGTTGGGCTCAGGTTACACATCAAGATGGTATGGCTGATATTGAGATTCCGAATATCATCGTTGAAGACGGTATGCTGACTCTCGGCTGCACATGGAGCAACCTGTCGCAGGCATTCCTTGACGACGTTCACATCTACCTCACTGGTAAAGCTGATGTTGACTACAGCGCTCTCTACGACGAAGTCGCTACTGGCGTTGAGAAGGCTGCTACCGCCGCTAAGGTTCGCGCCATCGAGCTCTACGACCTGAACGGCCAGCGCATCCCCGTTGCCAAGAAGGGTGTCGTCATCGTGAAGAAGCAGATGAGCGACGGCACGGTGAAGATGGAGAAGGTGATTAAGTAATCCCTAACATAGCTTAAAAAAGAGGCCGGAAGTTTTGCACTTCCGGCCTTTTTTCTTATCTTTGCGACGAAATGTTCGAAAAGGAAATCAGCGAGTACGAAAAAGTCCGCCGGGAGTATCAACAGAACGTGGCCGACAAGATGGGTCGGGCGCAGTGGATGGAGTACAATGAGATTCTGTTCTCTACCCATTCCTGTGCCATAGAGGGCAATTCCTTTACGGTCGATGATACGCGCATCCTTCGCGAACAGGGACTTGCGATGGTGCCCGTTGGGCGTACACTGTTGGAGTGTACGGAAATGGCCGACCACTTCCGTGCCTTCGACTTCATGGCGAGCCATCTGGACTTGCCCTTCGACGAGCATCTGTTAAAAGAGGTCAACCGTTTGGTCACCGAGCATACACTGAGCTACCGGGCGCCGGGTGCTGTTGCTGGTGACTATACAACCGAGGATATGGCTGCCGGCGATACCGTCTTTGGCAATCATGAAGTGCTGATAGCCCGCGTACCGGCCTTGATGGCATCGACGCAACGTGCCCTTGATGGTGGTCAGCACCCCATGGTCGTGGCCGCCCGCTGGCACGGGTACTACGAGTATCTGCATCCGTTCCGCGACGGTAACGGCCGAACGGGGCGCCTGTTATCGAACTTCATCCTTCTACGTGCCGACCATCCGCTGCTGATTATCAAGTTAGAGGACCGGGCTGCCTATATCTCTGCCCTCAAGCAAATCAGCACTGAGGGTACCGACGAGCATTTGGTGGCGTTCTTCTTTGCAAAAGCTATTGAGCGGATGAAGGCCGAGTTGGCCCAGAAACGCAGACTCTCGTTGCCAATGACGTTCTTTTGACGAATTAGTAAAGCCCCGTACTATTGCGTATATATAATAGAATAAGGTGAATGAAACATGAGCAAATGATTATGAAACGAACGGCGGGCATCAGTCCCGCTTTTTTTCAGTACCTTTGCAGCCAGAAAACCAATAACACTATTTTAAAGTATGAAAAAACTGTTTACGCTTTTATTGTTTGTTCTTCACGCTTCACTTTTCGTTAGCGAAGCGCAGGTGCGTCGTCCCATTGACTCGCAGCACCCGATGTGGCTCATCCATGTCGACGTGTGGAACTCTGCCGACCCGCAGAAGATTATCGACCTCATCCCCAACGACATCAAGCCCTACGTGGTGATGAATCTCTCGCTGTCGTGCGGCTATGATACGAAGACCAATATGTATCGTATGCCTCGTAATGCCGTGCGCACCTATAAGTCGTGGGGCACCGTCTGCCAGCAGAACAACATGTTCTTCACCTGTCAGCCGGCCTCCGGTGGACATACCCACATCCAGGACAACGACCTGGAGACGTTTGAGTACTTCTTCAAGCACTTCCCCAACTTCCTCGGCTGGAACTACGCCGAGCAGTTCTGGGCTTTCGGCGATGCCGGCGACCTCAGCTCGATGACGAAGTCGAGCCGTTGGAATCTCTTTGCCAACCTCGTAGAGATGTCGCACAAGTACGGCGGTTTCCTCACCGTCAGCTGGTGCGGTGGCATCTATCACTTCGACACCGACCCCATTGCCGAGCTGAAGAGTGAGCCGAAGTTCCTGGAGGCTTGTAAGAAGTATCCCGAGGCCATGCTCTTCCTCTATAAGTACACCCACTGCAGCTCGTTCTACAACAACGAGAGCGTCTGCTGGGGTCCCTTCATCTCAGGTCTGACGAAGAACTACGGCGTGCGCTACGACAACTGCGGCTGGAACGACATGACGACGAAGTTCTACCTGTCGAAGCACCCGGAGATTACCGGCGAGAAGGCTTTCGACGAGGCTGGCAGGCTGAAGCCCTATAAGTACCCCGGTTCTGCCGGCATCGGTACGGTGATTGAGCAGACCTGCGTCAACGGCGGTGCCGTCTGGGACGGCCCGGAGCTCATCTGGACAGAGGACTTCAGGAATATGAACGATACCAACGTTGACGGCTACACCCGCCGCAACTGGACTACCTTCGACAATTTCAAGGGTATCTGGATTGACATGTGGCGCCAGATTATCAATGGTACTATGTATATCCCCACCCGCGAGGAGGTTGTTGCCAAGACCAAGGCTGTCATCCTCCACGACGCCAATGATGACTTCAAAGTACCCGATGCCCTTTACGACGGGCTTTACAAGGTGGATGACCCCGCCAATATGGGCAATGGCCGTTTCGAGAACAATCTGTGGTATCTCAAGTCGACGGGTCGCTATGGTGCCGTTCCTATGGTGACGGGGCTCTACGACGATATTGCCAGGGCTATCCCCGTGCAGGTGAAGAAGTCGCAGTACGCCTCGCGCTGGGGCACGCTGTCGAAGAAGCAGAATGAGTTTAATCAGCTCTACCCCGAAGTGTCAAAGGGCGACCTCTATGTCAACCGCTATAGGAACCAGCTCGTAGCCTATACGCCGTACACCTATCTGAATAGCAAGAAGCGCGCTTCGGCAGAGATTCCCCTGCAGTATAACACCTGCGAGATGCTGAAGCTGGACTTGGGCAAGCTCTCGAGCGGCGTCATCCGTGAGTATGCCGACCACATCGACTTCTACCTGAACAACTACCGCAGCGACTCTACCACTATTACGACAGTGACCAATGACACCATCCTGCTGACAGGTGTGACAGCACGTCCCACCCTTACCCAGAAGAAACCTACGACAGGAGCTACAGGCCATAATGTGACGGTTGTAGCCGGAACTACTGCCTACAACGAGGCAGCCCAGACCTATAAGATTGTGGTGAAGCACATTGGCCCTGTCAATCTCTCCATCAAGTGCTCCGGTGCTGCCACCGACCGTCTGACCGACGTGCTGCCTTCCGAGGCACTGCCTACTCCCCAGCAGCCCGAACCCTACGTCGGCCCCATCATCATCGAGGCCGAGAACATGGACCGCAAGTCGGCTAACTGTAATCTGACACACTCTGGCTGGTGGGCTCAGGATATGAAGGACTTTGCCGGTATGGGTTATATCACCACTCAGGGTAATACCAACTGCGCCCTTCGCCACCAGCTGAAGCTGCAGACTGGTGCTGCCGGACGCTATAACATCCGTATGCGCTACTGCAACGCGACGAAGGCCGGACAGATGACGTTCACCGTCAATGGCACCGTCCTCAAGGCCGACATCGTCAAGACGGCTAAGAACGACTGGCGCGAGACGGTGGTGACAGCCGACCTGAAGGACGGAACGGACGTCAACAACATGGTTATCCAGAACACCAGTTCGTTTAGTGACATGATTATCGACCAGGTGATTTACGAGCCTGTAGGCACCGAGGCAGAGAAATATTTGGTGACGGTGAAGGACGCCGACTTCGGTAAGGTGACCGCCGACGTCAGCGAGGCCGTTGCCGGCCAGACCGTGAAGCTGACTATCACCCCCGACGAGGGCTACGACATCAAGGAGCTGCGCGTGGTGAACAGCGTCTTCTTTACTCAGGGACTGACCATCCCTGTCGCCAAGGGCCAGCGTCAGGTGTCGTTCACGATGATGGATGAGAACATGACCATCCAGCCCGTGTTCTACGACACGCAGGCCATCTATGAACTCGACTTCACCAACGTGAACGGTGGCGAACTGCCTGAGGGCTGGCGTACCACCGACGATGCAGGCAACGTGCGCAACTATCCTACTTCGAACGGTAGCGGTCCCCGTACCTTCGCAGGACTGACGGGCTACCAGGGTAAGGCGCTCTACTGGCGCGGTAACAATGCTGAATACGGTCGTCAGTCGGCTTATCTGCTCACCCTGGAACCGGGTAACTATCAGTTGCAGTATGCTATGGCTGGCTGGACGGCTACGCCGACCTATCAGGCTAAGATCCTCACTTCCAGTGGCTCTGTCCTCAAGTCGTCGACCAACCAGACCGCGAAGCCCAATATCAATAAGAACTACGCTGGCGATGTCTCGTCGGCTACGCGTAACACCCTCGACTTCACCGTCACGACGAAGGGCAACTACATCATCCAGTTCAAGGAGGTAGGCAGCGGTATGATAGAGTATCTCCTTCTCGACTGCCGCATCAGAAAGGCGACCACTACCGGCATAGAAACCGTAGGCTCCGCCAGCCAGTCGGCTGCCGAAGGCATCTACAACCTCTCAGGTGTGAAGACTGAACAGCTGAAGCGCGGTTTGAACATCATCCGCACCGCAGACGGAAGAACCATTAAGATTATAAAGAAATGATAACCAAAAGAACAATGATTATGACGGCACTGACCACCTTAGCGGTGGCCAGTGCCTATGCTTTAGACACGAAGATTGTCAGTCCTAACGGTCAGATTGCCGTTGCTATCACCGACGAGGGAGGACGCCCCATGTATCAGGTGGAACGCTCCGGCCAGACGGTGCTGATGCCGTCGCCTTTAGGTGTGAAGCTGAACTTCGCCGACCTCACCGAAGGTGTTAAGATGCAGGACTACAACGTGACACCCGTCAGCGACACGTATGAGTTGAAAACCATCAAGCAGAGCCACGTCACCTACGAGGCCAACGAAGGCGTTTGCCAGTTTGCCAAGGACGGCTGGCACGCTATGGACATCATCATCCGCGTTAGTAACCGTGACATCGCCATCCGCTACAAGTTCTATCCCAAGAAGGTGCGTAATGACGAGACCCGTGTGGCCGTCGTACAGAGCGAGGCCACGGGCTTCGTGCTACCAGACGGTACGCTGACCTATCTCTGTCCGCAGTCGAAGCCGATGGGTGGCTTTGCCCGTACATCGCCCAGCTATGAGACCAGCTACACCCTCGACGAGCCGGCAGGCAAGAACGGCTGGGGCGAGGGCTACACCTTCCCCTGCCTGTTCAGGATAGCCCCGACGAAGGCACAGCCTACACGCAACCTGTGGGTGCTGCTCAGCGAGACAGGCACCGACGGCAACTATGTAGGCTGCCGACTGCTGAATGCCGGTGGTACAAACTACCGCATCGGTTTCCCGCAGCAGGGCGAGATGAACGGACAAGGCACCGTGACGGCTGCCGTCTCACTGCCCTGTGAGACACCTTGGCGCACCATCACCCTCGGCTCCTCGTTGCAGAACATCGTGGAGACCACCGTGGCGTGGGATGTCGTCAAGCCTAAGTATAAGGCATCGAAGAACTATACTTACGGAGCCGGCTCCTGGTCGTGGATTATCGGCATGGACAGCAGCTGCAACTTCGACGAGCAGAAACGCTATATCGACTTCTCAGCAGCCATGGGCTACCGCTCGGTGCTCATCGATGCCTTCTGGGACCGCCAGATAGGCTATGAGCGTATGGCCGAACTGGCACGCTATGGCAAGAGCAAGGGTGTAGGAATCTTCCTCTGGTACAACTCCAACGGTTCGTGGAACGACGCGCCGCAGACACCTATCGGCAAGATGGACCGTCCGGCTGTGCGCCGCCAGGAGATGAAGTGGATGCACGACACGGGCATCCTCGGCATCAAGGTCGACTTCTTCGGTGGCGACAAGCAGCCGATGATGCAACTCTATGAAGACATCCTCACCGATGCCAACGACTTCGGCCTGCAGGTCATCTTCCATGGTTGCACCCTGCCAAGAGGGTGGGAGAGGATGTACCCCAACTACGTAGCCTCGGAGGCTGTGCTGGCCTCGGAGAACCTCCACTTCGGCCAGGGAGCCTGCGACGCCGAGGCTCGCAACGCCTGTATCCACCCCTTCGTCCGCAATACCGTCGGTTCGATGGACTTTGGCGGTTCGACGCTCAACAAATATTATAATGCCGATAACGCCCACGGCACCGTGCGCCGCACCAGCGACGTCTATGCTATGGCTACGGCAGTACTCTTCCAGTCGAGCGTGCAGCACTTCGCTATGGCTCCCAACAACCTGACCGACGCCCCGGCATGGGCTGTTGACTTCATGAAGGATGTGCCGACGACGTGGGATGAGGTACACTTTATCGACGGTTACCCCGGCAAGTATGTCGTGCTGGCACGCCGTTCGGGTGATACATGGTATGTCGTGGGCATCAATGCTCAGGACCAGCCTCTGAAGCGGAACCTGTATCTGCCGATGTTTGCCAAGAACAGCGCGTTGACCGTCTACAGTGACAACGTCTTGCTGCAGGGCTCTGTCAGGCAGGAGATTTTGCCCAGGAAACAGCAGCTGACCATCACCATCCCGAAGAATGGCGGCGTCGTTATTAAAAACTGAGGAGTAAGTAGAAAGTAGTAAGGAGTTATGAAGTTAAGGAAAATAGTCTTATCAGGTGCTATGGTTGCTGCCTGCGCGGCAACGGCACAGAACCCGTTTGTGCAGACATGGTTCACCAGCGACCCTGCACCGATGGTACACAACGGCACGATGTACGTCTACACCGGCCACGACGAGGACAACGCTGACTTCTTCTGGATGCAGGAGTGGCGCGTCTATTCAACAAAAGACATGGTCAACTGGCAGGACCACGGTTCACCCTTAGCCTTGGAGTCGTTCCGCTGGGCCGACGACCGTGCGTGGGCCTCACAGACCATAGAGCGTAACGGCAAGTTCTACTGGTATATCTGTGCCCACTCGAAACTGTCTAACGGCATGGCTATCGGCGTCGCCGTCAGCGACTCGCCTACTGGTCCGTTCCGCGACGCCATTGGCAAACCGCTGTTCGAGAACGGCTCGTGGGACCACATCGACCCGACGGTGATGATTGACGACGACGGTCAGGCGTGGCTGATGTGGGGCAATCCGCAGTGCTACTACCTGAAGCTGAACGAGGATATGATTTCCTATAGCGGCGAGTTGGGCAAGCTCGATATGACGGAAGAAGCCTTCGGCGGTCCCATCATGAGCAAGCGCGAGAAGGGAAAGAAATACAAGGACAGCTACGTGGAAGGCCCGTGGCTGATGAAAGCCCCCCATTCTGCCCCCAAGGGGGCTACAATAGCTGGAAAGTCCAAGCGCAAGACAAAAGAAGCCCCCTCGGGGGCAGTAGGGGGGGCTTACTACCTCCTCTATGCAGCTGGCGGCGTGCCTGAGCATATCTCCTACAGTACGGCACCTCATCCTACGGGACCGTGGACCTACGCTGGCGAGATTATGCCGCTGAGCGACACGAAGTCGTTTACGAACCACTGTGGCGTGGCCGACTTCAACGGACACAGCTACTTCTTCTACCACACCGGCAAGCTGCCCGGTGGCGGCGGCTTCGGTCGCAGTGTGGCCGTCGAGGAGTTCAAGTACAATGCCGACGGCTCCTTCCCCACCATCCTGCCTACCGACGAGGGTGTGAAGCCTATTGCCACGTTCGACCCCTACCGCCGTGTGGAGGCCGAGACGATGGCATTCTCAAAGGGTGTGAAGACGGAGCAGGGCGACGGTGTCGGCGTCTATGTCAGCGACATTCATAACGGCGACTATATCAAACTGCAGAACGTGGCCTTCGGCAAGAAGACACCACGGACGTTCAAGGCCCGTGTGGCCAGCGGTCTGCGTGGCGGACAGATAGAGATACGTCTCGACAGTCTGAAGGGACGGCTCCTCGGTACGGTGAACGTGCCGGCAACGGGAGGCTGGCTGAACTGGCAGACGGTGAATCTCGACCTGGACTACTCTACGCTGACCGATATCGATGCACCCACACGCACGCTGGCTGGCCTGAACCTGCCGGCAACAGCTGACCTCTATTTCGTGTTCAAGGGGCGCAAGGGTCCGAAACTCTTCAACTTCGACTGGTGGGAGATGCAGGGTCTGGAGCAGGTGAACATGCCGCTCTTCCAGATGAAGTACACCGCCGACCCCTCGCCGATGGTTGTCGGCGACACCTTATTCTTATATACGTCGCACGACGCTTCGCCCGAGGATATCCCCGACCTGAACGAGAAGAACTCTGCCGGTTTCTTTATGTACGACTGGCTGCTGTGGTCGACGACCGACATGGTGAACTGGACGGAGCACGGTGCCGTGGCCTCGCTGAAGGAGTTTGAATGGCGCAGCCGCGACAACGGCGCATGGGCCATCCAGACCGTAGAGCGCGATGGCAAGTACTACCTCTATGCACCGTTGCACGGCCATGGCATCGGTGTCCTCGTGGCCGACTCGCCCTACGGTCCCTTCAAGGATCCGCTCGGCAAGCCATTGGTATGGCAGAAGGAACACTGGGACGACATCGACCCGTCGGTATTCGTCGACGACGACGGACAGGCGTATATGTACTGGGGCAACCCCCACGTCTACTATACAAAGTTGAATAAGGACATGATTTCGACCCAGGGCGACATCTACGTGCTGAACCCCCAGGACGGCGTGATGCGTCCCGTCAAGGAGGAACGCGCCAAAATTAACCTCCGTGCCCCTTGGAGCGAGAAGGCTAACTGGACTGTGAAGAACTATCAGGAGGGACCGTGGATTTACAAGCGCAACGGCCACTACTACCTTGCCTACGCCACCACCTGCTGTCCCGAGGCTTTGGGCTATGCCATGAGCGACTCGCCAACAGGCCCCTGGGAGTGGAAGAACTACATCATGAGTCCTACGCCTCGCGACCGCGGCAACCATCCCGGCATCTGCGACTTCAAGGGTCACAGCTATGTCTTCGGACAGGACTACGACGTGATGCATCTGGAGACCTTCGTCCACCACGAGCGCCGCTCGGTGTCGGCTTCGGAGATAGAGTACCAGGCCGACGGCACCATCAAGGAGATTCCCTACTGGCTCGACCAGAAGCCGCTGAAGCCGCTGCAATGGCTGAATCCCTACCGCCGTGTAGAGGCTGAGACCATGAACTGGGGCTTCGGTCTGAAGACGGCTAAGATGGGCATTGAGAATACGGGTGTCGTGAAAGATATGCCGGCGTCTACGGGCAAGCGGAATATGTATGTCTTCGACCTGAACGACGGTGAGTACATCCGTCTGCGTGGTGTTGACTTTGGCGCCAAGGGTGCCAAGTCGTTCGCTATCACCGCTGCCGCTACGGGCAAGGCAACCGTCACCCTGCGTCTCGACGCACAGGACGGCCCCGTCGTCGGTACGGCAGTCGTCAACGCTACCGGTTCGCTGGAGAAGTATCGCTCGTTTAGCGCCAAGGTCAAGGGTGCCGCCGGTGTCCACGACCTCTACATCTGCTTCGACCATTGTCAGGGCGACGTCCGTCTTGACTGGTGGCAGTTCAGATAAGACAGACTAACAGGCACGCATTGAGGACGACGACATGGATTAATAGCCTTAAAAACATCCAAATTTCACGTTTTGGCCCTGGTTTCGGACAGAAATCGGGGCCATTTTTTGTATTTGTCCGATTATTGAGAGTGTGTCCGATACACTTTAACCGAAAGTAG
>ONYA01000037.1 GCA_900321965.1 uncultured Prevotellaceae bacterium
TGTGGCATCGGCTGGTATCGACGAGGCTCGCATTCAGATGGAGAATGCGCAGAAGGACTATCAGCGCTTTGAGCAGTTGCTGCAGAAGGAGGCCGTGACACGCCAGCAATACGATAATGTGAAGGCACAGTACGAGGCCGCCAAGGCTCGCTACGAGGCTGCACGCAGCCGACAGCAGGCCACCAGCATGGTACTTGGCGAACAGCAGCAGCGCTTAGGACAGTCGGCAGCTGGTGAGAGTGTAGCAGAGGCACAGTTGAACCTAGCTCGTCTGAACCTGAGTTATACTGTAATTACCGCTCCTTGCGATGGTTACATCGGTCGTAAGGATATCCACGTGGGGCAGCTGGTTCAGCCCGGACAGCTGCTGGTGAACGTGATCGACCAGAACTCGGTATGGGTCATCGCTAACTATCGCGAGAGTCAGATGCACAACATCGCCATCGGTGCCCCTGTTGAGTTTGAGGCCGATGCCATTCCTGGCGTCACCTTCAAGGGTGTGGTAAAGAGCATCTCGGCCGCCAGCGGTTCGGCCTATAGCAATATGCCTGTTGACAATGCTACCGGCAACTTTGTAAAGGTAGAACAGCGTGTGCCTGTACGCATAGAACTGACAGAGGATAACAATGAGGCCGACGTGAAGCGCCTGCTCTCAGGCCTCAATGTCGAGTGCGAAATCGACTATTAATGTTTAATGTTTAATCTTTAATGTTTAATATAGATTAATGGCTGATCCAATGATAGGGCGCCCGTTTGCGATGCCCATGCTTAAGCCCTTCATCCCCAAGGCGCTGCAACCCTGGACATATCTGCTGATGGCAGTTGTGTTCCAGTTGGTAAACGTTACCTACATGGGCAACATGCACGAGATGATGGGGGCGATGAGCATCATGCGCGAGGATGCCACCTTTATATTCCTCTGCGGCGTGGTGGGCGTGGCTATGCCCTTCCCCATCCTGTTCCGATTGAAGTTCCGATTCACCAATCGCTCGCTACTGCTGTTCTCAGTATCGGGCATGATTGTGTGCATTCTGCTGTCGCTGCTCACAGAGTCGATACCCGTGCTCTGTGTGCTGTCGTACGCCTGCTGTTTTATGAAGCTGATGGCCACCTTCGAGTGCTTCAGCAACATACAGCTATGGATGACACCCAAGCGCGACTTTGAGATATTTTTCCCCTTGCTTTACATCGTGGTGCTGGGCGACATGAGTGCCAGCGGCTGGCTGTCGCAACAGCTCAGCTACTACTGCGGCAGCTATCACGCCATGCAGTATTTCATCGTGAGTCTGCTACTTGTGGCGCTCATCTTTATCTATACCTGCACACAGCACTTCCGCTTTATGCGCCCCATGCCGTTTCTGGCTATCGACTGGTTGGGTTGTATGCTCTGGTCGGCCTCGGTGCTCGAAGTGATTTGGCTGTTTACCTACGGCGAGTACTACAACTGGAGCGATTCGCACGTGTGGTGTACGGTGCTCTGTGCGCTACCCATCACGGTATTCTTCGCTTGTGGACGTATGATGCATATCCACCATCCATATATCGATTCACGCGCCTTCGGCTATAAGACACTGGCCGCCATCCTGTTCTTCTTTGTAGTAGAAGAGTGGATGAACTCTACACACAATGCGCTGGAAGGTGTGTTTACGGGTAGCATCCTGCACTATGGCATGCTTACCTCGTCGCGATTCAACATCGTGGGCTGGATAGGTTCCGTAAGCGGCTGTCTGTTCTGTCTGTGGTGGATGAAGATGTTGCGCCTAAAGTACACACCGCTGCTCACCATCGGTTTTGCGCTGATGTTAGGTTATCAGATTATGATGTACTTCTACATCACCCCAGAGCTGAACATCGAGCGACTCTATGCACCTACGTTTGTGCGCACCTTCGGCTACGCCATCTTCTTTTGCGTGCTCACCATTTATTTAGAGGAGTTGATGCCTTTCCAGCATTTCTTCATGAGTCTCACGATAGCCGCCTTTATCCGCAACGGCGTGGTAGATAGTATCAGCGGTGGTATCTACAGCTATCTGATGCGCTATCACGTAGCCGACAACCTGGCTCGCGGTGTGCCGATAGATGCCACACAGAGCATCATGCAGGCCGTGAAATATCTATATGGCGCCACATGTCTGATGGGTTGTCTTTTCCTGTTGCTCCTGATGTTGTGGCACGTACAACCCGTACGTTCCACCTTGAAACATCTACCATATTGGAACAAAATAGGGCAGGAGATGAGAAAAGAACTGAGCAACAACTAAATAAAACATAAATCCCAAGGCATAATCATTGTGCTTTGGGATTATTTTCGTATCTTCGCAGCAGATTTAATATGTTTTGTGATATGATAGACCAGATTATTGAATACAATAAGACATTTGTGGCCCAGAAGGGCTACGAGAAGTATCTCACCGACAAGTATCCAGACAAGAAGCTGGCGGTGCTGTCGTGTATGGACACCAGACTGACAGAACTGCTGCCTGCAGCTCTCGGTCTGAGGAACGGTGACGCGAAGATTATCAAGAACGCAGGTGGCTTGGTTATCTCGGCTTTCGACTCTGCTATGCGTAGCCTGATCGTAGCCATTTACGAGCTGGGCGTTCAGGAGATTATGGTAGTGGCACACTCTCATTGCGGAGCCTGCCACATGAGCTACGACCACTTCCACCACGAGATGATTGCCCGTGGCGTGACGGATGAAACGCTCGATACCATCCGCAAGTGTGGCATCGACCTCGACCAATGGTTGGAGGGCTTTAAAGATACGTCGACCTCTGTCCGTAAGACTGTTGAGACTATCAAAACCCATCCGCTTGTGCCTAAGGATATTGTGGTTCGTGGGTTTATCATTGATTCAGAAACTGGTGCGTTGGAGGAAATTGATGAACAGCGAGAGCAGAGCCAAACCAGTATGATAAACAGGGTGAAGAAATGAAATACGGCAGAATGGAATGGGAAAGCCTTCCGTATAGAAGGGATATTGGATTTCTCCCTTATTGGCATTCTCGCTGCAATTTCAAAAGTGCTTGCAGATGGGGGAATTGGTATTTTCGCAATTTCCACATTCAACACAGATTACATACTGACAAAGTCTGAAAACTTTGAACGTGCTATAGGATTGCTTCAGTCCAAGGGCTATTCAATCAAGTAAATTCCAATTTATCTGCATATAATCTATATGTACAGCTTAACATATAAAGTAACGACAAGCACCTGCGACAGCGAAGGAAAACTGAAGCTCTATTCAGTTCTCCAGATGATGCAGGACTGCTCAGAGATGTGGATCGACAGCGAACCGGAAGTCAAGGGCTACTTCCTGCAGCAGAATATGGCGCAGCTCTTGGCGACACGCCAGGTAGAGATTATCCGTGTGCCGGAATACAAAGAGGAGCTGACGGTCACTACTTCCGTCTATGGCATGAAGCCAATGTTCGGATTCCGCAATACGTTCATCTACGACGCACAGGGAAATCCCTGCTACAAGACTTGGAGCATGGGAGCATTTGTTGACAAGGTGGCTGGAAAGCTGAAACGTGTGGACGATGCAACCATACAATCAATGAAGCTGGAACCGCAGCTGGAGATGAACTACAAAGACCGCCGTATCATCCTGCCAAAGACTGAAGGTGAAGTGCTGGAACCGATTAAGGTGCTTCGCGCCGACATCGACTACAACAAGCATCTGAACAATGCCAACTATGTCCGCATGGCGATGGAACTGTTGCCTGAGGATTTCGTGGTAAGCGGCTTACGGGTAGAGTATCGGGTAGCTGCCAAACTTGGTGATTGTCTGACTCCTACTATTTACAAAACATCTGACGGCATCATCGTTTCCCTGTCTATAGGGAGTGAGGTGAGTGCCATCATTGAGTTTACATAAACTATGCCCAAGGAACGTAACAAGGCTGACAGCTATCGTGAGAAGGCACCGATTAAGCGAGAGAAGAGAGTGATGCATTCATCGACTCTTCCGAGCGTGAGGTGTCTCGACCATTTGTACGACGAAGACAAGATCTTCCATCTTCGTGGGGCCATCGCCTATAGCATCATGGGGTTAAAACATAAGTTGATGATGAAGTTTATGCATAGTAAGCTGGCGAGAATGCCTAAAGAAGAACTCAATGCCGAGTCAAAGATCATTCTGGAGACATACGGAAAGAAGAAACGGGTGAATGAGGCTGCCTCTGAGAAGTGCAAGCGGTCGGCTATCTGGACGATGGGGAACGAGGTCTGCTGCAACAGGTAGGAGGCCTCCATGAGAAGCATCTGGTTGATATAGTCGACGACGGTGCGACCAGAGATGTCGCGGACAATCTGTGAGAGATAGCGCGGCGTGATGCAGAGCTGTGAGGCATAGAAGGCGACGTCGTGATGCTCGGCGAAGTGGATGGGCACAAGACGAAGAAAATCGAAAAACAGTTCCTCAATGCGTTTGGGGAATCGGCGGTTGCAGATAGTACGTTCCTGGATGGTATTCAGCTCAAGCAGGAAGAGACCGTATGTGGTGCGAAGGCACTCACTGCGGAAAGGATGGTCAGCTGAGAGGAGATAGCGGCGGATGATGCCCATCAGTTCCATGAGGTGGAGATTATCTTCTTCCGCAAGAGTCAATCGCGGCTCACTCAGTTCTACTGCAGGCAGGTAGGCTGCTCGGATGGCATCACGCATCGTCGGCGACTCGAAAGCGAATTCCTTGTCGGCCACAAGGCAGATGCCTCGACAGTCATCGGAGATAGCGATGACGCTTACCATCATCCCTGGGGTATATATAATAAGGTCATCTTTAGTGAAATGAACCTCGCGACCATTGAATAGCATCGTCATCCACCCCTGCAACACGATAGTATAACCATAGGCAGCAATGGCTCCCGGCAACGCATTGGTTTCGTCCAAGGAGTTGTGCGCATCGGTATCAATGATCAATAGTTTTCCGTCCCAGTTCGGGATGGTGTTGTAGCCGTATTGCCACACCCAAGTGGCTTCTAATCTGAACATATTGCAATTGATTGATGGTTTGCGGGTGCAAATATACAAAGAAAATGCGAGTTATTTCCGTTTCAATCAATTTTTCTTCCGTTTAGGTTTACAATTGTATAAATAATTATGTGTAACTTTGCCCCCATATAACTATCAAACATTAGTATCCACCTAAAAATATTTCAGATTATGACAAAAGAAGAAGCATTGAAGCAGTTCGCCCAGTTAGGCGCTGTATGGTTTGGCAACAGTAAGCAACATTTCGCCTTCTCGGCATACTGCCGTCTACAGGGTTGGAACAAGCTGGCCGACAAGTGGAAGGAAGAGGCAGAGGAAGAGTGGGACGAGGCAGAGGAAGTGCTGCAGCGTCTGGTAGAGCTCGGCTGCAAGCCCGCTGACCTGCAAGAGGCCATGAAGACCATCGAGTTCCCCTTCTACGATGACCCCAAGCAGCAGATAGAGTCTGACTACGAGCCTACCGCTATCAATCAGCTGAGTGAACTGGCAGTAGCCTTCGCCGACGACTATCCCACACAGAAGCTCATCCAGAAGTGGATTGACGGCGAGAAGGATCACATGGCTTGGGAAGCTCAGTATCTGAACTACATCGAGAAACTTGGCTACGAAAACTTCCTCACAGCGATGATGTAAATAGGTAATCAAAAATTAGAAGCAATTATGGAAGGAATTCAGAAAGTTTATGATTTCTTAGAGAAGGCAGGAACATTCTATTTGGCTACAGTGGAAGGTGACCAACCACGTGTGCGTCCTTATGGTGCTATGTTGTTCTTTGAGGACAAAATCTACATGATGGCATTTGGCAAGACTAATGCCACTCGTCAGATTGCAGCCAACCCCAAGGCGGAGATCTGTGCCTTCAAAGGCCAGACACTTCGCATAGAGTGCGTATTGGTGGAGGACAACCGTCCTGAAGTAGGCAAGGCACTTGTTGATAAGATGCCCGTGCTGAAACCTGCCCTCGGTGAGAATGGCGAGAACGGCGTGATGTATTATCTGAAGGATGCCAAGGCTGACTTCTTCAAGATGATGGAACTGGTAGAAACAATCAAATTCTAACAACTATCGATTCATGAAAGAGAAAGTATTACAGGCCATGCGTGAGTTCGGTGCTCCCGTCAACGCTGGTAAGATTGCGGAAATCACAAGTATTGACCGCAAGGAGGTTGACAAGGCTTTTGCCGAGTTGAAAAAGGAGGGTGCTATTGTGTCGCCCGTTCGCTGCAAGTGGCAGCCCGCTTAAAGTAAAGAATTATGGAAATCAAAGCAGTAAAATTCCGTAAGGACGGATTCTATACTCAGCCCTTCGTGTTCGGAGGAGAGGAAGGACAAGACAAGTTTGATAAGAACGTCCGCTATCGCGGCAGTCTGCAGAACTATCTGATTGACACGGGCAGCGAGGTGATACTGGTGGATACCGGCCTGCCCGCAGGCTTTCCCGAGGAAGTTCCAAATGAAGATTCGCCCATCTTCACCGGCAAGGACATTTGCAGCTATATGGATGCCTTTAAGGCCCTCGGCTACAAGCCTGAACAGGTAACAAAAATACTACTCACCCACAGACATGCTGACCACAGCGGCGAACTGAAAAGTTTCCCCAACGCGAAAATCTATGTGAACCAGGAAGAGATAGATGCCGCAGAGTTGCAGGGACTGACGAATATCGTTCCCGTCAGCTATACCGACGGTGCCTACTACAACTTCCCCGAAAGCCAGAAGATTGCCGACGGCATCTACCTCATCAAGGCCAAGGGCCACACCAAGGGCAACAGCATCATCATAGTAGAGATGGACGGTCTATTCTACATGATTCACGGTGACATCACCTACGTGGACGAGGCACTCTACGAGGACAAGCTGTCCGTTGTCTTTGACGATCTGCCAGCTGCCCGTGAGACACAGAATCGCATCCGTGGGTTCATCCGTAATCACCCCACCGTTTATTGTGGTACCCACACACCTCAGGGCTATGAGAATCTGGAGGCTAAGCGCGTGATGGATCTGGATAATCCCATGCCGACCATTTTGGCTGAAGTGGACTTCTCCAAGCAGGAAGCTTCTGGTAAGTACGTATGCTCTATCTGCGGCTATGTCTATGACCCCGCAGAGCACGACGGCGTAGCCTTCGAAGACCTGCCCGATGACTGGCGTTGTCCCCGTTGCAAGCAGCCGAAGGAGAAGTTTAATCCGGCATAGGACGGCTGAAGTCTCAAAATATTATAAATCCCAAGGTACTTTTTCGGTGCTTTGGGATTTATTTCGTATCTTCGCAGCAGAATTTAGCCTATGGTCAGCATTATTTTGGCATCTCCACGATGAAGCGGCAGCCGTCGCGATAGTCCTTGTCGTAGACGAGGTCACCCCCCAGACTCAGTGCGTGGCGCTTGCTGAGCGGCAGGCCGAGACCAAGACCCTCGGAGAGGTCGTCAATCTTGAAGAATGGCTTGTAGAGCAGGTCGTCGGCATCGTCGGGAAGTCCAGAACCGGTATCCTCGATGGTGAAGTTGACGGTAGTCTCTGTCTCTGAGACGTGCAGTCGGATGTGCTCTCCGTCGGAGAATTTTGCGGCATTGTAGAGCAGCTCTCGGATGGTACGTATCAGGTAGAGATGGTTGGTGAGAATATGCACGGCATCAGGCAGATCGCTGGTGAACTGTATCTCTATACCCTTGAAGTGCTCCTTGGTGTAGTCGATGCTCTCGCGGGCTATGTCGTTGCATGACACCTCGTCCTGACGGTTGCTCATCAGGTGTTGGGCACTGCCTGCCGACGAACTGTCGAAGAGCATGAGCACCATACGTTTCAGGTGGATGGCATTATACTTCATCATGCCCGTGACGACGCTCAGGTCTTCCTTCAAGTATTTGTCATCCTTGTCGTTCTCCTTGGTACGCATGGCGATGTTGCCCAGCAGGACGTCGGAAAAGCCCGTGATGACGTTGATCGGCGTACGTATCTGGTGCGACAGATTCTGGATGAACTGCGTCTTCTTCCTGACGCTTTCCTCGGCCAGTTCCATTTTGTGAGCGCGCTGCTCGTTCTGCTTCTGTATCTCTTGTGCCGTCTGGCTGATGCTGCCCATGTGGTTGTGCAACGCCTGCTGCATGGCGGCAAAGCTGTTTTGCAGGTGTCCGATGTCGTCGGGTTGGTCAGAGTGCGGAATGGGTTCCTCATAGTTGCCGTCAGCGATGTGCTGCGTGTAGCCCAGCAGTTGCTTGATGGGCAGGATGGTCTGGCGTACCACCTTGCTGCTGAGCCATAGGATGGCCAGCAGTCCAATGAATATAAGCACGATGATGACGTAGGCCAGACGATGGTAGCCTGCCAATACCTCGTTCTCTGGGCAGACCATGGCCAGGCTCCAGCTGGTGCCAGGCACGGGCTGGTAGTTGACGTGACACTTCTGTCCGTTTATCAGCACATGCATGATGCCCTGCTTGCCGTCCGTCATCTGGTGTCCCAAGGCAATGATGTCGGCATTCCGTTTGGGGTCAGCATCGGTAAAGATGGTCTTGCGGAACAGGCGGGTGGTATCAGGGTGGATGATGTAGCGGCCGTCGGCACCCAGCAGCACGAAGTAGGCATCGGGGTAGGAATGCTCAGTTGAGGCTATGCTCTTAGCCAACTGACTGAACGCGAAGTCGGTATTGATGAGTCCCATGGTGCGCCCTTCCTCTGAACGTATCGGACGGCAGTAGGCGGCGACGGCGTCGTTGTAGTTGACGGCACCTTCCATCTGCTCGCTGAAAGGCTCTATCCAAAAGGCTTTATCTGCCTGCATACCCTTCTTGTACCAATTCCTATCGGGATAGTCGTAGTAGGTCTCACGGATGGTGACAATGGAGTCGTCATCCTTGAAGGTATAGACAGAGAAGCGCTCTCCGTACTGCGGGAACATATCAGGAGCGGCGCTGACGTAGCAGTCGATGACGTTGGGATTGAGGTTGACGACGCGACGTGTGATGGCTTCTAACGACTCTGGGGTGAACGACTCCTCCAGGAGCCAGGCGTTGGCATCGGTGGAGTTCTCGATGGTGTTCATAAAGTTGATGACACGCTGGATGGCCGTTCGCAGTACGCTGTTGGAGCGCTCTATGGCCTCATGGTGTATGAGGTAGCGCGACTGCAGGTAGAAGATGCCCAGTGACAGGATGAAGACGGGTATGGCCAGCAGGATGATTCTGGTGCTAAGCTTGCGTGATAGGCTCTGGCTGATCTTACTCATGGGCTACCTCCTTTCTTTCTTCTTCTTTCTCAATCTCCAAGGCTTCTACCATGTGGTCGAGCAGGTCGAGGATAATTTCGCTCTGCTTCCTGATGACGTCCACCTCATATTCTGCCTCGGCAGGAGTAATCGTGTCATAGTTGTTGCTGAGCTTGGTGACGCTGCGCTCGATGAGGTCGGACGGCACCGTCATCTGGTTGGTCATATAGTGCAGGAAGGTGGTCTTCATGCGGTCGGAGCCTTTGGTCCGACCATAGGCTTTCTGCAACTCCTCGCTGCGCTTGGTCAGCGTGGCCGTCAGCTGTTCCAGCTCGTCGGACTTACCTGCCAGCGACTGCTGCATCTGCAGGAAGTGGTTCTGTAGCTGGCCTATCTCGTCCTCACGCTGCGTGTAGGGCACCTCCTCGTGGTAATGCCCTTCGATGATGCGCTGTGCCGACTTGGTGAGCATGTGCAGGGGACGCATCTGCCGGCGGACAACCATGCGGCAGAGGAAGAAGAAAACGAGTACGCCGACAATGGTGATGACCAGAACCAGATAGACGAGGAAGTTGTATTGGCCGACGATGTCGTCCTCTAAATAAACCAGTCCGGCGCTCCATCCCAACTTCTCCATAGGGATGCCAAACTCTTTGACTCCGAGTTCAGCGGCTTTGGTAGACCAGGAACGCTGGAAGGGCTTGTAGAACACATACCAGTCTTTATCATAAAGATGGAAGGGCTTGTAGCCCATCTCGCCAGCGAGCATGGCCTTTGCTGCCTCATGTGCGCTGACATCGGCACCGTTGGCCTCCAGGTCGTAGACGGTCTTCTGTCCAGCCAACTTTTCTGTATCCGGGTGAACGATGTAGGAGCCGTTATGCGCCAACAGCACACTATAGCAGTTGGGCAGTGGTTTCATGGCCAGGATAATCTGCGAGAGCAGCGAGATGGGTACGTCGACAGCCATCACTCCCAGAATGTCCTGCTTGCTTCTGGCCTCGGCCTTTGCATGCTCGGCATAGATAGGCAGACAGAGTGAGAGCGTCACGCCCTCGTCTTCCTCTTCTGCCAGCGGGTCAGTCCAGCAGGCATGACCAGTCTTCAGGGGAGCGGTGAACCACTCCTGCTGGGTGTAGGGACGGTTGCCGAACGTGTTCGAGCTGACTAGTTTGCTGGTACCGTCTTCTGACCTCTTCTGGTGGACATAGCTCATAAACAGCTCCTGATCCTTATAGTAATAAGGTTTAAAGGCGATGGCACAGCCCGTGACGTAGGGATTGTTCTCGATAATCTCCCGACAGTAGGTCTGCATGCGGTCGGGCTCGTTCAGATGTTCCTGCAACTCCTGATAGATGTTGTAGGACGTCTGCTCTACGCTCATCAGGATGTTGTCAATATGCTGTACAGTGCCTTCCAGCGTCTCTTCAGCATCCTGGAAAGCCTCTTCTTTCAGTCCCTGGCGCGAGAAGTAGAGCAGCACCGTCAAGGAGAGGAAGAGCAGCAGCACGATTTCGCAGACCACCATCAGGTTCAGCCTGACGGACGTGCGGGGCAGGGTTATCTTCGACAGTTTCAGCATGGGCTTACCTTTTTACTGTTTCTATTTGGCAACGACGATGGCTATTGACCAGTCGACGTGTTCTATCGGACCGTAATACACCGTTGAGGGTACACCATTGACGGTCATGTCGATGGTGCCGGCCTTGCCGCGTTCGAGATCACGGATGACGAAATCCTCCGTTATGGTGACCTTTTTGTCCTCCGGGAAGGTTACACTGCTTCCGTCTTTGTTGAGTACGACGGAATAGAAGTCGCGGTCGCTGCCGAAGATATGGCTGTTCAGCAGTTCGTTGTTCTTGATGCCATCGTCTATGCGCTGCAACTCCTTGGTCAGCCATTCGAAAGTCAAGTCGGCACCGCAGATGCAGGCCAACCGTCCGGTCTTGTCGAAGATGGGCTTGACGAAGGTGGTATAGTGACCGCTGATGCTCGTACCGTCATAGTAGTAATAAGGCTCTGACCAGAAACTCTTATTGGACTGCTTGGCACGGATGTACCAGGGCGACTTGAAGTAGTTGTGACGGGCATTACCTACCAGTCGCACCTCAAAGGCGTTGCTGTCTACATGATGCACGTAGGGCTCGAACCACTTGCCCTTCTGCGGGAAGTAGTCTGGTTCGAAAGCTGCAAAGTATCCACGTACCTCAGGGTTCAGGTCTGTCTTACTCTCCAGTGCAGCAATGACGGCATCTGGTGAGTCGAGGTGTTTTTCTACCTCGTCAAACTCATTCATGGCGTTCATCTCTATGCCACGAATGGTCTTGGCTAACCTCTCAGAGGCAATGTTCATGATGCCTGCATAGCGTACGTGGCGTTCTGCCATCACGGCTTTAGAGCAGGTGGCGTAGGCAAAGGCGCCGATAGCAATGACGACTGCCAGAAGTGCCAACAGCACATACAGTCTTATTCGCTTAATAGACGATTCTGATTGTTTCACGTCCTATATAATTATACTTTTTGAACTGCAAATATATAAAAAAATGTTATAACGTGTTCCCCTTTTCATGGTATTTAAACATAATTAACGCTTACGGTTGCTCATAATATCTAAATACACTTAAAACTGATGACAAATTTACAAATAATCCGAGAAAAATCACTATATTTGTGCCGATATTTAGGATGGTTTATGACAAAAGCATAATTAGAGCAGTTTTTGAGAATTATTAGGAGATGCCAGAGCAGCGCACATATATTGCCATCGATTTGAAGTCGTTTTACGCTTCAGTAGAGTGTGTGGACAGAGGACTTGACCCGCTGACCACAAACCTTGTGGTGGCAGATGTGAGCCGCACGGAGAAAACAATTTGTCTGGCAGTGTCACCATCTCTGAAAGCATACGGCATCAGTGGAAGGGCGCGACTCTTCGAGGTAGTGCAGCGGATGCGGGAGGTGAACTTCGAACGTCAAAGCAAGGTGCCTGGTCATCGTCTGACAGGCAAATCCACATCCGATATAGAATTGAAACAGCATCCGGACTGGGCTGTTGATTATATCGCTGCCCCGCCTCAGATGGCACACTATATCGAGGTAAGCTCGAAGATCTACAAGACTTATCTGAAGTATATTGCGCCAGAGGACATCCATGTGTATTCCATCGATGAGGTTATCATGGACGTGACGGCATATCTCCGTAGCTATAAGATGACTGCTCATGAGCTGGCGATGAAGATGATTCGCGACGTGCTGAGTCAGACGGGCATCACGGCTACGGCTGGCATTGGTACGAATATGTATCTCTGCAAGGTGGCGATGGATATTGTGGCAAAGAAGATGCCAGCCGACAAGGACGGTGTACGTATAGCAAAACTTGATGAAATGTCGTATCGCCATGAGCTATGGGACTATCGCCCGATAACGAAGTTCTGGCGGGTAGGGCGTGGAATTGCGGAGAAGTTGGCTCCTTATGGCGTTGACACGATGGGCAAGCTGGCGAGAATGTCTGTGCAGAATGAGGAAGCACTCTATCGGCTTTTCGGCGTGAATGCAGAACTGCTGATAGACCATGCCTGGGGCTGGGAGCCGTGTACGATGGAGGCTGTAAAGGCATATCGGCCTGAGACGAACTCCTTCAGCAGCGGACAGGTGCTACAGGAGCCTTACGATTTCAGAAAGGCCCGTGTGGTGATACAGGAAATGGCAGAAGGAATGGCACTCGATCTGGTATCGAAACGGCTGGTGACAGACCAATTGGTATTGACGGTCGGCTATGATGCAGAGAACCTTATCCGCCCTGAGATCCGCGAGAAGTATCATGGTGAGATTACCAACAACTACTACGGCAAGGCTGTACCAAAACATGCTCACGGCACATTTAACTTCGAGAAGCCGACATCGTCATCACGGCAAATTATGGATGGCGCAGCTGAGTTGTTTGACCGTTGCGTGAATTCAGACTTGCTCATTCGCAGGTTAAACCTGACCACGAATCATGTGGTAACGGAGGCATCTGTCGCTACCAAGGACAAAGCGCCCCAACAGCTTGATCTCTTTACTGACTACGAGGCGTTGGAAAAGCAGAGGCAGGAGGAAAAGGCAAAACGCGACAAGGAGCGTCGGATGCAGGAAGCACAGTTGAAAATCAAACAGCGTTTCGGCAAGAATGCCATCCTTCGCGGTCTGAACTTCGAGGATGGCGCCACCGCTAAGGAACGCAATAAACAGATAGGAGGACATAAGGCATGACCAACGACTACGACGATATTATCAATCTGCCGCATCACGTCTCGAAGCGTCACCCGCAGATGTCGATGTGGAACCGTGCGGCTCAGTTTGCACCCTTCGCCGCATTGACGGGCTACGAAGATGCCATTCGCTCGGTTATGATTGATCGCCGGATTCACTGATGATGAAATCTCTCCGCTGTTCGAGAAGGCTCACGACGTGGTGAATATCGTGCTGCCGCCAGGTTGGTAATCATCTGTTTTGAGCTATATATAAAAAAATAAAGCGATGACCTTCACAGGCAGTCGCTCTATATCTTCAATAGGTATTAGTCTTTTTAAGGTAAAAAGATTGTTTTCAGGATAACGGTGCAAAGGTACGCCATTTTTTTTGTTACTCCAAACAATTTTACAAAAAAAATTGATGTAAGTTGTCTGTGTGGGAACACAAAAACGATATTTAATAGATTTTAAGAAACCTATCTTTGAAAAATCGCAAAAAAGAGGAAAAGAGTGTCAACTTAACAATTACTTTTTTATGAGTTTTGACAGCCGTTTGCGGGCGTCGCCAGCGTCGGGATAGAGTTCGAGAGCTTTCTCGTAATTGCGGATAGCGGCTTCGTTCATCTTCTCGTGTTCGCACTCACGCCCCATGATGGTGTATTCGGCAGCCAATCGTTTCAGTATTTCATCCTTCTGGCGTTTTTCTTCTTTCAATTGGGCAATCTCCTGCTTTTGCCGGTTGATGACTTCCAGCTTGCGGCGTATGTAGCGTTTGACGGCAGGCTTCTCGATGTCGTAGCGGCTGTGGATGGCTTTGAAAAAGTTGTCGAGGAAGAGGTCGAAGCGGCCCTGGTCGAAGGCGGCGATGGCGTTGTGGTATTCGCGGTCGGCCTTGCCCTCCTGCATGGCTTGGCTGATGAGCTGCTGGTTGTTGTAGCGCTGGGCAAACTGCACCACCTCGGCACGTACGAAGATGTCGGCAGGACGAAGTGGCTCCTTCAGGGTTATGCCTTCTAACGATCGGCAGCGGCTGAGTGCGACGTAGGCCTGTCCGCCAGCAAAGACACCGCCTGTGAAGTCGATGTTGACGCGCGAGAACGTCAGTCCCTGACTCTTGTGGACGGTGATGGCCCATGCCAGGCGTATCGGAAACTGTGTATAGGTGCCAAGAAGCTCTTCCTCGATTTTCTGTTCTTTCTCGTTGAAGGTGTAGCGCATGTTTTCCCAAACCTCGCGTTCGACGTCGAACTCACGGCCGTCGTCAGTATCGATGGTGATGATGCCGTCTTCCTCGTCGATGGCGATGATGGTGCCAAGGGTGCCGTTCACCCAGCGTTTCTCTTTGTCGTTCTTGATGAAGATGATCTGTGCGCCAGGCTTCAACAGCAGTTCGATAGGCGTGGGGAGTGATGATTCTGGAAACTCGCCCTTGATGATGCCGTGAAAGGTGGTGGGGCGTCCTTCCAGTTCCTCTAACCGCTGCTCGTTGGTATAGTCGACGATGTCACGACGGGCGGCAAGGATAATGCCGAGCTGGGAATCATGAGACTCACGAGAGTCATGGGACTTGTGGGCTACTTGAGCGTTGAGTGCTGCCAGATCGTTGGGGGTGGCTGTATTGTTGCGTATGCGGTCGAGGATGCTGATGAAGCGGTCGTCGGTCTGGCGATAAACCTTACGCAGTTCGATGGACACGATGGGCATCTGCTGCCACACCTTGGCGTTGAAGAAGTAGGCCGAGGGGTAGAAGGGTTGCAGCAGTTGGCGGTCTTCCTCCTTGACGACAGGCTCCAGCTGGTAAATGTCGCCGACGAGGAGCAGCTGTTTGCCGCCGAAGGGCTCATAGCTACGCGTGTACGTGCGCAATACCTTATCTATAAAGTCGATGATGTCGGCCCGTACCATCGAGATCTCGTCGATGATGATGAGCTCCACCTCGCGCAGCAGCTTGCGCTGGGCGCCAGTATACTTCAACGTCTCCTTGATATGGCGGCGGTTGTAGCGCGAGTCGTTAGGCAACAGGGGGTGGAAGGGCAGGCGGAAGAAGCTGTGCAGGGTAGAACCGCCGGCATTGACAGCGGCAATGCCCGTGGGTGCCAGGATAACGTTTTTCTTCTTCGTGTTTTCAGCCACATAGCGCAGGAATGTGGACTTGCCCGTTCCCGCCTTTCCTGTGAGGAAGAGCGAGCGCCGGGTGTAGTTCACTATCTGTAGGGCGTCTTGCCACTCCTTGTTGTCTAAGTCAAGTTCCATTTAGAAGGTGACGTCCTCGTATTGTGGTTGGGCTTTCTTCTTCTGGTCTGTAGCCTCGCCGTTGCCTGTAGTTGTTGTCGAGGGCTGTGCGCCTGCAGGCTCCTGAGGCTTGGTCACGATGTTGCCGTCAGCGTCGATCTCAACCTCCTGTTCCATGCTTTCCATGCCTAAGCTGTCACCGCTGATGGCGCTGCTGTCGTCAGCTGCTCTGTAGTAGCCGCCGCAGTTGAACTGGCTGGCATCGAGGTTCAGGTCAGCCGGGGTGGGGCACTTGGCGCGATATTGCTTGAAGGTGGGGTCGTTGAGTACTGAAGCCAGGAAATAACCGCAGATGGGCAATGCTGTGCGGTTTCCCTGTCCCAGCATACCGGTGCGGAAGTGGATGCTGCGGTATTCGCCGCCTACCCATGCGCCGACGACGAGTTTTGGCGTCGTGCCTATGAACCAGGCGTCGGAGTGGTTGTTTGATGTACCCGTCTTGCCGCCGAAGTCGGTGTCTGTCTTGTCGTAGCCTACGTAGCTCATCAGACGAGAACTGGTGCCGCTCATGCCGCCTTTCAGCAGTTGCTGTACGAGGAAGGCACTGCGTGCCGAAAGGACCTGACGCGGTTTTGCGGGCGACTCGTAGATGACCTGTCCGTCGCGGTCTTCAATCTTCGTCACTAATACGGGGTCTATCTGCATACCGTTGTTCATGGGTGTGCAGTAGGCGTCGACCATTTCTAAAAGGTTGACGTCGCTGGCACCGAGGGCCAGAGCCGGTGTGGGCTGAAGTTCGCTCTTGATGCCCATGTCGTGAGCCGTTTTGGCAATACGGTCGATGCCGCACTCCTGACCCAGTTTCACGGCGATGGTGTTGATACTCATGGCGAAGGCCTGCTTGAGCGTGACGTTCGAGTAGGTGAAGCGTCCGTCAGCATTGTGAGGCGCCCAGGTCACTTCCTTACCGTGGTCCATCACCTTCATGGCGATATATTCGTCGCGGCGTGTGTCACATGGCAGGATACCCTGATTCATAGCCTCGGCATAAACGAAGAGCTTGAATGTTGAACCTGGCTGGCGCATGGCCGTCACCTTGTCGTATTTCCAGGAATGGAAGTCGATGTCGCCCACCCACGCCTTCACGTGACCCGTATGCGGCTCCATAGCCACGAATCCGCAATGCATGAAGTGTACCATGTAGCGTATGCTGTCGAGTGTTGACATCTCGCGTTCGATGGTGCCCTTCTCGTAGTCGAAGAGTTTCACGGTGTGAGGCTTGTTCAGGTAGTACCATATACTGTCCTCGTTGCCCTGGAACTGCTTGGTGAGTGCCTTATAGTACGGCTGGCGCTTGGCAATGTCCTCGATGAAGTTCTTGATCTCCACGTGATGCTCATCTTGCCAGGGATTGGTGTTGCCCCAGTGCTGGTTGAAGCTCTGCTGTACCTGTTTCATCTGCTTGATGGCGGCTTCTTCAGCATAGCGCTGCATACGCGTGTCGAGCGTTGTGTAGATTTTCAGACCGTCGGTATATAGGTCGTAGCCGTTGTCGTTGCACCACTCCTTCAGTTCGTTGGCTACGGCTTCGCGGAAGTAGTTGGCTTTGCTGTCGTAGGCATTCTCGACGCTGAAGTCCAGGTCGATTTCCTTGATTTTCAGCGAGTCGAAGGCGGCCTGTGTCAGATGTTTTTTCTGACGCATATTGTCGAGCACGATGTTGCGGCGCTTGATGGCGTTGTCGGGGTGGATGCGCGGGTTGTAATAAGTGGTGGCCTTCAGCATTCCCACCAAGACGGCAGCCTGCTCAACGGTCAGCTGCTTGGGCGTGGTGCCGAAGTAGGTCTTGGCGGCCGTCTTGATGCCGAAGGCGTTGGAGCCGAAGTCGACGGTATTGGCATACTGTGTCAGAATCTCTTCCTTCGTGAAGAAATACTCCAACTTATAGGCCGTGATCCACTCCTTGCTCTTCATGATGAGCATCTTCAGACCAGGAATGTTGCCTAACAGTCCCGTAGAGTATTCCGTACGTACGCGGAACAGGTTCTTGGCCAGCTGCTGTGTGATGGTCGATGCGCCTCGCGCATCGTGGTGCAGCACATAGTCTTTCAGGGCGGCGCCGAAAGCGGTGTAGTCGATACCGTGATGGTGGTAGAATCGTTCGTCTTCGGTATCGATGAGTGCCTGCCAGAAGACGGGGTTCACCTCTTCGAAGTCGACGGGTGTGCGGTTCTCGCTGAAGAACTTGCCTATCTGCTGTCCGTCGGCGCTGTATATCTCTGATGCCTGTGCCGGTCGTTTGTTCTTGATCATCTCCATTGACGGCGACTTGCCGAAAAGCCATAGGAAGTTGATGTCGACAGCCACGAGGTAGAGGAAGAAAAAGACTACGAGCGAAGCTATTGTAGAGATAATCTTGACATACCAGGGGCGTCCCTTAAAGATGCCGATATACCAGTTGATGATGCTTTTGAAGCCTTTTAGTATTTTATTCATAATCGCAGATATACTTCGTTATTGATTCTTGTTCGTCAGGATGAAACCACTTCATCTTCTCGTCGCGCTTAAACCACGTCAGTTGTTTGCGGGCATAGCGGCGTGTGTTTCCTTTGATGCGTTCTACGGCCTCTTCTAAGTCCCAGATGTCGTCGAGATAGTTGAATAGTTCTTTGTAACCTACTGTGTTCAATGCGTTTACTGCTCTATACGGGAGCATTGCTTTTACTTCATTCAGGAGTCCGTCGGCCATCATCTGGTCTACCCGTAGGTTGATGCGCTGGTAGAGCTGCTCGCGTTCACGGTTCAAGCCTATCTTGATGATGTCGAAGGGACGTTGCTTCTTCTGGGCCTTGCGGAACGACGTGTACGTCTTGCCCGTCATGTGACAGATTTCCAAGGCGTGAACCACGCGGCGCGGGTTCTGTCTGTCTACCGTCTCATAATGTTCGGGGTCGAGTTGCCGCAGTTCTTCCACTAAGGCTTCGAGTCCTTCTTCGGCCAGTCGGCGCTTCATGGTAGTGCGCGTCTCGTCGTCGACCGTCGGTATGTCGTCGATGCCGTTACAGACAGCGTCGATATACATCATCGAGCCACCCGACAACAGGGCGTAGTCACTCTTTTGAAACAGTTCGCCAAGCAGTTTCATGACGTCTTGTTCGTACATTGACGCACTATAATAGTCGCCAATACTGAGTGAGCCTACGAAATAGTGTCGCACCTGTTGCAGTTGTTGCGGGGTGGGGGCAGCCGTGCCAATTTTCAGTTCACGAAACAGCTGGCGCGAGTCGGCATTGATGATGGGAATGTCGAACCTGCGGGCCAAGTCCATACAGAGGTCGGTCTTGCCGACGGCAGTGGGCCCCGTCACGACGAGAAGTTTCTTACTACTCACCCTTCACCCTTCACTCTTCACTCTTCACCCTTCACCACTCACCATTACCGTATGATGCCGCGTTTTGACGTCTCGATGAACGAGCAGATATACTCCACCTCCTTTGAGTCGGGGTATTTGGCGCGGGCCTCGGCCACACCTTCCTTCATGACGCCGTGTGAGTAAATAATACGGTAGGCGTCGTGGATGGCTTCGATGACGTCGTTGGGGAATCCGCGGCGACGCAGACCTATCAGGTTCACACCTGCATAGCGGACGGGTTCCTTTCCGGCGATGACGTATGGAGGAATGTCCTGACTGGTGCGGGTGCCACCTTGGAACATGATATAGCTTCCTACCTTCGTGAACTGGTGGAACAGGCAGGTTGCCGAGATGATGGCACAGTCGTCGACCACCACCTCGCCGGCGAACTTCGTCGAGTTGCCGATGATGCAGCCGTTGCCGATGACGCAGTCGTGGCCAATGTGCATGTTCTCCATCAGCAGGTTGCCGTTACCGACGACGGTCTTGCCCTTTGAGGCGGTGCCTCGGCTGATGGTGACGTTCTCGCGGATGGAGTTGTTGTCGCCAATCTCGCAAGTCGTCTCCTCGCCCTGGAACTTCAAGTCCTGGGGTTTGGTGGAGATGCTGGCTCCGGGGAAGATCTCGTTGCCGGAACCGAGGCGCGTGCCAAAGTGCAGCGTGACGCTGTTGTAAAGCTTGTTGTTGTCGCCAATAACCACGTTCTTGTCGATGACGCAGAAGGGACCTATCTCATTATTGTCACCCAGAACGGCCTCCGGGTCGACGACTGCTAAGGGATGAATCTTGTTTGCCATAGCTACTATTTGTTTTTGACGATTTGTGCGGTGAATGTGGCTTCGGCTACGATATGGTCGCCGACGAAAATATAACCCTTCATGGACGATACCCCATGACGGACGGGTGCCAGGAGGTCGACCTTGAAGATGAGCGTGTCGCCCGGAACCACCTTTTGGCGGAACTTCACACCGTCGATCTTCATGAAGTACGTCGACCAGCGTTCAGGCTCCTCCAGCGTGTTCAGTACCAACAGTCCGCCGCATTGTGCCATTGCCTCAATCTGCAATACGCCCGGCATGACCGGCTCCTGCGGGAAGTGTCCCTGGAAGAAAGGCTCGTTGGCGGTGATGTTCTTGATGCCTACGATACTTGTAGCACCGAGTGCTACCACCTTGTCTACCAGCTGCATAGGATAGCGGTGGGGCAGCAGTTCGCGGATGCGGTTGACATCCATGATGGGTGTCTCGTTGGGGTCGTAGATGGGAGCCTGAATCTCGTGTTTGCGGATTTCCTTACGTATCTGGCGTGCAAACTTATTGTTGATGGTATGACCAGGACGTGTGGCAATGATGCGTCCCTTGATGGGCTTGCCGATAAGCGCCATATCGCCGATGATGTCGAGCAGCTTATGACGTGTACACTCGTTGTCCCATTGCAGGGGCTTGTGCTGGATGTAGCCCAGGTCGGTAGCATCGCGATGCTCTACGTGCAGCATGTCGGCCAGCATGTCAAGGCGCTCCTGAGTGGTCTGACGCTCGTAGATGACGATGGCGTTGTCCAGGTCGCCGCCCTTGATGAGATTGGCCTGTAGCAGGGGCTCAATGTCGCGTACGAAGACGAAGGTGCGGGCGCTGGCTATCTCGTCGGCATATTTCTGCGGACTGTCGAGCGTAGCGAACTGCGAGCTGATGAACTTCGACTCGAACGAGCACATGGCTGTGATAGAGAAGTCCTCGTCGGGCAGGATGGTGATGCATGATCCTGTCTTGTCGTCCTTCACCTCTATCTTCTTGCGGATGACGTAATAGTCCTTCGGCGCGTTTTGCTCTTCGATGCCCACCTCTTTTATCTTGTTGACATACTGGATGGCCGAACCATCGAGAATGGGGAACTCTGGGCCGTTGACCTGAATCATACAGTTGTCGATGCCTGAGGCATAGAGAGCCGACAGACCGTGTTCAACGGTAGAAACCCTGATGTCATCGCCTTTGGCGAGAACCGTGCCACGCTGGGTGTCGACCACATTCTCGGCGATGGCGTCAATAATGGGCATACCTTCAAGGTCGATACGCTGAATTTTATATCCCGTATTCTCAGGAGCAGGATTGAAAGTCACCGTCAGGCTCAGACCTGTATGCAGGCCTTTGCCGAATAATGAAAAGCTCCCTTTTAGTGTTTTCTGTTTCATTTCTTATTTCGATTTTTTGAGTTCTTCAATTTCTTTTCTTAGCATTCCTATTTCGCGATACATATCGGGCAGTTTCTTCATGACGGCCTGAGCCTTGAAGAAAATCTTCGGGTCGATGGCAGGCGCGCCAATCAGCTGTTCGCCGTTGCCCTTGGTGTTGCTGATGACACCACTCTGGGCACCGATGAATGTCTTGTCGGCTATCTTGATGTGACCAGAGAATCCGGCTTGTCCGCCTACCATGCACCATGCGCCGATTTTCGTCGAGCCGGCCAGTCCTACCTGTGCCGACATCACCGTGTTCTCGCCAATCTCGCAGTTGTGAGCCACCTGAATCAGATTGTCTAACTTGACTCCCTTGTGAATCACCGTCTGTCCCATCGTCGAACGGTCGATACAGGTGTTGGCACCAATCTCCACATCATCCTCGATGATGACAATACCAATCTGCGGAATCTTCTCGTAACCGGCCGTGTTGGGGGCGAAGCCGAAGCCGTCGGCACCGATAACCGTTCCTGCGTGGATGGTTACCCGCTGTCCTATCTGGCAACCGTCGTAGATTGTCACGTTGGGATAGATGTGGGTGCCGTCGCCAATGACGACGTTCTCGCCGACGTAGGTGAACGGACCGATGTAGACGTCCTTGCCAATCTTGGCCGAGGGCGATACAAAGGCTAATGAGTCGACGCCCGTTTTCTTGGGTTTCATCGACTCGTAGAGCTGTAGCAGACGGGCCACACACTCGTAGGCGTTCTTCACGCGGATAAGGGTCGGCTCGACAGCCTTTTCCAACTCCACGTCCTCATTGATCAGCACGATACTCGACTTGGTCTCGTAAATGTAGTGAATGTATTTGGGATTCGAAAGAAACGAGATGGCTCCCTCTTTTCCTTCTTCAATCTTCGCAAAAGTGTTGACGGTGGCATTTTCGTTGCCTTCAACACGTCCCTGTACATATTCGGCAATCTGTTTTGCTGTAAATTCCATAGGTGTTTTGTTTAAATTGCTGCAAAGATAGCAAAAATTATTCAAACCGCTGATAACAGAGGTAATATTTTCTTATTTTTTTAGAAAGTAACTGCACATTTAGCAATTCTGAAGCTTCTGCAATATCCTTTGTTGTGCCGTCTTTGTAAAGAATTGTGATACTATCGTCGTCCACGTTGTACATGTCTTTCTGAATCGTGTTGACGCTCATCATGTAGCGCCGCGCATTAGCCTCGCTGATGTTCATCATCGTGGCGATACGCCGGGCCAGTTCGTTGATGCGCTCGTCGCCTACCGGCTCTTCGCTGACCTCGACCTTGAAGATGCGGCGGTCGAGCATGTCGGTGGCCAGTTTCGAGAGAATGCCGTCATCGTGGTACTTCCAGGCTTTCATCGCGCTCCAGATGTCGGAGTCGTCCAAGTCCTCATACATCTTTAGAGCCTCGCTGTGGGGGGCAAACCAGTCGGCGTCGACCTCGTTTTCGAGGAAGTATTTCAGGGCCGGACTGGCAAACACGTCGATGCCTTGACGCGTCAAGTCCTTGGCGCGAAGCAGGGTGTTGACCAGCACCTTCTCGCACGCTACGGCCGTCTTGTGCAGGTAGACCTGCCAATACATCAGGCGTCTTGTTGTTAAATAATTTTCAAGTGAATAGATACCTTTCTGCTCAACTACCAATGCGTCGTCCACCACGTTCAGCATTTTGATGATGCGCGCCGAGCCGATGTTGCCTTCGGTCACGCCCGTGTAGAACGAGTCGCGACGCAGGTAGTCCAGGCGGTCCATATCCAGCTGGCTCGAGATGAGCTGGTGCAGGAAGTTCTTCGGGTATTCGCCCTTGAAGATGCTGATGGCCAGGTTCAGCTGTCCTCCTAAGTCGCGGTTGATCTGTTCCATCATCATCAGCGATATGTCTTCGTGAGAAATGCCGTTGATGAGCGTGTTCTCCAAGACGTGCGAGAAAGGCCCGTGGCCGATGTCGTGCATCAGGATGGCTGCCTGGACGGCTTCCGCCTCGCTGTCGAAGATGAAGTTGCCCTTCTGCTGGAGCGACAAGATGGCTTCGCTCATCAGGTGGAAGGCGCCGAGCGAGTGCTGGAAGCGCGTGTGACGGGCGCCGGGATAGACAACGGAGGCCAGTCCTAACTGGTTGATGCGGTTCAGACGCTGCATCAGCGGGTGCTGCACAATGTCGTAGAGCAAGCCCCGTGGAATCTTGATAAACCCGAAAACCGGGTCGTTGATAATCTTGTGTTCGTTCATTTCGGCTGCAAAATTACTAAAATATTCATAATTCACAATTCATAATTCACAATTATTTGTTACCTTTGCACCCAAATTTCATCAATTCATGGCAAAGAAAAGAAGATGGCACTGTCTATCGGGGCAGGAGCCGACAGAGTTGGACAAGCAGGTGATGTATTGGGAGGCAAAGGGTAAACTCGTGCCTACCCGCGAACTGATAAAGACGCCCGAGCAGATAGAGGGCATCCGGCGGGCCGGTGTTGTCAATACCGGCGTGCTCGACGAGGTGGCCAAGCATATCTGTGCCGGTATGTCGACGTTAGAGATCGACCAGATTTGTCGTCGCTATTGCGAGGAGCACAACGCCATCCCCGCCTGTCTGAACTATGGCGGCGACGACGAGACACCACCGTTCCCCATGTCCGTGTGTACCAGCATCAACGAGGTGGTCTGTCACGGCGTGCCCAAAGAGGAGGACGTGCTTGAGGAGGGCGACATCATCAACGTCGACTTCACCACCATTCTCGACGGCTACTATGCCGACGCCTCGCGTATGTTTATAATAGGTAAGACCACGCCCGAGAAGGAACAGCTTGTAAGGGTGGCCAAGGAGTGTCTGGAGATAGGCATGGAGGCAGCCAAGCCCTTCGGCTTCGTAGGCGATATCGGACATGCCATCGAGAAACATTGCAAGAAGTACGGCTACGGCATCGTGCGCGACTTGGCGGGACACGGCGTTGGCAACGCCTTCCACGAGGAGCCCGACGTCGACCACTATGGTCATCGTGGCACGGGTATGCTCTTAGTGCCTGGTATGGTCTTCACCATCGAGCCGATGATTAACATGGGCACGTACAAAGTGTTTATCGATGCCGACGACCCCTACGGCTGGGAGGTCATCACCGAGGACGAGAAACCCTCAGCCCAATGGGAGCACACGTTGCTGATGACCGACCACGGTGTGGAAATTTTGACATGTTAATCGTTAATTTGCTAAAAAACTGACAGAAAATTTGGCTGTTTCGTGACAAATCGTTAACTTTGCAGCCGATTTTATAAGTTAATCCCTCGTCGCACCCTCGTGTAGGGTGAGAGTGTGCTGACAAGACGACGGCTCTCGGGTTAAGGGCTGGCATGGTACGCAAGGGAAATGTATAACATTAAAACAACAATTGCATTATGGCAGAAATGAATTTTGGTGGCGTTATCGAAACTGTTGTCACCAGCAAGGAGTTCTCACTCGAGAAAGCACATGAAGTATTGAAGGATGAGGTTATCGCCGTCATCGGCTATGGCGTTCAGGGACCTGGTCAGGCCTGCAACCTGCGCGACAATGGCTTCAACGTCATCGTCGGACAGCGTCCCGGCAAGACCTACGACAAGGCTGTGGCCGACGGTTGGGTGCCCGGCAAGACCCTCTTCTCGATTGAGGAGGCCGCCGAGAAAGGCACTATCCTGTGTATGCTTCTGAGCGATGCTGGTCAGATTCAGCAGTGGCCCACCATCAAGCAATACCTGAAGCCCGGCAAGACCTTATATTATAGTCACGGCTTCGCCATCAACTGGAGCGACCGCACGGGTGTTGTTCCCCCGAAGGACGTCGACGTTATCATGGTGGCTCCTAAGGGTTCTGGCACCTCTCTCCGCACGATGTTCTGCGAGGGTCGCGGCCTGAACTGTTCGTACGCCGTCTATCAGGACGCTACGGGCAAGGCCAAGGATAAGACGCTCGCCTTCGGTATCGGTATCGGTGCCGGCTATATGTTCGAGACCACCTTCCAGCGCGAGGCCACCTCTGACCTCACCGGTGAGCGCGGTTCGCTGATGGGTGCCATCCAGGGTCTGCTGCTGGCTCAGTACGAAGTGCTGCGCGAGAACGGCCACTCTCCCTCGGAGGCTTTCAACGAGACTGTCGAGGAGCTCACCCAGAGCCTCGGCCCGCTCTTCGGTGCCAAGGGTATGGACTGGATGTATGCTAACTGCTCGACCACCGCTCAGCGTGGCGCCCTCGACTGGGCTCCCCGTTTCCACGACGCCATCAAGCCCGTCATGGAGTGGCTCTACTACTCGGTGAAGACTGGTAACGAGGCTCAGATCACCATCGACGCCAACTCGAAGCCCGACTACCGTGCCGGACTGGAGAAGGAACTCGAGGCTATGCGCAATCAGGAGATGTGGCGTGCTGGCGAGACCGTCCGCAAGCTGCGTCCCGAGAATCAGGACATTTAATATTTATCCGATTAAGAACGAATGAAGAGTCTGAACCTAATTAGCCTGTTTATTATTATTCGACTGCGTAAAGTGGCCGGAAGTGATGAGGTATGTATATAAATTAGGTACAAGACGAACAGAACGATACAGAGCCTTTCTCACTTCCGAGTGTGAAAGGCTTTTTTTCGTTTTCTGACAGGAGAACAGATTCTGACATGAGTACATGAGGACAAGAGTACATGAGTACATGAGGACAAGAGTACAAGAGAACAAATATCACATAGAACTAAAATAGAAATTTGAAGAGATGAACGACAGATTGTTTATTTTCGACACGACGCTTCGTGACGGCGAACAGGTGCCTGGTTGCCAGTTGAATACCGTTGAGAAGATTCAGGTGGCCAAGGCTCTTGAGCAGTTGGGCGTCGACGTGATTGAAGCAGGATTTCCCGTTTCGAGTCCAGGTGACTTCAATTCAGTTATTGAGATTTCAAAGGCCGTCACGTGGCCTACGATTTGTGCGTTGACACGCGCTGTAGAGCACGACATTGACGTGGCTTTCGAAGCTCTGAAGTATGCCAAGCACAAGCGTATCCACACGGGTATCGGTACCTCAGACGAGCACATTCGATTCAAGTTCAACTCCACGCGCGAAGAGATTCTGGAGCGTGCCATTGCCGCTACGAAGTATGCCAAGCGCTACGTCGACGATGTGGAGTTCTACTGCGAGGACGCCGGACGTACCGACAACGAGTACCTGGCTCGGGTCGTCGAAGCCGTCATCAAGGCCGGTGCTACAGTGGTGAATATTCCCGACACGACGGGCTACTGTCTGCCGCAGGAGTACTACGAGAAAATCAAGTACCTGAAGGAGCATGTCGACGGTATCGACCGCGCCATCATCTCGACCCATTGCCACAACGACCTGGGTATGGCTACAGCCAACACCTTCAGTGGCGTGATGGCTGGTGCACGCCAGGTAGAGGTGACCATCAACGGCATCGGCGAGCGTGCCGGCAACACGTCATTGGAGGAGATAGCGATGATACTGAAATGCCACAAAGGTCTCGGCATCGATACAAATATCAATACTACCAAGATATATCCTACGAGCCGTATGGTGTCGAGCCTGATGAATATGCCCGTGCAGCCCAACAAGGCCATCGTTGGCCGCAACGCCTTTGCCCATTCGAGCGGCATCCATCAGGACGGCGTCTTGAAGAATGTGCATACCTACGAAATCATGGATCCCAAAGATGTGGGTATCGATGACAACAGCATCGTACTCACCGCCCGTTCGGGACGTGCAGCCCTGAAGCACCGACTGCATGTGAACGGCGTTGACGTCGAGGAGTCGAAACTCGACAAGATTTACGAAAAATTCCTACAGCTGGCCGACCAGAAGAAAGAGGTAGCCGATGCCGACGTGCTGATGTTGGCAGGAGCCGACACTGCCGACCAGCATGCCGTCCGTCTGGACTTCCTGCAGGTGACGACGGGCAAGGGTGTGAAGTCGGTGGCCTCCATCGGTCTCGACATCAGCGGACAGAAGTTTGAGGCTGCTGCCTCGGGTAATGGTCCCGTCGATGCTGCCATCAAGGCGCTGAAGCGTATCATCATGAAACAGATGACGCTGAAGGAGTTTACCATACAGGCCATCTCTAAAGGCTCCGACGATGTGGGTAAGGTACATATGCAGGTGGAGTACGACGGCCAGCTCTATTATGGCTTCGGTGCCGATACCGATATTGTGACAGCCTCTGTAGAAGCCTATATCGACTGTATTAACAAATTCAAGAACGAATGAACACATTATTTGACAAAATTTGGGACCAGCACGTCGTGCAACAGGTTGCCGACGGTCCCACACAACTGTATATCGACCGCCTGTACTGCCATGAGGTGACGTCGCCGCAGGCCTTCGACGGTCTGAGAGCTCGCGGACTGAAGTGTTTCCGTCCTGAGAAAATCTATTGTATGCCTGACCACAATACGCCGACGCACGACCAGGACAAGCCCATAGCCGACCCCGTGTCGAAGCAGCAGGTGGACACCTTGGAGCGTAATGCCCGTGAGTTCGGCCTGACGCACTACGGTATGGGCACACGCGACAACGGCATCATCCACGTCGTAGGCCCCGAGAAGGGACTATCGTTGCCCGGTATGACCATCGTCTGTGGCGACAGCCATACTTCGACCCATGGCGCTATGGGTGCTGTGGCTTTCGGCATCGGCACGTCGGAGGTAGAGATGGTGATGGCCTCGCAATGTATCCTGCAGCAGAAACCCAAGTCGATGCGTATCAACATCAACGGACGGTTGAGTAGGGGCGTGACCGCCAAGGATGTGGCTCTCTACCTGATGGCGCAGCTGACCACCTCGGGCGCTACGGGCTATTTCGTGGAGTATGCGGGCGACGTAGTCAAGGCTTTGTCGATGGAGGGTCGCCTGACGCTCTGTAACCTCTCGATAGAGATGGGTGCCCGTGGTGGTTTCATCGCCCCTGACGACACCACCTTTAATTATATAAAAGGTCGTGAGTTTGCTCCGAAGGGCGAGGCGTGGGACAAGGCCGTCGCCTACTGGAAGACGCTGAAGAGTGGCGACGATGCCGTCTTCGACAAGGAACTGACGTTCGACGCGAAAGACATAGAACCCCGCATTACTTACGGAACCAATCCGGGAATGGGAATAGGGATTACGGAGAGCATACCGAGCCCCCTGTCGTCCCCCGAGGGGGACACAAATGTCCTACAGAGTAATGAAGCCCCCTCGGGGGCAGTAGGGGGGTCTCGCGCTCTCGCTTATATGGGCTTTAAGCCTGGCCAGAAGCTGTTGGGCACGAAGGTTGACTACGTCTTTCTCGGTGCCTGCACCAATGGTCGCATTGAAGATTTCCGTGCTTTCGCCTCCATCGTGAAAGGGCGCAAGAAGGCTGCCGACGTGGTGGCTTGGTTAGTGCCGGGTTCGTGGGCCGTACGCCAGCAGATTGAGGACGAGGGCCTCGACAATGTGTTGGCAGAAGCGGGTTTCGAGATCCGTCAGCCAGGCTGTTCGGCCTGCTTGGCGATGAACGACGACAAGGTGCCTGCCGGCAAGTTAGCCGTCTCGACCTCAAACCGCAACTTCGAAGGCCGTCAAGGTCCCGGTGCCCGTACCGTCTTAGCCTCGCCGCTGACCGCTGCTGCCGCTGCTGTAACAGGAGTAATAACCGACCCAAGAGAATTGTTATGAAACAGAAATTCGACATCATCACCAGTACGTGTGTGCCCCTTCCGATAGAGAATGTGGACACCGACCAGATTATACCCGCCCGATTCCTGAAGGCGACCACCCGCGAGGAACGCTTCTTCGGCGACAACCTCTTCCGCGATTGGCGCTACCGTCCCGACGGTAGTGTGGTTGAGGATTTCGTCCTCAACAATCCCCGGTATTCGGGCTGCATCCTCGTGGCAGGCAAGAACTTCGGTTCAGGCTCCAGTCGTGAGCATGCTGCCTGGGCTATCGCGGGCTACGGCTTCCGCGTGGTCATCTCGTCGTTCTTTGCCGACATCCATAAGAACAACGAACTGAACAACTTCGTGCTGCCCGTGCAGGTCAGCGAGCCGTTCTTGCAGGAATTGTTCTCGACCATTCAAAACGACCCGAAGGCCGAGGTCGAAGTGGACTTGCCGCGTCAGACGGTCACCAACCTCGTAACAGGGCGTAGCGAGCATTTCGACATCAACGGCTATAAGAAACATTGCCTGATGAACGGGCTTGACGATATTGACTTTCTGATGCAGAACCAGGACAAAACTGAACAATGGGAATATGGAAACAAAGTTTGTTGAGATCTTAGACTCCACGCTTCGCGACGGCGAACAGACCAACGGCGTGTCGTTCCTGCCGCACGAGAAGCTGATTATTGCCCGCATGCTGTTGGGCGAACTCAACGTCGACCGCATCGAGGTAGGCTCTGCCCGCGTCAGCGACGGCGAGAAGGAGGCCGTGAAGATGATCTGCCGCTATGCTGCCCAGATAGACCGTCTGGAAAGGGTAGAGGTGCTGGGATTCGTCGACGGCACGAAGAGTGTCGACTGGATTGCCGACTGCGGCTGCCAGACGCTGAACCTGCTGGCCAAGGGCTCGCTGAAGCATTGTCAGCAGCAGTTGGGGAAGACGCTCGAAGAGCATATTGCCGACATCAGCCAGACCGTTCACTATGCCCGTAGCAAGGGTATCGTCGTGAACCTCTACCTTGAGGACTGGTCGAACGGCATGAAGGAGTCGCCCGACTACGTCTACGGACTGATGGACGCCCTGGTCGACACGGGCATCCGCCGCTTCATGCTGCCCGATACGCTGGGCATCATGAACCCCCTGCAGGTCATCGACTATATGCGTAAGATGCTGAAACGCTACCCCGACACCCACTTCGACTTCCACGCCCACAACGACTACGACTTGGCTGTCAGCAACTCGTTGGCTGCCGTCTACAGCGGAGCCCGCGGTCTGCACGTGACGGTCAACGGACTGGGCGAGCGTTGCGGTAATGCGCCGCTGTCGAGCGTCCAGGTCATTCTGAAAGACCAGTTTCTGGCACATACCAACATCTGCGAGGACAAGCTGAACGCCGTCAGCCACGTCGTCGAGAGCTATAGCGGCATTGCCGTCGCTCCCAACCAGCCCATCATCGGCGACAACGTCTTCACGCAGGTGGCCGGCGTACATGCCGACGGCGACAAGAAAGACCGCCTTTACCAGAACGCGCTGGTGCCCGAGCGCTTCGGCCGCCGTCGTGAGTATGCGTTAGGCAAGACCAGCGGCAAGGCCAACATTGCCAAGAACCTCGAAGAACTCGGACTGGAGCTGACTCCCGAGCAGCAACGCCGCGTTACCGAGCGCATTACCGAGTTGGGCGACAAGAAGGAAATCGTGACGCAGGAAGACCTGCCCTACATCGTCAGCGACGTGCTCAAACACGATGCGCCTGAGGATAAAGTGAAATTGGTAAGCTATGTAGTATCAACGGCTTACGGTCTGAAGCCTGGAGCAAACATTAAGGTCGAGATTAACGGTCAGCAGTATGAGGCTTCGGCTACCGGCGACGGTCAGTACGACGCCTTTGTCAAGTCGTTGCGCTACATCTACAAGAAGTATCTCGACCGCACGTTCCCCATCCTGCAGAACTACGCCGTCACCATCCCGCCCGGTGGACGTACCGACGCCCTGGTGCAGACGGTCATCACGTGGAACGACAACGGACGCCTGCTGCGCACCCGCGGCCTGGATGCCGACCAGACGGAGGCTGCCATCAAGGCCACCTTTAAAATGTTGAACATCATCGAAAACGAATTAAACCAAATGTTATGAAACTGAAGATAGCCGTCCTTCCGGGCGACGGAATAGGTCCGGAAATTATGAAACAGGGCGTGGCCGTGATGGATGCCATTGCCGAGAAGTGCGGACATGAGTTTACCTACGAGGAGGCACTGGTCGGTGCCTGTGCCATCGAGGCTCTTGGCGACCCTTATCCCTCGGCAACCCACGACGTCTGCATGCGGGCCGACGCCGTACTCTTTGCTGCTGTCGGCGACCTGAAGTACGACAACGACCCCACGCTGAAGGTGCGTCCCGAGACGGGCCTGCTGGCCATGCGCAAGCAGTTGGGTCTCTATGCCAACGTGCGCCCCGTAGCCACCTTCGACTGCCTGCTCCACAAGTCGCCGCTGAAGGAGGACCTGCTGCGTGGTGCCGACTTCGTGGTTATCCGCGAACTGACGGGCGGTATGTATTTCGGCGAGAAGTATCAGGACAACGACCGCGCCTACGACACCAACATCTACACCCGTCCCGAGATTGAACGCATCCTGCGCGTTGCTTTCGAAATGGCGATGACGCGACGCCGCCACCTGACAGTCGTCGACAAGGCCAACGTGCTGGCTTCGAGCCGTCTGTGGCGACAGGTGGCCAAGGAGATGGAACCGCAGTATCCCGAGGTCAAGACCGACTACATGTTCATCGACAACGCCTCGATGCGCGTGCTGACCGAACCGCGCTTCTTCGACGTCATCGTGACGGAGAATACCTTTGGCGACATCCTGACCGACGAGACGTCGTGCATCACCGGCTCCATGGGCCTGCAGCCCTCGTCGTCGTTAGGCGAGCATACCCCGCTCTTCGAACCCGTCCACGGCTCGTGGCCACAGGCTGCCGGACAGAACCTTGCCAACCCGTTGGCGCAGATTCTCTCTGCCGCCATGCTCCTCGAACACTTCGGACTCACCCGTGAGGGCCAACTGATACGTCAGGCCGTGAATGCCTCGCTCGACGCCAATGTCCGTACGCCCGAGATTCAGGTGGAGGGCGGCCAGCATTACGGCACGCGTGAGGTGGGCCAGTGGATTGTCGACTATATCAAAGCGCATTAATTTGCCAATAAATTTGGTATTTCGCTCACTTATTCGTACCTTTGGGCATTCGCCCGAAGGTACTTCCGTTCGGAAATACTCAAATAAATTTGGTATTTCGCTCACTTATTCGTACCTTTGCACCCGCAAATACATTTTTATTATTAAAAAATACAAGTTTCGCATGTTGAGAAGATATAGGAAGATAAAGGAAGATATGCCGCTTTTCAGCGGCGAAAGGCTACGGGTAGGCGAGCTCTGCTCGGGAATGGATAGAGGACAATACTCTGTCTGCAAGCTTTCTGCAGCAAAACCATTGTCTTATATCTCCTTCTATCTTCATCTGTCT
>ONYA01000042.1 GCA_900321965.1 uncultured Prevotellaceae bacterium
GGCCCAGAAATCATCAACCTGAATCCACTTCTCAGGATCTTCAATGCCTGCATCAACCTCGTCCATGTCGGCCTCTATCTCAGCCACCCGCTGCTCGAACACCTCCGAGTCGTCGGTGTAGAATCCGAATGTTCCCAGAGGAATACGATCTATTTTCTCTGCCTCTTCGTCCACATAAGTGATGCCAGAATGGCCAAACTCCCGTGTGGCGTAAGCAACAGCAGGCTCAGCAGCCGTTATACAGCCAAAGTCGTCCTCTTCTTCCATTACCGGATATCTCTTTTCTTCCATATTTACAATATTTTATATAAGCCCGCCCGCCGCCCACGAATGGGCTATCAAGCGATGGCGCAAAGATAAACAATTAAAATGAAAGTTCCAAATAATTGGGCGGAAAAATCGAAACGAAGGAGGTGGCGGAGAAGTTTTTGTTTATGCGAAAAAGGGCCTTTAGGTTTGGTTACGGTAAAGTCGAGGTTTACCGTAAGCAAACCCGAGGTTTACCCGGAGGAAAGGTAGGGTTTGCTTGGCGGCAAACATTTGATTACTGACAAAAATGGTTTGATTTCTATCATATTCTTGTTTTCAAACCCCATTTTGAGAGTCAGCGAACCCCTGAAAGAGGCTTACGTAGTAATTTTGCAGCGCAATTCAGAAAAAACTTAAAGTAACTAACCCAAAATGGCAAAACTGAGTGAAAAAATAGGCTATGGTTTGCAGCACCCTTTGCTATTGCTGGCGTGTTGTTGTTCACCACGCCCGACTGGAACAACGAGGGACGTCTTATCTACGCGTACATTACTTATATTCTGATGATGACGGTCTACACGGGTATCAACGTTCCCTATGCCTCTATGCTCGGCGTGATGACGAGCGACTCGCAGGAGAAGACCGTGTTCAGCAGCTATCGTATGTTCTTTGCTTATGGCGGTTCGTTTATCGCCCTGTTTGCGTGGGAACCCCTCTGCAAGTTCTTCGTGAACTACCAGCCGCTGTGGACAGTCAATACCCAGGCCGATGACACAGCAGGTGAAAGTCGCTTGCGAGAAGACCTTCGTCTGGGACACACCGAACCGTTAATCCCTCGTATCTCGCACCTCGTACCTCGTACCTCGTATCTCGCACCTCGTACCTCGTATCTCGTACCTCGAAATAATTTTTTTCACTATCAACGATAAATATACAAAAAAAAGTCGTACCTTTGCAGGCGAAAAAGAAAATAGATACTCTAAAAGTAAGATAACAATGGCAAAGAAAGCACTTTTGATGATTCTCGACGGATGGGGAATCGGTAAGCATGGTAAAGGCGACGTCATCTTCAACACGCCAACTCCGTATCTCGATTTATTAACAGCCACTTCGGCCCACTCACAGCTGCAGGCCAGCGGTGAGGACGTCGGTCTGCCCGACGGTCAGATGGGCAACTCCGAGGTGGGACATCTCAATATCGGTGCTGGTCGCATCGTCTATCAGGACCTCGTGAAGATCAACCGCGCCTGCAAGGACGGCTCCATCGTGGAGAACCCGCAGGTGAAGGCTGCCTACACCTACGCTAAGGAGAACAACAAGAAGCTGCACCTGATGGGGCTCTGCTCTGACGGTGGCGTACACTCCTCACTCGACCATCTGTTCAAGCTCATCGAGGTGGGCAAGCACTACGGACTGAAGAATCAGACCTTCATCCATTGCTTCATGGATGGCCGTGACACCGACCCGAAGTCGGGCAAGGGCTTCATTGAGCAGGTGACGAAGGTGTGCGCCGACAACGACGCAGCCATCGCCAGCATCGTCGGTCGCTTCTACGCCATGGACCGCGACAAGCGCTGGGAGCGTGTCAAAGAGGGCTACGACCTCATCGTCAACGGCACTGGCAAGCAGGCTACCGATATGGTGCAGGCTATGCAGGAGAGCTATGACGAGGGCGTGACGGACGAGTTCATCAAGCCCATCCACAACGCTACCGTCAACGGCTGCATCGAAGAGGGCGACGTCGTCATCTTCATCAACTTCCGCAACGACCGCGCCAAGGAGCTCACCATCGTGCTGACTCAGCAGGACATGCCGGAGCAGGGCATGAAGACCATCCCCGGACTGCAGTACTACTGCATGACGCCCTACGACGCTTCGTTCACCGGCGTGAACATCCTCTTCCCGAAGGAGAACGTAGAAAACACCCTCGGCGAGTATCTCTCGCAGCAGGGCAAGAAGCAGCTGCACACCGCCGAGACCGAGAAGTACGCTCACGTAACGTTCTTCTTCAACGGTGGTCGCGAGGCTCCCTACGACGGTGAGGACCGCATCCTCGTGCCCTCGCCAAAGGTGGCCACCTACGACCTGAAGCCCGAGATGAGCGCCTACGAGGTGAAGGACAAGCTCGTCGGGGCCATCAATACGCAGGAGTATGACTTCATCGTCGTGAACTTCGCCAACGGCGATATGGTGGGCCATACTGGCGTCTACAACGCCATCGCCAAGGCCGTCTGGGCTGTCGACAACTGCGTCCGTGAGGTCATCGAGGCTGCCAAGGCCAACGACTACGAGGCCATCATCATTGCCGACCACGGTAATGCCGACAACGCCATCAACGCTGACGGTACTCCCAATACCGCCCACTCGCTGAACCCCGTACCCTTCATCTACGTGACGAACAACAACAGCGCCACCGTGAAAGACGGCCGCCTCGCCGACGTCGCTCCCTCCATCCTGCATATCATGGGACTGGAGCAGCCCGCCGACATGACGGGCGAATGCCTGATTCAGGACAACTAATCTTGTAAAAAATGTTAAACATTCAAAGGTGTGCCGACTTATGGTACACCTTTGTTGTATCTTTGTACCCGTATGCTAACAGAAAAGACGATGGAGAAGTTGCGGGTGCTCGCAGAGTCGGCTAAGTACGATGTGTCGTGCTCGTCGAGCGGTACTGTGCGTAAGGGCAAACAAGGTATGGTGGGCTCTACCGTAGGCGGCGTTGGCATCTGCCACTCGTTTGCTGACGACGGGCGTTGCATCTCGCTGCTGAAGGTGATGCTGACGAACTACTGTATGTACGACTGCGCCTACTGCATCAACCGCCGTTCGAACGACATCAAGCGTGCGACGCTCTCCGTCAGCGAACTGGAGGAGATTACGATGGAGTTCTATCGCCGCAACTACATCGAGGGCCTGTTTCTGTCGAGCGGCGTGGTGCGCAATCCCGACTACACGATGGAACGGCTGGCAGCCATCGCACGCGACCTGCGCTTGGTGCATCGCTTCAACGGCTATATCCACCTGAAGAGCATTCCCGGCTGTTCGCAGGAACTGCTGAACGAGGCTGGACGCTATGCTGACCGCATGAGCGTGAACATCGAGATTCCGAAAGAAGAGTCGCTGAAACTGTTGGCACCCGAGAAAGACCACCAGAGCGTGTTTCAGCCGATGAAGCTGATACAGCAGGGCGTGTTGGAGAACAAGGAAGACCGCAAGCGGTTACGTCACGTGCCGCGATTCGTGCCCGCAGGTCAGTCGACGCAGATGATTGTAGGCGCCACGAAGGAGAGCGACAAGGATATTCTGCAGATGTCGTCGATGCTCTACGGACAGCCGACGATGCGGCGCGTATACTATTCAGGTTACATCAGCGTGAATACCTACGACCCCCGACTGCCTGTGCTGAAACAGCCGCCATTGGTGCGCGAGAACCGACTGTATCAGGCTGACTGGTTGCTCAGGTTCTACCACTTTAGCGTCGACGAAATCGTTGACGAGATGCACGCCAATCTTGATCTCGAGGTAGACCCAAAACTCGCATGGGCTTTACGGCACCCTGAGTACTTTCCTATAGACATCAACACCACCGACTACGAACAGTTGCTGCGAGTACCTGGACTTGGCACGAAGTCGGCCTGGCTCATCGTCAATTCGCGCCGCTTCAACCGCCTGACGAGCTACGACCTGAAGAAGATGGGTGTGGTGATGAAGAAAGCAAAGTTTTTTATCACATGCAACGAACTGACCTCGCAGTTCTCACAGCCCATCGTCGGCATCAACGAACTGCATCCTGAACGCCTGCGTCCTCTGCTAATCTCGAAAGCACAACAGAAGCGAGTGGCAGACGAAAAGCAATTAAAATTAGAGTTTGAAGAATGACAGTATACGTGTTTGACGGAACGATGGACGGACTGCTGACAGCGGTGTTCGACGCATTCGCGCTGAAGGAGCAACCCGAGGAGTTGCTGGCTGAGGGTGACGCGCTGCCTTTGTTCTGTGACCATACCTATCAAGTGACGACGGACGTGGAGAAAGCCCGGCGGGTATGGACAGGATTGGAGAAACGGCTGACGCGTGAGGCAATGAAACTCATCTCCGTCAGTTGGCTGTCAGAACTGCGGGAGCTGAACACACTGCTATTCCAGTATATCTGTAAGGTGTTTAAACAAGGCGATATTTCGAAGAACTTTGCCGACCCCGACGTGTTAGAAGTGACGAACATCGCGCGCCGCGTGCTGCATGAGCAATTACGCATGAAACAGTTCATCCGCTTCCAGAAGGCGAAGGATGGCACGTATCTTGCCGTCGTCTCGCCCGACCATAATGTGCTGCCCATCATCATCGACCATTTTCAAGACCGCTTCAACGACCAGCCGTGGCTCATCTACGACGCCAAACGGCACTACGGCTACTACTATAACAGGAAAAACGTCATACACGTCACTTTTGAAAACGAAGCCGACGTTCCCTTCGGTTTATCGAATGGTAAACTCAACGACAACGTACTGAGCGCCGACGATCAACTGCTGCAGGAACTCTGGCGCACATACTTCAAGGCCATCTGCATCAAAGAGCGTATGAACCCTAAAAAACAGCTCAGCGATATGCCGCGACGCTACTGGAAATACATGACAGAGAAGAATGCTAATTTATAATCTATTTTTTATCGAGATGAACGTACAGATAGAACCATCATGGAAAGAACTGCTGGCAACAGAGTTTGAAAAACCCTACTTCGAACAACTGACAGGAGCCGTCAGGCAGGAATATCAGGCTACAACCTGCTACCCTCCAGGCAAATTGATATTCAATGCCTTTAACCTCACGCCATTCGACCGGGTGAAGGTCGTGATAATCGGACAGGATCCGTACCACGAACCGGGACAAGCCCACGGGCTGAGCTTCTCGGTGCAAGACGGGATACAGTTCCCGCCGTCATTACAAAATATCTTCAAAGAAATACAGTCCGACCTCGGCACGCCAATACCCTTCTCAGGCAACCTCACGCGATGGGCAGAGCAGGGCGTGCTCCTGCTGAACGCCACGCTGACGGTACGCGCCCATCAGGCCAACAGCCATTCTGCGTTAGGCTGGCAGAAATTCACTGATGCTGCCATCCAGGCACTGGCCTCGCACCGCGAACATATCGTCTATATGCTCTGGGGCGGCTATGCACGCAGCAAGGCGTACATGATTCCTAAGGACAAAAACCTCGTCTTGGAGTCTGTCCACCCCTCACCGCTCTCGGCAAACCGCGGAGGCTGGTTCGGACAGCACCAGTTCTCGCGCTGTAATGAGTATTTGAAACAAAACGGAATAGAAGCTATTAGGTGGTAGAGACCCTCTACAGACCCACCCCCGGCCCCTCCCTGTGAGGGAGGGGAGTGATTACCAAATACCGATAATGAAAGATAGGAACGAAAATAGAATGGAAGACAACGCCAATCAAATGGAAGATAACGCCAATCAAATGGAAGATAACGCCAATCAAATGGAAGATAACGCGAATAAAGTAACCACTCCCCTCCCTCACAGGGAGGGGACGGGGGTGGGTCTCCCCCCTATCTTAGACATCGGCGGCGTGCTTATTTCCTCCGACCTGCTGACAGAGCGCTTCTGCTGCGACTATGAGAAGTGCAAAGGTGTGTGCTGTATTGAGGGCGATGCTGGAGCACCCGTAACATTGGACGAGATAGCCGGCATAGAAGATGCACTGGACACCGTATGGCCAGACCTCTCGGCACAGGCACAGGCCGTCATCGACCAGCAAGGCGTGGCCTATACCGATCAGGAAGGCGACCTCGTGACAAGCATCGTAGGCGGCAAGGACTGCGTCTTTACCTGCTACGATGGCGACAACTGCCTGTGTGCGCTGGAGAAAGCCTACAGGAACGGACAAACGAAATTCTGCAAGCCTATCAGCTGCTCGCTTTACCCCATACGCGAAAAGCAGTTCAGTGGCGGGCTCATCGGCCTGAACTACAACCGCTGGAAGATCTGCGAGGATGCGGTAAGGAAAGGGCAGGAGCTTGACATACCCGTCTATGTCTTCCTGAAAGAACCGCTCATCCGCCGTTTCGGAGCCGACTGGTATCAGGAACTATGCGACGTGGCCGTCAGCTGCGCCGATATTCTGAAGGACTCATGCCAACATGCTCCTTGAAATACTTGCCAAGAAATGACTGATTGGGGAAATGAAGCTCTTCGGTAATCTCCTTGATATTCTTAGTGGAATTCTTGAGGAGGACACGCAGTTCTAAAACGACGTAATGGTCTATCCAGTCATTCGGCGTACGCTTACTGACCTGCTTCACCACCTCCGACAGATATTTCGGCGAGATATTAAGCTGACTGGCATACCAACCCACACGCCGCTCGCTGCGGAAGTTTGCCTCCAACAGCTTGATGAAGCGCGCAAAGAGTGCATCGGCACGCGTCTGGTTCTTACTTGTCTGCTGTTCCACACGCCAGATGACGCCCGACATATCGTAGAACATAGCCAACAACAAAGCCTTCACTACCTCAGTACGATAAGGATGGGCGGCCACCATCTTGTCACGGATGGAGGTGTAATAGTTGCCATAGGTCTGTATCTCAGCCTCAGTAAGCTTCACGACAGGATTCTTCGTCGAGAAGAGCAACAGCGAAGATACGTTTTTCACGTTAAGCACAAAGCTGTGGTAGAATTCAGTACTCACCATAATGCACTGGCACTTGAAGTCAGGTGACGACTGATAGTTATCAACGATGTGACGTTCTGAGATAAAGAGCAAATCACCCTGCCTCACCGTCTGATGACGAGTATCAATAGTATAACACGCCTCACCTCTCTGGCATAGTGCCATCAGGATATAGTTTATACGTTTCGGGCCATTGTAGACCGGGCTGACAGCAATACTATCAGTGAGCACCAGTCCCTCGCCCAACGACACGGAGCCACCCATCTGCATGGCTTCCTCGAGATGAATATCGATAATCTGTTTCTCTAACATGATGCAAATATACAACTTTATTCCTTTATACACACAATAACAGGCGATTTTTTACGTTTTATTGATTAAAATATAAATATGTACGATATGAAAAAAGCAATCTTTACACTGACATTGTTACTTGCAGCGCTGCAAGGATTCGCACAGAAAGAAGTCGGGAAACTGACGGTCATACCCAAGGTCGGCATCAACCTTGCCACCATTGCCGGAAGCGATATCTACTATCATGGCAACCAGGAACTGAAGCCGACAATGCACGTTGGCGTGGCTGCCGGCATTGACGGAGACTACCAGATGTCGGAGTCGATGAGCCTAACGGTAGGACTGCTATACTCGCTGCAAGGTCACGGCTATGACGACATTGAGCGACAGAAGAACTACTCTGCCACGTTACACTATGTCAATGTACCCATTATGCTGAACTATTATATCTTCAAGGGACTGGCTGTGAAGGCAGGCCTACAGCCGGGCTACGCTTTCTACAAGAAAGTGGGCTATGATCTGAACTTCGACAACAGCTGGAAGAGCTATACATCCAGTGGCACCAACTATAACAGCATTGACTTCGGCATCCCCGTAGGCATCAGCTACGACTTCGACAAATGGCGTCTCGACGCCCGCTACAACTTCGGTCTGCTGAACCTGAACAAACTGGACGAAGGCGGCAAATATAGCAACCGCGTCATACAGGTGACCGTCGGCTACTGCCTCTAACATAACTCAATAGCCTATGCAACCGATCAAGACCCTTAACGACATGACCCGCTTCCTGCAACAACGGGGCGACCGCAAGCGCGTAGCCGTCGTCTGTCCCGGCGACGCCTCCACACGTTATGCTATTGAAAAAGGACAGGAGATGGGATTTATCGAACCCATTCTTGTTGACGGCGACAATAAGGACGAGTGCGCACGCCGTGCTGTCAGAATGGTACGTAATAATGAGGCCGACATCCTGATGAAAGGCCTCATCAACACCGACGTCGTGCTCCGCGCCATCCTCGATAAGGAAACGGGTATCATGCGTCCAGGCCGTGTGCTGACGCACATTGCCATGGCTGAAATCCCGAAGTACGAGAAGTTGCTCTTCTTCACCGATGCCGCTGTCATCCCCATCCCCACCAAGGAGCAGCGCCGGCAGCAGATACACTACGTGAACTACGTCTGCCATGCCTTGGGCATCGAGGAACCGCGCATATCGCTCATCCATTGTGCAGAGAAAGTCAGCGAGAAGGCCTTCCCTTACACGCAGGACTATATCGACATTATAGCCTTGGCACAGAGTGGCTATTTCGGACGCTGCATCATCGACGGCCCGCTGGACCTCAAGACATCGCTCGACAGTGTCAGCCTCCGCGAGAAGGGCATCCACTCGGCCATCGACGGACAGGCCGACGCGCTCATCTTCCCCGACATCGTGGCGGGTAACGTCTTCTACAAGACGCTGACGCTCTTCGCCTACGCCAAGACCGCCGGTGTGTTGCAAGGCACCCTGAAACCCGTGGTGATGCCTTCGCGAAGCGACTCGCCGGAGTCGAAGTACCATTCACTGGCATTAGCTGCTATCTAAGAAACTAAACAACAACAAGAATATGAAGACATTTATGAACGTGGGGGACCTCGGCCCCTTAGCTCAGGCCCTGGCCGAAGCACAGGAGATTAAGAACGACCGTTACAAGTATCAGCACTTGGGACACAACAAGACGCTGATGATGATATTCTTCAACAACTCACTGCGTACACGCCTGTCGACGCAGAAGGCAGCCATGAACTTGGGCATGAACGTCATTGTGCTCGACGTCAACGCCGGGGCATGGAAGTTAGAGACCGAGCGCGGCGTCATCATGGACGGCGACAAAAGCGAGCACCTCTTAGAGGCCATTCCCGTCATGGGCTGCTACTGCGACATCATCGGCGTGCGCTCCTTTGCCGGACTGACCGACCGCGAGTACGACTATGCCGAAACGGTGGTGAACCAGTTCATCAAGTACAGCGGCCGCCCCGTCTTCGCGATGGAGACGGCAACGGTGCACCCGCTGCAGGCCTTCGCCGACCTTATCACGATTGAAGAATACTGGAAACGCCCCGCTGGCAGCGGTTCACTCGCCGCCAAACCGAAGGTCGTACTGACTTGGGCTCCTCACTGCCGCGCCCTGCCGCAGGCCGTTCCCAACTCGTTCGCCCAGTGGATGAACGCTGCCGACGTAGACTTCGTCATCACCCACCCCGAAGGCTACGAACTCGATCCGAAGTTTGTGGGTGGTGCACGTGTGGAGTACGACCAGCGGAAAGCTTTCGAGGGTGCCGACTTCATCTACGCCAAGAACTGGTCAAACCCCGGCGTCACCAACCCCGAGGACTATGGCAAGATCACGTCGAAGGATATGGCGTGGACGGTAGACACCGAGCACATGTCATGGACGAACAACGGCAAGTTCATGCACTGCCTTCCCGTACGCCGCGGCCTGATTGTGACCGACGACGTCATCGAGTCAGAGAACTCGATTGTCATCCCCGAGGCTGCCAACCGTGAGATCAGCTGCTCGGTCGTTCTTAAGCGTATGTTAGAGGCATTATGATCTCATTTGAATGTGACTATAACAACGGGGCTCACCCCAAGGTATTGGAGAACCTCGTCAAATACAATTCGTCGAAGCCAACGCCATACGGCTTCGACGAATTCTCTGAACGTGCGAAGCAGAAGATACGCGAGGCCTGTGGACTGCCCGACGCAGAGATTTTCTTTTTGACGGGTGGCACCCAGACCAACGCCACAACCATCGACTCAATGCTCTACCAGTACGAGGGCGTCATCTGTGTCGGTTCGGGCCATATCAATGTACACGAAGCTGGTGCCGTAGAGTTTACGGAGCATAAGATCATCACCATCGCCGACAAAGACGGTAAGATGGAGGCCCGCACACTCGACAACTATCTTGACGACTTCATGCACGACGGCAACCGCGACCATGCCGTACACCCCGGTCTCGTCTACATCACATTCCCCACAGAGTTCGGAACTCTCTATACGGCACGCGAACTGGATGACATCTACCGGGTATGCCAACGCTACGACCTGCCCCTGTATATCGACGGCGCACGGTTAGGCTACGGACTGATGGGCGAAGGCTGCGACGTAACGCTGCCTTACCTGGCCCGCCACTGCGACGTCTTCTACATCGGCGGCACGAAGATTGGTGCCCTCTGCGGCGAGGCTGTGGTTTTCAGCGGTCGCAAGGCTCACAAGCACTTTTTCTCCATTCAGAAACAGCATGGAGCCGTTATTGCCAAAGGGGCATTGATAGGTCTGCAGATGGAGGCGCTGTTCACCGACGATCTCTATTTCGAGCTGTCACGCCACGCCATCCGTCAGGCTATGCGTCTCAAGGAAATCTTTAGGGAAAAAGGTTATAAGTTCTATATCGACTCCCCCACCAACCAGCAGTTCCTGGTCATCGGCAACGAAGAGGTGGAGCGGTTGGAACGTCACGTTCTGTTCAGTCATTTCGGACAGACCGATCACCGGCATACCATCTGCCGCTTTGTCACCAGTTGGGCGACAACCGACGAAGAGTTAGATGAACTGCAACGCATTCTGGACTAAAGGCGGAAACCTCTTGTCACCACACCATCATAGGTATTGACGCTTAATCGCAACGAGTCTACAGGCAACCCATAGACGGGAACGCTGAAGTAGACTCGTTGCGAGTAGTATTGGGGCACGTCGCCCTGGCTGTGCGCTAAGCGGAGATGATAGGTGCGCAGACCATTGTCACCCACCATGATGGTGTCGCCCACGATGCCCAAGGCATGTGAAGCAGCTTCGTCGCTCACGGCACCCATCATAAGGATAACGCTCAGGTTAAGGTATCGCTTGTTTCCACTCAGCCATACTGACTCTAACTTCAGCGGGTCAGTCTTCGCACCGCTCCGTACCTGTGGGGTCGTCTTAATGGAAGCCGTTGACACCCGCTGCAGATTAACGGCTTCCGCCTGCTGTCCTTTCTGATTGTAATACAACACTGCACGGTAGGTTGTATCGGGACGCTGAATCCAACTGGCGGCATAGGGTGCTGTCAGTTGTAGCCGGACATCATCATCTGTCAGGACCTGACTGACACTTCGGTTGTTGTCAACGTATGCCTCTACGAAATCAGCCCGCACATAGGAATAGGTGCTGTCCCCTTTGTCGTAGACATCTTGTTCACAGGCTGTCACGAAGAGCACAGACAGCATCAGGCAAAGCAGTTGTTTTTTCATTGTGCAGCGATATAGTTATACAACGGGTTGGCATACATGGTGAGGATACGCTCGCGCAAGTAGGGTACATCCTTGTTCGGAATCGTAATCTTGGCTATCTGTCCTGTCAGATACTTTTCAAAGCGCTCTGTGTCGGCCTTGGTGTAGTGTTCGGTGCGGCTGTTCTTCCCTTCAAGCAGGTCGGCGGCAATGTAGTTACAAGGATAGAGCAGGTAGCCTCGGTGTATCTCGCGGTCTATCCGTTGGGCCAGTGCTGTGAAATACTCATTTTTTGGCAGGCTGGTGTCCAATTGGTCTACCCACGTATTGACAGGTGTGCCGCAGTGATAGCTGACGCGGCCCTTATAGCCGAAGATGCCCGTCTTCATATTGTCAAGGTCGTCCTGACGGCTCTTCTTGAACGACGGGTCGTCGCGCTTCAGCTGGAACTCCTGAGCCTTGAGATAGTCGCACGGGTCATACTCATAGCTGATAGTCAGCGGCACGATGTTCAGTTCGCGCAGCTCGCCGCCCATCGCCAGCATCTTCAGTACCGACTCCTGCGTGCGGTCGTCGCTGTCCTTGGCGCGCCCTTCGCGCTGCGCTATCCAGATGTTCTCACGCTTCTGCGTCACGGCATAGTGTATGTACTGGCTCATCAGCATACTCGACCGCAGCATCTCGTGGGCCGTCAAGCCGCGGCGCACGGTGAACGCCTTGTTCATACGGACGAGCCGCTTAATCCAGGGATAAATCAGCAGGTTGTCGCCAATACCTATCTCCACGGTAGTGGGGTAGCCTGCCTTGATAAGCATGACGTCGAGGAAGGCAGAGTCGAGTACAATGTCACGATGGTTAGATACAAAGGTATAGCGATCGTCAAACTTCCCATCGGGCAACAGGTCGTGGTTGAACTTGCAGCCGTCGGTATGCTTGCGGATGATGTAGTTCACTATCGGCTTCATAAACCGCTTCTGGAAGTCGAGCGGTGTCTTCACACCTTTGAAAGCAAGACGTAACAATCCATTACGTGGTGACTTGGGCAGCCATGGAGCAAAGCCCTTCATCATCACGTTGAACTGGCGATCGCTGATCAATTCTTCGAACGCCTGCTGCATCTCTTCCGCCTCGTATGGGCGGATCTCATCGAACGGCCCACCCAAGCCCTCCCCAGGGGAGGGGTGTTTTGTTACATTATCTAATGAGTTCTCCATATAATCTAATAGTAAAATCCATTTAAACATCCCTCCCTTGGGGAGGGCTTGGGTAGGCTTCAGAACTGGTTCTCGACGATGTCGGCCAGGACATCCTTCATCTCCAAGCCGGCGGCACGCACCTGCTGGGGAATAAAGCTGGTGGCGGTCATGCCCGGCGTGGTGTTCACCTCGAGCATGGAAATCTTTCCTTCCTTCGAGATGATGTAGTCGATGCGGATGATGCCGTTGCAGCGCAGGATGTCGTAGATGTGGCTGGTAATCTTCGAGACGCGCTCTGCTATCTCGGGGGCAATGCGGGCCGGGGTTATCTCCTGCACCTGACCATTGTACTTGGCGTCGTAGTCGAAGAACTCGTTCGACGTCACCACCTCGGTGATAGGCAGCAGGACGGTCTTCTCGCGCGTCTTGTAACAACCCTGGGTAATTTCGGTGCCGTCGAGGAACGACTCGACCATCACCTCGGGACTCTCCATCATCGCCTTGCGGATGGCGGGAGCCAGCTGGTCGGCGTTCTTCACCTTGGTAACGCCGAACGACGAGCCGTCGGCAGCGGGCTTGACAAAACAGGGCATACCTATCTGGCGCTCTATCTCCTCGTCGCTGACCAGCTCCTCATAACCCTTACGGATGAGCAGTGACTCGGCCACGCTGACGCCATAGCTACGGAGATACTGGTTGAGCACGAACTTGTCGAAGGTCATGGCCTCGACGAGCACGCCGCTGGTGGAGTAGGGCAGTCCGATGAGGTCGAAATACCCCTGCAGACGGCCGTTCTCGCCGGGGGTGCCGTGGATGGTGATGTAGGCGTAGTCGAAGCATCGCTTCTGGCCGTCCTCTGTAAACGAGAAGTCGTTACGGTCAATCTTGGCCGTCAGTCCGCCGGGCAGCTCTACTTTCCAGTCGAGTCCCTTGATGTCAACAATGTAGACGTTATAGCGTTCCTTGTCGAAGAATGAATAAAGTCCTTGTGCCGAGCGCAACGATACGTCGTGCTCCGATGAGTCGCCACCGCAGACGATGGCAATGGTTCTCTTCAAATTTTTCATAGTGTGTTATTTGTATTACCTTTTATATAAGTTCTCCATTTGTCAATCACGGCGGCCATATCCTCAGGCCACTCGCTGGTGAAGTCCATCTGCTGCCCTGTCACGGGATGGACAAAGCCAAGCGTACGGGCGTGGAGCACCTGCCGGGGGCATAGCTTGAAGCAGTTCTGGATAAACGCCTTGTAGGTACTCGACCGTTCGCCGCGCAAAATCTCGGTGCCTCCGTAACGCTCGTCGCAGAACAGGGGGTGGCCGATGTGCTTCATGTGGGCACGTATCTGGTGGGTGCGGCCCGTCTCCAGGCGGCATTCCACCAGGGTGGTGTAGCCGAAGCGCTCCAGCGTGCGCCAATGGGTGACGGCGGGCTTGCCGGTGTCGCTGTCGGGCGGGAAGACGGCCATGCGCTGACGGTCGCGAGGGTCACGGCCTATGTTGCCCTCTATGCGTCCTTCGTCCTCGGTGAAGTGTCCCCACACCAGGGCGTTATACGTGCGGTGGGTGTCGTGGTCGAAGAACTGCTTCCCTAAAGCCGTCTTTGCCTCGGGCGTCTTTGCCACGACGAGCAGTCCGCTGGTGTCCTTGTCGATGCGGTGTACCAGCCCGACACTCGGATCGTTGGGGTCGTAGGTCGGCAGGTTACGCAGGTGCCAGGCAATGGCGTTGACCAACGTACCGTGGAAATTGCCCACGCCGGGATGGACCACCATCCCTGCCGCCTTGTTGATGACCATCAGCTGGTCGTCCTCATACACCACGTCAAGGGGAATCTCTTCCGGCTCTATCGTTGTGTCGTAGTGTGGATAGTCGAGCATCAGCGTCACCACATCACCCGGGCGTACCTTATAATTACTCTTCACCGGACGGTCGCCGACGTAGATAAAGCCCGCGTCAGCTGCCTGCTGAATGCGGTTACGCGTGGTGTGCGGCATGTGCTCGGTCAGAAACTTATCGATGCGCAGCGGCTCCTGTCCCGAATCCACTTCTATACGGAAGTGCTCGTATAACTCATCACTGTCCATGCTCACTCCTCAACCATCACGGGTTCTGTCACCTCCTCAAACTCGTCATCCTCGCTACGCGTATAGTCGCCGTCAACAGCCTCAGGCTCTGTATAGTCGATGTCTTCGTCTTCGCCATACTGTCCGTTGCCGATAATCAGCGTCAGCGGCGACTCTATTGACACGCGGTCGCCCGTGTTGACATGATGGCCACGACAGAGGATGCCATACACCCAGTCGCGCTCACCAGTGATACGTTTCGGGGGGAGTAGTTTGAAGCCAATCGCCGTCAGCTTAGCCTCAGCCTCACGGTAGCTGCTGTTGTCTATCAGGTCGGGAATAGGGAATGACGGCGACGATGGCGAGTTGATGGTGACATAAATGATACGTCCCTCCTTGACCTTCGTGCCGGCACCTGGCGACTGAGCTAAGATGCAGTCGGCCGGGAGGCGCTTGTTATAGCCTGAATCGGCCACCATCAGTTCCAGCCCTTTCTCTATTAACAACACGCGGGCATTGTCTGCACGCATGTTCACCAGAGCAGGCACCTCAATGCCCTCACCGTGGTGGGTGTAAGCCTCAAGCCCGTACTTCACGCCGAGGCAGAGTCCCACAATCACCAGCACCATAGCCAGCAGGTTTCCCCACAGGTAGAGGCTGCAGAATTTTCCGAAAAACTCCTTTGCTTTCATCGATGAATCTCTTTTCGCCTACAAAAGTACAAAAAAAACAGAAAGAAGCAAAGAATTCTCTTCACTTCTTTCTGTTTTAACCTTCATTTTCTTTCTGAGTAACCTTATTACTTTCCGTGATGCTCATCAGAAACCGTTAACTTCTTACGACCCTTTGCGCGGCGTGAAGCCAACACGCGGCGACCATTCTTTGTGGCCATTCTCTCACGGAAGCCGTGCTTGTTGACGCGACGGCGATTGTGCGGCTGAAATGTTCTTTTCATTGCTTAATTCTTATTTATTTTGTTACTTATTTATCGTTTTGGGGTGCAAAAGTACTCATTTCTTTTGAATTACGCAAGTTTTTTGGCAAAATTTCTCATTTCTCATTTCTCATTTCTCATTTTTTTTGTACCTTTGCAGCCGAAAATGATAAAAAACAACATTTTTTAGTTATATGATTAATTCACAAGACATTAAAAAAGGCACCGCCATTCGCATGGACGGTGGCATTTGGGTTTGCATCGACTTCCAGCACCGCAAGCCGGGTAAGGGTAACACCATCATGATTATCAAGGTGAAGAACGTCAGCGACGGTCGCGTACTGGAGCGCCGCTTCAACATCGGCGAGAAACTCGAGGACGTTATCATCGAGCGCCGTCCCTACCAGTATCTCTATGAGGACCAGTCGGGCCGTATCTTCATGAATCAGGAGACCTTCGAGCAGATTCCCATCGACAACGAACTCGTGATCGGTCATGAGTATATGAAGGAGAGCGACATCGTGGAAGTGGTGAGCGACACCACCGATGGCACCATCCTCTATGCTGAAATGCCGGTGAAGACCAACCTCCGCGTGACCCACTCTGAGCCGGGCGTGAAGGGCGACACCGCTACGAACACGCTGAAGCCTGCTACGTTAGAGACTGGCGTCGAGGTTCGCGTCCCCCTGTTCATCAACGAGGGCGACCTCATCCAGGTCGACACCCGCGACGGCAGCTACTTAGCTCGCGTCAAGGAGTAAGCCATCACGGCACATACCATCATCGCACGCTTATGTCCTGCTGTGACATAAGCGTGCGATTTTTAGTATCTACAAAAAAAGTTTGCGGTTAAAGAAAAAATGATTACCTTTGCACTCGACAAAACATAACGGAAAGAAAGACCATGAAGTATTCCATTATCATACCCGTATTCAACCGTCCCGACGAGGTGGACGAACTGCTGCAGAGCCTGACACGCCAGTCGCTGAGCGACTTCGAGGTGATTATCGTGGAAGACGGGTCGAAGAACCCCTGCAAGGAGGTGTGCGAAAAATATGCCGGCGCACTCGACATACATTATTATTATAAGGACAACAGCGGACCGGGACAGAGCCGCAACTACGGCGCAGAGCGCGCCAACGGCGAATGGCTCATCGTGCTCGACTCCGACGTGGTGCTCCCCGAAGGATACCTTGCTGCCGTAGACAAGAAGACTCAGCAAGGAAATGACGCCCCTCCCTCACAGGGAGGGGGCGGGGGAGAGTCTGCCTGGGGCGGCCCCGACAGGGCTCATGAGTCGTTCACACCGGTGCAGAAAGCCATATCCTACTCCATGACGTCGTTCTTCACGACGGGCGGCATCCGCGGCGGCAAGACGAAGCTCGACAAGTTCTTCCCGCGCTCCTACAACATGGGCATACGCCGCGAGGTGTATCAGAAGCTGGGCGGCTTCTCGAAGATGCGCTTCGGCGAAGACATCGACTTCTCCTACCGCATCGTCGAGGCGGGCTATAAGACGGCGCTCATCCCCGAGGCGTGGGTGTGGCACAAGCGGCGAACGGACTTCCACAAGTTCTTCCGCCAGGTCTATCATAGCGGCATAGCGCGCATCAACCTCGAGAAGCGGCATCCCGGCACGCTGAAGATTGTCCACCTGCTGCCGATGGTGTTCACCCTTGGCGTCATCCTGCTGCTCCTGCTCTTCGCTGCCGGCGTAGCCCTGTATGCCGAAGGCGAGTATCTTGATGCCTGCGGCCTCCGTCCTACCGACAACATGCATCAGGGACTGGGCTTCACTTTGTGCGTCCTGTCGCTGCTGCCGCTATTGCTGTATAGCCTCATTATCTGCATCGACTCCAGCATCCGCAACCGAAGCCTCTGGGTGGGCCTGCTCAGCATCCCCGCCGCCTTCACCCAGCTCATGGGCTACGGCCTCGGCTTCATCGCGTCGTGGTGGAAACGCTGTGTGCTGAAGCAGGACGAGCAGTCGGCCGGCGAACAGTCGGCCGACGAGCGTACAGCCTTCGAGAGGAACTTCTACAAATGAGCACCGCTCCTCGTCCTCACGCCTTTGGCCTGCTTACCTTCCATGAGACAGCTGTCCACGTCTTCTCTTTATGTCAATTCAAACGGAAACAATAACCTAAAAAACTATAAGATTATGAAACAACAAAACATCAAACTTCTGCTCGTCCTGCTACTAAGTATGACAAACATGGTTGCGTTCGCCGATGAAGTGAATGGTATTAATTACAGCTTTTCGGGAACAGAGGCGACAGTAACTTCAAGTAGCTCAAAATATTCCGGAAACGTCGTTATTCCCGAATCTGTCACGTACAATGGAAATACCTACTCCGTGACCAGCATCGGAGAGCGGCGTTCTATAACTGTAGCGGCCTGACGAGTGTCACCATCCCCAATAGTGTCACGTCCATTGCTGAATATGCTTTTTCGTATTGCGAAAAACTGTCCTCAGTTGTCTTGCCAAATGAGCTGGAGCTAATAAAAGCAAATACTTTTAAGGGTTGCACATCACTGAGTAGCATCACAATACCTGAAAAGGTTGAAGTGATATACCAAGAAGCGTTCTCTGGCTGTGGCTTGAAGGAAGTAAAAGAGGAATCACGGGATCGGTTCTCCTGATCATTTTCAAGAGTCTGATATCTCTATGCTTTATTACTTGTCTCATTCGCATTTCACTTAATTTGAAAAATGATCAGAAGAACCGACCCCATGATCCTGCGACTCTATGGAGACCTTCTACAAAGAGAAGCGCGGCCATCTGCGACGCCTGGCTCATTTCTGTATCGATCACGGTGCAGACATCGTCTATGGCCACGGGCCGCACGTCGTGCGTGCCACAGAAGTCTACAAGGGGCGGTTTATTGCCTACAGCCTGGGAAACTTCTGCACCCCCTACGGCATGAACCTGAAAGGCATCTCAGGGCATGCACCCATCATCACCGTCAAGACCGACCGTCAAGGCCGTTTCCTTTCCGGCGCTATTCACTCGCTCTATCAGTGGCCTGGTGTGGGGCCGCGTACTGACAGCAAGCATGGTGCTGCCCGGCAAATCAAGCTATTGAGCGAAGCGGACGTGCCAAAAAGTGAAGCCACTATCGACGCCAAGGGCAGTATCCGACAGAAATAACCCACACCTCTTACACCTGGCACTTAACTAATTGATTTACA
>ONYA01000003.1 GCA_900321965.1 uncultured Prevotellaceae bacterium
GTGAAACATTTACGAGCGGCCGCGAAATTTTTCTGAGCGGCCGTGAAATTTTTGCGAGAGGCTTGTACGTTTCCGGCCTTTGCCGTGAAACATTTTCGGAGACACCAAACACAATATTAAAGAAACGAATTTGAATAATTATTATAATTTTGCCCATAAATTTGAATAATTATAATTATGGGGATTTAAAGACTTGGTATGCGCTTTGTTTGCGAATAATTATTATATAAATTTGTGGATTCAATTATTTCAATTATTCAAATTCGTTTCAAAAAAAAATTATTCGTTTGACCTACATTGGTGCTACCATTGGTGTGGGCAAACATCTCTGTAACCTACTGATAATCAAGCTTGGTGTAAGAGGTGTCACCAACATTGTCACCCGAATAAACAATGATAAATTTGAAACGAATTTGAATAATTATTATAATTTTGCCCATAAATTTGAATAATTATAATTATGGGGATTTGAAGACTTGGTATACGCTTTGTCTGCGAATAATTATTATAAAAATTTGTGGATTCAATTATTTCAATTATTCAAATTCGTTTCAAAAAAAAATATTCGCTTGATGTACATTGGTGCGACAATTGGTGCGACACTTGGTGTGGGTACTGGTGCGACCACTGGTGCGGGTAAGCGCCTCTGTAACTCGCTGATAATCAAGCTTGGTGTAAGAGGTGTCACCAAAAGACAGAAGAACATAGTAGAAGATAGAGGAAGACAGAACACTTTTTCCTGAAAAAGTGCGAGAAAAAGAAAAAGTTTTCGTACCTTTGCAGCTCGCTAAAGACCACTAACGCGCATGAAACAATATTTAGACATACTGAACCGCATCCTGACCGAAGGCACTGAGAAGGGCGACCGCACGGGAACAGGCACCATCAGCATCTTCGGCACGCAGAGCCGCTACAACCTTGAGGACGGCTTCCCGCTGTTGACGACAAAGAAGCTGCACCTGAAGTCGATCATCTACGAACTGCTGTGGTTCCTGAAGGGCGACACGAACGTACGCTACCTGCAGGAGCACGGCGTACGCATCTGGAACGAGTGGGCCGACGAGAACGGCGAGTTAGGTCCCGTCTACGGCCACCAGTGGCGCTCGTGGCCCGACTACCGAGGGGGCACCATCGACCAGATACAGTACGTGCTCGACCAGCTGAAGACGAACCCGAACTCGCGCCGCATGATCGTCTCGGCGTGGAACGTGGCCGAGGTGAATGAGATGGCCTTGCCACCCTGCCACACGATGTTCCAGTTCTACACCTCCCCCTGCCCCTCCGACGGCGGGGAGACCAGACGGCTGTCGCTGCAGCTCTACCAACGGAGTGCCGACACCTTCCTCGGTGTGCCGTTCAACATCGCCAGCTACGCCCTGCTGCTGCAGATGATGGCACAGGTGACGGGCTACAAGGTGGGCGACTTCATCCACACCACCGGCGACACCCACCTCTACCTGAACCACCTCGACCAGGCCCGTCTGCAGCTGACGCGCACGCCGCGACCGCTGCCGACGATGAAGCTGAACCCCGACGTCAAGTCGCTCTTCGACTTCCAATACGAAGACTTCGAGTTAGAGAACTACGACCCGTGGCCACACATTAAAGCGGAGGTGAGCGTGTAATAATAACGACAACTTGGACAACTTGAACAACTTTTTCTCTTTTCGTCAAGACGAATATGTTGTTTTAGTTGTCATAGTTGTCGTAAATAAAGCGTGTAATAATAACGACAACTTGGACAACTTGGACAACTTTTTCTCTTTTCGTCAAGACGAATATGTTGTTTTAGTTGTCATAGTTGTCGTAAATAAATAGAAAAAAATATGGTATCTATGATTGCGGCCGTGGCCAAGAACAGGGCCATTGGCTTTGAGAACAAACTGATTTACTGGCTGCCCAACGACCTGAAACGGTTTAAGCAGCTGACGACGGGACACACCATCCTGATGGGGCGCCGCACGTTTGAGAGCCTGCCGAAGGGGGCACTGCCCAACCGCCGCAACTGCGTGCTGACAACGTCGGTCAAGGAGCTGCCGGGCTGCGAGTGTTTCGCCTCGTGGGACGAGTTCCTCTTCACCTGCATGCCCGACGAGGAGATCTTTATTATCGGCGGCGCCAGCCTCTACGAGGGACTGATAGACAAGGCTGACCGCCTGTGTCTGACGGAGATTGACGACACGCCGGAGAAGGCCGACACGTTCTTCCCGGACTACAGCGACTGGCACGAGGTGAGCCGCGAGGCGCACGACGCCGACGAACGCCACGCCTACCGCTACGCCTTCGTCGACTACGAACGCTGAGAACTCAAATTACACGAATTATATTAGAAACGAATTTTTATAACGACCACGAATTAAACGAATTATTATAACGACCACGAATTTAACGAATTAAACGAATTTTCTATGCAGGATGTTATGATGCATCTTAGATGCAACGAATTTCACGAATTGGCTAGCGCCGGGAAATTCGTGAAATTCGTGGTAAAAAATACTTGCGAAACTTGTAATTTTTATATAACGACTACGAATTGAACGAATTATTTATAACGACTACGAATTGAACGAATTATACGAATTGGCTGGCACCGGCAAGAAATCGCTTGCGATTTCATTCGTGAAATTCGTAAAAATAAGTATCAATGCGCAGCCAAAATTCGTGAAATTCGTGAAATTCGTGGTTTTATAAAAAACAACGCGCAGGCAAAATTACTGCGAGCACTCGTGAGTCTTCGACAAGTTTCGTGAAATTCGTGTAATTCGTGGTTTATTTTTTCTGCTTTGTTTTCTCCGTAGCCGCATAGCTGATGTTCAGGGCATACGACTGGCGGAGAGCCTGTTTGACGTCGTTGATGACAGACATCGGCACGTCGCGGTCGGCCTTGATACTGACCGTCATGCGCTCCTGGTCCTCGGCATTCATGCCCTTACGCTCGCGCTCAATAAAACGGGCGATGTCGGCCGTGGTGGCTACCTTGTCGTTCAACTGAATGACATAGTCATCGGACGAGCCGTTCAGGAGCTTGCCGATGTAGATGTTGACCACCGCCGACTTATGCCGCTGCTTCTCCACCTCAGTGCCCGTGGGCGTCTGGTAGTGTACCTTCATCTCCACGTCGCGCATGTGGGTGACAATCATAAAGAAGAAGAGCACCGTGAATATCAGGTCGGGCAGCGATGCCATGTTCAGCTCCGGCACGCTGTGGTCGGGACGGCGGAAACGGCGGCGCATCATGGCTCACCTCCTTTCTCACTCTCCACTCTCCTCTCTCCTCTCTCCTCTATGACCTCGCTGACGCGCGGCGGACACTTCAGCGGACGATAGGCCGCCACAAGGGCGTTCTGCAGTTGGAAGTAATCGTCGTATTTCGTCTCGGGGTCGGTCTTGACGGCAATGACGCGATGCTTGGGGTTGACGGCGGCAAACTTCGTCACCTCCTGCTGTAGCTGCACGAGACTGACGGTATCGTCGTTGAGCGTCAACTGGCCGTTGGCATCGAGGACCACCGTCATGATGTCCTCGCGCTGGATGTCGGCCACCTGCTCCTGATCCTGTGGCGGTGGCGGCAGCTGGCGCTGCAGTCCCTTTCCGGCATCCATCGACGATGTCACCAGAAAGAAGATCAACAGCATGAACGAGATGTCAGCTGTCGACGAGGTGTTCAGCGACGGAACTTCGCTACGACGACGATGACGGAACATACGCAGATTAACAAAATCGAGGTGAATATCAGCATATCGGTACACCTGAGCCACCAGGTGTCAGTAAAAAGCCGGCCGTTGCTGACAACAGGACGCGTAGAAGCCAACAGGTAGGTGACGACCATCACGACGGCGACGGTAGCAGCCGTCGCATAACCTATCATCGACGTACGGCGCGAAGCTAACGCGTCAGCCGTCTGCTCATGAGTGCGTACGCCATGAACGGCCGACCAAACAGCCGCCACGAGGCCTACGCCCAAGGCGATATAGACCGCCCACAGCACCACATCAATGAAAAGCTCACCGTCCATCATCGTCCTTACCCTCTCTTATACTTCATGATAATATCGAGCAGCGTCACCACCGACTCCTCCATCTGCGAGGTCAGATGCTCAATCTTCGACGTGATGTAGCTATAGAAAAGCTGTAGGATAAGTGCGACGACAATACCGAAGATGGTCGTTATCAGTGCCACCTTCATACCACGGGCCACGATGGTAGGCCCGATGTCGCCGGCTATCTGTATCTGTTCAAAGGCCATCACCATACCGATGACCGTGCCGAGGAAGCCCAACGACGGTGCCATAGCAATGAACAGCTTGATCCACGACGTGCCCTTTTCTAGCTTGGCCGTCTGTACCGACCCGTAGCTGTAGATGCTGCGCTCGATGTCGTCCATATTCTCGTTGATGTGCATCAGCCCCTGATAGCAGACAGACGCCACAGGACCACGGGTGTCGCGACAGAGCTGCTTGGCACCCTCCACATCGTTCTCGGCAACCTTGGCATCGATGTCGCGCATCAGTTTCTTGGCGTTAATCTCCGACAACGTCAGGTAGGAGATGCGCTCGATACAAAAAGCTAAGCCGAAAACCAGCGCTAATGCCACCATCGACATGAAGAGTGGCGAGCCGTCAATAAACTTCTGCTTCAGCTGCATGTGCAGACCACCCTCGGCTGCCAACTCCGTTATGGCATCGTCTTCCGTAGGTTCCTGCGCCTGTACCGTCGGCACCAGCATCAGTAGTCCAAACGCCACCAGTAGCGCATATCTTTTCATTTGCTTGATATTCATCATACTTACAACGTAATGCTTTCTATTCTTAGTTTAATTGTGCCAGCAGGAACATGCACGTCAACGCTGTCGCCGACCTTCTTACCCAGCAAGGCCTGACCGATGGGCGACTTGATGGAGATCTTTCCCTCTTTCATATTAGCTTCATGGGGACTGACGAGTGTGTATGCCATACGCGCATTGTTGGCAAGGTTCGTGATTTCCACTTTACTCAGCAGCCCTACTTTATCGCTGCCAAGCCGTGAAGTGTCGATAACCCGGGCAAACTCCAGCACCCGCTGTTTGAAACGAATCTGACCCAAGAGCCTTGACTGCTCACGCTTGGCGGCATGATACTCAAAGTTCTCGCTGAGGTCGCCTTTGTCGCGGGCCTCAGCAATGGCCTCCTTGACTTTCGGCAATTCAACACTTTCCAGTTCGTGCAACTCGGCTACAAGCTTGTCATAGCCTTCCTGAGACATATATTCCATAATCCTAACCTTGCAGAGAGAACGGGATTCGAAAAAACGAGGCTTTCACCTCGTCTCGCTATAATTCCCTTTCTTCTTGCGGAGAGAACAGGATTCGAACCTGCGAGCCGGTTTTGCCGGCTACACGCTTTCCAGGCGTGCCTCTTCAACCACTCGAGCACCTCTCCTTTTTGTTTTGCGGCTGCAAAGATACAAATTAAATTTGAATCCCAAAAACTTTTTTCACATTTTCATTCGTATGTCGACATATTTCTTCTTCGCCGACGCCGTAACTCTCTGCAAGCTTCGTCAACACGTAGCGCGTATAGGCGGGTTCGTTACGCTGGCCGCGACAGGGGACTGGCGCCATATAAGGAGCATCGGTCTCGATGACAAGGCGGTCGAGGGGTACGACGGCGGGCAGCACCTCTGGCAGGTGTGACTTCTTAAACGTCAGCACACCGCCGATGCCCAGTACGAAGCGGTCGAACTGTAACAATTCGGCAGCCTCCAGTGCGTTGCCGGTAAAGCAGTGGAAGACGCCACCGGGCAAGTCCTTAGCGTACTTCTTCAACAGAGCCACCATCTCGTTCTGCGCCTTACGACAATGAATCATCAGCGGCAACCGAGTCTCAACCGACCAGCGCACCTGCTCCTCGAAGGCCTCCAACTGCTCTTGTTCGAACTCGCGGCTCCAGTAGTAGTCGAGACCAACCTCACCGATGGCAACTATTCGAGGTGCGAGGTGCGAGGTACGAGGTTCGAGAATAGATTTTATAGCCGCCAACTGCTCGCGCCAGTCGGCACGCACCTCTTCGGGATGCAGACCCACCATAGGGTAGAGACAGTCAGGATATTGTTGACAGAGCGAAAGGATGCGTTCTGACGACGCGAGGTCGATGGCAGGAACAAGGATTTTCCCTACCCCAGCCTCACGTGCCCGCTGGATGACGGTCTCGCGGTCAGCATCGAACTCCGTGCCGTCAATATGGCAATGTGTATCAACCCATTCCATTACTTCCGACGCTTCATCATCTCGTCAGTATAGTCGAGCAACTGCTGCTTACGCTCGTCGCTGACATTGACTTTAGCCAGATACTTACGGCACTCATCGAAGTAGAAATTGATTTTCTGCTCACAAAGCTCACGGATACCAATCTGGTCGTAGAGAGCGGTGACTGCAGCCACCTTCTCAGAGCGGTCGAAATGCTTGGCTTCGATCCACTTCATCAGTTCGCTGCGCTGTTCGGCATTGGCACGGTTCACGGCATTGATGAGCATATAGGTCTTCTTGTTCGAGGTGATGTCGCCACCGATGGCCTTGCCGAAGACCTTCGGGTCGCCATAGACGTCGAGCAGGTCGTCCTGCAACTGGAAAGCCAGTCCCAACTGCTCGCCAAACTTATAGAGATTCTCAACATCCTCAGCAGGTGCATCAGCTAAAATGGCGCCAATCTTCATGGCACACGCCAACAGCACACTGGTCTTCAGGCGAATCATCTCGATATACTCTTCCTCGGTGACGTCGTTGCGCGTCTCGAACGACATATCGTACTCCTGCCCCTCGCCAATCTCCAACGCCGTCTCCGTAAACACGTCAAGGACTGCCTGCAGGTGGCGCTGGTCACACTGCTGCATACGCTGGTAAGCTAACACGAGCATGGAGTCGCCGCTGAGGATGGCCTTGTTGGCGTCCCACTTCTTATGCACGGTGTCGTGGCCCCGGCGCATATCGGCATTGTCCATCAGGTCGTCGTGCAACAAGGTGTAGTTATGATACGTCTCCAAACCCACGGCCTGCATCAAGATGCGCTCGGGGTCATCCTTGTAAAGGTTATACGACAGCATCATCAAGACAGGACGTATACGCTTGCCGCCTAACGACAGGACGTATTTGATAGGATCATAGAGCGAGGCCGGACGGCGCTGGTAGGGCAACTGGCCAAGAAAATCATTGACCTTGCTGAGTAATTGTTCTGAATTATACATTGGATTACAATTTAAAAACGATGGGTATGCAAACCTGCGTGCGGCAGGGCTTGGCATCTTGCTGACCGGGATGCCACTGGGGCATCATCTTGAGGACACGCATAGCCTCACGGTCAAGGCTGGAATCAACAGACTTCAGTATCTCGATATTGCTGATGCTACCGTCGGTGTTGACGATGAACTGTGCCACCACCTTGCCCTGTACGCCTCGCTGTTGAGCCGAGGGGGGATAGCGCAGGTTCTTGGTGAGCCATTGCATAAACGCGACGGCACCGCCCGGGAACTCAGGCAGTTCCTCAACGATACGGAAGTTCAGCGGGTTGTTCTCCATGTCAACAGCGGTAGGCTGTTCAGGGTCTTTCACTTCGTCGACGGTCTTCAGCTCCACATCGTTCTCGGGAGGAGCTATCTCGTCTTTCAGTTCTACTTCGGGTTCCTCATCAACGATATTCAACTTGTCTGCCGACTGCGGACGCTCCACCACCTGCTCCTTGATGAGCGGTATGCGCTGTTCTTCCTTCAGTGCCTCCAAGTCCAGCTCTTTCACGATGTTCTCCAAAGCCTCAGCGTCAAATTCGTCGTCATGAACAGCCCAGTCGTACTCCAACGCCACATAAAGCGACGCCAGCACCAAGACTGCCCCGCAAAGGAAGTCTAACCACCGGCGTTTATCCAGATCAGCACTCGAACTCTTCTTGATTTCCATAATAAAATGACGCTTTCCTACGTTATATGTTTAGAAAGACGCCGCAAAGGTACGAAATAATTGTGAATTGTGAATTGCGAATTGTGAATTATTTAGTAACTTTGTGGCCGAATTGAGGATATTTAGGATGAAGAGAGCTGTTTTTGCCGCCGTTTTACTGTTATCTGTGCTTCTGTCCGAGGCGCAGGAGAGCCAAACCATATATAATTTCCTGCGTCTGCCCGTTAGTGCCCACGTGGCTGCCTTGGGCGGTGACAACATCACACTGGCAGAGGACGACGCCACGCTGATATTCCATAACCCCGCACTTATCAATAATGTGACCGACCGCACCGTGAACCTGAACATGATGACTTATATGGAAGGGGCCACAACGGGCAGCGCCTCCTTTATCCGTGCTGCCGGCGAACGCGGCACATGGGGTGTCACAGGCCAGTATATGAGTTACGGTACGATGAAGGAGACCACCGCTGACGGTCGGCAGACGGGAGATTTCTCGGCTAAGGACATCGCGGTAGGAGGTTCATTTGCCTACGCCCTGAACGAACGGTTCACGGGCGGCATCACCGCCAAGTTCGTTGCCTCGTACATCGGCCAGTACAACTCGATAGGCGCCGCCGTCGATTTAGGACTGAACTACTATCACAGCGAGAGCGAACTCTCCATATCGGCGGTGGCCCGCAATCTGGGCGGACAATTGTCAGCCTACGAGGATGACTTCGAACGAATACCCCTCGACCTTCAGGTAGGCTTCACCAAGCGGCTGTTACGGTCGCCGCTGCGGCTGTCAGCCTCGCTCGTCCGTCTGAACGACTGGGAGTACGGCTTAGGCAAGCACATCGTCATCGGTGCCGACCTCATTCTATCGCCACAGTTCTACATTGCTGCCGGCTACAACGCCCTCCGCGCTGCTGAGATGAAAATCAACGAGAGCGACGGGGCCAGTGCCCATGGTGCAGGCCTCAGCATTGGCGGCGGTCTGCAACTACAGCGGCTGAAGCTGCAAGTAGCATACGCCAAGTACCACGTCAGCACTTCATCATTATTGTTTAATATCAGTTACGCACTATGAAAAAGATTACCATAGCTATTGACGGCCACTCCTCGTGCGGCAAGAGCACGATGGCCAAAGCCCTGGCCCGCAAAGTGGGCTACGTCTATGTAGACACCGGCGCCATGTACCGCAGCGTCACCCTTTACGCCCTGCGTCACGACCTGTTCCGCGAGGACGGCAGTATCAAGACCGAAGAACTGGAGACTGCCCTGAAAGACATGGTCATCGAACAGAAGCTTGTTGACGGCAAGACCACCACATTCCTTAACGGTGAGAACGTAGAGCGCGACATCCGAACCCTTGAGGTCAGCAACCACGTCAGTCCCGTTGCCGCCCTGCCGTTCGTCCGCACAGCCCTCGTTGCCCAGCAGCAGCGTATGGGCGAGAATGGAGGCATCGTCATGGACGGCCGCGACATCGGCACCGTCGTCTTCCCGCACGCCGAACTGAAAATCTTCGTCACCGCCTCGGCCGAGGTGCGTGCCCAGCGCCGCTACGACGAACTGAAAGAAAAAGGGATGCCCGCCGACTACGAGGACATCCTGAAAAACGTTCAGGAGCGCGACTACATCGACTCCCACCGCGAGGTATCGCCCCTACGCCAGGCCGACGATGCCCTGCTTCTCGACAACAGCCACATGACCATTCCCGAACAGGACGAATGGCTCATGCAGCGGTTTGAGGAAGCAACGAAATAGCATTAACAATTACTGCTGATAGCATCGCGGCACTGCTCCATCAGCCACTTCGGCGTGGAGGTGGCGCCGCAGATGCCTACGGTCTCGATGCCGTTGAGCCACGAGGGGTCAATCTCCTCAGGACCTTCAATCAGGTGGGAGTTGGGATTGACGCGCAGGCACTCGTTATAGAGCACCTTGCCGTTGGAACTCTTGCGGCCGCAGACAAAAAGGATGAGGTCGTGACGCGCAGCAAACTGCGAGATGCCACCCATGCGGTTGGCTACGGAACGGCAAATGGTGTCGAAGCTCTTGAAGGTGGCCGTGGGGGCAATGTGCTGCTGGATATACGCGATGATGCGGTGGAACTCGTCAAGCGACTTCGTCGTCTGGCTATAGAGATAGATGTCGCGGGTGAAGTCAAGGCGCTTCACCTCGTCAAAACTCTCGATGACGATGGCAGAGCCTTCCGTCTGTCCGACAAGACCAAGAACCTCGGCATGACCTTTCTTACCAAAGATGACGATGGAAGCCCCCCCTACTGCCCCCGAGGGGGCTTCAATAGACGGTAGGACATTCGTGTCCCCCTCGGGGGACGACAGGGGGGTCTCGTATTGTTTTTTGATGCGCTTTTGAAGCTGTAGCACGACGGGGCAGGTGGCATCGATGATCTCAATGTTATTCTGGCGGGCCAGTTCGTAGGTAGCAGGGGGCTCGCCGTGAGCACGCAGCAGCACCTTCACATTGTGCAACTGCCGCATCTGCTTATGGTCGATGGTGACAAGTCCCATCTGCTTCAGCCGTTCACACTCCATACCATTATGAACGATGTCGCCCAGACAGTAGAGCGTTTCGCCGCGTGCCAGTTCTTCTTCGGCCTTCCTGATAGCGGTGGTGACACCAAAACAGAAGCCGCTGCCGTTGTCAATCTCTATTTTCATAGGCTTTTAAAATAGAGGTCGAGCAAGTCCTGAGCTGCCACAAACGAGGTTTTCTGTCCGGCAAGGACAGTCTGCTCGGCCTGCTGCAGCTGCGCCTGCACCACCTTATTATGATAGAACGACGCCTTCAGGTGCTCGTTGATGCTTTCGTACATCCAGTACTTAGCCTGTTCGTTGCGGCGATGGTCGAAATAACCATTGGCCTTCACGAAGTCGATATACTGGTAAACCATATCCCAAATCTCCTTCACACCCGTTCCGTAGAAGCCGCTGTAGCAGAGCACCTTCGGCAGCCAACCACTCTCAGGCATCGGGAAGAAGTGGAGGGCGTTGCGGAAGTTGGTGGCGGCCATCTGGCAGCGGTCAACATTGTCGCCGTCGCACTTGTTGATGACGATGCCGTCGGAGATTTCCATGATGCCACGCTTGATACCCTGCAGCTCGTCGCCCGTGCCGGCAACCTGGATGAGCAGGAAGAAGTCGACCATCGAGTGGCAGGCCGTCTCGCTCTGCCCTACTCCGACGGTCTCAACGAAAATCTTGTCGAAGCCGGCAGCCTCACAGAGGATAATCGTCTCACGCGTCTTACGTGCCACACCGCCAAGAGAACCGGCCGACGGACTGGGGCGGATGAACGACGAGGGATGCTGAGCCAGCTTCTCCATACGCGTCTTGTCGCCAAGGATGCTGCCCTTGGAGCGCTCGCTGGAAGGGTCGATGGCCAGGACGGCGAGCTTGCCGCCATGCTCACGGAGGACGTGCATACCAAACTCATCGATACTGGTAGACTTGCCGGCGCCGGGAACACCGCTGATACCCACGCGAATGCTCTTGCCGCTATAGGGCAGGCAGCGGTTAATCACCTCTTGCGCCTTCGCCTGATGGTCAGGGTTGACACTCTCTATCAGCGTCACGGCCTGCGACAAGATGGTGACATCGCCACGCAGGATGCCATCCACCATCTCGGCAGCTGACAGTTCCTGGCGACGGAAGCGTCCACGCTTCAAATAGGGGTTGATAATACTCTGTTGCTCAACGCCGCTGTTGACTTGCAGACCGGCGAACTCAGCACTATTCTCGGGATGGACAAGACCCACCCCCGGCCCCTCCCTGCGAGGGAGGGGAGCAGAATCCTTGTTGGTTGTTTTGTTGTTATTTTCCATTATCTCTTGTGGTAATTACTCCCCTCCTTATAGGGAGGGGCTGGGGGTGGGTCTTATGGTGATGATGACTTTCGACTGTTTCGGGTCGTTGGTGATCATCAGCACACGGGGGACAGCGCGCGCCTTTTTCAGTTCGGCAGCCACAGCCGTCACTTTCATTCGTGTCGATTCACCAGGCATCAGACGGCTCTTGCCGAGCGTCACCTTCAAGCCACGGGTGAACATCTGCAGCGACGTGATATCAAGACGCGACAGACCCGTATTAGTCAGGATGATTTCACCCGAAGTTTTCGACCGCTTGCCAAAATCCAGATTGAGCGTTGTGTCCGACAATTCAAGCACAGGCGCATTTTCCGTCTTGATGACAGGCGGCAACAATACTGCCGACACAGGAATTTCTGTCGACGAATTCACTTTCTCACCTAATTTCTGTGCCAGATAGACCGACGTCTGCGTCAGGCCGTAGTCGCGTATCTTATCGGAATGGAGCGTGAAGACCACCTTGCCGCCATGTCCGGGAGCCAGCGTCTCAGGATAGGCTTTGGCCGTGAGGTAAGCCGGCAGATGGAGCACATTCGGCCGCATCGGTTGCGTCCCGTTATTCATGACAAGCATCTCGAAAGTACACTGCTCACCCTTGTTGACGTTATCAAACTCCAAATTATTGATGGTTCCTAACAGTCCGTTGTAATCGTAAGGATAAGAGCCGCTCCAGTCTTTCATATCAGCCAACACAACACCTGTCATCGTGATGTAGACGGGTGTCTTGGAACCATTCGAGAGGATAGCAGCCTGCTTGTTGAAGTGTCCTAACTGGCGGGCATCGTAGGTCATACGGATGGTGAACTTGTCGCCAGCGCCTATCTCATCTTTCGGGAACTCCACCTTCGTACAGTAACAGTCGGCCTTCACATCGCGGATGACCAGCTTGCGCAGACCTTTGTTGCGCAGTTCAAAGGTGGCGGTGACAGGCATCTCATAGCCAGTACGACCAACGTCCACCGTCGTCTTCGACACGCTCAGACGTTGTGCCTGAGCAGCGCTAAAGTATAAAATAATCAATAATAAAGCCTTTTTCATTCTACTTTGATGGTTTGTGATTTCGTGGTGCCGCGATACTCCGAGGCATAGGCGCACTGCACGGTGCAGGTGCCCGTCTCATACTTTCCGGCACGGTCGATATAGTATTCTGTCTCGATGACGTGCTTGCCCTTGGCCAGACGATCGAAATAATAGTTCGTCACGTTATCGCGAGGCGTCACATAACAGCCTAAGTGCCAGTCGTAGCCGCTAAGCTGACGGACAGGCTCCATACAGGCGGCCCGGCGGTCCTGAATCTGCACAAAGTCGAGGTCGCGCTCGCTCTGGATGGTCAGGCGGACGGTGACGCGAGAGCCTATTTTTAGAGGAGAGAGGAGAGAGGAGAGAGGAGAGAGATTACTATCCAACACTTCTCGTTTCACGCTGACGCCGCTGGCCTGATTCTTGATGTCGCTCGTCGTCTGCATGAACTGGGCATAGACGGCGCCCCACGACGTACCCTCGCTCGTCTTATTGGCGGTGAAGGTCTTCTCACCCTGATACGGCTGGGCGGTCTTCACATAGCCGATGCCGGCAGTCGCCTTCGGCGTCTCAATAGCCTTCCCGTCGAGGCTCAGGTCGGCATTGGGCCCCATAAGACCCATAGGACTCATAGGACCTATATGTCCCATAAAAGCATACACCGCATCCACACTATTCAGCGGCGTGTCCCAAGCCTGCGTGCGCTTCTCCTGCAGCAGCCAGCGGCGCATCTCGTCGAGTGTCTGCTGGTCGTCGGGCGTCAGGCGCTGGATAGCCTCGATGGCTGCCACCTGCGTCGGTATGCGATAGTCGCGCCAAGAATAAGCGGCACGTGGGGTGTCGTAGTAGCGTCCCATATCCTCCTTGTACACGGTGAATTCCTTCAGGCTCTTAATATAAAGTGGTGAATCGAGGATAATGGCCGACAAAGCCTTCTCGTAGATGGTCTGGTTTTTGATGTCCTTCTTGAGCAGACGGATGAGGTAGTCGTTGGCCTGCTGCACGTCGGTGGGCAACCGCCGCCCATCGAGCTTGCAGATGTAGAGCCACTGCAGGGCGTTGAAGCTTGGGAACGACGGCTTGCGGCCTTTCTTCTCTTGCTTCTTCATCTCTTTGACCAGGTCCACCATCTCGTGACCGAGGAAGCTGATAGCTTTGGTAAGCATCTGCTGCGTCGACGACTGTTCACCAACCATCACATTCTGACGCACCATCATCTCTGCGACGGCAACAGTCATATAGACGGAGCCGGGCATCTCGGGCCACCAGCTCCACGAGCCGTCGCCACGCTGCAGTTTGCGGAGTTTGTCGAGAGCCGATTGCTGGCGCTGCTGCATCGTGTTCTCGTCGAAGAAGTCGGCCAGACGCTGGCGCTGCTCCGACTCACGGTCAGCATCAGCCACCCACGGCGTCTCGTTCAGCACGAGGTCCTTCAGTTCCTGGTTCTTCTCCAGCTGGGAGTGTAGTGATGTCTCCTCCCCCTTCTCCCGTTTCCACTGCTCGAAGACCGTCTTGGCCTGCGGCACCTGGTCTACGATATGCTTGCCGATGCTATTGGCATAGAGCGAGGCAGACTGACAGATGGCACAGTCGTCGTGAGGCTGGCCGATGGCGGGCAGGGCCTGAATCATCAGCCAGGCAGGGTTGTTGGTATATTCCATCGTGAGCTTACCCTGCGTCACACCAGCAGGGAACAGCTGCGTCAGATCGATAGTCTTCGTGCCCGGCTCGTTCTGCGTAAACGGTACGGTGACGGTAACACGTTCACGGTTGGGCAGGATGGGCAGGTAGTGCTGCTCGCCGTCGCTGAAGCCGTCGCCAGCGGCTACCACCTTGGCTATAAGCAGTGACGGGAACGAAGCGTCGGTGGCAACGGCAAACGTCACGCTGCCCGTCTCACCGGCTTTCACGGCAAAAGGAGCCGACTGCGTGAGCACGGTCTTTTCCGTTTCCGGGTCGATGAGCGTCAGACGGGCCGTTCCGCTGATGTCACCCTCGCTGGTATTGATGACGCGTGCCGTAATGGTGGCCTTGTCGCCCTCGCGGATGAATCGCGGCATGTTGGGCTGCACCATCAGTTGCTTTTTGGCCACGGCCTCGCCTTCGAGCATACCGAAGCAGATGTCTGTGGTATGTGCAAAACCCATAAAGCACCACGTCGTCAGACTCTCGGGCAGGGTGAACTTCATCGTCACCATGCCTGTCGTGTCGGCCTGCAGTTGCGGATAGAAGAAGGCCGTTTCCTGCAGGTTCTCACGAAGCGGCACCTCGGCGGTCTCGTCGGCAGATGCTTTCTGTGCACCGACGGCAATCTCCTGCCGTAACACAGCTTTCTCTTCCAAGACATCGTTAGCAGCCACGTCGAAGGAGCCAATAGCGGTTTCCGCCTGTGGCGCAGCGGCCTTGGCTAAACCCCTACCGCGAAGGCGCACGCTGCCTACCATCATCCGATGATAGTATGTCGGGAAGAGCGACTCGTCGAAATGGGTAAAGTCGAACGGACTCACCTTCAGGGAGTTGAGCGTCTGCACACCACTGAGCCGCAGGGAATTCCACGTTCCGAACTGCCAGCTGGTGCTGGGCATGGCCAGCCACGAGTAGGGGTAGAACCCCCAACGATGATTAACAAAGTGGTCGAGACTCTTATCATATAAGGTGGCCATCAGCTGGGCGTCGGCGGGTTGGCCGTCGGGCGTCTTCACCGTCAGCGACCATTCCTCCTGCTGGCCTGGCGTGAGCCGGTCGCGGAAAGTCTGCCACTCCAACCGCAGTTTCTTATCGGGCAGCGGACGCTGCAACTGCACGTCATGGCTGTAGCAGCGTCCCTGCTTCATCCAGGCAAAGGTGAGCAGCAAGCCGTTGCCGTATTCCGGTTTGTACGTAAACTTACGGTTCAGCAACTCATTGGAACGCTCCACGGCGCCACTCTCTATCACCCGGTCGCCACTGATGATGCTGTAGACAATATGGACGTCCTTAGCCGACGAACCAACTTGTACGGTGACGGGCTTTCCGTCGCGTGGGAACTGATAGTCGGAGACGTAGAACCAGTCGTCGGTCTCCACGACAGGCCGCTGGTCGTCGAGCGAGAAGACGGTGAACGAACGCTTCACCGTGTCACCATGGCAGACGGCCTCTATCTCGTGGCGCCCACTCTTCATCTTAGGCAGCTTGACGGGCGTATTGGTCTTTGCCGTCAGCCATTTCGCATCATCCACGCGGTACTCCACGGACGCAGCTATATCGTTGCTGGCCGCATTGCGCAGGTGGAACACCACGGGCTGCAGCTCGTCGAGGCGCATCTGCTCAGTCACGTCGACGGTAAAGGCGGTCTTGCGATTACCCAGCGGCAACGACTTCTGGGCGTTGTGGGTCTCGCCGCCGATGTCGGTCACATCGGCACGGCATACGAAGTTATAGAAAGCGGGATAGTCGGTCTTAGGCAGGCACATCGGCATCTGTACCGTGAACGAGCCATCGGCAGCGGTCACGGTCTCGCCCTCGGCCACATCTTCATCTTCGGTATCCTCGCCGATGATGCCTACATTCCAGTATGACGAATAGCTCCACCACCAGAGAGCGCGACGGCGTTCGATGCTGTACTTCACCTTGGCACCCTGAATGGGCACACCGGCGTATGAGCGGGCCATGCCACGGACGGTAATGGTGTCGCCATCCTTGTAGTCCTCTTTGAACTCGTCGAACTTCACCTCAAACGTCGGTCGCTTGTATTCCTCCACGCGGAAGTGGCATCTGCCATTCTGCATCTCTATACTGAAGTTACCCGTCAGTCCGTTGGAGGGCAGCGTGAAGTCGGTGGCGCAGGTGCCGAAGCGGTCGGTGGTCAGCGTTCTTTGGGCTACCTCCTTGTAGTTGGCGTCGCGCAGTGTCAGCGTCAGCCGTTTGTCGGCCAGTGCTTTCTGCTCGTAGCCATGAAGCACTTCGTATGCAACGGCGGCCACATGGACGGTCTGTCCGGGACGGTAGATGGCACGGTCGGTAAACAGCTGTGCCCGCTCCGTCCGACGGTCGTTGTCTTGATAGGAGAAGTTCCAGTAATAGTCTTTCGGCGGACAAGCTTTGTCTGCCGAGGTGTAAGCATAGATATTCGTAGGACGCTGCTTGCCGTATTGATAGGTAGCCTCGCCTTTGGCATCGGTCTTCAGCCGGGCAAGCAACTGACCGCCGCGTCCGTTGGCATAGCCCCGCAGCTCTATGGTAGCCCCCTTGATGGGCTGTCCCTCAACGGCATCCACCACCACGTAGCGCTGACGGCTGTCGGGCAGGTTCTCCATCAGTGTTCGCACATTGCTGACGAATAGAAGCTGGCGCGACATCTTGGTAGCAGGCGTGCTTTCCATCTCAACGAGATAGACGCCCACGGGAAGACCCGGCAACTGGAGGGTGTCATCAAACAGCTCGTACACCTGATGACCGCCACACGGCAGCGTGCCCATGGTCTCCGGCTCCTTGGCAATATGGCTCTTCAGATTCTTGTAGTCCTTGTCATTGTCAGGATTCAGGTCGGTGTCGCCATTCACGTCGACGCGATAGACGCGGTACGTCAGCTGGTCGATGTTACGCAGCTCCGAGAGTTTCATGGTCTGTGTCTGTCCGGGCATGGCCACTCGCGTCGGCAATTCTGCATGGAACTGTCGCGCCGACAGACTGTTCTGAGCATTTCGCAACTCGTTTATACGGTCATAGCTGCCCCAACGGCTGATAGCATCGTTCAGATACTCCCACTTCTGTGCGGGCGTAGCATCGGTATGGGCGCTCATATACTGATAGCGGTCAATAGCCACCTCAGCAACCTCCGCTACGTCGCCGTAGCTGTCTATCAGTGAGTCCAGAGTATGGATGTATGGTGCCTCAGCATAGTTAACGCTGCCCAAAGGACGCTGCTGACGTGCCAGTTCCAAGGCGGTCATCAGGGTGGCGGTACGGTTGCCTGCCTTCTGGTAATAGTCGTGCAGGGGGCGGAAGTCCTTCAATTCATAGCCCACCACACTCAGCATATCGTCGTCGAAGAGCTTGCTGTCGCGGCCAATGACGGTCAGCGGTTTGTAGGCGGCTGCCTTGACGGAGGCCAGCCGCGCACAGGTTGCTGCATCAAGCGTCACGCTGAGGTCATAGCGTTTCTCCAACTGGCGGTTGTCCTCGTAGACCTTCTTCAGCACAACGGCATAGACCGCTGCCAGTGCCTTGTCTTTCGTCTGCTGCCGGCGCTGCTCCATACGCTCCACGGCGGGCTGCAGAGAGTCGGGACTGATGATTGCCATCGTCCTGCTACCAGCCAGTTCGGCGGCCATCAGCTGTCCGAACTGCCCTTCCTTCTCCGCCTTCTGCACAATCTTCATCAACACATCATATTGCGTGCGCAGAAGGTCGTTCGCCTCCGCCGCCCTGGCCTGCTGCCAAAGCGCATCATAAGTCTGTCCTTGAATAGCCATACTCACCAACGTCATCAAAACAAACAATACTGTTCTCATATCATTCCTTATTATAACAGAAACATCAACTGCAAAGATAACAACTTTTCCCGACACCCCCTGCCTACAACGCATGAAAATATGAAAGTTTAACGATTTTCTGTCATTTCGTCAGATTCTCCTGCCGTTTTGTCGGTCTCACACCATTCGGCACATTGTTTGTGGCTCATTCAGCAGAACAATAAAATAAATAGGAGGAAACAATTATGACATTAGACAAGTTTACCATCAAAGCACAGGAGGCGGTACAGCAAGCCGTCAACCGTGCACAATTAGGCGGACAACAGGTCATCGAACCCGTACATCTGTTAAAAGGTGTGCTGGAGAAGGCTAAGGATGTCTGCACATTCCTGTTCCAGAAGCTCAGCGTCAACGCCCAGCAGATTGAACTGCTCGTTGACCAGGAACTGAAGCACCTGCCCCGCGTCGAAGGTGCCGGACAGCCATACCTCTCAAACGAATCAAACCAGGTATTAGTAAAAGCACAGGACTATGCCCAGAAGCAGGGCGACGAGTTCGTGGCGTGCGAACCTTTGTTATTGGCTCTCTTAACCGTCAACTCCACAGCTGCCCGCATCATGAAGGACGCTGGCTGCACGGAGAAAGAGATGCAGAAGGCGATTCAGGAACTGCGACAGGGACAGAAGGTTCAGTCGCAGAGTGCCGACGACAACTACCAGTCGCTGGAGAAGTACGCCAAGAATCTGGTTGACCTCGCCCGTAAGGGTAAGCTCGACCCTGTGATTGGCCGCGACGACGAGATTCGCCGTCTGTTGCAAATCCTGTCGCGACGCACCAAGAACAACCCGATACTGATTGGCGAGCCGGGTACGGGTAAGACGGCTATCGTCGAGGGACTGGCAGGCCGTATCGTCCGTGGCGACGTTCCTGAGAACTTAAAAGACAAACAGCTCTACTCGCTCGATATGGGTGCGCTGGTAGCTGGTGCGAAGTACAAAGGCGAGTTCGAGGAGCGTCTGAAGTCGGTCATCAACGAGGTAACGAAGGCCGAGGGACGTATTATCCTCTTCATCGACGAAATCCACACGCTGGTAGGTGCCGGCGGCGGTGAGGGTGCTATGGATGCCGCCAACATCCTGAAGCCGGCACTGGCCCGTGGCGAACTGCGTGCCATCGGTGCCACGACGCTGAACGAGTATCAGAAGTACTTCGAGAAGGATAAGGCGCTGGAACGTCGTTTCCAGACGGTGATGGTCGACGAGCCCGACGAGCTGAGCGCCATCAGCATCCTGCGTGGTCTGAAGGAGCGCTACGAGAACCACCACAAGGTGCGCATCCAGGACGACGCCTGTATAGCGGCCGTCCAACTGTCGGAGCGGTACATCAGCGAGCGCTTCCTGCCCGACAAGGCCATCGACCTGATGGACGAGGCTGCCGCCAAACTGCGCATGGAGCGCGACTCCGTGCCCGAGGAGCTCGACGAGATTACCCGCCGACTGGCCCAGCTCGAAATCGAACGCGAAAGCATCAAGCGCGAGACTAGTGCGGTCAGCGGTTCACCCGCTGACACAAAGCTCTCACAGCTCGACCGCGACATCGCCGAACTGCGCGAGCAGGAGACGCAGTTCCGTGCCAAGTGGGAGGGCGAACGCCAGCTCATCAACAAAATCCAACAGGACAAGCAGGAGATGGAGAACCTGCGACTGGAGGCTGAACGTGCTGAGCGCGAGGGCGACTACGGTCGCGTAGCCGAAATACGCTATTCGAAGCTGAAGGCACTCGAAGACGACATCGCCGCCATCCAGCGTCAGCTGGACAGTGCGTCCGGCGGTTTACCCGCCGGCAACCGCCTCGTCCGCGAAGAAGTCACCGCCGACGACATCGCCGAGGTCGTCTCCCGCTGGACGGGCATCCCCGTCAACCGCATGATGCAGAGCGAACGTGAAAAACTGCTGCACCTCGAAGAGGAACTGCACCGCCGAGTCATCGGACAGGACGAGGCCATCACCGCCGTCAGCGATGCCGTGCGCCGCTCGCGTGCCGGACTGCAAGACCCGAAGCGGCCTATCGCCTCGTTCATCTTCCTCGGCACCACGGGTGTCGGTAAGACGGAGCTGGCCAAGACACTGGCTGAGTACCTCTTCAACGACGAGACGATGATGACGCGTATCGACATGTCGGAGTATCAGGAGAAGCACACCGTCAGCCGACTCATCGGTGCACCTCCGGGCTACGTGGGCTACGACGAGGGTGGACAGCTGACAGAGGCCGTGCGCCGCAAGCCGTACTCCGTCGTACTCTTCGACGAGATTGAGAAGGCTCACCCCGACGTGTTCAACATCCTGCTGCAGGTACTCGACGACGGACGGCTCACCGACAACAAGGGACGGACGGCAAACTTCAAGAACACCATCATCATCATGACCAGCAACGCTACCCGCGAGCAGCTGCGCATGACGATGCGACCGGAGTTCCTGAACCGTATCGACGAGATCATCACCTTCCAGCCGCTGACGCGCGAACAGATTGCCGACGTGGTGCGCCTGCAGATACGCAAGGTGCAGGAAATGCTGGAGCCGCAGGGCTTCCGTCTTGAGGTGACGCCGCAGGCCATCAACTATCTGGCACAGGAGGGTTACGACCCGGACTTCGGTGCCCGTCCCGTGAAGCGCGCCATCCAGCAGCTCGTCCTCAACGACCTGTCGAAGAAGCTGCTGGCCGACGAGGTGGACCGCGACAAGCCCATCATCGTCGACGAGTTCGGCGACGGCTTAGTCTTCCGCAACTGACTCTAAGCCTGCAAGTAGAAATATGGTTCCCTGACGGGTATGCTGAAAAGCACACTCGTCAGGGTTGTTTTTTTGCGAAATGCAGTACCGAGTCGTTACCAAACGCTCACTAAATGTTAACTCATAATAAAAACCAGTAGAACAAAATACATTTCCAATCATTATTTCAATAATCTTTCGTATCTTTGCAACCCGAATTGTACTCATGTACTCATGTCAGAAAATGTACTCATGTACCCCTGTCAGAAAAAGTGCTCCTGCCAGAAAAAGTACTCATGTACTCCTGCCAGAAAAAGTACTCATGTACTCCTGTCAGAAAAAGTACTCCTGTACTCCTGTCAGAAAAAGTACTCCTGTACTCCTGTCAGAAAAAGTACTCATGTAAAATATAACAGAATGAAAAAGCTTTATTCATTACTACTCTTAGTCTGCCTGTCAGCTACGGCTGTCGCACAGCAGAAATTTGAACTGGGCAAGCCTAACAATGATGCCTACCGCTATCTTGACAACTATAAGGCACTCAAGGAGTACATCGACCGTGACAAGTACCCCAACTTCAAGCTGGGTGCGGGCACTACCGTCAACGACTATCTGAACAAGTCGCTGATCAAGAACCTGATTAACAAGAACTTCAACGAGACGGTTGCCGGCAACGCCATGAAGATGGCCAGCTGCGTCGATGGTAATGGCAACATGAACTTCTCAACCGTGACGAGATATGTGAACGCTGCTACCAGCGCAGGCCTCAACGTCTATGGCCACACCCTCGCCTGGCACTCACAGCAGCCTAAGGGCTGGCTGCTGAAGCTGATGGCCAACAAGCCCGACCCCAATGCAGAAGAGGTGTATGCTGTTATTGCCAGCAAGGACTTAACCAAAGATCAAAGCGTTGGCTTTAAGTCCAATGAGTCACAGTATGGCTACACCATCAAATTTGACGCAACCAACGGCATGAAGGTGACAACCACCAAGTCGTATGGTTGGGAAATACAGTTTGTGGTGTGGGACAACATCCCCCTTAAGAATAATCAAACCTTTAAGATGACGATGACGATTAAGGGTTCTAAGTCGGGTAAGTTAGACGGACATCTTGGAGATTGGGGCAGCAATAATGACGGAAACAGCAGTACCGGCGCAAGTGTTAGCGTTCCGTTCAATACAGAATGGCAGGATGTAGAAGTTACTGTCAAGCCCACCATGGATACAAACTTCTTGTTGCTCCATGTGCCCAACTACGTCGGCGAAGTCTCCATCAAGGCCATTAAGTTTGAGGGCAATACGCGGCCTCTCGTTCCTCAGACAGCTAAGGAAATGCACGACACGCTGGTCTATGCAATGGACAAGTGGATAAAAGGCATGATGAACGCCTGCGGTGGTAAGGTCAAGGCCTGGGACCTCGTGAACGAGGCCATCTCTGGAGGCGGCAACGACGGCCAAGGCAACTACCTGCTGCAGCACTCGAAAGACTACAACCCCGATGGCGCCCCCGATGCCACCTGGGACGTCGGCGGCGACGCATTCTACTGGCAGGACTATATGGGTTCACTGGAGTACGTCCGCCAGGCTTGCCGTCTGGCACGTAAGTACGGCCCTGCCGACATAAAGCTCTTTATCAACGACTACAACCTGGAGGGCACCTGGGACCTGAAGTACAAGGACGGCATCACTGCCAGTAATAAACTCTGGTCGCTCGTCAACTGGATTAAGAAGTGGGAGAACGACCGTGTGACGAAGATTGACGGCATCGGCACGCAGATGCACATCTCTTACAACGAGAAAAGCTCGGCTCAGGATGCCCTGAAGAAAGCCATCACGGGTATGTTCAAGCTCATGGCAAAGACGGGCAAACTGGTGCGCGTCAGCGAACTGGACATGGGCTACAAGGACGCCAATGACAACAGCGTGCCGACAGGCAGCATAACCGAGGCCCAGCATAAGCGCATGGCCGACTTCTACGAGTGGATTATCGGGCAGTATCTCACCATCGTTCCCCCCGCTCAGCAATGGGGTATCTGCCAGTGGTGTACCACGGACTCGCCAGAGAACAGCGGATGGCGTGCCAACACACCGGTAGGTATCTGGGACCTGAACTACTACCGCAAGCACGTCTACGCCGGCTTCGTGCGTGGCCTGAATGGTGGTGAGCCCGAGGTTACTGGCATTGAAGGTGTTAAGACCGACAAGGCCGTTGACACCTCGAATGGCATCTACAACCTCAAAGGGATGCCGATGATGGCCACCTCACTGGATGAGTTGCCCGCAGGCATCTACATCTCAAACGGCAAAAAGGTCTTGATAAAGTAAATCCTTACAAACACCCACCCCAATGCTTCGAAACGCCCATAAGCACAGGGCAAACATTGGGGTGGGTGTGTTTTGTTTTAACAGCACGCCACAAATCATTTTGTTTTCTGTGGTGAATTAACCGTCAAAATGAAAAAAAAAATCGGATATTATTTGCATTTGTCACGGTAAAGTCGTATATTTGCGCCATCTATTATTATTAACCAATTCAAAAACGGAAAATTATGAAAGAAGCTATCCGATTATTGATTGTGGCAGTCATGATGCTGACTGTTTCGCTGAACGTGAACGCACAGTTCAAAAAGAAAGAGAACAACCGCGTACCCGACCGTTTCCACATGGGAATCCGTGGTGGTTATTCTCAGAGCACTGGTGACGTGTCTTCTATTGGTTTCCCTCATGGCGGTATCGGTGTAGACTTTCAGGTTGCTCCCATACCTCTCTTTCTTGAGACCGGTTTGTATTATATGAACAAAGGTCAGATTGATTGGGATGGAGAGGACGAAGATCACATGGGTTACGTACCTTTGCTGCTGAGTTATCACATTAACTTAGCCCCCAACCTGTTTCTTCAGCCATTCGCTGGTGGCATAGCCGGCTATTTAGGAACGACAGAAAACTTCGAGGCTGCAGTCCGTATCGGCTTAGGTTTCAATTTTGGCCGACTATACGCCAACACGGGTTTTGACTTAGGTCTCATAGAACACGAGAAAAACATTAATTCTTATTACGGACGTTCCACTAAATGGACGAACTACACCGCCTTTGTCACCATCGGCTTCAACTGGGCAGGTAGCCGTTAAGTGACGTCAGCCCCACGACTACGGGGCAATGGTGCGCAATACGCTGACAGCTTCCTCTACGGTAGGCACATCGGTGACAACCATCGAGCGCCTACCGTTTTGTTCTCTCAGGTTACAGCGGCGGACGTTGGTGGTGACGTAGTCGAGCACATGGCCGAAAGCATCGCTCTGGTAGTAGGGACTGTCAGGGTTGGAGACGAAATAGAGGAACATCCGGCCCTGCTTCAGCATGATTTTCTCGCAGCCGAGCTGCTTGCCGTAGCGACGTAGCGACACCACGCGTATCAGTTCTTCGGCCACGTCGGGGATAGCGCCGAAGCGGTCCTGAAGTCGCTGGCGGTAGGCTTCCACCTCCTGGTCGTTGCGCAGGTTGTCGAGTTCGCGATAGAGCAGCATACGCTCGGAGTCGCTGGGCACGTACTGGTCGGGGAAATACATCTCGAGGTCGCTCTCGAGAGTGCAGTCGGAGACGAAGAGACCCACCCCCATCCCCTCCCTGTAGGGAGGGGCGTAATTACTTTGAGTACCTGATTTTGCGGGGGAATCGCTTTCCTCCTTCACTGGGAGGGGGTTGGTATCTCTTTCATTCCTCAGTTCCGCCATCGCCTCGTTCAGAATCTTCTGGTAGGTCTCGTAGCCGAGGTCGGAGATGAAGCCGCTCTGCTCGGCACCGAGCAGGTTGCCGGCACCGCGAATGTCGAGGTCTTGCATGGCGATGTTGATGCCTGAGCCGAGGTCGCTGAAGTTCTCCAAAGCCTCTAAGCGGCGACGGCTGTCGGCAGGCAGTGCTGCCAACGGGGGTGCCAGGAGGTAACAGAAAGCCTTGCGGTTGCCACGACCCACACGGCCACGCATCTGGTGCAGGTCACTGAGTCCGAAGTAGTGGGCACCATTGATGATGATGGTGTTGGCATTGGGTATGTCGATGCCGTTCTCAACGATGGTGGTAGAGAGCAGCACGTCGTAGTCGTAGTTTGAGAAGTCGAGGATGATCCGTTCGAGCTCTTCGGGCTTCATCTGTCCGTGACCGATGGCCACACGGGCGTCGGGCACGTACTTATGTATCAAGTCGGCTATCTCCTGTAACTGGTTGATGCGGTTGTTGACAAAGTACACCTGACCGTTGCGCGACATCTCGAAGTTGATGGCGTCGGCAATAATCTCGGCTCCGAAGGTATGAATCTCCGTCTGAATGGGGTAACGGTTGGGCGGCGGCGTCTGGATCACGCTCAGGTCGCGGGCACCGACGAGTGAGAACTGCAGCGTTCGGGGGATAGGTGTGGCCGACATCGTCAACGTGTCGACGTTCGACTTCATCTGGCGCAACTTCTCCTTGGTCGACACGCCGAACTTCTGTTCCTCGTCGATGATGAGCAGTCCCAAGTCCTTGAACTTCACCGTCTTGCCGATAAGCTTATGCGTACCTATTATAATATCTATCTTGCCGTCCTCTAAGTCCTTCAGCAAGGCCGTTGTCTGCTTGGCACTACGGGCACGCGTCAGATAGTCTACACGGACGGGCATATCCTTCAGTCGCCCCTGAAACGTGCGGAAATGCTGGTAGGCCAATACCGTCGTGGGCACCATCACCGCCACCTGCTTGCCGTCGCAGGCGGCCTTGAAGGCAGCACGCACGGCCACCTCGGTCTTGCCGAAGCCCACATCGCCACAGACCAGGCGGTCCATCGGCTGGGCCTTCTCCATATCGGCCTTCACGTCCTGCGTAGCTTTCAGCTGGTCGGGGGTGTCCTCGTAGAGGAACGAAGCCTCAAGCTCGTGCTGCAGGTAACTGTCGTGACTGAAGGCGAATCCCTTTTCGCGACGGCGACGGGCATAGAGCTTGATGAGGTCGCGCGCAATGTCCTTGATATGCTTCTTGGTTCGCTCCTTCAGGCGCTCCCACTGACCGGTGCCGAGGGTCGACAAGCGGGGCGCCTCGCCGCCGTCCTGCGACTTGTACTTCGACACCTTATACAGCGAATGGATGGAGACGTAGATGGCATCGCCACGCTGGTAGGTAATCTTTATCATCTCCTGGTAGCCATCGCCCTGGGGCATACGCACCAGTCCGCCGAACTTGCCTACGCCGTGATCGACGTGGACGACGTAGTCGCCCATCTCAAACTGCTGTATCTCCTTCAGCGTCAGCGCCATCTTACCCGTACGCGCTTTGTCGCTCTTCAGGTTGTACTTATGGAAGCGGTCGAAAATCTGATGGTCGGTAAAGAAGCAGGCACGGGCATCGACATCGATAAATCCTTCGTGTAACGTCTTGTCGACGGGGATGAATGAAACTCTCTTTTCACTTAAAATGTCTTTCAATCGCTCCTGCTGCTTCTGACTGTCAGCGAGGATAAAGAGCTGGAAGTCCTGTAGGATATAGTCTTCCAACGTCTGCGAAAGCAGGTCGAAATTCTTGTGGAACAGAGGTTGGGGCTTGGTGTTGAATGAGAAATGTTGCGCAGCCTCATTTCTCATTTGCTTTCCAGAAAGGAATATATGGCGGAAACGTTCGGCCTCGTCGCGGAATTGGGCACCCGTTATCAGCTGACACTCGCGGCGCAGCTGCTGTTCTATTTCGTGCTGCTCCATCTCGGTGGTCGCAGCTTCCATACGCTCGGTGACGGCCTGACGCGAAAAACCCTCCTGATACGTGCGGTCAACGGCATCGGCCACGTAAGCGTAGTCCTTGAAGGCCAGCAACGTCTGCTCTGGCAGGAACTTGAGTAGCGACTCTTTGTCCTCGGTCTCACCAGCCAACTCGGGCACGATATCCACCTGCTCACGACGACTCTTCGACAGTTGGTCCTCCACCTCAAACGTGCGGACGCTGTCTATCTCGTCGCCGAAGAAATCGATGCGGAAGGGGAACTCGCTGCTGAAGCTGTACACGTCGAGAATAGAGCCGCGCAGGGCGTACTGCCCCGGCTCGTAGACGTAATCGACCTCGCGGAAGCCGAAGTCCTGCAGCGTCTGTTCGATAGTGGCGGTGCTGATGGTCTGCCCCGTCCGGAGCGTCAGGGTGCGGCTGTCGAGCCGCTTCTTCGTCACCACCATCTCAGCCACAGCCTCGGGATAACTGACAATATATAATGAAGAATGGCCATTCCTCATTTGTGACAATGCCTCCGTACGCAGTATCTCGTTGGCGGCGTCGCGCTGGGCATACTTCACCGACCGCCTATAGCTCGACGGGAAGAAGAGCACGCGCTCGGTGCCCATCAGCTGCGTCAGGTCGTGATAGAAATAGCCCGCCTCCTCGGCATCCTGAAGAATAAAGAGAATAGTTGCCTGCGCTATTTCAGCCAGACTGCCAAACACTAACGGTGCCGACGAACCCGACAAACCGTCAAGGACAATACGGCGTTCTCCCGTTTTGCCCATCGTCTTTGCCAGCGCCTTCACCTGCGGTCTGCTGGCATACTGCTTACATAATTCTTGTATTGTCATTGCTTAAAGCGATGCAAAATTACTAAAAAAACTTCGATAACCTATTGCATATCGCTTTTTTTTCGTAACTTTGCCAACAAAATTCATCAAACTATGCACGAAAGCGATAGTATTGTCATCATTCCGACCTACAACGAGAAGGAGAATATGGAGAAAATCATCCGGGCCGTCTTCGGTCTGGAGAAGTGTTTCCACATCTTAGTCATCGACGACGGTTCACCCGACGGCACAGCCGATATCGTGAAGCGCCTGATGGCCGACGAGTTCGCCGACCGCCTGTTCTTAGTAGAGCGTAGCGGCAAGCTGGGACTCGGCACGGCCTACATTGCCGGTTTCAAATGGGCACTGGAGCGCGACTACGGCTACATCTTCGAGATGGACGCCGACTTCAGCCACGACCCCAACGACCTGCCGCGACTCTACAGCGCCTGCGCCGACGAGGGTTACGACGTGGCCATCGGCTCGCGCTACGTCAGCGGCGTCAACGTCGTCAACTGGCCCATCGGCCGTGTGCTCATGTCGTACTTCGCCTCGAAATACGTCCGTATGGTGACGGGCTTCAAGGTTCACGACACCACCGCCGGTTTCAAGTGCTACCGTCGGCGCGTGCTGAAGACCATCGAGCTCGACAAGATACGCTTCAAGGGCTACGCCTTCCAGATAGAGATGAAGTTCACGGCCTACAAGTGTGGCTTCAAGATTCAGGAGGTGCCCGTCATCTTCGTTAACCGCCGTGAAGGCACCTCGAAAATGTCGGGCGGCATCTTCGGCGAGGCGTTCTTCGGCGTCATGCGCCTGCGCTGGGACGGCTGGACCCGCAAGTATCCTCCCATCGTCGAGTAGTACCAGCCCCAAACCAACCTTTGCTTACGGTTGAATTCATGGAAAGTCATCATCCCTCTCTAGCAATTTGTATTGACATATTAAGCAAACATTCCTGTGAAGGACCTTATTTCAACAATTGTAAAATCACTTCTGGCGACACCTTCATCTTTGTGACTGCACACATGCCGACACCCATATCCTTCACGCTGGCACCAAGCAGATAGACATCATCGTCGATAATCAGGAATCTATCGTGGTTCTTTTGTGGCAGTTGCACGAACTGGATTTCGCGATACTGCTCATTGTGCTTCTTCAAATCGGTTAGGAACGGGTCGTAGTAACGAGAGTGAATCGTTGCCTCCACATTATCCACGCGCTTATCCAATAGAGACAGCACACGGTCATCCACGAAGTTGTCTATCAAAACGATCCGCTGCTTAGCACTCCTCACCAAGTCTGACACATAAGTCCATGCGTCCCAAATGCATCCTGTGGCAAAAATCTGCTCAGGCTGTTGCTCTGGAAGACGTTTCTCTATAGTGGTTATAATCTGATTAACTTTTTCATCAGTCTCCGTTTGGTGCTGTTCAATGTTAAGGATGCGCTGCATCATCAGAACATTGTTATTCACAATGTCAGGTATAGCCGTGAAAGCACGCATAATACGGATATTCACCTCTACTGCTGTTCCAGACCTCAGTACGCTACTGAGCATGCCTATACCATTGCGAGTGAAAGCGTAAGGCATAAATTTACGATGCTGTCCACGTCCATTCTTTAAAATCACATTTTGTGATGTTAAATCTTCTAAGGTCACAATTTGTGATCTTAAAGCATGCCATTCCTCTTTTGTAACATGGAACATGAAATCATCAGGGAAGCGTCTTAAATTACGTTTTACTGCCTGATTCAAAGCACGCGTCTCAACGCCATACAGCATTGCCAAGTCAGAGTCAAGCATCACTTTCTGTCCTCTGATAGTATGAATAAGACTCTCTATATTTATATTTTTGAGGTCACAATTTGTGACCGCAAGCTGTTGGTTATCACCGCTCGACCTCTGGTCGCTTTCAAGGAAAGAATTTGTGATAACCTCTGTATCTTTATTCTTGCTTTTCTTTGCCATATATCGCAATTATTCTTTCATTAGGTTATCTATATCGCCCATCAGTCGCTCTGTCTGCTGGAACACATAGATGATGTTGCCATAATGCTTCACGTCCTTGAAACTCAGGGGCATACCCTTGCAATCTTTGAGCCATTTCTGAACTGCTTGCTCTCAGGGTTGAATATTTGGCGGTATTCGAATTGAGAGAGACAAGAGCCGAAAGCTCAAGTATCTAAAAAGACTGCGGACGGGGCGACGCTCGATTCCTATTAGGTTAGTAAATTGAGTTAAATGTCCCCTTGGGCGGGCGGCGCCTGGCACCGCACAACGTCCCGTTTTCGTTTGTCGCTATGTCATAGTCATCGTCAATTAATGATGGATTACACCTTTAATAATATATCTTCAATCTCATATAAATGACACCTCTGTCGTTAATGCCCTCGTTCCGCCATTTCGAAGTTCTGGCGTATTGATGCGGATGTCGCAGTCAACAACAAAAATAGAGCCTGCTACAGAACGGATAACATTCTCATCATGCATATCACTCAGATAAATGTCTGGCGTGGCGTAAGTCCAATTGCGAGGGTTCTTCAGTTCAAAGCCCATTTGACACATAAACTCAGCAATCTCTGCATCGCTAACGGGCTGGCCATTAATGAATGGTTGCTCTGCAATTATCTTAAACTCTCCTTTATGGTCGCGGCCAAAGCCGACGGTGGTGAGATGCGTTTCAGGGAAGTAAGTGTTGTGGAGAGCAATGCGGTCAAGGGCAAAAATTGGCTGGATGAAATAATCCAAACCAATGGACTTAATTAACGTTGAACCATGATCATAAACCTTTGCCTCTCCACCTTCTGCAATCTGCTCACCAAGAGTCTGAGGTAAACATCTGTCGACATTATCCATCCAAAGGTTTACAGCCTTAGCCCACTTCTCTATTGCTGCTTCCTGCTTCGCTCCGCATTGGCACTCTCTTTCATAGTCGCTGAGTGCTGACGAATCTTGGCTATCTGAGCCAGCTTCTGCTCCCGCGAGCAAGGATGCAACGACATTTGCATGACCTCCCGTTGCGCAGCCATGCTGTTCTTGCGGTGAAAATCGTTGATATACCAACCGCCTACTAATGAATTCTGCTGCATAAGTGTCCAACATTAGCAGACCTTCAGGCGTGAAGCCCTCGGCGATGATGGCGCGGACGGAAGCCCAAAAATCTGCATTGTTCATCATTTCTAAAATAAGGTATTAACTAAATTAACGTCTGCAAAGATAAGGAATAATCCTGAAACATCCAAAAATAAACACAAAAAATCTCCGAAGTGGCAGGACTTCGAAGAATATGATTCAAACCGGCATTTCTTACCCTATTAAAATATGATATACCCTCACCTCTTACACCTGGCACTTAACTAACTGAAAATCAGTGGCTATTTTTTTGAGTTAAGTGACACCTATAGTCGCACCAGAGGTGACACCAAGGGATTATGCCAGGCCGTGAAACATTTACGAGAGGCCGATATTTTTTTACGAGAGGCCGGGAAATTTTCACGAGCGGCTTGTACGTTTCCGACTTTGGCGTGAAACATAGTCACCCGAATAAACAATGATATATTTGAAACGAATTTGAATAATTATTATAATTATGCCCATGAATTTGAATAATTATAATGGTGGGGATTTGAAGACTCGTTATACGCTTCGCCTGCGAATAATTATTATTAAAATCGTGGATAAAATTATTTCAATTATTCAAATTCGTTTCCAAAAAGTTTATTTCATTATATTGCGTTTGAACTACATTGGCGAAAAGGGTTGGTGCGACCACTGGTGCGACACTTGGTGCGGGCATTGGTGCGGGCATTGGTGCGGGCAAACCCTTCGCTAACCTGCTGATAATCAGGGTTGGTGTTAGAGGTGTCACCAAACTGAAAAACTTACACGTAACGCGCGTGCGCGCGAGAGAACATTCACTGGTCAGGGTTCTCGACGAAGCCCTGATACTCTGGCACTAATCCCGACATCACGCTGTCGTACGCCTGACGCATGGTGGCATTGACGTTTTCAGGACCCTGCCCTACGGGGTAGATGGGCTGATGGATGGTGAGGTGCAGGGGATGCCATGAGATGAAATGCCAGTCGCGCATTCGGGGCAGGATGTTGAACGAGCCGTTGATGGTGAGCGGCACAACGGGCAGCTGCAGCTCGTCGGCCAGCGCAAAGGCGCCCTTCTTGAAGCTACCCATGTGGCCCGTGAAGGAGCGGGCTCCCTCGGGGAAGACTGTCACGGAGTAGCCCTGCTCCAAGATGCGGCGGGCGTCGTCGTAGGTTTTCTTGATCTTGCTGACGCCTCGCTTGTCGACCATAATCTGGTGAGACTTGCGGCAGGCATAGCCCACAAAGGGAATCTTCTGAATCTGGTGCTTCATCATCCACTTGAAATTGCGACCCAAGAAACCATAGATGAGGAAGATATCGAAGGCACCCTGATGGTTGGCCACGAAGACATACGACTGGTTCTTCTCCAAATTCTCGCGACCCTCGACGGTCACGGGGATAAGAAGGGTGCGGAGAATGACCTTTGCCCACCAACGGCCAGGATAGTAACTCCAGAAATGGCCATTGCCTATAGCACAGCCCACACCAATCTCAATGGCTGTAACGATGGTGATCAAGATGACGACGGGCACGCCAACCAAAAGCTGATAAACACGATACAAGTATTTCATAATTTTCAATTTTCAATCTTCAATCTTCAATTCTCAATCTTCAATCTTCTCAGCGTGATGACAACAATTTCGGGATTAACGCCGAAACGGAAGGGAACGACACCACTCAGTCCTGAAGAGACATTGATGGCGCGGTCGCCCGCATAATACATGCCAGCATATTCATGATAATTGAAAGCAGCGGGCGACAGTCCCAGCAGCGAGAACTGCCCGCCGTGGGTGTGGCCGCTCAGGGTGAGCTGACAATGGCTGTGGGGCAGAATCTTTCGGCGCCACGACGTAGGGTCGTGCTCAAGCATGACGACAAACGTCTGACGGGTCAGGCTGTGGAGTGCCTCGTTGATACTGCCCAACTGCGGGAAACGGCCCTCGCCGTCGTTCTCCATACCAGCCACGTAAATACAGTCATTACCGCGGCGGATAGTGCGACGACCATTGAGCAGCACGTTCCAACCGGCTTTCGACTCCTGCGAGACGACCGCCTCAAGGTTCAAGGCCTGCTGATACGGGTCGGCATCAATATACATAGGATAGTCGTGATTGCCCAACACGGAGAGCACGCCGTCCTTAGCCTTGAGACGGGCCAGTTCCGAGAGGTAGGGAGCGATTTCCGAGGGTTGCTTGTTTTGCAAGTCGCCAGTAAAGACAATCAGGTCGGCTCCTTGGGCGTTGATACTGTCGATAGCCCGGCTCAGCAAAGGGCGACGCCAACCGTCGAACGAGTGTACGTGAGCGTCGCTGAACTGTACGATGCGGTAGCCATCGAAGGCTGCCGGCAGGTCTTTCGACGCAAACTCCACCTGACGGACGTCCAATTGGCGGACACCCACGAAAGTACCATACAGCAGGACATACCAGAAACACAGAAGCGCCAGCAACAGACAACAGCGCAGCCACCGACGCCGACGCATACGGCGCCAGAAAACAATCAAGGGCAGTGTCAGCACAGCCAATGCCAACGCAGACAGCCACAGGTAGGTGTCGGGCTCCAAGAGTATCATCAGCAAGCTCTCACTCATAAGTTTCCTCCTAAGAATTTACGCATCAACTCCACGGGTACGCCACGACGTCGTGCATAGTCGGCCAGTTGGTCTTCGCCAATCTTGCCGATGCTGAAGTAGCGGGCCTCCGGATGAGCCAGCATCAGTCCGCTGACACTGGCATGAGGCTTCATGGCCCCGCTCTCTGTCAGACGGATGCCTATCTGATGCAGGTCGAGGAGTTGGTCGATGACAAAGTTCAGACTCGTGTCAGGCAGCGAGGGATAGCCCACGGCAGGACGTATGCCCTGCCACCGTTCTTGCTGCATCTCGCTGACGGAAAGCCGTTCGTCGGGCGCATAGCCCCAATAGCGCTTCCGCACCTCCTCATGCAGGCGTTCGGCCGTAGCTTCAGCCAGCCGGTCGGCTATCAGCTGCATCATCATCCGCTCATACGGGTCGCCGTCGAAGTCGGTTTCAAACCCGTGGTCGACGGTTGTGGCGAAGACGCCTATTTTGTCTTGCTTACCGACGAAGTCGGCCAAGCACAGGAACTCGCTGCCTTGCTGCTGTTGACGCAGACAAGGTATTCTAGCACCTCGCACCTCGCACCTCGTATCTCGCTCATTGCACCTCGTACCTCGCACCTCGAACCTCGAACCTCGAACCACAATATCGTCATCATCACCATAAGCATCGTAGAGCTCGAAAACGGCATGGGCGCGGTAGCAATCGGCATAACGGCGCAGACGCTCCTCAGCCTCCGCCTGCAACTCCGCCCTACCCTGCTGCGGCATACGGCTGCCACCCCAAGCATGGAAGAAGTATATCCAGTTGATATAGGGGGCTACGTCGGTTATGGTATAGTCAATCTTCAACGTTTAGTGTTCAAAGTTTACGGGTTCGCCAATATAGCTGTCGTCAACACGGCGCTGATGATAAACGGTATGGCCGTTGCAGATGGTACGCTCCACCTGCCACATGAAGGTATGTCCCTCCATCGGGCTCCAGCCACACTTGCTCAGAATCCTGTCCTTCGTCAATGTCCAAGCGCGGTCGGGACGCACCATCACCAAATCGGCACGATAGCCAGAACGCAGGAAACCTCGCTGGCAGACGCCAAACAGTCGGGCCGGATTGTGACACATCAGCTCGACCAGCCGCTCGATAGACAGTACGCCACGGTCAACAAGTTCGAGCATCGTCACTAACGAGAACTGAATCATCGGCATGCCACTGACAGCACGGGCGCAACCGCCCTCTTTCTGTGAAAGAAGATGGGGAGCGTGATCGGTGCCTATCACCGTGATGCGACCGTCGTTCAATGCCTGTTGCAAGGCTTCGCGGTCGCCTTCGGTCTTAATGGCCGGGTTGCACTTGATGCGCGTGCCGAGCTGGGCATAGTCGCGGTCAGAGAAATAAAGGTGGCTTACAGTAGCCTCAGCAGTAATCTCTCTCCTCTCTCCTCTCTCCTCTCTCCTCTCTCCTCTTTCATTCCTCCTCTCTCCAAACAGTTCCAGCTCGCGTGCTGTGGTCACGTGGGCCACATGCAGACGGGCGTGGTGCTTCTGTGCCAACTCCACGGCCAGGCGGGTACTCTCATAGCAGGCTTCCTCACTACGTATCTCAGGATGATGCCTGACGTCAGGATCGTCGCCATAGCGCTGCTTGGCCGCCGCCATATTACGGTTGATGATGGCCGTGTCCTCGCAATGGGCCATAATGGGCAGGCCGGCAGTAGCAAAGATGCGGTCAAGGGCTTCACGACGGTCGACGAGCATGTTGCCCGTCGACGACCCCATAAAGAGCTTGATGCCCGGAATGCGGCTACGGTCAAGGCATGCGAAGAGGTCGCTATTGTCGTTGGTGGCACCGAAGAAGAAGCTATAGTTCACATGACTCTTCTCTGCCGCCAAACGGAACTTGTCCTCCAAAGCCTCCAAGGTCGTTGTCTGAGGCACGCAGTTGGGCATATCAAAATAGGTGGTGACACCTCCGGCGGCAGCGGCACGGCTCTCGCTGTCGATGTCGGCCTTGTCGGTCAGTCCCGGCTCACGGAAGTGGACGTGGTCGTCGATAATGCCCGGCAATATGAAGCATCCCGAAGCGTCTATCGTTTCATCGACAGCCACATCGGGACGTGTAAAGCCTTCTGTTATTGATAAGATGTTTTTGTCGTCGACGACGATGGAGCCGTCGAACGTTCTTCCTTCATTGACAATCGTGCCGCCTTCAATCAGTGTTCTCATTGGTCAGCGGCGCATTGGTAAACGACGCGGTGGTCAGGGGCGCGGTGGTCAGAGGGGCTTTGGGCTGGGGCTGAGGCTCCACCTCATGCAAGCCATTCTGACGGGCCTGGTTCTCAGTAGCCACCTGATAGTAGTCCTTCACATAGGGATCGTTCTTGAACTTATCCGTCGCCTTGCTCATGATGTCCTCTATCTGGGGCGTGAGTATCGGATAGCGGTAACTGCCAGTCATAATCATAAAGACACCGGGGCCAAGCACATTGTCGAAGTTCTCGATGATGAAGTTGGTCACCAGGCTATCCTCGCGACGGGCTATCTCTGAGGCCTCAATAGTGAGCTGACGGTTGATAGTCTCCTCGTCGATGCCCTCTAAAAGCATCTGACTCTGCTTGTGCGACAGCTCTTCCATCTGGTTGTCAAGCTGATTGTGGAAGTCGATGAAATCATACAGCTTATCGTTGAGGGGCGTACCGCTGACGGTTTGCGAAGCATTGTCAATCCTGATATTGATTTCACCCTGCTCCAACACAACGGGCATGATGCTCTCATCATCCATGAAGAGGTTGGCCATACGTATGGTGTCAAGCAGTCCGGCAAAACGGAACTGCCCGTGAACCACCTCACAGGAGTCGATACTCTTAACTTCATTATTCTTGATGGTCTTCAGATAGAGTTTGCTTCCATCAAGGGCAGAGACTGAAGAGGCTCCGTGTACAGAAAAACTTTCCGCACAGGATACCAACGAACAGGCAATGACCAGACCATAGATGATTTTATTCATAAAACTGCAATTTCATTCAGCTGCAAATGTACAACCTTATATTGACGTACGAAAAAAAATTTGCGCAATTTAAAACATTTGCGCAAACTTTTATAGTTTTTTGACCTCTTTTTCCAACTCATGACTGATTCTGTGGGTTGTATACAGCTGCAAAATAGCTGCAATGAGCAACGTCACCACCCACTTGTTGTACACATACTGCAGATAGGTGATATGAGACAGGTGCAACGCATTGCCCTGACTGGCAAACATCAGCAGGGCCGACACTAAGAACAGAACGTCGCTGAGCAGCATGATGCGACGCAGACGGCGGATGACGAAGTTCTGACCCTCATAACGCTGAAGCATCTGCATCGACGTAAAGCCCAAAGCGCCCAAGGCAAACAGATAGGGAGCCGCCGACCAGCCGGGCAGGCTGGCGCCCGCCCCGACAACCATCAGCAAGGCACCCGTGAGGAAGATGGCATTCTGCCAGTTATTCAGTTGCTTCATTCTCTACTGTCACTGATGATGATTCACGTTCGTCGTCGCTCAGCACAAAGATGTCCTCATCGTCATGCTTCATGAAATAACGCTCGCGGGCGATGCGCTCCAGGGCCTTCGGATTGCGGTCGAGTTCACGAATCTGACGCATATCCTCTCTTGCACGGGCATTATACTCGTCAATCTCTTCCGACAACTCACCGATATACTGCATATTACGCATGTGGGCCAGCATACTGTTCTGGCCGACAAAGCCCACCAACACGACACCGACGATCGTTATCACGCCGTATTTCACGAAAGGCAGGTGCCACACCTTGCCCACTATAGCCATAAAGTTCTTGATGACTTTCATTCTTCTTTCTTTTTACTATGCCAATTCCAAATTAAATGCTTCACGCAGCTTTTCAATAGAGGGGTTCATCCTGCTCATTTCCTCGAACTGCTCAAGACGGGTCAGTATCTTCACTTCCTCGTGGTGCTCGTCAACGCTGATAATCAGTTCAATGGTGCTATTATGCAGATCGCGCTTCAGCGTGTTCAAGATGCTGCCGCGGATTTTCTCCATCTCATCCTTTACCAGCTCGTTGCCCACCACAACCTCTATCTTGGGCAGTTCAACGATAACAGGGTTCATATTCTTCATACGCGTAGCAATGCCCACCAACTGCTGAGGCATACGGTTGCACATCGCTAACCACTGAAGCTCCAGGTCTTCCTGCGTAAACGGCACATCCTCCTGATGACGATTGACGGCCTCAATACCTGGTGTACCCGGCAAGATATTCATCTTTCCCGCCTTACGGAGATTGTTCCACGAGGTGCCCAACGACGACACCTTCAACTTAGGCTGACTGGCAGGAACTTTCTGAACGTTCTGAGTGCTCTGAACACCCTGGGTGCTCTGAGCACTCCGCTCTTCTGTCTGAGGCTTAGGCGCTGCCGCGGCTACCTGCGGGGCCGCTTTTCGGGGCTGCGTCTGCTGCATCAGTTGCTTAAACAGGGATTTCAGTCTTCTGGGCTTACGCCCACTGGCAGGCCCCTCCTCGGGCTGAGTAATCTGGGCCACCTCTATCAGCGTCAGCTCTACCAACAACCGTTTGTTGCTGGACTGCCGATAGTTGATGTCGCACTGGTTCATCAGCTGCAACGCCTTATATAAGAAAGGTGTCGGGCACTGCTGAGCCTGCTGCTGATAGCGCTGACGCTGCTGGTCGCTCACCTCAAGCAGAGGCAGCGTCTGCGGGTCTTTGGCCATCAGCACGTTCCTCACATGCTTGGCCAGTCCCTGAATGAGCAGACCGCCGTCGAAGCCTTTGTTGATGACATCGTTCAGCAGCACCATCGCCTCGCTGGCCTTATTCGCCAATGCATCGTCTACCAGCCGGAAGTAATACTCTGAGTCGAGCACGTTCAGGTCTTCTATCACCTTCTGATAGGTGATGTTGCCCTGACAGAACGAAGCGGCCTGGTCGAAGATGGAGAGGGCGTCGCGCATACCGCCATCGGCCTTCTCGGCAATGACGGCCAGCGCCTCTTCCTCATACTGTATACCCTCCTTCTCGGCCACGTGCTTCAAGTGAGCAACGGTATTCTGCACCGTCATCCGCTCAAAGTCGTATATCTGACAACGGCTCAGGATGGTCGGCAGAATCTTGTGCTTCTCCGTTGTTGCCAAGATGAAGATGACATGTGCGGGCGGCTCCTCCAGTGTCTTCAGGAAGGCGTTAAAAGCAGCCGTCGACAGCATGTGGACCTCGTCGATGATAAAAACCTTGTACTTGCCTAACTGCGGCGGGATGCGCGTCTGCTCCATCAGCGTCTTGATGTGCTCCACCGAGTTGTTCGACGCAGCATCCAACTCAAAGATATTCAGCGACCGCTGTTCGTTGAACGACTGGCACGACTCACACTCGTTGCAAGCCTCACCGTCAGCCGTCGGGTTCTGGCAGTTGATGGCCTTCGCAAAGATACGGGCACAGGTCGTCTTACCTACACCACGCGGGCCGCAGAACAGGTAGGCATGGGCCAGTTTGCCCGACTTGACGGCGTTCTTCAGCGTCGTCGTTAGAGCAGCCTGTCCCACCACCGTGTCGAACGACATCGGCCTGTATTTTCGTGCTGAGACAATATATTCTTCCATAATTCAATAGCTATTGAAGTTGCAAAGATAACAAAAAGGAGTGAAAAGCCACGCTTTCCACTCCATATTTTTCACCTTTTAACGTTTACTCGCCGTAAACGCAGGTGGCATCTTCAATTTTCAATCAAATCAGCGGCATACCCAACTCCTTACACTCCTGGCGCATATCGTCAGGCCATATCGAAGCCTGAATCTCGCCGATGTGAGCCTTGTGCAACAGTACCATACAGAGACGACTCTGACCGATACCGCCACCTATCGAGAGCGGCAGCTTATCGTTCAGCAACTGCTGGTGGAAATAGAGCTGTTGTCGGCTCTCCTGATGTTCCAGTTTCAGCTGGCGCAGCAACGACTCCTTGTCTACACGGATTCCCATAGACGACAGTTCGAACGAACGACCCAGCACGGGATACCAAATCAGGATATCGCCGTTCAGACCCTTACGGCCATCTTCGGCTACCGTCGACCAGTCATCATAGTCGGGCGCACGGCCGTCGTGCTTCTCGCCGTTGGCCAGCTCGCCACCTATACCTATTATAAATACAGCACCGTAGGCCTCGCAGATAGCATCCTCGCGCTCCTTCGGCGTCTTGTCGGGATACATCTTCAGCAACTCCTCGGCATGAATGAACTTGATCTTCTCCGGCAGGAAAGCCTTCAGCTGAGGATAGGTCTCACACGTCAGGTACTCCGTACGACGTATGGCGGCGTAGATGCGCTCCACTACATCCTTCAGAAAGGCCACAGTACGATCCTCCTTACGGATGACCGCCTCCCAGTCCCACTGGTCAACATACAGCGAGTGAAGATTGTCCAACTCCTCGTCAGCACGGATAGCGTTCATGTCCGTATAAATACCATAACCAGGCTCAATCCCATACTCTGCTAACGACAGACGCTTCCACTTAGCCAATGAGTGGACCACCTCAGCACGGGCTTCGCCCAAATCCTTGATTGGGAACGTCACGGCGCGTTCCACGCCGTTCAGGTCGTCGTTAATACCTAAGCCCTGCAACACAAAAAGCGGTGCCGTCACACGGCGCAAACGCAACTCCGTCGACAAGTTCTGCTGGAAGAATTCCTTAATCAGTTTGATACCCTGTTCCGTCTGTTTCGTGTCAATCAGACGCTCATAGTTTATGGGTTTAATTAATTTGCTCATTTTGTTTCGTTTCAATTTTGCGTGCAAAGGTAACTATTAAATATTAAATTGCAAACAAAATAACGAAATATTTTTGCAAAACGTCACTCATTCTTGATTTTCGCTAACTATTTGTGCCAGTTCATACATGGTTAAGAAATCATAATTCTCAATTCTCGTTTCTCAATTCTCAATTAAATGTAGTACCTTTGCACCCGCTTTCAAAGCATACAAGGTCCCGTAGCTTAGCTGAATAGAGCGTCAGATTCCGGTTCTGAAGGTCCAGGGTTTGAATCCCTGCGGGATCACATACGAATAAATGGACTTCGACGAAAACTTGTTTTCAGTTGAAGTCCATTTTATTTGGATGTCAGAGCTGCCCGTGGCAGGGCTGGGAAAGGCAACGCCAATCCCTGCGGGATCACACAGGGATCGACGAAGTCAATTCAACGGAATTACGATAACCAACAGCGATGATGGCATCAAGATTATATAGCAGAACGCCCTGTTCATCGCAATTGTCCGACGGAATTCGAATTTTTCGAATTGCTGTGGACAATTGCACTTCACCACTCTCGTCAATCTGAGTCAGATGATAGTTAATCGTTGAAAGAGCAACGTTGAACAACTCAGACATTCGCTTCTGAGAAAGCCAAAATGTATCCTGACTGAAAAGCACGTTCACATTCACCCTACCTGTGCTCGAACGATAGATCAAGACATTACCCTCAAAGCTTGTTGCCAACTTCTGAGAGTTCATTTTACTGGTGAAATATTCCTTAGCAGCTTTTACAATAGGTTTCTTCTGGTCAGCGTCCAAGGCTATTGCCACACAGGCAGTTCTTGACAGTCTGATGGATTTAACTTGTCGATAGCCACCGTTATTCAGTTGCGCCATCTCCTCTATCTCCACCATGTGCTCCTTTAGGTCTAAGCCCTTCTCTTGCTGCAACTTCTGGTAACCCATGAGTCGAGCTAACTTGCGTGAGTTCCACCACTCACGACCTTCACCATCCGTCTCTTTGATAGCATCAAAGGGCGACTGCATCTCTTCGGGTGAGAACATCTCTATTTCGTTTATATTGTCCATATCGTTTGCAAAGTTAATCCCACTATTTAGAGAGAGGTTCACAATATGTTTTATTTACTACCCGATCCCTCATTAGTTTCATATCAGTGAAGTTTCGGCTAATGTTCTGCACAAGATCAAGATAATTATCCGTTCCATCATCTTTCTTGTAAAAATATGGTTTTACTGACACACAAAACCTATGCTCAAAGAGAGTATTGAGCAATGTCCTATCTGAATTACCGCAAGAATGTCCCATAATGCAAACCTGAAAAGGACCAGATTCAATAAACTCAAGCATTTTTCGATAATTGTCCGTTTCTAGATACCTAATAGACTTTATATTGCGCAGACATTCATTGTCATTCAGATTCTTAAGCTTTTCAAAATCACAATCTAATTCATCCCCATATCCAAATATTACGCTATTTGCATCATCCAAACATCCATGAATATGGTTGACCTGCATTTTTGATGTAGAATCTACGTATTGTTGTTCTGTTTTAGTATAATTGAAACTCAATAACATGATATTATTCGGTGCAAAATCTTTAGAATAACTGCTACCTGAATAATTAAGATTTGCCACAGCTATTTCCTTTTTTTTAATTGGTCGATATAATTTATCTTTGATAGAGGGAATGACATCAACTTCCTTTTTTTCTTCTATTTTAAGGTAATCTATGAGCATTGCCTTCAGATAGTCCAACTGGAAATTAAGAATCTTTGGATCCAACTTCTGCAAATTTCCTACTACAGGAAAAGTCTGTTGAACGAGTAGTGAGTAATACTCATTTTCAATATCCACCCAGCCCTTTGTTTCAATACTTTTAATAATCTTATCAAAGAAAGTGTAAAACTTTGATTTAAATCTTTCTGTGTCTTTGATTATAGACTGAACAACATCTTTTCCTGGTATTCTTTGGAAGACTCGAGGCAATTGAAAGGCAAATATATTCCAACAATTACTAGGATCTATAATCTCAAATTTACACAAAGGGTCTTGGGAAATAACAGTAGTATTGCCGACAAAACCATCAACTCTCCTTTCCCAATACCAGTTTATAAAATCTTCATATCTGGTATTGAGGCCATGAGCCAAGTCGAACCCGTTTCCAATAAGTACTATCCTATTCATTACTCATCTTTATTTGGTTCTTCGAGAGGTTCCGCAACCATTCTTGACGGTTTTAGACGCATTGAAACTTCCTTTGCCCTAGATAAAGCAGCCTCTCTTATCATCGGAGTATATGCTTCAATGATGTGTCGCCAGTCATTTAGCCCCATATCTGGATAACGAGTACCATAGAGTTCTGTCACTTCTCGTTGCAACTCCATATCGCTGATGTTAGCATCCATTTGCAGACGATTGTATATCAAGTTGCGAACATCCTTATCATCTTCTACATTCGCAAGTTTTGTGAATTTAAGTTTAGAAGTGCCGTTCTTCTTATAGTTCTCTACCTGATCAAGAACCTTCTTAAATACTTCCTCATCCCACTCTGGTGGATAACCTTCCTTGTAGATAAGGATTGTAAGCTGCGAAGCCAACTTGTTTCTCAGGTTGGTATTGTTAAGCCAGTCTGCATATACAGCTGTATCATCAATCAACAATTTGATCTTCTTGGCTAGTTCTATGCATCGCTCGTCTGCATATTCAAACTTGTGGTTATCTCTAACCTCTGTCAAGACATCGAAGAAAGCCTTTTCCTCAAAGGTGATACCCAGTTCCTTGAACTTCTCGCTATCAACCTTCAGGTCTTTCAGTATCTGTTCCAGTTTATCAGTAAGTGTGCTTATCTTTTCTTCTACAATATTCACAACACCTGTTACCACACCCTCTGTTACCTCATTTGTGAAGGTCAGTTTATCGCGAGTATTATAATCGTCAATAACCTTTTCAAGCATTATCTGGAATTTCTCTGCTTGAATCTTATTTGTCTTACTATAAGCTTTGATTGCTTTAGCCACCAACTTGCACAGCAACTGGAACTTAGTAAATGGCATCTTAACATCTTCCAATTCATGAACAAATGTATCTCCGAAGATGTTTTCTTCTTCTCCCTCTTCAAAAAATCTTTCAACGCCACTGGCCAGGATAGCTTCTCGCACCATCTGCTCAACGTGTTTGTTCATGCTCTCAGCATCGTGTTCCGTAGCAGTCATTTTCATGACATACGAACAGATGCCCATCATGCATTGACACCACATCACTTCCTCTTCTGAAAGTATGCCTGCAGGGCTGCATATGTTAAAGGCAGAACGAAGGCGCTTTACATGCTCCTTAAATCGTTTCATGAATGACACCTCGCCTTTCTTCTCTACTGTGTTTGCCAAGATATACTCAGCGGCTTCTTGCAAGAACTGGAGACGAGCGAGGTCATTAGTGCCAAAGAATGGTGTAAAATCTAACTTTGAGAGCAGTTCTTTCGACAGCTGTAATTGATTCTGCAAAATCCCGTGTGCAACGTCTAGATCTTCGCCAGGAGTTACTTCGCCGCCATACTTTTTCATGGCTTTCTTCATTTCCTCACGGATTCCGATATAGTCGATGACGAAGCCATATTCCTTATCCTTAAACCTACGATTCACACGCGATATAGTTTGTATCAGCGTATGTTTCGACAGAGGCTTGTCATTATATAGCAACGTCAGACTTGGCACATCAAAGCCTGTTACCCACATATCGACTACGATAGCAATGCGGAAGTTTGATTTTTCTGACTTGAATTCTGTATCCAAGAACTTTCGATATTCCTTGCTGGCTCCACCTCCCAACAATTGATAGAGTTCCTTTTCATCGTCCTTGTCGGTAGTCATTACCATGTTTACGAAGGCAACGTCATTCAGCTTCTCTTTCTCGTCTGCTGTCAGAGCGAGTTCGTTCAAAGCCTTCTTCTTCTCAAACCACAAGGGCATCTGCTCACGCATTTTCTTATAGAGTTTGAAAGCAGTAGGTCTGTCAATACAGGTTATCATAGCCTTCTGCAAGCGATCAATACCCTCTGTACGTTTTGTGTAGTCAGCAATAATGTCCTTTGCCACTCTCTCCAATACATCATCATCACCAATGATAACCTGCATGCTCGACATTGCAGCCTTGCTCTTGGCTATATCTTCTGGAGTTGCGCCTTCGTCAGCACACATACGGTAGTAGGCTTCCACCTTCTCTGCCTGTTCCTTATTCATAAATACACGAGCCAAGCGTGGGTCATACTTGATAGGAACAGTAATGCCATCAGCTTCTGACTCTTGCATGGTGTATTGGTCGACCACCTGACCAAACACATGAACAGTTTCGTCAATTGGTGTACCTGTAAATCCTACATAAGTAGCGTTTGGCAGCGCATCACGAAGATACTTTGCAAAGCCATAAGTCACCTTAGCACCTATCTTCTCGTCATTGGCAAACGTCTCGCTATTTTTGCTTCTTGTGCCATCATTGATAACCAAGTGTGTGCCAAGATTATTCTGAGTTCTATGGGCTTCGTCACTCATACAGATGACGTTGCTACGTTCTGTCAGCAGTCCTGTTGACTCAGCAAACTTCTGTATAGTGGTAATATAGATGCCACCTGACTTTCTCAGCGTCATCTCATTGGCAAGTTCCTGACGACTCTCAAACACCTTGACTGCTTCATCTTCCAAGAATCGCTTGGAGCGTCCAAACAGCTTACCACTTTGAGTCTCCAAATCTTCACGGTCAACAATGATCAATATCGTTGGGCTACCCAGTTGTGACTTGCAGCGAAGAGCCAACTGACGAGCCAAAAACAGCATGGTGTATGTCTTACCGCATCCAGTAGCACCAAAGTATGTACCACCTTTACCATCACCACCAACACTACGCAGATGTTGCAGTATGTGGTCTCTCAGTTTTCTGGTAGCAAAGAATTGCGGATAGCGACAAACTATCTCTGTCGTATCATCTTCTTTCGACGGGTCAGGAAAATACACATAGTCACGAAGCACCTCCAACAGTCTTGTTGGCGACAAGGCACCTTTTACGAGTGTTCTGAGTGTGTCAAGTCCCTTGCCTGCCTTGTCCTCATTCTCCACCTTCTTCCATTCATAGAAGAATTCAAATGGAGTGAAAGGAGTGCCAAGGGCATTCTTTGCTCCATCACTGATTACAGCAAGTGCGCAATAGCGAAGCAAAGAAGGAATATCCCTCATATATCGAGTGCATATCTGGGTGTGTGCGTCCCTTATGGTAGCATTAGCTTTTGTGGGATTCTTAAGTTCGATGATGCAGACAGGAATACCATTCACAAAGAGTAGAATATCAGGACGGCGATTCTCCTGACCTTGCTCCATCACGAATTGGTTTACACAACGGAATATATTACGATTAGGATGCTCAAAGTCGATGTACTCCATGCGGAAAGGAGTATCACGATTGTCGCTATAGGTAAAGTCGTAGCCATCACGATATAGCAGGAAGGCATTCTGACAGGCATAGTAGTCGTTCTGGCCACCAACGTTCCTGAGGTTTGCCACCACGTTATCCATCTCAGCCTCTGTCAGTCCTTTCTTGGCATACTGAGCATTGAGGAATGTTCGCAAATCCTCTTCAATCAGAGGGGCTGTGAACTTTCGATGCAGCTCATCGCCAAAGGTATACTGCCATTGAGCATCTTGCAACAGCTCTATGGTAGCTTCCTCAAACTGACTTTCATAATATTTTCCTTTGTTCGCCATAATCTTTAATATCTTTTATTCATTCCTCCAAAAGGGGTAGAAATCGCATGAACAGAATTTTCAGTCTTAATTGGCCTAGATTTCTTTTTTCCGTTACTTTGACCACGCCTCATACTTGCTCTAATTTCTTTAGCTTCTTCCTTATATTTATATGAAGAGCCAAATACCCTCATTATGCTTGAGCCGCGAACGAGTTTTTTACGAAGCCTTCTTTTATAATTGCCCATAGTCTTAGCTATTAATTACATGTTGTAACAATGCTGGGCAGACTTCTCGTGAGAGTCTGTCTGCTTCTGCTGCTATTTGCTTGGCTTCATTGGCGCACTTGTAGATGTTTACAATGGCACGCTGAACGTCGAGAGGGGGAATTGGAATTGATAATCTTTGCATATCTGGGAAATTGAAATTTTCTCTAGCACTTCCCCATGAATGAAATCTCGCATATCTGTCAATTTCCTTACGTCTGCAATAAAGGTGCAAATATTCAGGAATAATCTTTTCTTGATTGATAGAGAAAACACAATAAATAGGTGATACGATTATTGGATTCTCTTCTTTATTTAAACATAATGCGAGACAACGCCATGTATCAGTAGTTGGAACAAAAACAAATTGGTCTTTATATACCACTTTATAATTATCCAACTTATCAAAATCAACTCTAGATTGTGGTACTCTAAATTCTTTCTCTGTACTGACACCTCTTACGTTTTTACTCTGAAGTGTGTAATTTCTTTCAGTACATTCCTCAATATGCGGCCCAATCTCTTGTGCTGGATATTTATGTTTTAACTCCTGTATATAGCTTTGGCAGAGTTGCATCAATGGAGCTGCTTTCGCTTCATTCTGCTCTTTGATTTCCCTAAATGCCTTCCATGCATTCACCACCTTCTGCTGTTCGGAAAGAGAAGGAAGAGGAATCAAAACACGCTGCATATCTTCCCAATTAAAGAATTCCGTAGCGCTTCCCCAAGAATGATATCGTACCTGACGATCAAATTCGTCCCTCAAAAAGAAAATATACAAGAATGTAGGCTCCAATAACTCTTCATTAATGATTTTGAAATGAACATAATCTTCCGTAAAAATGAATATTTCATCTGAATCATTAAATCCCAAGCCTAAACGCTCACCATTTCTTGTTGTTCTTCTATTGAAAACAAAATGATTCTTATCAACAACATGGAAGGTTGAGAGATTCCTCCCTGTCATATTGGCTTTTGTCTTTTGTATCAGTTTTGTGTTTGACACACCTCTGACATCATCCAGCCCATATTGCAGTGCTTCATTTCTTTCGTCACACTGCTCAATATAATCACCAAGCCTTACCCATTTCACCTTACTCTCCATACCCCAACACTTTAAAAGCATTTACAAGTGTAGCTTCATTCTCATCCCAACGCTTTTTAAGCGCATCAAACTGCTGACTCATCTGCGTGAGGGCTGACTGATAGTCTATCTCAGTATCTCTATCCACAAACTCTATATAACGGCTGGGAACAAGAGAGAAACCTTTCTCGCGGATTTCATCAAGATGGGCTGCATAATAGAGTTCTGGCTTGGCATAGTTCTCAGAAGCTGTTGTAGCCCAATCGAAGTATATCTTGCAGACATCTGCTATCTGCTCTTCAGACAATTTCACAAACTTCTTCTCGTAGATATTGTCATTCCACGTTCTGAGATCTACAAACAACACTTCCCCTTCACGATTGCGAAGCATGCGTCCATGACGAGGGCCACCCTTCTTGTTGTTGTTCAGAATCCAAAGAGTTACGCTAATGTCTGTAGAGTAGAACATATTGCGAGGTAATACAATGATAGCCTCCACCTTGTCATTCTCTATCAGCTTCTGGCGAATCTCCTTTGTGTCATCGTCGTCAAGGGCACCATTGGCAAGTAAGAAACCTGCAACACCATTCTGAACATTCAGCTTGTTGAGCATGTGCAGAATCCATGCATAGTTGGCATTACTCGTAGGAGGGGTGCCATAACCTTTCCATCGAGGGTCGTTCTCAAAGTCGCCATAATCAGCATAACGCTTCAAATTGAAAGGAGGATTAGCCATGATGTAATCCACCTTGATATCTTTATGCTGGTCGTTAGAGAAAGTAGAGACAGCCCTGTCACCTAAATGATAGCTGATGCCACGAATGGCAAGGTTCATCTTTGCCAGACGATAGGTTGCAGGCTCTGACTCCTGTCCATATACATTCACAGCCTGTGTATTTCCACCATGAGCCTCAATGAACTTGGTTGCCTGAACAAACATACCGCCAGAACCGCAACAGGGGTCATAGACTGTACCATCGAAAGGCTCTATGAGGGATGCAATCAGTTCTACGATGCTATGAGGGGTATAGAACTCGCCTTCTTCCTTGTCAGCATTGATAGAGAAAGCCTGCAGGAAGTATTCATACACACGACCTATCAAGTCGTGTTCTACGAAGCGTTTAGGGTCTATCTTCTCTATCTCGTCAACTACACTTTTCAGCACACCAGACTCCAGTTGTGTCTTGGTGAAAATCTGTTGTGGCAAAGCATTCTTCAACTTCGGCTCATTGTCATCGAGCATCTTGATGGCAGTATCGAAAGCAACTGCCATACCCGTTGCAGGTGTCAGAATCAGGTTATCCCAGAACGTCTCTTCACTCAGGAAGAATACACCATCTTGCAGATAGTGCTGAGGACGTTTCAACTGCATTTCGATGAATCCTTCATCATCAATGCCCTGCTTCTTGAAGTCTTCACGAATCTTCTCCTGCTGCCCCTTGAATCGTTCACCAATGAACTTCAGGAACACCAATGTCAGCAGTAAGTCACGCTTATCCGTCATAGCAGCCCTACCACGCAGACTGTTACGACAGTTAAAGAGTATAGTCTCTAACGTCTCTTCCTTCTGAACTTTATTTAGTTTCTTTGCCATATTTACTTTATATTATTGTTTTCGTCTGCAAAGATAATTCTATTCTGTGCAAGTTTTCTGCATAGGTGGGGATTATTTAATATTTCTTCTTCTATTATCTCTATCTTGTTGTTCAATTTCAAATTTTTGTTTTGCTCCATTCACTGCTTTGATAACCATTTCTCGCATTTCTATTGCTGGTAAATTCTTACACCAATAAAGGATATCCAGCATATTATAGATTAAGCTTCTTACTAAATACGGAGCTTTATTGTCTTTTACATCAGAATCTGTTTTTGAACGATGGGAGCCAGGATTCGTGATCTCAACACAAGAATGTATAGCCCTTTGAATATATATGGGTATAATTTCTTCCATATAACGCTGTCCCAACATTCTACTACATTCCGCCAGATTTGAACCATCGTGTTGTATAGAACAAAAGCCACGTTCATATAATCTTATCATAACATCATTCATTATTTTGCGCACATCGTTAAGAACAGAATTGTTCTGCCATTCCTCATTCTCCAAGATTTTCAATATTCTTAAGAGATCGTGTCTGGACTCAGGCCATGTATCAAATACAACCTGGTGCCGATGGACAATCTGAGTTTCTTCCTGCTGGTCAGCAGCGGAGATAATGTCTTCTATCAGATGATCGTCATCATCACCCTTCGAATAATACTTGTCAACCATATTCTCAAACATTTCATTTGAAATTAAATCCGGTTGGCCTGTAAAGACAAACATAGGAACGTAGCGGCGTGGCTTTAATTCGTTAATACGATCACGGCAATAGCGCAAACCACTTAGATTAGGCACCTCATTAAGAGATTCCATTAGAACTTTTGCGTCAAGAACAACAGCAGACCATTCTTCGAGATGCTTTTCAAATGTTTTCATACCTTCTTTCGCAAAGCGACATTTGGTAACCTCAAAACCATTCATCACCTCACAACGTTCCATCAACTCACTCAGGAGTTCGTACTGGTCGTCTATCCAGAGTATTTTGTATTTATTCATTAGCGTTATATTTTGGGAACATTACTCGTATTGTGGTGGTATTCTGCATTCTGTTACAGAAAACATCATAATCACCATTATAATGACGAGTTATTGATTTAACACGATAACCGCCAAGCCCTGAGCCTTGTGACTTGGCACCTTTTTCACCTTTAAGCCCATAACGGAACTTGTCCATGCCTTGTGGCATAGGATTGCCATTATTCTTGAAGTCTATGGTGAAGACATCCTTGTTGGCATTGTAAGACAAAGTAATCAGAACTTTATAATCCTTATCTTCGCCTGTGAATGCATGACTGACTGCGTTCTCTATTATGGTAGTTGCCAAAGTCGAGAAATCGACCTTACTTATAAAAATTTCTGGAGTATCAATCTGCGCCTCTTTGAGAGCTACCATATCAACTTCCATAGCAACAGAATAGTTGGAGAAAGTGCCTGTCAACTCATTGAGTATTTCTAATGGGTTAAAGACTTCTGGTGTGCCGTAGATATCCTCTTCCGTAAGGCGATTAAGATGAAGACGTAGTTCAGACACAGCATTTGAGATACCTGTCAGTTTCTGGCGTATTGCAGATACCACGTCATCATTTCCTTCAATTTTATCCAAATAGAAGGTTATTAACTTTGCCTGGCTATCAAGCTGAGAAAGGAATGGCTTCATGTCATGCTTACGCATACGAACCTCCATCATGTACTCTTGTTTCATGGAGTCGATTGCTTTGTCCAATCCCTCTTTTCTTGCCTTTTCGACAGCCTCGTTTAGTTTCGCATCCTCATAGATACGTCTCTGCTCCTCCAGAGATAGTGGTATTAGAAGAACAGGGTTGATACCTTTGCTACCAGACCAGCGCTTAATACCATTCCGTCTCAATTCTCCATTTGACTCTTTATCAATCTGAGCAAGACGTAGTCTGAGATAATTAATATCGATCAAATCGGTATTGATTCGATAAGCATGACAACTTTTGGGAACATTTACTTCCCTAAATAGCCCCAGTTCAAACTCATGGTAATATGTCTTTAGCTCCTTCTCACCATATTGTACGACAAAAGGAGTTCCCTTGTACGAGTAATACTTATCAGAATCATCATCTTCACCATCGTCGTCATCATCATCCTTCTTGTCTTCACAAAGATTTGATATGAAAGACGACTTAAATGGTTTAGGATTCTGTACATATTCCTCAAAAGGATTAGAGACAAGATAATCTTCTCTGACAACACATCCTATTAATGCAGACCCATCGGTTTCTTCCAATGGCTCAAGAAGCTTGCTTAGCAAAATTTTACGACACCCAGCTGGTACTTGCTTTACATAGTCCATGTAGTTAGGAACATACCACTCATATTCTCTTTCCCTCACATCGGGCACAGAGACCTCATTGATAAAATTTTTATCATTCTTATCAATAGCCTCTTTTACCCGTTCGATATCTATTGTATCTTTTTCTTCATCCAAATCTTCTTTTTCTTCGATGAACGAAGAAAAGTCCACGAATGTAATAGGATCACCCTGCTTACGTCCAGTTTTTAAGTAGATAATTGTGGCTGCAATACTGGTTTTGTTAAACACATTAGCAGGTAACATCACAACTGTGTCAAGCAAGTTGGCTTCTGTTATATCATGACGAAGTTTTGCCGTCTTTCCATTTGATGAAAGGGCACTTGCTGGCAACAATAAAAGAGCTCTACGATTTTCAATATTCATAGAACCAAGAACTTTCTCTAAAGAAAAAGAACTAATAGATTCTGTTTCACCATCAGAAGTAACAACCTCTTTCCCAAATTCAGGAGTTACCATGATAAAATCACAATCAGTGGCATCCCAATTTTTAACACAATCTGCATATTCTATATGCTCGGTGTCCATTCCTACTACCCCCGCACACAACATAGTTGCATACATGAAATACTTGTTAGTGGCTTGAGCATGATATTTGCCAAGAGCATAGAACAAGTTTGTTCCTGTACGCATAAAAGGGTCATAAACATCTTGCGCAGGATCTTCCATTACCATTTCGATAATATCATCTACTTCAGAAGGGGTTTGCAACGATGAAGTCCAGAAATCATCGATGAAAGCAAAATTCATTATTCGACGATAACAAGCAGTATAAAATTCCCCTGTCACACAGTATTTCAGAAATACAACAGAGTTTATCACATTTACATCCTTCTTACAACTATTGCGAAGATAAGTTATCATTCTCTTGCACAGTTCCCCAATATTTGAATTGGCGAAGTCAAAAACAAGAGAGATATGAGTATAGTTCTCATAACCCTTCTCGTCGAAAAGAATAGGAACTGGTATTTCCTTGTTACTTGGACGATCGTGGTAGGTTACCGCATCTTCTTCAGGTTCAATCCATGATGTATTTATACATTCTTCACGATTTGCAGTAAACAGGGCACCGTCAATATCCTCATCATTATGAAGAACGATATTAATGGCACCAGCTTTCTGTAAATAGACAAGAGATCCTCTAATAAGGTCGTCGATGTGGTCAACATCCTTATCTTCAGGCTGTACTTCAATGTCATTTTCTTCAATCTCATTTGATATAAACTCTATGAGATTATCATAACGCCAAAGCATCTCTTCTTTTGTCAAGTCCTGTATCATCTAAACTGAAATTAGTGAAACTATCAAATATCGACTGCAAAATTACCTACTTACTGTGCAGGTTTTCTGCATTGTTTATTTTAATTTTGAGACTGGACCTTTTAGCGCAGCAATAAATCGCTTAGTGCATTCGAGGTCTTCAGCAATGATGTTGGGCCACTCTTCTTCTGGGTTGTTGTAGCCACCTGGGAACTCTGTTCTTATAGAAGTAGTGCGATAGCCCTCTAACTCTTCCCAATTCAAGCCTGGGCCATAGGCTTTGTCAATCTGTTCTTTATCCTTCATCAGTTTGTGAAGAATAGACAGGTTTTCTGCTTCTGCTCCTTTACCTTTATCAATACGAAGCTCGCAACGTACAAAGTCTTTGGTTACCCATAATGTCCATTGAACGCCACCAATACCAGTTCCACTTGAGATGAAACTATCTTTTGTGGCAGAAGAGTTTTTGAAGGCAGGCATCGTCTTGTCTGCCTTGAAGACCTTAATCAGCTCTGTCCAGAACTTATAGCGCATTTCATGGCGACGCGTTTCTTGCCGTTTGAGTTCACCTTTCTCACGAGCCTCTTTCGAAGGAGCTGACTTGATGGTGAAAAGGGGGCCTAATGGAGAATCGCCTATACGGATAAGTTGCAATTCGAGTAGATAGAAATCGCAACCGTTATCTGTTTCGTTGAGCCAGTTGACAGCCTCCACATGCTCCTCTTTTGCTTTTTCAACTATCCAAATGGCTACTTTGGCATCGAAAGCAGTACGATAGGTGATAATCTTGCCTAGATGATCATGATTAGAGTCTCCAAATTGGTTTTCTATCACAACACCAGAGCCGTCTTCCAATTCGGCACGAATATCCACACGGAAGTTCTCAGATGTCTGCTCTGTCGATGGATTAACGAGCTTTAAATGGATGGCCTCAGAAACATATTCAAGATTCTCAGCAAGCCAAGGGGTGAAATCTCCAGACTCGCTTTTGAAATGATTCCTGAGCCTAATGCTTTCTATCTTACTTATCTTACTCATAATTCTTGTTTTCTGGCTGCAAAATTACTCACTTACTGTGCAAGTTTTCTGCATTATTCAAATATTTGTTATTCATTGCTTGAATTTTCTCTGCTATTCTCTCCCTGAAACTTGCAGGAGCTATCACCTCCATATCGTCACCAAAGGAGAGTATCAGGGATTCTAACTCATTGTTTACCTTGACATTGATGGTGATAACGGCATAGCCCTTTCCTTCTTCGATGATGCGCTGAGAGAGGTGAAGGGGTTTGGTGCGGATATAGTTGAATCGTTTGCCAGTCACCTTGATGACAATATCTTCTGCATCACAATCTGGAACTGTCACGCCAATCACGTCATCGAAGTATTCTGAGAAATCTACCTCTGCATTCTTATATGGTAAGGCAATCTCCTCAATGCCATCAATCCTGTCTAGGGCATAGTGGGCGTAAGACTGATAGCCTATTGTCTGAGCGATAAGATACCAGCGATCATTGAACTGCTTCAGATGATAGGGATAGATGTTGACAGTCTGCGTTTCTTTTCCATAAGGCGTATATCTGAGTTTCAACACCCTTTTGGAGAGAATAGCATGCAAAAGCTCTGAAAAATACGAAATGCCTTTCAAGTCTGGATTTGTCTGGAATGAAACAACTGGTGTATTGTCTTCATTAAACAGACCACCTTCTATTTGCATGAGGAAAGCTCGTGCCCAGTCATAGAGTGGTTCCCCTTCAAAATCCCTCAACACATAGATGGCATCCTGAATCTTGTGCCGTTCTTTATCATTCATACGGACAAGATGAATCGAGAAATCGGTATTCATGTACCTATATATACGCTGGCGGCCTTTACGAAGTTTCTCATTTAACCTGATGCCATAATCTGTCTCCATATTGACTATGTCGTTTTGTATGGTGCGCTTTGACACCTCAGGCTTATCAAGTCTACGCAATGCCTTGTTACACTCATCGACAAGATCTTCGATGGTGTAATCCCTGTAGGGATTCCGGAAGCACTCGTTCAAAACCCGATAGCGTTCTATCACTTGTTTGTCAACAGGCATATCTTCAATTCTTTATCTTTGACAATAGGAACTGCTCGTATTCTCTAACCAATAGTTCCTTTATATCAACCTCCAGCAAGTCGGCTATCTTAAGCAGACTTGCAACATCGGGCTGAGAAGAGTTAGTGCACCACTTGCTGACTGTAGATGGATTAACCCCCATCTGCATTGAGAGCCATCGCGCAGTACGCTTTTTCTCTACCAATACGACTTTCAGTCGGTTTATATCTTCCATACTTATAGTTTTATTCCACAAAGGTAATGATTTATTTTCAATTGTTTTCTGTTTTATCCGAACAATCTGTCATTTTTGGTCGTAATTTGCTATTTTTAACGACTTTACCTCTTTTTGTTCGTTATACTCTCTCTTAATCGAATCTTTCATAAACTATCCTAATATTTGGTGCAAAGATACAAATAATCGTGGAATTATGAGTACCTTTGCCCTTGGTTTTAAGTGAATTTGTTCACGATATGAAAAAGATTATATTCCTACACGGTTTCTATGCCAGTGGCCAGTGCGTACCTGCCTTGGCGTTACGCGAGTCTTTCGAGGGTCGTGCAGAAGTTATCACGCCTGACTTGCCAATGCACCCGAAAGAGGCTGTCAGTTTTATTCGTGGACTGATTGACCGTGAACAGCCCGACCTCTTAATTGGCAATAGTTGCGGATCTTTCTATGCTCAGATGGTTGCTCCCATTGTGGGTATTCCGGCTTTACTTGGGAATCCTCACTTCAAGATGACGGATTTCCTGAAACAGCGTATCGGCGAACATCAGTATAAGTCACCTCGAAAAGACGGCAAACAGAACTTTGTCATTGATGAAGCCTTGATTGAAGAATTTGCAGAATTAGAGGCCGTTCAATTCAACAACTGCAACCCCGACTTCAAAGACCGTACATGGGGTTTATTCGGAGAACAGGACACATTGGCACACTTCGAGCCGATGTTCTTGGAACATTACAATAAGACGTTCCATTTCCCCGGTGGTCACACCCCGACGGCAGATGAAGTCCGTACTTGGTATGTGCCTTTAGCTGAGAAACTGTTAAAATCAATTTAAAAGCAAGTGAAAGACTTGAATATCGCTCGACCACTGGTCGCTTGCCGCTCGGCTCTGCCGCTTTGCCCCGCAAAGAACCGTAAGGACGCAAGAAAGTCGACCCAGTACATCAGTTCAGACCCGATAAAATAACAACGAACACGGAGGAAGAGCTGCTGCGAGCCCTGATGCTTAGTCACTTGACGGCTATCTATATCAAGCAGAGTCTTGGTAAGTTGTCGGCACTCTGTGGTTGTGTGGTAGCATCGATTGGCTCCAGTTGTGGCATTACCTACCTGATGGGCGGTGACTACGAGCGTATCTGCTATGCTGTGAAGAATATGATTGCCAACCTGACGGGTATGATTTGCGACGGTGCCAAACCCTCGTGTGCGCTCAAGATTACAAGTGGTGTTAGCACTGCCTTGCTGTCAGCACTGCTCGCAATGGAGGGGAAATGCGTGTCGCAGGATGAAGGAATTGTGGATGACGATGTTGACAAAAGCATTCATAATCTTACCAGCATTGGTGCCGAGGCCATGTGTAAAACCGATGATATGGTATTGAGCATCATGACATCGAAAAAACATTGAACATGAGGTAGAAAATGAAAGGGTGTCATTTGACAATCCTTTCAAACACTTTGCTCGAAGAAGACACCTTGCTCTCTGATGCCAGCGTCGCCGGCTGTGAGGGATTAGTGGCGTTGAGATCTTGAGGCATCCAGACACGCATCTTACCACTGCCGCGATGACACCATGCATAATAGGGGATAAGCGTCAGCGTCTGGTCTTGAGCCTCCAGTTTTCCCTGTTTGTTGAACTTTAAAGTCTGGGCATCAGTAATAAGTGTCTGAACAAGTGTCCCTGCTATCTCGCTCTTGCCAAGACGGAACTGAGGATTCTGATTGATAAGTGCACCCATGATGTCGAAACTGTTGTCAGGATGTTCAGCACAATACACCAGCGGTCCACGCTCTATGGCCACCATACCGCGATCTGCAGAAACCATGTTGTTGGCACGCACGGTGCGAGGCTCCATGTCGAAGTGCAGCTGCACCTTATCGCCCTTCTTCCACTTGCGGTTGACAGTATAATAGCCATCTTCAGTAACGTTCGCAGCAAACTTCTGGCCATTCACCATAACTGTATAGCCCGGCCGCTTGTTATCAGAGTACTGATAGAGATTAGAAGGAACAACCTGATTACGAACCCAACCGGGGATGCGTATCTTCATGGCAAACTGTCCGGCAGCGGTCTTGTCGACGGTGATGGTGATGTCGCCATTCCACGGATACTCCGTCGTCTGACTCAGCGTCACCTGCTTGCCCGCAACCTTTAGATTGCACTTGTTCGGCAGGAACAAGTTGACATAAACAGAAGCCCTGTCGTCCCCCGAGGGGGACACTATAGTAGCCCCCTCGGGGGCTGAATGGGGGGCTTTCACTGCATAGATATAGCCCGGCAGCGAGGGTATGAAGCGGCAGATGTTCGAAGGGCAGCAGGCACAACCGAACCACGCCTGACGCTGGTGCTGGCCCATGGATTCCAGAGGGTTAGGATAGAAAAAGGCGTTGCCCTCAAGCGATACGCCGCTGATGAGACCGTTGTAGAGCGTGCGTTCCAAGACGTCGTAGTATTTCGATTCACCATGCAGCAGAAACAGACGGTAGTTCACATAGACATTACCGATGGCGGCACAGGTTTCGCAGTAGGCGCTCATATTCGGCAACTCATAATTTTTTCCGAAGGCCTCGCCGCTGGCAGTAGCACCAATACCTCCGGTGATGTAGAGTTTCTTGCCAACGATATTATCCCAGATAGTATCAATAGCCTTGATATAGCCTTCGTCGCCCGTCAGCGCTGCAACATCGGCCATACCGGCATACATATAGGCGGCACGAACGGCATGCCCCACAGCCTCAGCCTGCTCTACTACCGGCAGATGACTCTGACTGTATTCGGTCTTTATCTCCGTCTTTCCACGATAGTCGAGCAGGAACTTTGCGAAGTCAAGGTATTTCTTCTTGCCTGTTGCCAAATACAGGCGGGCCATAGCCATCTCTGCAATCTGATGACCAGGCACCACACACATTTGTCCGACGTTGGGCCCCACTTCTTTACAAGCCACGTCAGCATAGCGACAAGCGATATCGAGGAACTTGCGCTTGCCAGTAGCCTGCCAGTAGGCCACAGCACCCTCGACCATGTGGCCAAGGTTGTAGAGCTCATGCGACAGGTCTTCTTCCTTCACCCAACGGCGATCACCAGCCCAGTGGTGCGGGTCGGCAGGATTCTGTGTACGAGCAGTATACAGGTAGCCGTCGGGCTCCTGGGCCGACGCGATGATATCTATCACCGAGTCGCAATAGGCTTCCAACTTCTTATCGGGATATGTCTGGAGGATGTAGGCAGCACCCTCGAGCGTCTTGTAGGGGTCGGTATCGTCGAACGAATACCCCACGCCATTGACCTTAAAAACCTTCGAGGGGTCAGCCAAGTGGGCGGCAGCATTTTCAAAGTTCTTGTAGCGGCCCTCGCTCTCACACTTCGAGAAGGCGAGAGGAATGGTAGTGTTGCGGCTGGCTTCGAGCCGCTGACCCCAGAACGTGCCAGGCGTCACCTTGACGGCGGTGAAGGGCACGGGAGTGATGGGGTAGCCAGTTTGCGCCACTACGGCTGAGGTCAACGAAGTTAAATGACAAATGATAACTGATAATCCTATGACGATCTTTTTCATATTGCTTTTTGAGTTTTTAGCTATTATCGATATATGTTCCAATCTGTAATTATCAACGCACTTTTGGACAATTTTATTATCATCTTAGCCAAAAGTTTCACGATAAAGGGTTCTAATTTTTGTGCATTCGATTTTTCTTCTTACCTTTGCAGACCACATATCGGTTGTACAGATAGGAACAAATTAAAGAATGAAAGAGATGAACAAATGTTTGATGATGGTAGCAGCTGCCATAATGGCTGCCATGAACCTGCAGGCTCAGACGGAGCGCTCCGATGACTTCAGGGCGAAATACAAACTGAAAGAGGTGGTGGTGATGAGCCGTCACAATATCCGTTCGCCGTTGACATCCGGCGGCGCTGCCTATATGCGGGTGACACCATACGAGTGGTTTAAGTGGACATCGCCCAGCAGCCAGCTGTCGCAGCGCGGCGGTGTACTGGAGACGGAGATGGGGCAGTTCTTCCGTAAATGGGTGGTTAGCACAGGACTGTTACCCGACAACTGCCGTCCGGTGGACGACGAGGTGCTGTTCTATGCCAACTCGCGCCAGCGCACGTTTGCCACGGCGAAGTATTTCTCTGCCGGTTTCCTGCCTTTTGCCAACGTGGAGATTCAGCATAAGTTCGACGAGGACAAGATGGACCCGCTGTTTACGCCCAAATTCACGAAGATGAACGACAGCTATCGTCAGCAGGTTCTCAACGAGATCAACACGATACACGGTGGTCCTCAGACGTGGATGCAGTCCGTACAGCCTGTGCTGACGCTGATGGAGGATGTCATCGATATGGCACACTCGCCGGCAGCGCAGAACGACACGACGCACTTCTGGTACGACGATACGAAGTTCAAAATAGAGAAGGGCGACGAACCGAAGATGAGTGGCGGCTATAAGTTAGCCAACAGCGTGGCCGACGCGTTGGTGCTGCAGTGCTACGAGAGCGAGAGCATGACGGCCTTCGGCCATGAGCTGACCGAGGAGCAGTGGCGGGCTGTCTGCGGCATCAAAGAGGTGTACGACGGTCTGCTCTTCACCGCCCACAGTGCTGCCGTCAACATGGCCTATCCGTTAGTGAGCCGCATCCGCGAGGAACTGCACCATGACGGTCGCAAGTTCACGTTCCTCTGTGGTCACGACAGCAACTTAGCCAGCATCAGCGCGGCTTTGCGCTTGAACCTTCCGGAGACAGAACAGGCATTGGAATTGCGCACGCCCATCGGCTCGAAGCTCGTCTTCGAGAAATGGAGCGACGGCAGCGAAGACTATGTCGCCATTAACCTGGTCTATGCGAAATACAGGCAGAAGCATGCCCGCGCGCTACTCTCGTTTGAAGAGCCGCCAATCATACAACCCGTCACCATTGACGGTCTGACGGTCAATAGTGACGGGCTCTACCGTCTGGCCGACCTTGATGCCCGTATGGCTGAAGCAATAGCCGAATACGATGCCATCAAGGATGCTGACGCATTTTAAGTCGGTTATAACGCGAAGAAGTCGAAGAAGTACATGACTGCGGCCTGATATTTGTCGGTGAGGTTCTCAACCTTACCGATGACAGAGCCATTCTTGCGGATGTCGCCGTTAGACTCCACCTTGCCGACAATGCTGCCGCTGATACGGACGTCGCCGTTCGACTCGACTTTGCCGACGATGGAGCCACGCTTACGGATGTCGCCATTAGACTCAATCTTTCCTTCGACGGAACCGTTGACGCGGATATCGCCGTTGGATTCGAACTTTCCCTTGATGGTGCCGCCGATGCGGACATCGCCGTTAGACTCTATCCGTCCGACAACCGAACCGTTCTTACGCAGCGTCTGGTCGCTGCCGGCGTTAGCCTGAACGCTAACGCCAAGCAGCATCAGCACAACCAAGGCTATTCTAACCATAAAATTTCTTTTCTGTTTCATTATCATATTGTTTTATACGTGTAGATATCTTATCCACTTGTTATCGTCATTCTCTGTGTGCAAAGATACGAATAAAAATTGAAAAGTACAAAAATGGGACGGTACAAATTGTATCTCATTCGAAAATTCCCGAATAACATTTGGTCATTTGCTCATTTCTTCGTATATTTGCGCACAAATCCAATAACTAAGAACAATATGACGAAGAGAATCCTTTTTATCGTCGGTTCGCTGAGGGAAGGCTCCTTCAACCGACAGCTGGCCCGCGAGGCCGAGCAGATGATTGGCGCACGCGCCGAAGTAACTTATCTGGACTACTCAGACGTCCCGCTCATCAATCAGGACATCGAGTTTCCTGAGCCAGAGGCTGTGAGCCGACTGCGTGCCGCCGTCAAGGAGGCCGACGCCCTCTGGGTATTCACGCCTGAATACAACTTCAGCTATCCTGGCCACGTGAAGAACCTGTTCGACTGGCTGTCGCGTCCCCTCATAGCCAACGACTATGAGACACCCACCGTCATCAACGGCAAGAAGGTGGCCCTGAGCGGTGCCGGAGGTAAGATGGCTACCGCCAAATGCCGTGAGAAGCTAACGGAACTGCTCACCTTCATCAAGGCCGACGTGATGGAGCAGCAGACGGGCATCGTCCTCAACATGGAGGCCTGGACAGAAGGCCACATGATTCTGAGCAAAGAGCAGCGGGCCGCACTAAGTGCACAGGTTGAGGCTTTCCTGAAGTTCTCAATTTAGATTGTGCAAAACAGCACACAGGGCACATGGAAATGAAAAAGTATTTAATGACAATCCTAATGATTGCCTTGGTAAGTTTGGGCTTTACCGCATGTAGCAGCGATGATGATGACGAGGCTTCTCTGTCGTTTACGAAAGAGATTATTGTCGGTAAGTGGAAGATAACTAATATCGCAGGCAATAACGAGCACAGCAATTGGCTTGATGTCGGAAGCGAAGCTGAGTTCAAGTTGTATTACGCAGCTTTCCCCAACTCATAAAGATGCTCGGGCGCGATGTCTACGGTGCCGTCGAGCCATGTGACCGTCCAGCCGTCGAGGGCGAAACTGGCGAACACGTCCTTGTCTCGCAGCGGAGCAAAGAACTTGTACTGATTGATAAGCGGCTGGCAGTCGAAGATGACGCGGCGGCCGTCGTTGAAGTCCAGCTCCAGCAGGTAGTCGCCCACGACGCGGGCGGCAGTGACCCATTTCAAAGTGTTTGTCTGTTCCATATCGTCTCAATCAAGTGGGTTAATCTTTGCCAGCGCCTCGCCGTTTTCCATACGCTCCCAGTTCTGCATCAGCTCGTCCTTGTGCAGGTCGAGCCAGTCGAAGACGAGGTGCAGCGTTGTTTCTTGGCTGCAAATTTACGAAAAGATTCCGATAATAAAATGTTTTTCGCTGAAAAAATAGCAGAAAAACTTCAGGAGATCGATGTTGGGGAGATCGACGTTGGGGGATTCTGCCACTGAATCGTCAACAAGGGCACATCTGCTCAGTAAATTATCACATACCCACACCTCTTGTTTCTATACAAGAGTATTGTAGCTATACACACCACATTTTTGAAGAAATATATACGTTTCTATGATAAACAGATTTTTTTATTTATCTTTGTAGCGCAAAACCAAAGAATTGTTATGAGAAGAAGCCTTTTTTCCTTTTTGTTGATGATGATTGTCCTGCCGTCAGCAGCCCAGCAGGTGGTACTGAACAAGCAGCGACACTACCCGAAGACGGTGCCAGCCGGCAACTACAGCGGTATTACGTGGTTAGGGGGCGACCGCTACGCCGTGGCCAACGACAAGTCGCAGACGGCCGGTTTCCACCTGATGACCATCCGCACGGATGCCGAGACAGGCAAAATCAAGGAGGTACGCGCCGACAGTTTCATGACCAGCGGCCATGCCAACCGCGACGAGGAGGGTATCTGCTACGTCCCGCAGACGAACACGGTGTTTGTCAGCGGCGAGGCCGATGGTCAGATAATAGAATACAGCATGAGCGGCGAGCTGACAGGCCGCCGCCTGAATATTCCCCCCGAATATGCGATGACCTACAACAATGGTGGTTTCGAGGCTTTGGCCTACGACGCGACGACCAAGCGTTTCTGGACGACGTCGGAGAACACGCTGAAGTGTGACGGCGAGAAGCCAACCATCGACAACCGCCGTGCCAACCTCCTGCGGCTACAGAGCTTCGGCGACAACTTGGAACCGCTGGAGCAGTACTGGTATAAGACTGACTCGACGAGTGCCAAAGTGGGGCAGAAAGGCAAGAGCATTTTAGGCGTCAGCAGTATGGCGGCGCTCGACAACGGTCTGCTCATTATCCTGGAACGCGAGTTGCTGATCAAGCCAAAGAATATCGGTTCATACGTACACGTCAAGCTCTACGTCGTGAACCCTACCCTACAACAGCCCGGCGACCTGCTTCAGAAACAGCTGCTCACCGAGTTCCGCACCCGCATCAACCTGACCAACCGCGGCTTTGCCAACTACGAGGGCCTCTGCGTTGGTCCCAAGCTGACGGACGGCCGTCAGTTGCTGCTGTTAGTGTCCGACTCGCAGAACCAGTACAAAGGCTATATGAAGGACTGGTTCAAAAGTATCGTCATCCCCGACGTGGAGTTCACGCCGCCGTCTCTCTCACGATAAGAGCCATACAAAAGCCTCGCTCGTAGAAGCGACGGCCATTATGAGCCGACAAGTCCCATTTTACGACACAGACACCCCCATTGCTCGGTTTTTGTCGCTTATTGAAAGCCCGGACGCAACAAACCAAGCTGAAAAACACAAGATTTTTTGTTTTGATTGAATTATCGCCGTATTTTTGCATCCGCGAAGACAAGCTGCACGTCAGTTGTCAAAGTGATGAATTAAAATCTTGAAAAGAATTATGGTAAGAAACTATAAGTTTTTCAAACCACATCCCAAATACCAAGAGTTATGAAAGCGGAACATATCAGAAAACCGTATCTTGCATACGCAGAGTTGACAACCTTTATTATTGCCAGCGTTTGTAATTCGCTCATCCTGCAGGCCAATGTCTTCATCGACGCAGTGATTGTGGGCAATTACGTCAGCACCGATGCGATGGCCGTCATCAACCTGTTTGCTCCGCTGCTCATCTTAGTAACGATGGTTCCCATGCTGCTGGCAGAGGGTTCGATGGTGGCTGGTTCACGCGCTTTTGGAGAGCAAGACTACCCCCAGGTGAACCGCACGTTCATGGTAAACCTGGCTGGCGGACTGCTCTTCTCGCTGGCTGCAGCCCTGCCTATCTCGCTGTTTGCCCCGTCGCTTGTAGGACTTTATACCGACCATGCGCGCCTCTATCCGCTGGCTCTCGACTATCTGCCCGTAGCAGCGTTTATCGGTGTGGCGTTCGCCATCCAGAACAGCTACACCGTGTTCCTGCAACTGATAGGCAAGGCCCGTCTGGTGGTCAGAGTCACCATCGTCCAGATGATGATTAACCTACTGTTCGACATGCTGTTCATCGTCGTCTGCGACTGGGGCATTCAGGGCGCCGTCTATGCCACTATCTGCAGTTATCTGCTGTCGTTGGTGATGGTCGTTCCCGAGGTGCGTCGCCAGTGGCGCATCTTCGCCCCCCAGTCAGTACTCCGTTCCTGGTTCCCCTCGCTAACCTGGCATTGCGGCAAACTTGGACTTTCCGACGCTACAGGCTCGTTCGTCTCGGTCATCATCTTCTCTGGCGTCAATGCAGCCGCCCAGCGCCTCTACGGAGCCGACGGTCTCGTCGTGGTCAGCGTGTTCATGCAGATGCTGTCGGTCGGCTCGCTGGTTACGATGGGTGTCATCTTCTCCATGCAGTCGCTCGGCATGACCTTCCTGGGCGAGAACGACCTTCTCGGCTATCGCATGGTCATCAGCCGCAGCCTGCTCATCGTCATAGGGTGCATGGGCATCATCAGTCTGGCTATGGGACTGTCACCCGAGTTGCTGCTCAGCTGTTTCGGAGCCGATGAGCAGCTGATAGACTTCGCCCGCCAGCCCATCACGATTCTCAGCACTGCTCTGCTGCCGTTTGCCCTTCTGTTCTACTATTGCTCTGTCTATGTCACCCAGAATCGGATTCGGCTGTCGATAGGCGTCATCCTTTCCGAGCCGCCGTTCATCCTGGCCACACAGTGGGTTATGGAGCACTACTTCCCCGGGCAGTTCTGGTGGTTCTTCCCCGTGGGCGTCGTCATCGCCCTTGCCGCCTGTCTTGCTACAGCCTGGATGATCTCTCGCCGCAATTCCCTGATCGATTGTTTCACACTCGCTCCCAAGACCGTCGATGCGCCTTATCTCGACTACTCCTTGAACTACGATGAGCAGGAGTCACATTCTGCTTTCCTCGACATCCTGAAGTATCTCGACATCTGCGAGCTGTCAAGAGAACTGTCCAATCGTATTGCCGTCTGTGCAGAAGAGATTATGAACAGTCTCATTGGCTTGAAGACCCGGGAGGGCGAGTCCTGCCGTCATTTCTTCGATGTACGCATGATGGAGATTATGAACGATGAGGGCACACAGTCGCGTGGCATCCAGTTCTTCTTGAAGGCGCGTGGCAAGTCCTTCAACCCTGTCCGCGAACTCTCCCTCAATCCCGACTCCATGATGACAGGCAATGCGCTCAGCCTTCTCCTCGTCAACAAGCTCTGCGACCATATCGACTACAACTATCGCAATGGTGTCAACTGCGTCGTCATGAAGTTTTTCAAATCATAATCGTCTGTGCCAAGAGTGGCCCCATGCTCCGGGAAAGACTCTATGCGGGTGCGACCTGTTCGCTGCTTCGGCTGTAGTTCAGGTAAATGCAGTTGATTCGCCGCAAGCGGCGATTGCCTGCGCGAACTTCGTTCTATGGCGATGCGGATGATGACTCGATGAGGGAAGCAGGACTGTTGGACGGTGACCGTGTAATACCTGATTCGTACTTTCGAGAAACATCGAGCGCCAGAACCTGCTATAACACAATACCCACACCTCTTACACCTGAAGCTTAACACACTGATTTACAGGGTATACCAAGGTGGTGGTGGTCGCACCAAGTGTCGCACCAAGTGCCGCACCAACCCTTTTCAACAATGTTTCACGACAAAGCCAAAAATTTCGCGGCCTCTCGCAAAAATTTCACGGCCTCTCAGAAAAATTTCACGGTCTCTCGTAAATGTTTCACGGCCTGCCACCATTCTTGCCTTTTTCTTGGCCGCTCGGCGCTTGCGACGCTTTCTTGCGCTCCGTAGGTGCTCAGGCGCTACGCGGAGGTCTTGCAAAGAATGCGTCTCCTTGCGTCGCCGAGCGCCCTGGTGTTACCTTTGGTGCGACTTCAGGTGCGACTTAGCTCTCAAAAACAGCCACTGATTTTCAGACAGTTAAGTGCCAGGTGTAAGAGGTGTCACCTACTTTTCTTATTATCAATACGCCGATGCCACGGGGGAGACGGCCAAATGAAAGAGGTAAAATGAAAAAGCCCCAAACGATAGCTAAGATTCATGGTCATTTCTTGGGTTTTTCAGAAAAAAGTGTTATCTTTGCACCTGCAAAATCTCAGAACATGATAGGAAGGACCGCCATTTGCTGCCTACTATGCTCCCTGAACACAGTAACCATAGAGGCACAAGAAGCTATAGCATGTTCCGCCTCAACCTTGACCTGCGGCTCGGCATAGCCTACAACTGGCGCAACTTCTTCTTCGGTATTCAGGCACAGTACAACAATTTCAACTATAAGAATGAGTACGACAAGGTCAACATCTACGATGCCTATGCCCGTACGTCATTGGGAGTAAGACTATAATTATGAGAAAGATATTACTATTGGCAACTGTCGCATTCATGACAGTAGCAAGCGTTCAGGCGCAGCGTAGGGGCTGTCTTCACCATCATGTAACGACGCGCAGCGGCAGCAGTTCTTACCAGCTGCCCGAGCCATACGAGTTTGATGCACAGAAGACTTACCGGGTGCCCGTGGTGCTCTTCTCGTTCAGCGACCTGGACTTCTCGATGGCCAATCCGGCTGCGTACTACAACCGTCTCTTTAATGAGCCGGGGTTCAACGAGGGCAAGGGGAAGGGCTGCGTAGCCGACTACTTCCGCGACCAGTCGGCAGGCCGTCTGAACCTGCTGTTCGACATCTACGGTCCGGTGAAGATTGACAAGAAAGCGCGTGACCATACCTATAATGACGATGGGTGGGAGGACATGAGAAAGGTTCTCAGCCTGTTGGCGGAAAACACTGATGCGGACTTTACCGTCTACGACTGGAACGGCGACGGGCGCGCCAATGAAGTGATATTCATTGCCGCCGGCCTTATGGGCAACGCTACGAACGGTTTTTCTTACCTGGGGCCTTCCTCCTACTACCAAGTCACTAACACGAAACTGCCCGGCGGCATAGACTATTACTACTACAGCCTCAACTGCGAACGGGTGCAGGGCGACATACTCAGCGGCATCGGCACCATCGTCCATGAGTTCTGCCACAGTCTCGGACTGCCCGACCTTTACCCCTTAGGCTCGGGCACAGCCTTCTCTACCGTTGATGAGTGGGACCTGATGGACGGCGGCAACATAACAAACTACGGATGGTGTCCGCCCAACCTCAGTGCCATGGAGCTGATGTACTTGGGATGGAGTTTGCCCGAAGAGCTGGCGTCGCCAGCTACCATTGACGGCATGAAGCCCCTGGGCGAGGGCGGCAAAACCTACCTCGTGCGCAGCACATCCAACAGCAACGAATACTACCTCCTGGAAAACCGCCGGCAGGAGGGCTGGGACTATGGTTGTCCTGGCAACGGGCTTCTCATCTTCCACGTCGATTTCGACAGGGAAGCCTGGCTGGACAACCAGGTGAACACCTCCGACAAGCATTATCGCTATGGTCTGTTCCACGCCTCAGGCAAAGACTTCCGCGCCTGGTGCCCGCAGAACAACGGTAAGGACTTTACCCGATGGACCGACGACAACTGGCTGCACAGTAGCTACCTCAGCACTTCGCCTTACCCCTATACCACGCCCGAGACGCTCGCCGTCAACAACAGCCTCACCGACGGGTCGTCGCCTGCCGCCACACTCTTCACGCCCGCTGCCGACGGCCGCTACCTCATGGGCAAGCCCATCACCAACATCCGGCTTTCAGCCGACGGCACTATATCCTTCGACTTCATGAAGGGCGAAGATACAGGCATCGAAACGATGTCTGACGAATTCGCAACGCCACACTCTGACATGCAGAAGAATGGGCTGATGACAGAGGGATGGTACACGATAGACGGGCACCGACTGCCGTGCAGGCCGACGGCGAAGGGCTTATACTGCCGCCGCACTGCCGCCGGAGGCTTTGAAAAAATCGTTCGCAAATAAAAGAAAGCCTCGCTCGCAGAAGCAACGGCCAACATGAGCCGGCTCCTACTGAGCGAGGCGTTTACTTATACAGCTGTAAAAGCCCCAGGGGGGAATCAGAGCAGGTTCTGGCGCTCGATGTCCTTGAAGTAGCGATAGGTGGCCACCTTCAGCTCGTCGCAGGCAGCATCGTCGCAGACGATGATGCCGTGCTGGTGCATCTGCAGGGCCGAGATGGTCCATATATGGTTCACGCTACCCTCGATGGCAGCCTGCAGGGCACGGCACTTGGCGTGGCCGTTCACCAGGATCATCACCTCCTTAGCCGCCATCACCGTTCCTACGCCGACAGTCAGCGCCGTCTTGGGCACCTTGTTGATGTCGCCCTCGAAGAAGCGGCTGTTAGCAATAATCGTATCCGTAGTCAGCGTCTTCTGGCGAGTACGGCTCGTCAGCGACGAACCCGGTTCGTTGAAGGCTATGTGGCCGTCGGGACCGATACCGCCGAGGAAGAGGTCGATGCCGCCGAACTTCTCAATTTCTTTCTCGTAAGCCTCACATTCAGCTACCAGGTCAGGGGCATTGCCATTCAGGATGTGGATATTCTCCTTCGGGCAGTCAATATGCTTGAAGAGGTTGCTGAACATAAAGCTATGGTAGCTCTCGGGATGCTCTTCGGGCAGTCCGACGTATTCGTCCATATTGAAGGTGACGACGTTCTTAAACGACACCCTACCCTCCTGACAGGCTTTGACCAGGGCACGATACATGCCGATGGGCGACGAGCCCGTAGGCAGTCCTAAAACAAAAGGTTTCTCCGCCGTAGGCTTGGCGGCGTTGATACGCTCGATGACATGATTGGCTGCCCACTGGGACATCAAATCATAATTCGGTTCAATAATTACTCGCATAAATCGTTATTTGTTTGTTGTTGTTAGTGTATGACTACTTTCTTTCCCTCTACGATATAGATGCCCTTCGCCGGCCTGCCGTTAACGCGGCGTCCCAGCAGGTCGTAGCGGGGTGAAGGGTGGGTGGTGAGGGGTGAGTGCTTAATATCGTTGATAGCCGACAAGTCGCCACCACAGAAGTCGAAGGATATCAGCCCGTCGTCTGACAAACTGATGTTGGTAATGGGTTTGCCGAGCAGCATACCGCCCTCCTCGTTAGGATAGTACATCGTTGCAGCAGGTACGGAGGTATCAGTCAGCTCGTTGTTCACAAAGGAGGTGGAGTCGGTTGACCACGGATAAGGCGATGTGCTAAGGTAGCGGCTGTTCATGCGATTTGGATTCTTATATGGATAAACATTACCAATAAGTTCATCCCAACCGTCATAGTCGAGATTATCGGCATTAACCAGCTGGAAACGGCGCTTATTCTTATCATTATTCACTGAGTTACCCTGCCAGACAGCAAGATCGTAGTTGACATGATAGATGACCAGCCCTTGACCCGGTACGCCCAAGTCCCATCCCTGCTGCTGACGGTTTTCCAGCAACAGCCATTCGCTGGTTGAGTGGCTGATACGGTAAATCTCGCCCCCCTCGGCCGAAGGCTTCAGGTTGCGAATAGATGCCGGCTCAGTAAGTTCAGTAGGAGTCAGCCATCCTAACCGCATTTTCTCTATAGGCGTGTAGTTTGGCGGACACCATCCGTAATTAATGAAGTTGCCACCATCCATCAGGTCCCACTCGTCGACGACGCTATAGCCGGCACTGGTCAAAGTGGGGTAGATATCAGGCAGGCCTAAAGAGTGGCTGAACTCGTGGCAGATGGTGCCGATACCGCACGACTTGCTGTTGGCAGACCACAGTTCGGCGCTGGCGGTATAGTTAGAAATCCTCACGCCGTCAGGTGTTGTGACAGTACCGAAGCTGCCTGTATTGGGCCAGATGCAGCCCTTAGCCTTGGCTGCCGTCTCGTTGCCGCCAAAGCCGGCATAGACAAATACGACCTGCTCTACATCGCCATTACCATCCCAATCGTACAGTGTGTAATCGACATAAGGATAGTCAGTGATGACCTGACGTATGGCTTCTCTGAAAGAGCTGCCACCGTATTGTTCACTATTCCTCATTGGGTAGCTCACCTTCACAGGTCCGTAGACATGGAACTCCAGATTTAACAGCCCATACGACTGGTCGCGGAAGTAGTCGGCCACGCAGCCCATACCGTTTCCCTGGTTAAAGCCGCGCTCGTTGAAGAGGCTGTTATAAAATACGTTCGGATTCTCGATGGTGAATGTGGTGTCGCTGGCCTCTACCAACACGACGGCCACAGGATAGATGCGTTCCGGATCCCACACCGTTTTAGGAGTTGGCAGATGTCGCATCGCCCTACTGGCAGCGGGACCGCCACTATCGGCGGTCTCGCTGTCAGGCATACAATTGCCACGCATAAACTGATGCTGCTGTGCCAGCAAAGGCATAGCTATCCAAGCAGTCAGCATCAGTATAGCGACAAGCGTTATTTTGCGCATGGTGCCCAGGGCTTCAAAGTCTTGAAGAAGTCGTTACCCTTGTCGTCGACGAGGATGAAGGCGGGGAAGTCCTCGACGTCGATCTTCCAGATAGCCTCCATACCCAACTCAGGATATTCGACGCACTCTATCGACTTGATGCTCGACTGGCTGAGTACGGCAGCCACGCCGCCGATGCTTCCGAGATAGAAGCCGCCGTGCTTCTGGCAGGCATCGGTGACCACCTGCGAGCGGTTGCCCTTGGCAATCATCACCAACGAGGCACCGTTGTCCTGGAACTCATCCACATAAGGATCCATGCGGTTGGCCGTTGTCGGGCCCATCGAGCCGCAGGGGTAGCCCTCGGGCGTCTTGGCGGGACCGGCGTAGAGCACGGGATATTTCTTAAAGTAGTCGGGCATACCCTCTCCTGCGTCGAGCCGAGCCTTCAGCTTGGCGTGAGCAATGTCGCGGGCCACAATGATAGTGCCACGCAGGTTCACCCTCGTGGAGACAGGATACTTCGACAGCTCCTTGCGAACGGCGTCGATGCCCTCGTTCAGGTCGATGGTGATGGTGTTCTGTCCCTCACCAGCCTTGGCATACTCGGCAGGAATCAGCTCCGAGGGGTTAGCGTCCATCTTCTCGAGCCAGATGCCGTCGGCGTTGATTTTTGCCTTGATATTACGGTCGGCCGAGCACGAAACACCCATGCCGATGGGGCACGAAGCGCCATGACGCGGCAGACGGACGACACGAATGTCGTGAGCCAAGTACTTGCCACCGAACTGTGCGCCAAGCCCTATCTTATGAGCCTCAGCCAGCAGCTTTTGTTCGAGGTCGACGTCGCGGAAGGCGCGGCCAGTCTCGTCGCCGGTAGTAGGCAGCGAATCGTAGTACTTGATAGAGGCGAGCTTCACCGTCAGCAGGTTCTTCTCTGCCGAAGTGCCGCCGATGACGAAGGCAATGTGATAAGGCGGGCAGGCAGCCGTGCCGAGGCTCTTCATCTTCTCGACGAGGAACGGAATGAGCGTGCCCTCGTTCTGGATGGTTGCCTTGGTCATCGGGTAGAAATAGGTCTTGTTGGCCGAACCGCCACCCTTGGCCACCATCACGAAGCGGTACTCAGCACCCTCCGTGGCCTCGATGTCGATCTGTGCCGGCAGGTTGCAGCGGGTGTTCACCTCGTCGTACATATTAAGAGGAGCATTCTGCGAATAGCGCAGGTTGTCCTGGGTGAAGGTGTTGTAAACGCCACGAGAGAGAGCCTCCTCGTCCTCGAAGCCCGTCCACACCTGCTGGCCCTTCTCGCCGTGGATGATGGCGGTGCCGGTATCCTGACAGAAAGGCAGGATGCCGCGGGCAGCCACCTCGGCATTGCGCAGGAACTGCAGGGCTACATACTTATCGTTCTCCGAAGCTTCGGGGTCGCTGAGAATGGCGGCCACCTGCAGGTTATGCTCGCGGCGCAGCATGAACTCCACGTCGTGGAAAGCCTGCTGAGCCAGCAGCGTCAGGGCCTCCTTCGAGACCTTCACAATCTGCTTGCCCTCAAACTCGGCGGTCGACACGCCTTCCTTACTTAACAAACGGTATTCCGTCTTGTCTTCGCCCAGCTGAAACATCGGGGCGTACTTGAAATCTACTGGTTGTGCCATAGTTTTTCCGTATGATTAGATATTTTATTCGGCCACAAAATTAATGAAAAAAAACGAGCCAAACAAGAAAAACCACAAGAAATATAAAAAAGAGCATCATCTGCTATTGCACATTTCAGAAAAAATCCCTATCTTTGCAAGCGAAACGATAATCGAAAAAGCATAAAACTATGAAGAAAACAATTCTATTAATGTCAGTACTGCTTTTAGCAGGAAGTGTACAACAAACCGATGCGCAGACGCGCCGTAAAACCACGACACGTACAACTACCACCCAGCAACGAACGGCACCCGAGATATGGCCCAGCTTATGCAAAGTGCGTGATGACTATGATAACAACTTCATCTTCTCCGATGGATCAAAGATTATTATATACAACCCCGACGGTATCGTAGGCTATGAAAAGGCACGCGGAAAGATTATTAAACCTTGAACATAACAAAAGTATAATTATGAAGAAGAACTTTATCAAGCTGGCTGCCATCATGCTTGGTGCAATGATGACGGCTTGTGGCAGCAGCGACAAGGCTGCTGAAGGACTGACCTTCGAGACGTATGAGAAAAACGGTGATGCGACGTTTATCAAAGTCGACATCCCGCAGGGCGACGAGCAGAAGGTGCAGAGTGTGACCACCGCCATCCGCGAAATCATGAACGGTTCGCAGATAGTCAAGGAATTTGGCGAGATGAAGGCAGACGGCACGCTCAAGGAGGTGATTGACAGCTGCGTTCAAAGCGTTGATCCAGTCATCACCTCTGGAGAGTATGGCCCTATACAGGCATTGCTTTTCATCGAAAACAGTTACCTGAGCGATGTCGCTGCAGTGTTCGATGTCTCTGACGGCGTCTACGGTATGGGCAGCCCCGACTACTACGAACGGGTAGTTCGTCTGAGTGACGGGCATATCATGACACTTGACGAACTGACGACCATCAAGACAGAGGATCTGGAGGCTATTGTAAGGAACCATTTCGAAGAGCCCGACAACGTGAACCTTATCGACAGTTTCTATTGCCTGATGCCCGCCACAGCCGATAGCTGCCGTGTGAAATGGGAGATTAGCCGTGCCTACAGAGGCGATGCGCTCATCCCACTGGCAGACATCGAACAGTATCTGACACCTGAGGCCAAGGAGATGTTCAAGGCCACGCCTATCCCCCTGCAGAAGAAGCAGGAGGAGGCAGAGAACGATACCCAGGAGGAGGCAGAAGTGTCAGAGGCTTATCTGCCCGGACGCGGCGACTTGGGCGAGCTGCGCGGACCTGTGAAGGAGGTGAAGTATGCAGAGTGGAGCTGCACCTATAACGAGCAGGGACAACTGACACACGAAAACGGACAGTCGCTGAAGAGCATCTTCCCTGGAGGCATCACACGCGATGAGAATGGACGCCTCAAGGATTGTAATGCCGACGGCTACGGCAGCCGCTCCTACACTTACAACGACAAGGGCCTACCAACAGCGATTTACGAATCTGGAGAAGGCAGCACTTATGTGTATGACGACGACGGCTACGTGGTTGAAGAGACGACAACCATTGCACCAGAGATGGGCGACGACGAGGGAGAGCCTGAAACCATCAAGAGCCGTTACACCATCGTCGAGAAAGACGACTACGGCAACTGGACAAAGAGAAAAGACCAGGATGGTAACGTTGTCACGCGAACCATCACCTATTATTAAATAAAGAGAGGGAAGTCCGGCGGGCTTCCCTCATTTCTTAGTATCCGAAAATCTCGCTAAGCGACACCCGGCGCACGGGGCCGTACTGCTGTAGGGCAGCCATGTCGAGTTCCTTCTCGTCGCCGAGGATGATGTAGCGGTAGGACTTGTGGGCCACCTGCTGACTGGCGAAGTTGACAATATCCTGTATCGTCAGGCCTGGCAGGGCTGCATATATCTTCTCGTTCAGGTCGTAGTCGATACCTAAGTCACGGGCAGCTATCCAGGCATTGATCAGTTCAAACTTCGTGGTACGCTGGCTGGCCAACTGCTTCGTCAGTCCCTCCTTGGCAATCTGGAACGAGGCATCGCTCTGCGGAATCGTGTCGAGGATGGTGTGGAAATGGCTGACGCAGTCCATCATCTTGTCGTTCTGGGTGATGATATGCGTGAAGAAGTCCTCCTTTTGATTCTTATAGCTCGGACGACGGTAGATAGCCCATGCATTATAAGCCAGACCGCGTGTCTCACGCATCTCCTGGAACACCACCGTGTTCATGCCGCCACCAAAATACTCGTTGAAGAGTGACTGCACAGCAGCCTCATCGGCATTCCACTGACGCTGTTCATTATGATACATACGCATATAGATGTTCTTGGCGTCATAAGGCGCAATCAGTATCTCACTCTGCGGCGTAGACTGCTCCTCATAAGGCTTAAATGCCAATGCCGGCTGCAAGGAGGCAGGGACATGGTGGCTCTTGGCCACAACATCCGTCAGTTCCTTTTCGTTCATCGGACCATAATAGAGCACTGTGTGTTCATAGGCGCTGAGGTTCTTCAGAAGGTCGAGCAGCTCCTGAGGATTAATCTGGCGCAACTGGGCAGATGTCAGCAGGTTGCGCTTTGAATTGTAAGAGCCAAAGACGCCATAGGCGAAGAGACGCTCAAAGCAGATACGCTGGTCGAGCTTGTCGTCGGCACGGCCTTTGTCAATGATGCTGACATACTGGTCGTAAGCCTCCTGGTCGGCCTTGGCGTTCTGCATCAGGTTCTCGAGCAGCTCCAATGCCTTATCCATGTTCTCGCTCAGGCCGTTCAGGGTGACGGTGATGTTACGGTCGCCCACGTTGATGTTGTAGTTACAAGCTAAGGTATAGAACTGCTGCTTCACCTGCTGAGCCGTCAGACTGTCTGTTCCGAGGTAGTCCAGGTAGTCGGCAGCATATTCATAGCGCACGTCAGACTGCTTGCCGAACTCGTAGCGGAAAGCCAGCTGGAAGCGGCCGTTCTCCGTGTTCTGAACATACACGTACGGAAGGGCCTCAGTCACGTTACCGAACGTGAGATCGTGCTGGAAGTTGACAAAGCGCGGCTCAATGGGATTGACCTTGGCAGCCTGAATGTCCTTCACGAACTGGCTGACATTATCGCGGTTGGCAGCAATCGGCGTAATGGCGGGTTTGTCAATCTTCTTCTCATTAGGATCAACGCCCTGGCGCTTGTAGACTGCTGCATAGCCATCGGTAAAGTAACGGTTGGCAAAGTCCCGAATCTGCTGTTTCGTCATGCCGGCGATGCGGTCAAGGCGTGTAGCCTCCTGTTCCCAAGACTTACCCAAGATGAAGGCGTCGACAAACATATCGGCACGCGAACGGTTATTCTCCAATGCCTCGTAATACTGCAACTTCATATTGTTGACCACCGAAGGCAACAGGTCGTCAGAGAAGTCGCCCTGCTTCAGCTTACCAATCTCCTCCAACAGCAACTGGCGCACTTCGTCGAGCGTCTGTCCTTCCTTGGGCGTACCAGCCATGATGAACAGCGTATAGTCCATCAGTGTCTCGGCCCCACCCCATGCACTCAGCATCTTCATCTGTTGGTTGATGTCGAGGTCTATCAAACCGGCGGTGCCGTTGCTCAGCATATTCGAGATGACTTCAAGGGTGTCGGCCTGCAACGAGGCTCCACTATTGAAGCGCCAACCAAGCCACAGCTGTTCGGCCTCAGGACCGATGACGCTGGTGTCCTGCGGCTCTGTCAGCACAGGCTGAGCAGGGAACTGGGGCTGAGCCACATCATCGCCAGGCTGCCAATCGCCGAAGTACTTGTCGACGATGGCTATCACCTCGTCAGGATCAAAGTCACCCGCCATACAGATAGCCACGTTATTAGGCACATACCATTTCTTGAAATAGTTCTTGATATTGGTGATGGAGGGATTCTTCAGGTGTTCCTGAGTGCCAATGGTGGTCTGTGTGCCGTAGGGGTGCGTCGGACAGAGCTTGCTGCACAGAGCCTCATAGAGTTTGCGCACATCCTGCGTCAGTCCGATGTTGTATTCCTCATAGACAGCCTCCAACTCTGTATGGAAACCGCGGATGACCATATTCTGGAAACGGTCAGCCTGTATCTTCGCCCAGTTCTCGACTTCGTTGGAGGGGATGTCCTCAGTATAGCACGTCACGTCGTTCGAGGTATAGGCGTTAGAGCCCTCAGAACCGATGGCAGCCATCAGTTTGTCGTACTCATTGGGGATGAAGTACTGGGCGGCCACCTGCGAGACACTGTCGATGCCTCGATAGGCAAGACGGCGTTCCTCGGGATCGGTCATACGGCGATACTGCTCATAGCGCTGTTCGATGTCGTCCAGCAGGGGGGCCTCCTTCGCGGAGTCCGTCACGCCAAACTGTCCCGTACCTTTAAACATGATGTGCTCCAAGTAGTGAGCCAGACCTGTTGTCTCAGCTGGGTCGTTCTTTGAGCCGGTGCGTACGGCGATATACGTCTGTATGCGGGGCTGCTCCTTGTTAACACTGAGGTAAACCTTCAGTCCGTTCTTCAGCGTATAAATACGCGTCTGCGACAAATCGCCCTTTACCTCTTCACACTTATACTTGGAACACGAGCCTAACCCGAATGCCAAGCAACAAATAGCTAATAACAGTTTAGTTCTCATAATCTATTTCATGATCTAATTTACTCAAAAAGTCGTCGAAGACCTCCTGTTCGACGTCGCCCATGGCAAACTCCTTCTCTGCATCCTTACGGATTTCAGCAATCCAAGCACGACGGGCTCGGACATAGTCCTCGCGGATACGTTCACAGGCTGTAGCGTCGAGTCCGTCAAGATGGTAGTAGTCGAGAATCATCTGGTAAGACCACGACCAACGGTAGTCGCGGTAGCGGTTGTTGATGTCGGCAAAGCGGTCGAGCACCTGCTGGATATTGTCAAGGACTCCCGACTTGATATCGTCTACAAGACGCTGTTCCTCGCTCTCAGGCATCAGCAGTCCGCTGAGGTCTACCCAACGGCCCTTGCCAACGGCACTGACGGGTTCGCCGATATAGCCCTCTTTCTGGGCACGCTTCAAGACAGCACCCATGTAGATACGCAGGGCAATGTCGTAGTACTTCAATCCCTTGCGCAACGACGAGGCATTGATGACATATTCATGGAAGTTATAGCTCGACACATTATCGCCCGACGCCCCGCGCAAGGCCTCCAAGATCTTGATGCCTTCCATAATCTCGCCGACGGTGTAGGGCGAGAGCCAGTCGAAGTTGATGATTGACTTACGCGACAGGTGAGAACGCTTGTCACGCTTAGGCCACTTCTTGATATCGCGGTACAGGCCGACAGTCGTGATATTGCGTCCCGGCACGATATACATAGTCTCGCCGTAGGCCATCAGATAGCTGAACGGCAGATAGCGCGTGTCGGGATGGTGCATCAGCTTACCGAAACAGACGGAGAAAGCGCCGATGGTGGCAGGCATCAGGATATAGGCTCCCGAAGCAGTCTTCGTGCCGCGCTCCAAGGTGCCGTAGTGCATGGGACCCATCTTGTAGGCGTGGTTCGAGAAGTTGGTGTTCGAACCAGCATTATAGAACGAGAACTCGCCGCCAATGAGGAGGCTCGACTTATGGTGAGAGGCTGAGAACGGTCCGCAGAAAGCAGCACAGGCCTCGCCGTTTGCCATATAAGAGTTGGCGAAGAACAGGCTGGCCTCAGCCGTGAATCCATTTGTAATCTGGCAAGCCTCGCCAACGAAGCAATCCTGCATCTTCACGGAGTTGTTGATGCTGCAACCGTCGCAGATAATCGAGTTCTCACAGATGACGCCCGTACCGATGAACACTGGGGCGTCCATCGACGACATCACCGTACACTCCGACAGACGAGCAGCGCCACTGATTTCGCAATAGCCCTTGATAACGGTATTGGTGATGTCTTTGGCATTGATGATCTTTACGTTGTTGCCAATAAATCCACGCTCAGGTCGGCTCACACGCAGTTCGTCCTCAATCATTTGCCGGAGCGTCTGCCGCAGTTCTTTATCGCGGTTATGCTTCACCATAAAAGCCGCTAACTGTGAATTCAATTTGCGGAAAATGGTCACATTGCCGTCGCCCATCTCATTCAGTACAGATATGACCGACCCTTCACCATAGGTAGCATCGTCCGTCGTCTCCAGGGTGCAGACATTCGATATGTAGCAGTCGTTGCCAATGGTGTAGTTGTTGATATAGTTGCCAACCCGCTCTATCAGGCAGTCATTGCCTACAGTGACGTTACGCAGGGTAGCGTCGTTGATGCCGGAATGCTTGGAAAAACCCTTGGTCACCTCAACGGTCTTGTTGAACTCACCAAGCCGGATGTCGCCATAGAACATCACGCGATGAAAGTTATAGGGCTTAAAATTCTCAGCCACCAGCACACGCTGCCAGTCCTCAGCCCAACAAACATTTTTTTCTAAGACATCAATCTCTGATTGTGTCAGTTGCCTATAGTTATTCATAGTCTTGATATAAAAAGTCGTTATACGGATATTTCTGTACGTGCAGCTCGCGAACCTTCTTATAAAGTACGGTACGTAGCTCTTCGATATTCTCTTTCTGTTTAGCAGATATGAACAACGGGGCGGGAGCAAATTCTTCACTCTTCACTCTTCCCTTTTCACTTACCTTCGCCATCCATGTACGCTTCAGCTCGTCGAGCGAAATATTCTCACGCGTGGGTTCCGTCAGGTCGTCTTCGTCCTGCGGCGTCCATGAGTAAGCATCAATCTTGTTGAAGACCAGCATCGACGGTTTGTCGGCACAGCCCAACTCGGCCAGCGTCTTCTCGACGACGTTAATCTGCTCCTCGAAGTCGGGATGCGAGATGTCGACGACGTGAACTAAGAGGTCGGCCTCGCGCACCTCGTCGAGCGTCGACTTGAACGACTCCACCAGGTCGCTGGGCAACTTGCGGATGAAGCCGACGGTGTCGGCCAGTAGGAAAGGCAGGTTGTCGATGGTCATCTTGCGCACCGTCGTGTCGAGTGTGGCAAAGAGTTTGTTCTCGGCAAAGACTTCGCTCTTCGACAGCAGGTTCATCATCGTCGACTTGCCGACGTTGGTGTAGCCCACCAGTGCCACGCGGATAAGCCGTCCGCGGTTCTTACGCTGCGTAGTCTTCTGCTGGTCAATCTCCTTCAGTCGCTGTTTCAGCAACGTAATGCGCTGCAGAATGATGCGACGGTCCATCTCCAACTGCGTCTCGCCAGGGCCACGCAAGCCCACCGAACCTTTGCCGCCGCCGGAACCGGAGCCACCACCTTGGCGTTCCAAGTGCGTCCACAGCCGTTGCAGACGGGGCAGCATATAGCGGTGCTGCGCCAGTTCCACCTGCGCCTTGGCCTCAGCCGTCTGGGCACGCATGGCAAAGATATCGAGTATCAGCGATGTGCGGTCGAGAATCTTCACTTGCAATTCCTTCTCAATGTTACGCAACTGCTTGGCCGTCAGTTCATCGTCGAAGATGACCATACCGACAGGCTCGTCAGCATCCTCACAGTCCTTAATATATTGTTTGATTTCCTGAAGCTTGCCGCTACCGACATAGGTCACGGCACTGGGACCGCCCACCCGCTGGGTGAAACGGTGCACGACGACTGCCCCTGCCGTGTCGGCAAGGAACTCCAGCTCATCCAGATATTCCTTGGTCTTTGCCTCGTCCTGTTGGTTTGTTATAAGGCCAACCAGCACTGCCGTCTCTGCTTTTGCCTCCGATATTACGAATTCTTTCATATTGGGTGCAAAGATAATGCAAAATTTCGATTAAGCGAAAGAAAATCAATTAAAATTACTTTCTACCACAACATCGGTATAAGAATTCGGATAGTTGTCACGCAAAACGTCAGGTGTGATACTACTATTGCCAAGGCCGCTGACACCCGAGACAACCAACTGGTAGAAATTGTTTCGGACGATGCCATATTGCATCGGTCCCATCCAGTCGGTCGGATTGTTACGATGACGTATCCAATAGGTATAAAAAGTCTCGTAGACACCCATATTAAACATACACTGCTTGATACCGTATTGTTTCAGTTGGGCATCAGTATACTTTTCCAGTTCGTCGAGCATAAGACCACTCGCCACGTTAACGGCCTGGATGGAGCCATAGAAATGATAATTATACAGATAAATGGTCTTGGGCCAATACTCAGGACGATACTCTTCCCGCAGTACGCGCTGCGAACTGTCGTAAAGATAGACGAAGACGGGATTGACGGCGGCCTTAAAGACAATGCCGGGAGAATAGCCATTCTTCTGGCTGGTCTTGAAGGCCGTATTCTCAAGGACATAGGCATAACCATAGTTATCAGCGGAAGGTATGGAGGCGAACCCCTCGGTAGTGAAGTCGCCAAGCCACGATTTGTAATATTTGCGGAACAAGGCTGCATCGCTGGCATTAGCGGTTTTCTGGTAGAAGTAGGGATCAACGACATACTGCTCGCCCTCGTCGTAATAGTCGCCAAAATTACCAAAGATTGTGAACACTGGCTGTGGACCAAGTTCGTTCAGGCTGTCCTTATGCTGGAACAGATAATAGTGCTTATTCATATTTACCAGCTTGTAGTTGGTTATATTGATATCAGCATATTTCCTTTGATTGTACATCAACTGGAAACTATTCTGTTTGACGCCAATCTGGAGTTTTGCCATCACACGCTCCAATTCTATAGTCAACATATAGTCCATGTTAGCCCACGGTATCAGATTGACATTCAGCAGCGAGGTAGCACGACTGGTCATGACCGGGCCACTGTCAGGAATATTTGCCTCTATGCCATCTTTATAGGTAATGCTGTCTACCATATTCAAAAAGGCATCCTCGCTGGCTACAACGTCAGGGAAATTCTGATAATTGGCCACAGCAAAAATATCGTACTTACCCACCTTTAGCCTGACGCGCTCAAAAAGGTAGGTGACATCGTATTGCTCATCGTAGAGCGTCTCCGCCTTTGTCAGGTCGGTGACCATTGCCTTGTCTACAAAGGTCTTGGTGAAAGCATCGAAAAACCACACTTCGAGACGGCTGACGGTATATTCGTTATGGAAATAATACTCATCGACAGTAGAGCCACGCGGTGTTTTCGACACTCGTAATTTCAACGACAGACAGACGGAATCCCGTGCTGCCGCGACAGTGCCCAATGTTTGCTGTAGCAGGGCGTCAAGCGTATCGTAGTCGGCAATCGGCGAATCGTCATAGGCGGCAAGCACCATTCCACTGCCGTCTATTACATAAGTACGGGGGATTGTTTTCTTGGCGAAACGATAATAGAGTTCTTTGTCGGCAGGAAGATAGAAAGGCATCGAGAGACCTGCCTGACGCCAATACGCCAGCAGTTCGTCTTTAGTCTGACTACGTGGTACGTTGAGTATGGGCACACGTTCACCATATTGATCGTAGAGACGCTGCAATACCTGAAGCTCTCTCTGGCAATCGGGACACCCCGTATCGAAAAAGTTCAGGACAAAGATCCTTCCAGAGAGCGACGAGGAGGAAACCGTCCTGCCGTCAGCATCCGAGAGCGAGAAGTCTGGGATGCGGTCACCGACATTCACCAGCGACACTGACACTTCGCCGTCGTCATCGTCGTTGATGCAAGCCGACAACAGCACCACTGCAACAGACAGCAACAGGTGTAAGATATATGTCTTTCTGACTCGTTCCAATGTCCTATAACTTTACGTGGTTATTAGCTCTCAGTCTCCAGCTGTTCACCCGCAGCTCTAAGAGTCTGGTCAGATCTTCTGAGAAGAAGAACACGATTGTATAGAAATCCTGCCTGTCAAGATACTCCTGAACAGAAACCTGGCGGCCTAAATTCGTGTAAAGAGATCCGACGGCACCGACGTATTCAGGAAGGGAGATATTGAACAGCGTCTGATCGGTACTCTTCCTTTTGAGGGCGAGCCTGCAGTTGGTATCGCTCATCAGGCGTAGCGTCGTCAAGCTGTATCTGTAGCCATGAAGCTCGCCATATTCAGGATCGTCGAACGTAACATATTCTCCGTCAAATGGCTCATAGACAATCTCCTCGCCAGGCAGCAGCTGGTTGCGGGCATTGAGGGTTCCATTGGCAGAGATGACACTCATGGTGAAGTCGTCAGGGTCGATTGGCGTGTCCTCTGATATAGATACGACAAGACAAGCCAGCTGGTTGGTGTCTTTCATCATATCGACATCATGTACAGCATACGAGTCGTCGTAATGGACGATAGGCAGATAGCCGTAATAGAGAGGAGGCAACTCACCGCTATAGTGGTTGCTGCCAGCGAGAGACAGCTGGAAGTCCTTCAATGTCTGTCTGTCGCCAGAAACGGCATACTCACTGCTGTCCAAACCGCTCCATAAGACGAACTGATAGTCTCCCTCGGCGAGTCCTTCCACCTTGACGAGGTGGTTATTGTCCTTCAGCATCTTCTGGCTGACATCGATGCGCCTGACATAGCGTCCTTCAGCGTCGTAGACATAGACGGAGACATCCTTAATGTATTTCTGTACCGCCTCAACATCCAGAATGTTATAGGTATAGTGCAGCCTGAGCCAGAAGCCGTAGGGACAGTCTTCCGTGTCGTCCTTCACCCATGTGCAGGACGTCATTGCCATGAAGCATACAACGGAAAACAGCAGCCTCAAAGCACGATATCGGTAAGGTCTCTTACAATCCATGGTTTAACACTAAGCATAACCTTCAAGAATGTTTCTCCCTCATCAGGAATATCGGGATTAATTACCGGATCCTGATAGCCGAGGCCTGACACATTGGTAACAAGCATACGGTAGAGATTGTTACGTACGATACCAAATTCCATCACGCCCATCTCCGTGTCCTTAAAGTTGTCCAAATGACGGATCCAATAGATGTAATAACAGCGATAGCCATCGTCGCTCTTCTCAAACTTACGTGTCTGGAGAGTCTCGAAGTCGGCGCTTGTGACAGACGCTAAGCCAGCTGCCGCTGCCAATGCCTCTGGAGAATCATAGAAATTGTAATTATAGTAGTAGAGCACCTCAGGATAGTTGCTCTTGTCGGTCACAAGTACCAGCTCGCCGCCTGAGGCGAGATGGTAAACGTTGTTGTTGGGCTCTAAGGTTGCCCTGAAAAAAACGCCTGTGCTGTAACCGTTCTTTTGGGCAGGAGCCAAAGCGCAGTTCTCCAGGCAATAGACCGTAGTGTACTGAGGCTGGTCGACAACAGGCTTGAACGGTGTCCATGTCACAGCTCTTGGATTAGCATAGTCGCCGAGGAAATTCACATAATACTTGTCTGCATTGTTATAGTCTGCCGCATTGATTTTCTTCTTGAAGAAATAGGGGTCAATGACATAACCGTTGACGTCACTCACATTGCCGAAATTCTCACTGATTTTCCACTCCGGCTCTGTCAGATTGCTCAACACGGCAGTATGGCGGAAAGAGTAGTAATACTTGGGCAGGTTGACGATATAGTAGCCGTCAAGGGTTACGGATGCGTATTTCCGGCCATTGGTCTCAGTCAACGGGAACGACTCTGCACTCTTGGCAATGTCAAGTCGGGCGAGGACACGTTCCAAGGTGATGCCAATCACGTTGTCGGCATATCCCTGGCGCTTGACGATGACAGTTCCCAGGTTCTCCGTAGCGCGGTTTGTCATCACGATGCCGCCAGAGACGTTGTCGACGATACCTCTGACGTATGTCATACTGTCGACATCTGCCAGGAATTCCATTTCCGTTTCCTTGTTGATCTGACGGTCGGTATTGGCGGTGACGAAGATATCAAACGTACCCTGCGGCACAGCCACATGTTCTGACTCATAGATGATATTGCCGTTGGCGTCACTGCCCGTACGTGTCAGATTCGTTATCAGGACACTCTTAGCAAAGAGTTTAGTGCTGGTGTCGTAGAAATACACCCTGACCTTGTTCACCTGATACTCTTCAACCGTCCCTTGCACATGAACGTAACTATCTTCTGCACTGCGCGTTGTCGGCGAGGACGAGACGCAGGTTGTCAGGCGGAACACGACTTGTGATGTTTCTTGCTCCGTTGCTTCGCGTGTTTCGTTATCACTGATGTCGTCACTCTGACTGCAACCGCATAAGACAGCTCCGGCCAATAACCATACACAAATTGTTTTGAATGAATATACCATAGTTTTTTCTGTATGAGTTTCTATTTCTCTGGTTTCAGTTTAGCAAATTCCTGAAGCTGGCGTCCGGCCTGCTTCACACCTCTCTTTTCAGCCTGCTCCACGAGACGGATGGCTGTTGTCAGGTCTCCCTTCATATAAGCCACCAGACCTTGGTCCATCGTCTTCTCCGGACAGTCGTTCACCTTGCTCAGATAACCGGCTGCCTCGTCGGCATCGCCTTTCTTGATAGCGAGACAGGCCATCGTGAGATTGATATACGAATCATTGGGATAGAGCATATAGGCCTTGCGTATGATGGAGTAATACTTCTCACGGTCATTGGCATATTTGTCTGCCAGTCTGTATATCTCGTTCAGATTGAGATTGACGGGACGAGTCTCGAACACACGCTCCGACTCCTCAAGAGTGAATGGTCTCACCGTATACACAACGGTGTAATTCGTGTTACGCAGCGAGGGGAACACATTTCGGAGCACATACATAAATCCTTCCGATGCTTCCTTACGCATCTTCCGTTCCTTTTCGTCAGCAGAGAGATTGCTTTTAGCAATATTCAGCAGTTGGCTGTACTGCGGTATGTCGGAATGGCTATTGAGATACTTTAAGAAACCATCCCAGTTTTCACCCTTGCCGCTGGCCTCAATATGGATGCCTTTGGCAATCTGCGTCGCCAGCAGGTAGTTCTTCAGTGCCTCTGTTCGTTTCTCGCTGAGCATGACATTGCGGTCATAAGGCCCTTCTGGCGATGCGAAGCCCTCGATGGTCATCTTGCGGATTGTGACGTCGGAGTCGTTCTTCACCAAATTGACGGAGTTGTGTATCTTCTGCAGTTCCGCAGGGTTAGTCATGTAGTCGGGCTTAATATCCCATTTGTTAACCTCGAAACACAGGAATGCCGACCCGCTTTCTTCGCGCACCTTGACGGAATGGTCGGCTGGCGGCAATAGCAAAACCGGGAAAAGCTCTATGACGAGGGGAGATTTCCTGGCAAAGGAGGCTACAGTCTGTTCGCCTCTGTCTGTCAAGTCATTACAGGCACAACTTTGCTTTCGTAGCTTCAGCACGGCGTTATCCATCCATGATTCATACTTCACCGTCCGGATATAGTCTATGTCTAAGTTCTTCCCCTTCTTCTTGCGAAAAGCAAGTGCTTCCGGGTACTCATTCTTCAGACTACGTTCAAAGTAAATCTGCTGGTTGCGGCTGTTGATGAAAATCATTGGAAGCTCAACATTCCGGAGCGTCACCGTATCTTCCAGTACAGGCACAAGCACCACCGACTGCATCGCAGGCACATCCTGTATCGCCGTGATATGGAGCGATGCCACCACATTGCTGTCAACCACAGCCAAAGCTGCACGATTGATTTTCATGACATAGTCATAAGCTGCCATTGCAGGCAGATGGACTGCCAACAGCAGAAGTAGTATATATCTGTTCAACTTACGGTTCATACTATTTAAAAGACATATATGAGACTAAGACCCAGTTTGGAGACACCCACATAATGGTATACGCCGTCATCCTTCTGAGCGCCACAAACCTCACAATTAAACTTTTGATAATTAATATAGGTATAGCCAACTCCCACCTCTGCGCCAAGGTTCCAATGCTTGGCTAAAGCATATTCATAGCCGACGCCCATACCGCCGCCCAGCAGCCAACCTTCGTAGCGGTAGGGCTTCAGTCCCTTCAGCAAACCGAAGCAGATGTCTTGATTACCCAGATTAAATTCGCCGCCATGCACATAAGGGCCGTAGAAGAAACCATTCATTACCTGACAAGGCCATATACGGAACTGCCCCTGAATCAGCCAGTGCTTATGCACATGATCATCACTCCTTTTCCATGGGCGGATGCTGCCGTATGCCTCTGCTGACGTCATTTTCGAGAGGGGTACTTCAACGCCGGCGGACAGAGCCCCAGCCATATCAAACAACAGATTATTGTTGATGGCAATATTTTGTGCATGAGTCAAGTGACCCAGCATTAGCATTACCGCTACGACAACCGTTTTAGTCAGACTTCTTGACATCTTTAAAATTGACCTTAAAACTTAAGTATTCTGTTTTATATGACAAAATTACACAAAAAGAACCAAAAAACGCAAACTTCTGGTGTTAAAAAGTAATAAAAAATATCTTTTTGCTATCATTAAACTATTTGGGGAAAGACACGTCTAATACAAAACAAACATACAAAACTAATGAAAAAGAAATTGTTTCTTTCTATTGGGCTGGCCGTAACAATGACCTTGCAGATAAATGCCCAGACCAATTATGACTACTCTAAACTTAGTCGCGAACACCTCAACCGTGGCGTCGTGGCCGTCAAGACCGGCGACGGCAAGGTGGCTGTCAGCTGGCGTACACTAAAGAGTGACCCGAAGGGACAGACGTACGACGTCTACAGGAACGGGAAGAAGCTGAATGCCAAGCCACTAAAGACCGGCGGTACGTTCTTCGTTGACAATCAGCCATTGAAGGAGGACGCCACCTACGAAGTACGCGGTGGCGGCAAGAACGGTTCTTTCACCCTCAAGGGCAATGCCCCCGTCGGCTATCTGCCCATCGCTATCCAGAAGCCGGAGGGCGGCAAGGTGCCGATGATGCAGCAGGTTCAACGGTCGGGCAACAACGCCCGACGCAGTTTCCGCAACTGGCGCGATGAAGGTTTCTACGAATACACGGCCAATGATGCCTCCGTGGGCGACGTCGACGGTGACGGACAGTACGAGATATTCCTGAAGTGGGAGCCTACCAACGCCCGCGACAACTCGCACGACGGCTATACCGGCCCCGTGCTCATCGACTGCTATCGTCTTGACGGCACGCATCTGTGGCGCGTCAATCTTGGTCGGAACATCCGTGCCGGTGCCCATTACACGCAGTTTATGGTCTACGACTTCAATGGTGACGGACGGGCTGAAATGATGGTGAAGACGGCAGACGGCACTATTGACGGCGAGGGCACCGTCATTGGCGACAGTGCCGTCGACTACAGAAACAGTGTCGGACGCATCCTCGACGGGCCGGAGTACCTGAGTGTGTTCGACGGACTGACAGGCCGCGTACTCGACAGCAAGCCATACATCGCCGAACGTGGCGATGTCTCAGCCTGGGGCGACAAGAATGGCAATCGCTCTGACCGGTTCTTAGCAGCCGTGGGGTACTTGGACGGGAAACGTCCAAGCGCCATCTTCTGTCGCGGCTACTACACACGTTCCGTGCTGTGCGCCTGGAACTGGGACGGCAAGAAGCTGACGACCAACTGGGTCTTCGACACGAATGCACCGGGATGGCATAGCTACGCCGGACAGGGCAACCACAACCTCCGCGTGGCCGACGTCGACGGTGACGGTTGCGACGAGATCACTTACGGTTCGATGTGCGTCGACCACGACAGCCGAGGTCTTTACAACACAGGCATGGGCCACGGCGACGCCATCCACCTCATTGCCGACCCGAAAGACAACAAGCTCTATATCTGGGACTGTCACGAAAACCGTCGCGACGGCTCCGACCTGAGAAATGCCCGCACAGGCAAAGTCGTTTTCCAGGTGAAATCGAGAACAGATGTCGGCCGCTGTATGGCTGCAGATATCGACCCCACGAATCCCGGTTGCGAGATGTGGAGTGCCGACAGCCACGGCATACGTAATATGAAAGGTGAAGTGATTAACGCAGCTAAGGATTCCGACGATCCGCAACACAATAACTATTTAGTCATGAACGGACGCTGGCTCTCCATGAACTTTGGTATCTGGTGGGACGGCGACCTGCTACGCGAACTGCTCGACCGCTCAACGGTTTCGAAGTACGACTGGAGGAACCGCCAGATTGTTGACCTGCAGAAGTTCGACGGCTCGTTCAACAACGGCACGAAGTCGAATCCCTGTCTCAGTGCTGATATCCTCGGCGACTGGCGCGAAGAGGTGCTCATCCGCAACCGCGAATCCACAGAGCTGCGCCTCTATGTCACCACCATCCCCACCGACTATCGCATCGACTGTCTGATGGAGGACATCCCTTACCGCCTCAGCGTGGCCACCCAGAACGTAGCTTATAACCAACCATCGGAGCTCGGCTACTACATCGGCCCCGACCGCACGGACTACCTGAAATAGCCGAAATCCTTTTTACGTTCGTCTCTCAATCTTCTGTTTTGATGTTTTCGGAACGGAACTGTACCACCTTGTCCACGCCGTCCTCCGTCGGCGCATCGATGGCACGGAGCGTACAGTCGCGGACATCGTCGAGGACGACGGCTGGGCGGTAGTCGGGCCGCTCGTAGCGGAAGGTGACATCATTGACGTGCAGGCCCTCGACGTGGCGGGCATAAAGGCCGTAGGCGGGCGTCCAGCCGGCAAACTTCGGCTCGGGATAGTTCGTGCCCTGCTCGCGGTAGTCCTTATTGACCAGGTCGCGGGTGCCGCCGCCCTTGAAGTAGAGGCGTATGTTCGAGAGCCAGACGTTGCGCACGGGCTCGTTCTTCATGCCAGTGACAATGATGCTGCAGAGCGAGTCGCAGTCGTCGGCAATGACATTCGAAATCTGGATGTCGCGGGCCGACGAGGGTTGCGTCACCTCCTTCGGACCGCGGTTACGACAGCCGGTGGTAATATAAATCGGATAATGGTGGACGTGCGACATCGTGATGTTCGACACCACGATATTCTCCATCCGGCCCTGGTCAACCTCTTCGAAAGCCAGACCGCTGCTGTAGGCAAAGGTGCAGTTCGTCAGCGAAATGTTGCGGTAGCCGCCGTTCGACTCGGTGCCGAGCTTGAAGCGTCCACACACCCACCCCACTGGTTCGGGCACGTAGGTACCGTCGAGCAGCGTGCCGCACTTGTAGCCCGTGATGTTGCAGTTCGACACGGCGATATGCTCACAGACGACAGGCTTCTTCAGCGCATAGCTCGACTTCAGCACCAAGGCATCGTCGCTGGGGGTATTGATACGGCAGTTGGTAATGGTCATGTACTTACAGCAGTCAATATCAAAACCGTCGCGGTTGGTGTCGATGGTCACGTTGTCGATGGTACTCAAGTCGCAACCCGTCATGATGATGCCGAAATGTCCGCCACGATAGATGGTGATGTCGCGGATGGTGACCTGCCGGCAGAGTTTCAAGGCGATGGCCTTGTCGCCGGTGCCTATAGAGCCGCCCTGCACGTTACCCGCCTTCTCGGTGTCCTTCTTCGTCAGTCCCTTGCCGTCAATCCTGCCGTGCCCTGTTATCGAGACGTTCGTCTGACCTTCAGCCCATATCAGCGAGTTATGGAAATAGGTGTGTCCGCCGTCCTGATATTCGGGGAATCCGCCGAACGACTCACTCTCGTCGTATGCCTTCATCGAGGCGGGTGCCGCCAGGATGGTACAGCCGGCAGCGAGATGCAGGTCGATGTTCGACTTCAGGCGGATGCTGCCCGAGAGATACGTTCCGGCCGGCAACAGCACCTGTCCGCCGCCGTCGTTCACCGCCGCCTCAATGGCCGCGTTGATGGCGGGCGAGTCGAGGGTCTTGCCGTCGCCTTTGGCGCCGAAGTCGCGCACGTTGTAGACTGGTGCAGCAATGGTGTTGCTGCTTACAAGAAAGGCAAGTAGAGTCAGTAGCTGTTTCATGGTGTAATATTAATCTTTTTTGATGGCCTCGGCAATGATTTCCGCCATACGCCGTGCGCCTTTCTCGTTGGGATGTATACCGTCGCTGAGCATCTTGTCGCCATCACCGGCGAAGAGGGTGTGCAGGTCAATAACCTGCAGGCCATACTCCTGAGCCACACGCTGCTGGATGGGGATGATGGCGTTCGCTATAACAGAGTCGCTGATATTCCACGTTGACTTGAAAGCCGGGATGGGTGTACAGAGATAGATGGCTGGCTTCGGTGCGACGATGCCTTTTTTCTGCTTTTTACCCTTCTTCTTGGTGGCCAGGTCGGGACGCAGCGTTGTAATCATCTGGCGCAGGTCTTGTTCGAACGCTGCACCATACTGCCAGTTCTCGGGCTTGGAGTCATTCGTACCTAACTTGATGACAACCACATCAGGCTTAAAGCCCTGAGCGTCGCGCCAGGCCTGCTCCTGCATATAGGGATGGTCGCCCTTGTTGAGCATGGTACGCGAACTGACGCCGAAGTTCTTCACCCAGTAGCCCGAGCCGAGCAAGCGCTGCAGCTGAGCGGGATAGCCCTGCTGGGGAGCCATGTCGATGCCGTGGCCGTCGGTGATGCTGTTGCCGATACAGGCCACGCGCAGGGCGTCCTGACGCGGTGCCTTATGGGCACTAAGCCACTGGCTGAGTTCGCTGAGCATCTGGTCGTGGTACTTGAAATTGCTGCGGAAGCCGAAGCCGTGACCGCCTGTGGGATAGACAAACAGGGCGCAGTCGTTGCCGGCATTACGCATGGCCGAATAGTAGGCTATGCCGTTGGTCACCGGCGGCACGGCGCGGTCGTCGTTGGCCAGCAGGATGATGGCGGGAGGCGTCAGGTGGCGGCGCACGGCGTTCTGGTTCGAGAACTCGCGCACCAGCTGCTTGTCGCTCTTGGCCTGACCTAAGAACCCGTTGACGGAACCCTTATGCGTCTCGCGCTCGTTCATCGAGATGACGGGGTAGAACAGAATGCTGAAGTTCGGACGACAGTCATACTCGCTATGGGTCGACACCGTCGAGGCCAGATGACCACCCGCCGAGAAACCCATGATACCCACGTCGTAGGGGTTGATGTTCCACACCTTCGCAGAGTCACGGACAGTACGGATAGCCTGCTGGGCGTCACCCATCGGGATGCTACGGTCACCATTCGGCATCCGGTAGGTCAGCACGAAGTAGGCAATGCCTTGCTCATTGAACCACGCAGCCCAGTCGTGCCCCTCGTTCTGCATCGAGAGGTGGCTGTAGCCGCCACCCGGGCAGTCGACGACAGCACGTCCGGTAGCGTTCTGCGGCAGGTAGCCCACCATATTGGCCTTGCCGTCCGGCGTAATGTTTACAGTAATCTGGCGCCCCGTCTGTGCCATTGAAACGGCAGAGACCAACAACGCTGCAACAAAAAGACATTTTCTCATAAGACAATTATTATAGAATCTTATCTGATTATTATGTTTGGAAAGCGCTTCTTAATCGCCATTTTCTCTGCCTCGGTCATTTTTCCTTCAATGGTAAAATGGTCTATCGACAGTTTATCCATCCATTTCGGTAAAACAACTTTGTCTGTGAAAACAAGATGAAGCGATTTGATATGTCCAAGCTGTGAAAGAAATTCCGGCACTTCCTGAATTCTCAGATGAATACCCCAGTCATTGTTGTTTTTCTTGAGTTCTTTCAGAATGTCATCATCGCTTTCGGCAACACGGACAAGCCATCCCACATTAGGTGTCACCATATTCTTCTCTTTATCAACCTTCGCGCCGATGAATCCTGCCCAAAGTTCCATCGGAGTCTCACTCATAAGTTTGCCATTCAATGGATTAATAACGCGATACTTGAAGCCCACACGGACATATTCCGCAGGCATGTCCTTTGTGTGACTCACCTTGTCAAGCGTTTTTCCGTTTTCGTCGGGGAATAGTTTCAGCAACCAACCGTCAAGTTCGGTTGGTTTGTCAGGGCTACAGCCACCACCTTTCAGTCGTTCGGTGTTCTGCCTCTTCACTATATTCTTCCAGAACGACTGATTGGGGGTACCTTCGGCAGCCTTTATGAATTCCTTGAGTATCGGCTGAAGCTCACCGACCCACTTGCCAAGACCATATTGTTCCAGTTGCTTTGTCTTTTCAAGTACCCGACGCCAATCTGCTGCAGTTCCCTGCAACTTGACAGACGGAATACCACAGGCAATACGGTAAACGATATACTCGAAATAGGACTTCACGCTTTCCATCAATGTAATCTGCGATGCAACACGTTCTACAGTCCCAGTCGTCGAGAATTCAGCAGTGATAATTTTTGCAATGCCGCCCTTAGTATATTTGTTTATCTGCGAAGCGAAATCACCAATAAGCGACGACCAGTCTACATCCTCCTTCAGCAAATCCTTGCTTGTTTGGATAGCCAAGTCCATCTTTCCATTATGGTTCACAATCTTGGGACGCATTGTTTCGGCATGGGCATTCACGTAACGGGCAAAGCCCTGACTAATGACGAGCCAGACCATATCGGGTGAGAGCGTTATAGACTGATGGTTTGCATACGCCTCGACAATACTTCGATAGAATGCATCCTTGCCCATGAGCTTGAGATTGTTCTCGCCGGAAAAACTCGTTGCAATAATCCGCTGTGCATCCGCGGGAATCTGTTCCTCTGAAAGCATGAATTTAGCAATACTTTCACCATTATAGAGACCTCTGTGGAAATATTCATTAGGAGTAAGATTCTCGTCAACGACAAAGGTGATGCTGCCTTGGGTTCGGGCGATAATCTTACTTTTCTGGGCATAGCTTGTCATAGTAACAAAAGCAAGTAAAATGGTGATGATGTACTCTCTTCTCATGCTTTATTGTCCATAATAATTTATGAATTCAAGGGCAAAGATACGCATTTTTTTCAATTCTATTGCAAGATAATAATAGTTTAACATGATTTTACCGACAAATTACCACCATTGGTGCGACTTAACCATCAGAAAATAACCACTGAAAATCAGACAGTTAAGTGCCAGGTGCGCCAGGTGCGACTACTTCTCTTTGATGTTCGTATATCGCAGCAGGTAGGTGTCATACTGTGTCAGGAAAGGCTTGAAGGGAGCCGGCACCTGACTGGCAGGCAAGAACAGGCGGCGTAGCGCCTGCGACATCTGTCGGCCCTCAATGCGATAGAGACGGAACGAGGCACTGACGGGGGCGTCACCCCGTTTCCACCCTCTGAAGGCGGTCTTGGCAAACTTCGGTCCCTGACCGCTGACGGCGGCATTGACCGTCATCACGATACCACGGTCGGTCTGTTCGAAGTTGATATCCAGTGAGTCGCCTACAACCAACAGGCCATTGCCGTCCTTGTCGGAGAAGAAAGCGGCATCGACACCGTTGTGATTACCTTCGAAGTAGAGGTCGTCCATGTGTTTGGCCCAGATGCCATAGCGGTTGGCCTGATGACGTCCGGGATAACCGGCAAAGGGGCCGTAGCCCACCCACTGCACACGGTCGATCTCTGGGGTGAGCAAGTATGCCAAGCCTAACTCTGCGCGGAACACGTCAGTGGTGTCAGGCGTCAGCGTGAACGCCACTTCCTGTCCGCCGTCAATCTGTTTCGTCTGTACGTCGGCCTTCACCTGACGGTTATCCATCGGCAGCAGATAACGGGGAATCATTCCGTCGCGCTGGGTCTTACGCTCAGCCATCGTCAGCTTGCGTCCTGTACGGACGGTCTGTTCCTGAACGTATGTCATCGGGTCGTCCGTTCCCGTCCACTGTACAGCCGGTTTCTGCAGCACGAAACTCTGATGAAGGAAGGTGTGTCCCTCTCCGTCGGCGAGGTCAAACTGGAGCAGGGCCAAGCGGTTCTGCTGAGGCGCCGGAAGTACCAACGTATAAGGTACGGACGCACGCGGGGCACAGTCTGGCGAGAAGCTGCCTCGGGCCACGGTGTCGCGGTCGGCGGTCAGATACCAGCGGAAGGTGACGATGCCCTTGAGGTTCAGGAAGTCGTAGCGATTGGCAATCGTCAGGTTTGTTGCTGTATTACAGCAACATACAGAACGGACGAAAGCACGCGCGTAGTTATGCTGCAGCTCGTAGTAGTTGGGCAGCGGCGTACGGTCGGCATAGACCAGACCGTCGGTGCCGTAGTTTCCGTACATCATGAAGCCGCCATCCTTATGGGTATAGACACACTGGTCGCGATCGGCCCCGTCGGTGCGCCACTTGATGCCGTCGTTCTTCCTGACAAAGGGCATACCCTGGTCAGCCCATTCCCAGACAGAGCCGCCGGCGATGCCTGGTGTGCGCTCAATGATTTCCCATTGGCGGTCGTGGTCTTCGAACGAGATGCCCAACGTATGGCAGTATTCGGTGAAGATGACGGGACGGTCAAGGTGCTGATAGAAGCCGCCTATCTGGTCAGTTGTCGGATAGTGAGGGGCATAGACGGGAGCCTTCGACGGGAAGCCTTTGGCATTATTTTCCTCCCAGAACTTACGGAAATAGCTGCCTACTTGCGGGAAACAGTAGGGGCGTGAGGGGTTGAGCTGACCGACGTAGTCACCCACTTCGACACAAGTCTGCGGCAGAGGGTTCTCGTTGCCGACACTCCACACGATGACTGAGGGATGGTTCTTGTCACGTGTGACGGTGGCCAATGCACGGGTCTTCAGGATGTCCTGATAGCCACGGTCGGACAGGTGCTTGTCACCAAAGCCAAAGGGCACCTCGTCGACGAGATAGAAGCCTAACGAGTCGGCCAATTCGTAGAAGCGCGGTTCGCGGGGATAGTGGCTCAGACGCATGTAGTTGACGGAGGCCTCCTTCATCATCCGCATATCCTTGAAAGTAAGGTCATCGGATATGACCTTCACGGTAGCAGGGTCGGTAGCATGGGCATTGACGCCGCGCAGCTTGACGGGGCTACCGTTCACCTTCAGGATATTGCCATCAACGGATATTTCGCGGATGCCTATCTTCTGCGTGAAAGTCTGCAACGTACGTTTCTTGTCTTTGACATATACCTTTAAAGTATAGAGATAAGGTGTTTCAGCCGTCCACAGAAGCGGATTGACAATCTTTTCACCCGTCGAGACCAGGCGTCCTCCGGCGTCGTAGATCTCGTAAGCTGTCGTGGTGTTCTTGGTAGCATTGGCCACCTCAGCCTTCACCGTCACCTCGCCGTCCATTTTCGTCATCACGGTGAGGTCGCTCAGATGAGTCTCGGGAACAACGAAGAGCGTGACATCGCGGAAGATGCCCATCGTGGCCCAGTCGTCGAAGCAGTCGAACTCATAGCCCTTGAACTGGCTGTAGACGCGCATGGCCAACTGTTGCGGCTCGCCACGGAAAGCGCGCTCCGTCAGGTAGGGGGTCAGGTCGAAGAGGCAGGTATTATAGCCACTCTCCCACGTGCCGACATACTGATTGTTGAGCCATAGGTCATAGCCGCGCAGCACACCGTCAAGCCGAATCATCACTTGCTGGCCTTTCCATTCGGCAGGCACGGTGAAAGTCGTACGGTAGTAGCCCGTCAGCGAGTCGGGAAAATTGTATTTAGGTCTGCAAAAGCCGTATGCCTCCCAACAGCCGGGCACAGGTATTCGGCCCCAGCTCTCGTCGGCCACGGGCACGCCTTCAGAGTGGTCATCGATTCCCTCGATGACCTTCAACTGCCACTCACCATTGAGGCTTTTTTTTACGGCAGGGTCAGTGACCGGCCAGACGTCGGCGGCATTGGACTGTCCGGCCACGAGGATGACTGGCACTTTCTGGCGGGCAACGGCTGACGCAGCCACAAGTGACAGGCTAAGAAACAGGAACAAACGTCTCATGGCAGCATATAGGGCAACAGGAAGTGTTCGGCGACGGGCAGGAAGCGGTCGTGCCCACGGGCATTGAGGTGGGCGGTGTCGGTGCCCTTGCCGCCCTGGAAATAGATTTTGCGGAACTGCTCGCTGGTGACAAAGATGTTGCTGAAGCGGGCGGCGTCAAACACGGGAATACCATAGGAGCCACACACCTCAAGCATCGCGTCGACAACCGTTTGGCGAGGCGACCCCACGAAGTCCTTACAAGCCCATGGTGTGAAAAAGAACAAGCGGGCATGGGGATACTTTTCAATCAGACCTTCACAGAGGATGCGCAACCGCTCCTTGAAGGTGTCGACGCCGATGCTGTCGAGACGTCCCTGCGACGCATCGTTATGACCGGCAATGACCACGACATAATCGAGGTCGTCGCGCATATCCTTGTAACGCTGGTACATACCCGTGCCCCATTGCTTGAGGTCGAGGGCGATGCAGTTGCCATTGCGCCCGTAGTTGTAGTACTCCATGCCATGCTTGGCGGCAAACTTGTAGTGCCACGTATTCTCGACAGGTTCGCGGTGGTTGCGCACGTAGCTGTCGCCGATAAAGCCGATTTTACGGCCTTTCAGCGGGTCGATGGCGGGCATCGTCTTCAAGACAGGCAGGATGGCCTTACCCCAGAACTCGGCCAGACGCTTGGCACCTTGAGGATTGGGGTGCAGCCAGTAACTGCGGCCACGGGCGTCTTTCTCCTCAATGATATCGGTACGCCAGTTCTTCTTGAAATAGTCATACGCCTCAGCATCGCCCACGTGTACATGACCGGCCTTGCAGCGGGCTACCACCTCGGCGAAGCAACGGTGGTACTCGTGAATGAGCTGCTGGCTCTTCTTGGAAGCCACGGAACCGTTCTTGGTCACGTAGTCGGGGGTGTACCAGATAGGCTTGTTGAGCACGACATGAGCGTCGGGCCAGAGCGTCAGCAGCGAGTCGATGATGGCGCAGAGGTTGCCGACAAAATTGTCGGGCGTGGTGTGGGAGTTATGCTTACGCTCCACGGAGTCGTTGGTGCCAAGCATGATGCTGAACAGCAGCGGCAGTCCGGGATGGTCTTTCACTAACTGGCGGGTGCTCTTGACCACATCGGGGAAATAGGTGGGGTCGCCGGCAGGGATGACGTCGGCCTTGTTGGGCAGGAAGTGGTAGGTGGTCTTGCCACTGCGTCCGCAGTTGGCTACGTAGACGGCGTCGACGTCAGGCTGTGCCGACAGCCAGAGGCCGCATTGCACAGGCGGAGCTGTCTGCTGCGGCTGTTCGTGCAGGGCGCCATAGGTGATGCTGTTGCCGATGAACACGACATTATAACTTCGCTGTTGGGCCTGCGTGGCTATCGCCATCGTCAGGCAAGTCAAAAAGACAAATAACCTTTTCATATTTACATGGTTGGTATGACGTAAAACTTGCGGTTGTTCTTAAAGTCGAGCATCCACTGGTCGCAGATGACATGGTCGTCGAGAGCTTTTATGCGCAGTGTGTGGCGACCCTTCGTAACGCTTACGGCGGTCCGCTTCAGCGCCTGACCGCGGAGCACGTTCAGCTTCCAGGATTCGGAGCGGTACTTCTCCTTGAGCGAGATGGTGACGGGAGCCTGACTGTCAATCTGCACCGTATAGCGCAGGTCGCCCTTGTCGTTGGGCTGCGTGGGTATCATGGCGGTATAGAGCATGGCGGCGCCGTCCTGTAGCGTCTCAAACTCGTAGACCGTCTCCCCTCCCTTGGGGATGGCGACGGCCCGACCAGAATGGCCAAGCATCCCGATAGGCTGACAGCCGGCGGTGGCCGACGTCCATTGGCAGGCGTTCCTACTGACGTAAGTATCATCTGTAGCACTGTCGGTTGCCAATGTCGTCCGCACCTGTCCGAATACGGGCAACTGACGAGGAGCCGATGACATTAGATGCTGCCATTTGCCGCCGTTCAGCTGATTGTAGCGCGCCATCAACAGCTGTATCTCATCGTAGGCACGGCTACTGGCGACAGAGTCGCTGAGCATTTTCCGGCTCATGGCTGCTGAAGCATGGACGGGATAGAGCACAGCCGCAAAATAGGCGTCTTGCAGTGACGGCGGTACCAGACGGGCGTAGGCATCGACGGTTGCTTCTATAGCGCCGAAGTCGGCCAGTCGCTGGCAAGCCTCAGCAGGCGTGAACGCCGTGGTCGTTGGCACTGACTTGCCGCCAGGATATTTCTTCTTGTCGAGTTCCACCTGCGTCCAGCCCATAAACTCCGGACGGCGAATGGCATTGAGGCGATAGAGTTCACGCATCGACGGGGCAATGGCACGTCCCACCGTAGCGCCAAACTGCATACAGAGCCAGTTCTGCAAATGCTGCTCCAGAGTAACCACTCCCCTCTCCTTGCGAGAGGGGCTGGGGGTGAGGCTTTCAATATCCCACGCCATATCGAGGAAAAGCTCCAGGTCGTAGGCAGCCACCTTCGGGTCGTGGACGTTGGCAATCCACAGACGGCGACAGTTGTGGTCGTAGGCAGCACGCATCTCGGAGTAGACGAGTCCTGGCTGCGTCGTCGTCAGCCACAGGTAGTCATGGGGACGCCCCCAGTAGCTGAGGTGGTAGTAGACGCCTCCCCCACCCTGCCGTTGCTGTTGTTCGGCATCTGAGAGGCGGGTCATGTAGCCGTAGTTGTCATCGCACCACATCAGCGTCACGTCGTCAGGCACGCGGAGACCACTCTCGTAGATTTCCAGAACCTCCTTATAGGGAATAAAGACCTGCGGCACACGCTCCACATCCTTACGATAGTACTTGCGGATAAGTTCGCGCTGGTCGTCGATGACCTGCTGCAGACCGTCGAGCTTCTCCTGCTTGGTCTTCACGCCCTCCATAGAGCCGTCATGGATGCCGCGCATGCCAATAGTAAAGAACTCCTCGGAGCCTTTCACCTGCTGCAGACGTTCCTTCCAATACTGCTGCACCTGCGAGCGGTTGGTGATGTAATTATACGAACCACGGGAGCCGTGGTCCCACTCGGCGACATTGTTGCGCAGCAGAGGCTCGCAGTGGCTGGTGCCGATAAGGATGCCGAACGAGTCGGCCATCTCCTTGTTTCCCTTGACGGTGAAGAAGCCCGGCGTCCCCTCGTGCATAGCCGGCCAGAGGATGTTGGCCCTCAGGCGCAACAAGAGCTGGAACAACCGCTTGTAAGTCTGAGGCCCCATATTGTCAGCCGACCAACGGCGCAGGCTCCAGTCCTCATCGTTAATAAAAATGCCACGATAAGCTACCGACGGGGTATGCTCCAGGACGAAGTCGGACGGCAACGCCAGGCGCGTCTTCCGTTCAGGCACGACATCGCCCCACCACACCCAGGGCGAGACCCCCGCCAGACGTGAGAGTTCAAGCAGCCCGTAGGCCGCTCCCCGCCCGTTATGGCCTTCAACAAGTATCTGTCCCTCAGGAGAAACGCTGAGACGGAAACCGTCATCCGTTCCCTTTCCCTGAACGATACGGATCGTGGCCTTTTTTGAGGCGACCGCCTTCATACCCGTCACCTGCTCCATATCACCACTGAACATCTGGAGGGCGATTTTCACTACAGGGTCAACTTTCCCTACTACCTGATAGCTGATGGGATGCTGACCATCGAACCAAACGAACTGCGCCCTCGCCGCAGACACAGTCAAAGCGGTAAGGGCGCAGATTACGATGAACTTCTTCATTCAATGTTTACTTATAGGGCAAGTAGCAATTCTGTGTGGTTATGCCAGCCGCATTATTCTGAAGCATACGACTGAGCCACCGGTCGCCGAAGTTACCTCCGTAGGTACCAGCCTGGTTCTTGTGAAGGGCGATACGGCGGAGATCGGAGAAACGGGTTCCCTCGAAGGCGAACTCCATAGCATACTCATCGCAGAGGAGGTCTTCCATCGCGTTGATATAGTCATCCTTGGTATAGGCGTTGAGTGCAAGGCCGAACTTCTTGCTGATGTCAGCAATCTTGGCATTGAGGACGGTGCTATAACGGTAGGTAGAATATAAATCCTCTACAGCACCGGCACCATGGAAGTGAATGCCGACAAAGGACTTGCTCGCTCCGTTCTTGAAAATGTCGGAGTTGGCCTGTGCCAAGAAAGGAAGCTTCTCAGTCAACAGCGTGTAGGACTCTGGTGTGAGGTAGTACTTGTCATCGATGTGCGACTGCGTCATGTCGAGCACCTTGTTACCATTCTCATCAATAGAGTCATTGCCAGCCTGATCTTTCAGATACACCTCAAGATAACGATAGTTGGGGAGCTCAGAGTGGAGACCATTCTTCAGCACGGCAAAGGCTGCATCGGGGTAGCCCATGCGGTTGATAGCCTCAGCAAGATGGAGCCATACAGTGGCATTACGATAGAGGAGGACATAGGCTGTAGAAGGCTTGTAGGTGTAGACATAGGAGGAGTCGGCACCTGCTCCCTGGCTGACAATCATTGCACGGGCATCGCCGAGAGGCTCGTTACGCACAATCCAGTTGAAAGGAGACACCTTGACCTGCTCGGTGTAATAATAATACTGGGCACGGCGTGCAGAATCGCAATAAGCCGGGGATGGTACGACCTGTATGTCTTCGGTCTTGGGGCAGCTAAAGCTAAAGGTTATGTTGGAAGATATGGCGCTACGACTCTCGGTACCGTAGTAGTTATAACCGAAGGTTGCAGGAATGTCGGTTGTCTTGCCCATGGTGTAGTTGACGGCCATGGGGATGTAAGAGATGACATCGCCGGGCGAAGCTGAGTGCTGGAAGGAGCTGAGCCAAATAGGCTGCCCGTTGTAGAGCGTGGAGTTCTTGCTGGCATTATAGTCAGCTGGCCAATACTGGAAATTCTTAAAGATGGGACTATAGGAGCTGTAGGCGTTACTCATCGATTCATTATAATTGACGGAGATGTTGCCGCCGCTAAGTCCCTCGTAGCGCAGGTACTGATAATAACAAGTAGCGGCCTGCTCGTACTGTCCAAGTTCGAGGTAGATGTCACCCAGGACGACGTTGAGCGGGATAAAGCACTTGCGTGGATTGATAAACTTCTCCAGATCGCCCCAGTTGAGGTAGCCCACAGAGCGCGATGTCTGCCCGAAGGTAGGCACACTGAGCTGATCCTCTGTGTAGCGTGCCTTGAGTGTTTCGAGCATCTGAGCCTCGCCGGCAAGAATGGTCTGATAGTTGGTCATCGTGGTATTGGCATTGATTTGGCCAATGGTGGTGACGGGTTCAGTGATGTAAGGCACAGCGCCATACTGACGTGCGAGCTGCAGATAGGCCCAGGCTCGGAACGAGGCAACAGCGGCGTACTCGTTACAGACGACGTTGCGGGCGCCAGTAGCGAGCGTGGTGTCACGATGAGCGAGATAGTAGTTGCAGTTGTTGATGACCTTATAATACAGATAGACGCTATCGTACTTATTGGTAGCATCAGCAGAGAACGAGGCCAGGTTGCGCAGGTGCGTAGATGCCTTGTCAGTAGGCTTCACCAAGTCGCCTCGCATTTCGTTTTGGAAGTAATACTGGTCGGCCAACTGCTGCATAGCCTCCATAATGCCGTATGCATAGAAGACGGAGTCGGTCTTCTGGTCGAGAGCCGGGTCGAACAACTGACGCGAGCTGTCTGCCTCAAGCATGTCGGAGCAGCTGGTGACTGCGGCACCGCCGCAGCACAGCGAACATGCGATGAGATATTTCGTGATATTCTTGGTAATCATCATATTATTATTCGATTTACGATTTACTATTATCAATTTCGCTTAGAGGTTAATCTTGACACCCATAGAGAAGATGCGTCCCTGAACGATGTTACCGCAGTCGATGCCCTGGTAGAGCTGGTTGTTGCTGGCAGAGAATTCAGGATCGCTACCCGTGTAGCGTGTAAGGGTGAAGAGGTTGCTGCCCTCAGCCCATACAGAGATGCCCTGCAGCCACGACTGCCACGCCTCGGGGAACGGCACCTGATAGGTAAGCTTGACATTCTTCATACGGAGATACGAGCCATCCTCTATCCAACGGTCGCTGAAGCGGTTGTTGCCCATCGGGTCGCCATAGTTCAGGCGGGGCAGTTCAGCCTGCTGTCCCTCATAGCGCCAGTGGCCTACCTCAGCCACCTGCTGGTTGTAGAGTGTAGCACCGCTGTTGAGGACAGAGCGCTGGTAGTTGTAGACATCATTACCCAAGCTGTAGTTGAACTTCACACCCAGCGTAAAACGCTTCCAGTTAAGATTCAGGAAGATGTTACCATAGATGTCGGGATTAGGATCGCCGATAATGGTCTTGTCGCTATCGTCAATCTTGCCGTCATTGTTCAGGTCTTCGAAGTGGACGTCGCCCGCTGCGAAGTAGTGCTTGGCACCCGTCTCGTCAAGAATATAGAGGTTGGCAGCCTGGGCATCAGCCGTCGTCGAGAAGACACCCTTTGTCTTATAGCCGTAGAACACACCCACAGGATTGCCCACAGCCGTCAAGATATTGTTAGTGCCATAGATAGAAGAGGTGTAGTTGCCATTAGCCAAGGACTTGACCTCATTCTTATAGTGACCTACGGTAGCACCAAGCTCTAAGTGCCAGTCTTTCATGACGACAGGCTTGCCGTTGATACCGGCCTCGAAGCCAGTGTTGCGCAAATCGCCGTCGTTAGTCCAATAGTTGTTGATACCACCAATGGGGTTCTCGAAACTCTTGAGAGCCAGCAAGTCCTTAGTGTTATGGATGAAGTAGTTGAAGGTAGCACCCAGACGGTTCTGAAGGAAGTAAGCTTGCAGGCCGACATTGAATTTCGACGTCGACTCCCACTTGATTTCCTCGTTACCGACATTCGTGAGCTGCATACCAATCTCGGTATAGTTGAAACGAACGGTGTTGAACGAAGTGCGTGCAGCATAGTTGCTGATGCCATCGTTACCGCTGACGTCGAAGCCGGCGTTCAGACGCAGGTAGTTGATACCGCTATGCTTGGGGAACCACGCTTCGTTAGTCAACACCCATCCCAACTGTACACTGGGGAAGATGGCCCACTTCGTGCCAAACATCTTCACGCCTCCATCAGCATTTGAACCAAAACGGCTGTTAGCCTCAGCCAGCACGGAGACAGTAGCGAAATACTTATTCATGTAGTTGTAGTCGCCTGAAACATACCACTGCATATTCTTCCACACATCGTCGGCACCTGCTACAGTAGAATAGACGTTGTTTCCGGTGGCCAGCTTCGGGTTCTTGTCATCCTCGAGCTTCGTCGAATACTGCGTCGTCAGGTCACTGTTGTCGTATGAGTAATAGTTGTAGCGGAAGCCGCCCATAGCCGCGATGGTGTGAGCACCAATCTTCTTGTTCCAATCCAAATGAGTATTGCTCAAGACGTTAATCTCCTTCGAGAAAATAGAGGCAGTCTTAGAATAGACGGTACCGAGGTTCTCAATAGCGAACGAAGGCAGACCGATATTTGGACGGTAGTAGGCCTGTGAGTTGCGGTTGAGGTAGTAGCTGAAGTGAGATGTGAGTTTCCAGTCTCTGCTAATCTCATAGGTCGGCGTGATTGTCACATTGAAGAACGTGTTTTCATTACGGTTCTTACGCTCGCCGCTACCGTTAGATATCAGTGCCAGCGGATTGGCCAGCGAGTAGTTGCCGTCATCCAAGGTGCTGTAGAGATTGTCAGCGTCAGAAAGCAACGACGTGAAAGCCTCGATATTCTTGTTATACTGGTACGGATTGAGCAAAGGACTCTTGACCAGGGTCAGGAAAGCCGGTGAGGTAATCACACCCGAATTGAGGTCGGCAGCGATGCCCTCGTCAAAGAGGTTCGTATTGGTACGCGAGAACGACATATCAAACTTCGTCTTCAGGTTCCAGAGCAAGCTGATGTCGGTATTGAAACGCACATTGATGCGGTCGAAACTGGTGTTCTCGATATTCTTCATCGTCTGTATATAAGCCACAGAGAGATTATACATACCGATGTCGTCACCACCCTGCACGTTGATGCTGTAGTTATGCGTCAGCGCAGTACGGGTGACATAATCATTCCAGTCAGTATCATTATGATAGGTGTTGTAGTAATAGCCGTCCTTGGCATCGTTCAGGAAGTTGAACTGCAAAGGATTGGTAGAAGAGCCGATACGCTTTTGCACCTCGGGAATGGTTCCCAACTGCTCCACCGCATAGTTACGGTACTGGGATGCATCCATCATAGTAGGACTGCTGGGAACAAACGTCCAGCCGACACCAAGCTTGGCATCGATGCGCGTAGCCATAGAGTGTCCACGCTTGGTCTCAATCAAGATTACGCCATTGGCGCCACGGGCACCATAGAGTGCCGTTGCATTCTTCAGCACTGTCACCTTATCGATATCCTCGGGCGAAATCGTTGACAGCATATTGAAGATATCGCCCAAATGCAGTGACTGTCTGTCGCGCTGCATGTCCAGTTCGACGCCATCAAGGATGACCATCGGCTGGGCGTTGGCGTTGATAGAACTGATACCACGTATGAACATCGCAGCACCCTGATCAAGATTACCCGAATGCATGTTCATACGGATGTCACCACCGAGTTTCGATGTCATCTCCTCGTCAATCGTCAAGCCATTGCCGTCAGAGACGAAGCTGTTGGTAGCCGTTATCGAAGTACCGTTTTGATACATCGTGGCAAAAGCATCACTCAGCAGTCGGATGCTCACCTTCTGTTTCTCGTCGCCAGGAACAATAGCGACCTGCTGTGACAAGTAATCCGGAGCCTGAACGAAGAGTGATGTAGTGAAAGTAGGCACCTTAATGGTGAACTTTCCCTCTTCGTCAGTCATGGCCACATAGCGGTTGTCACTGAGGGTCTGTATACGCACACCAGCCACAGGTTTCTTCGTGGCTTCATCGACAACGACACCCTGCAATGTGAAGGTCGGGTTGGTATCGACAACCTTGGCGCGCTTAGGCGCTTTGATGGCCGTAGAATTCTCGTCTTCCTCGAATTCATCCTGAGCAAAAGCCACAGAGCTTGCTGTCAAAGCGATGGCACAGAGTGAGAGTCTGAGACTCTGACGCTGTATGAAGTTAAATATCGTATGTTTCATCGTTGTCATTATTCATTATCAGAGTTTGCCCATAAGTCGTTATATTCCTTCGGAACGAGGTAAACGCCTGCCACACGCATCTGCTGGTCGTACTTACTACGATTGGCAGAGGATGTGTATGACTTGGTATGCATCATCATCAGGTTAGGATAAGCATCCAGTCCATAATAGCAGGCGGGGAAAGTGAACTCACCGAGGTCAATGACGTTGACACGTCCAGGATCGCCCAGGCATATCAGCTTCGTGCCGTTATTACCTTCATCGGTAGTAATCTCAATGCCCGAGTTAGCCCCCTGTGGCAGCACTGTGAGTTGCTGCTTGTTGGCAGCATCCGTCCAGCTGAGATAGAAGCGCAGGTAGTAAGGCTTCACGGCAGCCAGAGGCTGCTCGACTTGTGCAGGAACGGTGACGACATAGATATGATAGGTTGTCGAGAGCACGTTTTTCAGCGGGAAGCAGAACTCTGGCTTACCCGTAGTACCGTCAATGTTGGCACTGTCAACAGCCACGTATGAGAAGAATCGCGCCATCGGCGGGAAGAGCCACTGACGAATCATCCTTGGCACCTTGCTGAAGAGCGAGTCACGTCCGACGAGATTGGTCAAGGGTACGTTATGTTCTGTCAGCTTATTCACCTTAAGCGTAGTAAGGATTTCGTTGTTACCCACTTTTATTGCGGGCTTACTGACTCTGATGGTAGGATTGTAAGTCTGCCACGAGCGGAAAGCGAGCAAATCGACAGTACGTGTCAAGCCATTACTCATCTCATTGGCTTCTACCACATGGTCCATCATCTCGTCTATATGAGTGAAATAGCGGTATGAGGTAGAGTAGACCGTGTCTGCTGGAGCGTAGGAACCGTTGGCGAAGAGTTGCTTATTGTAAGGATAGCTTTCTGAGAAGACGAGGTTGGAAACGATATTACGGCAGGTCAGTGAGTCCTGCAGGTCGTCGGTCGTCGTAGCAGCCTTTTCAGCCTTTGCATCAGTAGCCTTGATAGAAGAAGCCACCGTCGTCTTCTTCGTCAAATCCATATAATCCATCTTCGGGATATAATTGAAGCACGGATTGATTTTCGCATACGCTTCCTTCCATGCACCGTCGTTGGGAATGAACATACAGTATGTACTGTCCTCATTATCCAAGTCGGCACGCATGATTTCGCGGATTACGTTGTTACGCTTCTTCATCACAGAGTCCAAATAGGTCTGCTTACCGTCGCGAAGCGGGCCGATGACGGAGGCGTTGACGTCAAGATAGTACTCGTCGTACTTCTGTATGTACTTCTTGATGGAGTCGCAGCCCGTAAGGTTGTCAATGTTCTCATAGAGGTTGTAGTAGAACTCCGACATACCGTTAATCTTATGCAGCACGCCATTGGTTGACGGGCTGTTGACCGACAAGTAGTTGTAACCGTCGAATGCCGTCTGTGTGAAGGGATGATGCTTGGCATTGAGCGATACGATGGTGACACTGTCTTGAGCAGCCGACACCTGATAGTTATACTCCGTGATGTGCTGCTGTATGAACTGCTTTACAATCGTAGCACTGTCGCTGGCCATCAGACGATTGTACTCATCATCGCTGATGGCGTTGTCAACAGGTGCCCAGACGGTATAGAAGCGTGGGCTGTTGAGGGCTTCCGAGAAGTTGCACTTACGGGCAAGGGCAGCAAACTTGGTCAGCTGCTGGTCGCTGCTGATATTCTCCCACAACGTCATATTAGCTCCCGGCTGCGGATCCTCAGGCACCGTGTTATAGTCAGAATAATCGGTGCAGCTGGTGACTGCGGCACCGCTGCAGCACAGCATACAAGCGAGGAGATAATTCTTGATATTCTTGGTAATCATAATTTCTAATTCCTAATTTCTAATTCCTAATTTAGGGCGAAGCCCGCTTTAATACCAGTCCTCGGTCATCGTCTGACTGTTGACAATGTCAAGGGGTACAAGTTCTACGAAGTCGAACGACCAGCCGAGGTTGGTATCGTTCACCAGGTTCTTAATACGCAGCCAATAGTCCTTACCCTGCTCGAAGCGCTGCGTGGTGATGATACGGCGTAGCATCATCGTACCGTAGCCGGTCTCAGAGCGGCAGCTGGTAGAGCCGATGATCTGGCTGGCAGCCGAATAGATGTCGTCTTCGTTATACGACAGCGGGTCGGTAATCGAATTGTAGGTTCCACGCGAGAAGGAAGCCGGAGCACGCATATAGCCGCGGACGTGCATACGCTGGTCGCTCTCGACGCCGCAGTCCGACGTCTCGTCGTCGGCACGGTTTACGATGTCCTCGTAACCGATGGTGGCGTCCTCGTAGGGATTGGCACAGGCATCGAAGGGAATGCCGATAGCCACCATGTCTGACTGCTTCGACGAGTTGCCCAGATAGAACTGCATCAGACCGCCACGAGCCATCGGGGGATAGATGATACGCAACTCATACTCGCCTGTCGGTACGTGAGGCAGTTTGATGGCGAAGTCGTAGACATCCCATCCCTGGAACTGGTCGGAGTTGTGGGCGCGCCATGCTCCCATCACGTTGAAGCGAAGCAGTGTTCCGGGATTGTAGCAAACGATATTGTCGAAGAACGTATTCTCGAAAGCCACACGGTTGCCGTCGCCGCCACCGTTGAGAGTACTTACCTCAGCAGGTGTAGCACCACGCAGGCCATTGTTAATCAGCTCATAGAGGAAGGTCGACGAGTCGAAGCGCAGACGTTCGTGGAGGGCGTCCTTGGCATTCTGGTCATACTTCAGTATGCCCTTGATGCGGTGTATATAGCCATTCAGCGTCTCCACGCTGTTTTCGCGGTCTACGGGTACGCCGGCGAAAATCAGTGTGTGGTCGCCATCGTTAGGCATACCGAAGAGTCCGAGCTTTGAAGTCAGCGTGTTGTTCGTCAGATAGCGGTTCAGCCACAGGTTCTTCGTGGTCTTGGGGTTCGTCTCCCACACCTTTAATATGGTATTGGGAAGCATGGTCTCGAAATACTCTTGCGGCTCGTAGCCGAAACAGAAGTTCCAAGAAGCATCGGTGCTCTTGTTCTTCTCATAGACGATGCGGTCGATAGGCATGCCAGCGCGCAGGATGTGGTAAGCCACGAACATGTTCAGCACGTTAAACGGGTTGGTGTAGTCGTCGCCCGTACTGATGCGGATACCCTTCTCGTTGACATAGTCATACCAGGCGCCACAGTTGCCATACCATTCAGCACACTTGGCTTTCAGATCATCAAGATTATTGATGCCGGCAGCGCGGAACACGTCATCGGTCTCGGCAAATACCGTCCACTTGATCATACACTCCTTAGGATAATAGAGTGAGTTACCGTCACGGTCCTCGTGCTTCTGCAGTTCGTAGGTTTTTGTCGTACCGTCAGCATTCAGTTTCTTCTCAGCCATCAGCTGGTTTGTGAAACCTGTAGCCTCCAATGCTGCATAGAAGATGCTGAGGTCTTTCTCGCCCTCTACTCGCAGCTGGTCGTCGGTCGTACGGTCCGAACGCGGAATGACATGCGAGCAGATGTGCAGAATACCGTTGATAGCCTCGATGTCGCCGTCGGTGATGGCCGAGATATCGTTGAGACTGGTAAAGCCGATGTAATCAGGATTGTAGGCATCCTCGCCGAAGGTACCGACGCGAATGCTACGCCCCGTCTTCATCGTTGTCCAGGTAGTACCCGTACCGTCGAGGTCTACCTGCATGTGCTTTTCACCTGAGAGGTGGAAGCGTGCAATGTCATCACAGAGGGAGTCGGTCATGAGGTTCACCTTGGCCATCACGTCGAGAGTGTTCCAGTTGGCGACCTCCGTAATGCCATTATGCTTCAACTTGTTTTTTGAGATGAGGTAAGACTCATCATTGTAGAGGCTGTCGAGATAGCTGTTCACACCGCTATTCACCGGTGCGAAGCAGGTATATTCGCCATACGTTCCCATGTACTTGTCGAAGCCGCCTTTCTCCAAGATGCGGTAGAAGGCAGTCAGGTCAGACCTATCGCGCAGCAGCTCAGCAATGGTCTTCTGGTCGGCAGAGAAGAGATCGGAGCCGTCGGGTTCCTCATTGCATGATGCGAGGCACATCACCGCAACACACCCGAAAGCCAACATCTTTCCTATGTTAAATATTATCTTATTCATATCTTTTGGTTGTGAACTTGTTCAACAATGGGGTTATTTTCTTGAAGCCGATTTATAGACAGGGTTCTGAACGAGACTGGTATTAATCTCCACTTCGTCCTGGTTGATAGGCATATAGAGATAACGCTCGTCGCGCATCTTGGCTCTCATGGAAGCGGGTACAGCATACTTACGCAGTGCCAGCTCGAAGAACACGTCGCTGTTGGCCACATAACCTTCCGTCAGTTTCTTCTTCAGGTCGGCTTGGTTCGCCGTGTGGCGGTAGTTGTAGCGCATGAGGTCGAACCAGCGCTTACCCTCAAAGCACAGCTCACGGGCACGCTCTGCCAAGACGAGCTGTTCCATCTTGTCCTTATAGGTAGAATACTTCAGCGCATAAGAAGACTTATTGGCATCGGAGAGTGCGCGCTCGTTGACGAACTTACAGATTTCGAAAGCCTCCTCGTTACGGGTGTCGTCATCGGCCTTGCCTCCTAAGTTGTAGAGCTGTACCAAAGCCTCTGCCTTCATCAGCATCACGTCGGTCAAGCGATAGAAAATCCAGTTCTGCTGGACATTCGAACGGGTGTCGCGCTTGGAGTCGGCCGTGTTGTTAGTACCTGCCGATGTTGAGGCCACGAACTTACGTATGCCGAACTGCTCCATACTGGAACTGTTGGCATCGTAGAGGAACTCATAGAGTCGCTGGTCAACAGAATTATTCCACACGCCATTACCGGTGTTGTCAACCTTTCCGAACACTGATGATGCCTTCAGATAGCCAAAGCCGTTAGAGCTGGCATTGTTGTAGCGGAAATACATCTGGTCGAGCCCCGTGTTGCTGACACTTGAGCTGCGATACTGCAGTTCAAAGATGCTCTCATCAGCATTTTGACCTGTCTGACCGAAGAGGTCATCATACATATTATTGTAGTCAGCAAGGTAGTAGGGTTTCTCCTCGTCGTCGGCCCTGTGGCGGCGGGGGCCGCCCTGCTCATAGGCTTCCTTCTTGGCATTGATAATCTTATCGCAACATTCCACGCAAGCCTCGTAGTCGCTGGCACTGCGGTTGACGGAGGCACGCCAGAGGTAGATGTCGGCCAGGACAGCGTTGATACCGTCCTGATTCAGATAGCCCTTGTCGCGCCAGTCACCATAGGTAGAGCCAGAGATAGCATATTTCGATGCTTCCTTCAGGTCGTTGATACACATTGTGAGCACCTCGTCGGGAGTTGCCTGTGGGGCATTGAGGTTATCACTGCTGTTCAGGTATGCCCCAGGCGTCACAGGAATATCGTGGAACACCTTCGTCAGATAGAAATAGCAGAAGGCGCGCAGAGCCAGTACCTGTGCTTTGTTGGCATCATAGTCGCCTCGCGTATAGTCGGGGTCAACTGCAATCACACTCTCAGCCTTCTGCAGTACGAGGTTACAGTAATTAATGGCTGAGTAGAACGGATACCACGTTGTAAACGCATTCTCCGTCTCAATGTTGAGCGAGTAGATCTGCGCCAGAGCCGTCTTGTAAGCCGCCGAGGCAGGCAGTGTCGCAGTAACGACGAGTTCGTCGGAACGGAAATCGCCCCAGATAATCATGTTGCGTATGGCTGTAGCGTCGCGCAACTGTGCGTATGCTGCCGAGACGACCGTTTCCACCTCGCTTTTCTTCTGCCAGTAGTCTTCATCAACCGTTTTGTTGTCAGGCAGGATGACAGTATCGACACATGCAGAAAAACCACAGATGACGCAGATTCCAGAGATGATATTTTTTATTTTGGTAATCATAATTTCTAATTTCTAATTACTAATTACTAATGTCGTTAGAATCCAAAGTTCAAGCTGGCAGTGATCATCCGCGATCTTGGCGTTGTGGCACCGTCAGAAGCCGGAGTATATGTACCTGCGGAAACCTCAGGATCAATACCCGTGTACCTCGTCCAGCAGAAGAGATTGTTCATAGTCACGTAAGCCGTCAGTGTGTTCAGGCCGTACTTCTTGAGAGTTGTCTTAGGCACACTGTAGGAAATCTGCAGGTTGTTCAGACGGAGGAAGGAGCCGTCCTCTACGAATCGCGAACTGACCTGGTAGTTGTAGCCTGTGCCATAGAGAGCACGGGGAATAGCCGTCACGTCGCCGTCCTTACGCCAGCGGTATGTCACCGAGGCGCACTGGTTCTGCGTGCCGTACATGCTTTCCAAGTTCATGCGTGCCGTATTGATAATCTTGTTGCCCCAACGGAAGACGAAGCGGCTGACGAGTTTCCACTGTCCATACTGGAGTGTCAGGCCGAAACCGCCCTGCATCTTCGGCAGCGAGTTGCCTAAGTACTTGATGTCGAGCTCGTTGATGGTACCGTCATGGTTCACGTCCTCGTAGAAGGCGTCACCACCCTTGAACTCATACTCTGTCTTACCATAATAATAAGTAAGGTGCTTGGGTACGCCGGTATTGGTCATGATGACCTTGCCGTTCTCGTCGGTAGCCACCGGGAAGGTCTTACCCTCAGCAAGCTGCTGGTTAATCCAAGCCTCATAGTTCCAGTCGTAGGCTTCGCCACGGGCAGCAGCCTGGGCCTGCAGCTGGAGCTGCTTGGTGTTGTAGTTCTCGAGGTATTCATAAGAATACTGGAACACGCCATTGCTGTTGTAACCGTAGATAGAGCAAAGCGGGTCGCCCACCACCACGCGGCTGAGGATAGAGCTGGAGCCACGTCTGTCGTAGCTGGGCTCGGTATTCATATTGTCAAGCACGCGCTGGTCCATCTCCAACAGTTTGTTGATGTTCTGAGCCAGGTTGAAGTTAGCCGAAGCCGAGAACTTCTTAATCTTGATGAACTTGTTGGCATTGAACTGCAATTCCCAGCCCTTGTTCTCCATCTCGCCCACGTTACCCCAGGCAAGCGTTGTCGAGGTGTTCCAGGTGCCCGATGTCGGAATGGGTATAGCCCTCATCAGCATGTCCTTCTTTGTCTCCTTATAGAGGTTAATGTCTACCTCGAAGATATCGTCAAGGAAGCCAATATTGAAGCCGAGGTTGTAGCCAATCTTCTTCTCAGGACGCAGGTCGTCGAGCTTCATGCCGCTCATCGTCGTATAATAGCCTGTGCCGTAACGTCCTGCACGCGAGGTGTACTGGTTGAAGTAGTTGTCGACAGATACGCTGGAACTACCGGTGATACCCCATGAGCCACGGATGCCGAGCATCGACACATACTTGAGCAGCGGCTTGAAGAACGGCTCCTCACTGAGGTTGTAACGCAACGACACCGAGGGTGAGTAGAACCAGGGGTTCTCGGGACCGAACTTAGAGTTGCCGTCACCACGGAGACCGAATCCGATGTTGTAACGCGACTTATAAGAGAAGTGGGCGTTGTAGACGAAGTCCTGCCAAGCCGACTTCGTTGTTCCCGGCTGGTTGTCCATACCTAAGAGGCGGGCAGTGATGGTAGCATCCTCAATACCGTTAGGTATGGAGTTCTGTCCGAGATACTGGTAAGTATTCTTCTGCGTGCCGGCTTCGTAGTATGCCATCATCGTCAGGTAGAAGTCCTCGTTCTTAAAGGCCGGCGTGAAGGTGAGCTTCAGGCGCGAACCCATCTTAAACTGGTTCTGCTCCGTATTGGTGATGAAGTTATAGTCGCCGTCGGTATAGCTGCCGTTCGACAGGCTACCCGGCATGAAGGTCGGCTTTGAGTAGGCATAGATGTCGAAATAGACGCGGCCGTCGAAGGTCAGGCGGTGCTTGCCGTTTTCCGTACCGAGCAGTTCGTACTTGATATTGAAGTCAGGCACGATGCTGTAGGTCTTCTCCTTCTGCCACGACTTGTTGGCGTATGCCACCGGGTTGCCGATGTTGACGACGTCAACCAGCTGTTGGGAAGTGTAGTTGCCATCGTCAGGCGTGAAACCATTTCTCACGGGGTTCATCAGGAAGAACTCGCCCGTATTGTTGTTATACTGGTCGTAACGGTAGATGCTGGCATTGGGCGCCATGGCCAATGCCATAGCGAGCAGTGCGTTGTTAGAACCGTTGTTCTTGCTGCTGCCGTAGGTATAGTTCTTCAGGTTGTCGGTATAAGTCAGCGCGAAGTTGGTCGAGAAGCGGATGCGGTCAGACACGTTGTAGTCCAGCACGAGACGTGTGGTGAGACGGTCCAGACGCTGCTTGATGACAGTACCCAACTGGTGGTTATAGCTGGCTGAGATACGGAAGGTAGCCTTCTGACCGCCACCGGAGATGTTGAAGTTTGCCTCGTGCTGCTCACCGAACTGCGAAACGGCGTCCACCCAGTCGGTGTTCTTGTTCCAGTTGTTGGCCTCGGCCCACGATTCGGCAGGCACGTAGTTAATCTCGTTGATAGTGGAAGTAGCCGAGGAACTCTGCGTGGGGTTGTAGAACTCCTCCTTGAGCATCATGGTGTAGTTGTCACCGTTCAGCAGTTCATAGCCGGCAGGCATCCACGTTCCCGTGAACTTATAGCCCAACGTCACCTTGGGTTTACCGCGTGTACCGCGCTTGGTCGTAATCTGGATAACGCCGTTGGCACCCTGCGAACCCCAGATGGCCGTAGCGGCGGCATCCTTCAGAACGGTGATGCTGGCGATATCGTCGACGCTGACAGCCAACATCGACGAGAACTTCTCCTCGTCCATGTTCTCGGGGTCGAAGTCGGCGGTGTCGTACTCAAAGATCTTGTCGTCGACAACGATAAGAGGCTCGGCACTGCCGCTGAGGGTAGACACACCACGCAGGCGCATCGTCGTTCCGGCACCGAGGTTACCCGAATTGTTGACGATGTCGAGACCGGCAATCTCACCCTGCAGCGCTTCGTCGGCGGAGGTGAAGGCCATACCCTCGATATTCTCCATGCTCATCGTCTGCTGCGAGACGGAAATCTCGCGCTTGTCGATGTTCAGACCGCCGGAACTGGTTCGGCGTCCCTTGACAGTGACCTCCTTCAGCGTGGTCTTGTCGTCTTCCATCTTGATTTTGAAGGTCTTCTGTGTTCCGATAGTCAGCGTCTTGGTCTTGCTGCCTACGTAGGAGACGACGAGTTTGTTCTTCGGATTGGCAATCTTCATCGAGAAGTTACCCATCATATCAGTCTGTGTTGCATTGACGATACGGTTATTGCCGTCTCGCTCCGTTACATTGGCCATCATGACCGGACCCATAGCGTCCTCCACCGTACCTGATATGACCGTTCCCTGTGCCATCATCGTCTGGGCGACAAATGTGAACAGGAGTGTCAATAATATCTTGTTTATCTTGGTAATCATAATTACTAATTTCTAATTACTAATTACTAATTTAATACTTTCTGTTGCTGTTATAGCACAACGGCGTGTCGATACCATGGACGGTCACGAAGGCCGAGGTCTCGATAGACTTGTAGCCATTCTTCTCAGATGTCGTGATGTCGCGGGCAATGAGGTTAGCATTGGCCGAAGAGGCATTGATGGTCACCTGAGTATTCGAGGCGTCCTTCACCGTGAGTTTGTTGTTACCGCCAGAGACAGTCAGCGTCTGGGCAATACCAATAGAGTTCGAACAGAATGTTGAATAAGAAGGCTCCGGGGTCGTCAGCCCGGTTGCAGGATCATAGTTCTTGAAGTAGCGGTCGGCAAAGAGTGAGCTGTTCTGCGTGTGATAGCGTACGAAACGCGTCATCTTGTCTAACATCTCCTTGACGTAGGCAGCAGCGTCTCTCTGACTACTGAAGCCATACTGGTCGGCAACGCTCTCCCAGTTCTCGACGATGGCGAGCACCGTCTTCCAGGTGGGCAGGCCCATCGTCTGCTGGGCTTTGACCATAGCCTCGTATGTGGGTGCATATACCGTATAGTTATAGGCACTGAGCATACCCCAGTTATTGTTATCGTCGATAATACGGTAGGCTTTCATCTTGGTCTTCTTCTGAGCCTCAGTCTCGCCACCGGTAAGAATGCCTGCGAAGGTGTAGATATCCTCATTATTGAACTGGTAGCAGAAGTTCAGGAAGTGGTCGTATTCAGGTGCATTGACGTCGTAGTCGGCACTCTCGTCATAAAACTCCGGGCGCGACAAGACTTGCTCCACGCTCTTGATGGTGGGCTGCAACGGATAGTCGAGGCGATAGACGGTACCGTTCTCAATCTTAGCGTCGGGGCTGTTGGCGTCGAAAGTCTGGGTGATGGTCGACCACTGCGAGGGGTCGTCCACCTGCAGGCCGCCAGCCACCTTGTCGCCGTCGACGACAATGACGCCGCCGTGCTTCGTCTTGTAATAGCGGTTGCCGTAGAGTCCGTACTGAGGACTGCCCTTACCCGTCTCCGTAGAGTCGGCCAGCACAACGGTGCAGTAGTCGAGGAAGTCCTTGATCTGGCTGTTGAAGTAGCCGGTCTCGATGTTGATGTCCTGCGCGCCGGCAGTCTCCACATACGAGCTGAGTTCATTGTAGGGTCCCGACTGGTAGATGTATTTCTTCACCAGCACATGGAAAGAGCCGTCGGCCTGTGGGTCGAAACGGAAGCGCAGGCCCTTCAGGCCGTCGTCATCCTTCACCGACGTGGGGTCGATGATGATGAACTGCGTCTCGTTGTCGGTGGGGACGAAGAGTCCGTAGCGGGCCTTCATCGAGAGCAGGTAGTAGTACATGTCGGCGCCGAGCTTCGAGGCTGTACCGGCAGTGGTCTGGTGGTCGTTGAGCATCTCGCCCATCGTGCGCATGTCCTTATATACAGAGGCCGGACCGAGGACTGAATTATACAGTTTCGGACCGAAGAGCTTGTTCATCTTGTAGATAACGCCATTGTTGGCAATGGTGACGTCGTAATTGCCGTCGCTCTTGCGCTTGATGTCGTCACGAGTGACATCGAGGAACTCAAAGGCATCGTTCTGCACTGTCGAGAACGTGCTGGGCACCGTCTTGGTCAGATAGGGCTTCATCACGTTGTTCAGGATGCTGGCGAAGATGGACGGGTCGTTATTGTAGACGGCATCAAGATGGGCATTGAGGTTGGCTGCGGTGATGTCGAGCGTCGGATTGCCAAGGTTCTTCAGAATATAGGACGACTCGTTGAGGAAGTAATTCTCCACAGCCTGGTCGTCGGGAGCTAAGAATGCAGCAATCTCAGCCTCGTCATCGCTGGAGCCGCCCTTCAGCGTCGGGTTATAGTAGTTCCAGCCCGGATCGAAGTCGAGCAACTGGTTGTCGGCCACCGTGACGCCACGCAAAGGCTGCGACAACTTGACGCGCTGCGAGTTCTTACTCAGATAGCGGATGGAGAACACGGTGTCCTGACCGATGGTGCTCGAGGTCTCACGATACTGCTCCGTCAGCGTCAGGTCGGCTTCCGGGAAGCTGTAGTAGTCCAGGATACGCGAGAGATAGTGGGTGTCGCTGCCCGAACGCAGAATCTCGGCCATATTGCCAGGATTGACGAGCACCTCGTCGAGCTGGTGTATATAGCCGTTCTGGCACACGACGTCGCTCTTCACCACCTTGCGGTCGAAGACGTATGCATCGCCATCGACGTAGTCATGGCCGGTAAGTATCTTGAAGTCGCTGTCGGCACCTGTCACGGTCATATTGTTTTTCAGCATATACTCACCGGTGAAGTGTACCATCGGGGCTACAGTATTGTCGAACACAGCGAACATGGAACGGCCTGCATTCTGGAAACGCGAGTAATACTTGTTGTTGGCTGGCATAGCCTCGGGGGCGAACGGGGTCACAGCGTATGTGAGACGCATGTTCGTGGCGTGCTTCACCAACTGGCCCTGAAGCATAGAGCCCTGGGCATTCTGCTTGTTCGACAGTGTTCCGATGAGGATGGCATTGTCGAGCATCGTAGAGAACAGCAGTTCAGCCTTTTGTGAACGGGTCAGCTGCTCGTAGCTGCTGGCACCAAACTTGTTGTTTCCGCCTGCAAAGAATCTTGCAAAGGCTTCATCATTGGCTGGGAAGATTGTCTTACTACCAGTTTTGCTCAACACCTCCGAGTACCCCAAGTCGTCGATGAGCTTGCAGTAAGTCGTAAACGACCCCTGAAGCTGTGAAGGTTGCTGAAGCTCTTTGTAGATACTCTCGCCAAGCCAAGATGGCAATTCTCCTTCCGGCACCACATAGTCCTTCGTACAGGACCCCAGGCCTAAGCACAGAAGGGAAGCATACAAAAAGAGTTTTTTCATAAAAGTTGTTTTAATTGTATATTAGTTCTTAATCTTAGCAGTTAGCATAGGGGTATAAAGCCCCCACTTTAGGTTTTTGGGCACAAAGATAATATAAAATTTACAAACGACAAATAATTTTAAGACTAAAAACACGAATGAAGCAAAAAATGATTGTTAAATATCAAAAAAGGGGGTAAAACGCTATGACTGCAAAACAACGATGTGCGACGAAAAAAAACATACTCATGATGATTTCTATGCCAGCGAGGAACTGAAGATGGAGCATGTATAAAATCCAAACAGGTGACACCTCTTACACCTGGCACTTAACTCACTGATTTTCAATACAGAATTTTTATAAGTTGGTCGCACCAGTAGGCACACCAATGGTCGCACCACATCACGGCCTCTGGTAAAAATTTCACGCCTATATTTTTTCACGAGAGGCCGTGAGATTTTTCTCAGAGGCCGTGACGTTTTCACGAGAGGCCGTGACGTTTTTCGGGTTCAGGTGTCAGTGCCGGTGAGGGCATTGGTGCTACCACTGGTGCTACCACTGGTGCTACCATCCGCCGCCGCAACTGCCTGATAATCAGTAGCAGGTGTGCTGGGTGTCACCAACTTTCGCCTTTTCGGCTGTAACGCGCGCGTACGCATGCGCGAGAATATGGCATTAAAAGTTACAACAGCCAGACCTTCGTGACGGCATAAACTCGCGTATGACAAAAAACGGTCAAACGAAAGGAGTAAATGAAAAAGCCCTGCCACCTGTTGAGAAAAAAATCCCCTGCAGGACGCGTCCTGCAGGGGATTATATAGAAGAGAATATTTTACATTACTTAATAATAACCTTCTTGCCATCGATGATGTAGAGACCGGGCTTCGAAGCCTTGCTCACCTTCACACCATTGAGGTTGTAGATAGCACCAGTCTTGGCGTTGACAGTGTTCACCTCACGGATACCATCCACGAACGGCTCGGTCTCACCAGCGACGATACGCTCAATCTTCAGGTTGTCGAACCAGCAACGGCGGGATGCAAACTTGTTGTCATAGTTACAATCCAGCACGAATTTAACAGGAATTCCAGCCAATGCGACCTCGTTAGAAGTAGACGAACCATTAGGACTGGTGACGACACAGTACATTGAGCCACGTCCATAGTCCAAGATAGCCTCGAAGCTGGTCTTCTCAAGAGGATTGGCTGTCTTGTCTTCGACATCAGCAGGAGAAGCATCGTTGTAAGAACCTCCGGACTTAGCCCAAATCTTGCTCACGTCAAGTCCAACGAAAGGATTATAGGTATCACTTGCGGCATAGTAGTTACGGACAAAACCACTGACGTTATTGTCCTCAGCATCCTTCAGATAGAAACCAACTGAACGGCCACTCAGACCCTGGATGTAGAAGTCGCATGAAACCTTCAAGATGTTAGTTCCCATAGAGCCATTCTCTGTCGGATCAAAGAGGACGGTACCCTGGCCGTTACCGACATGGAGATAACCAGCCCACTTCTGCTCACCATTAGACCAGAAGCCCTTCTCGTACGGAGAATCCTCGCCCTCCGGTGCAGTCATGCTGAAGTGAGAGAACTCCATTGAACCGGCAGCACCCGCAATGCTATAGTTACCTGTCTCATCATTGAGTACTGCAGCATTCTCGAAGTCAATATCTACAATCGTTGTGAGAGCAGCAGCAGGTACCGTGGTCTTGAAGGTTTCAACAGCTTCTGCCAGTTCGGCGTTAGCGGCCTTAATGGCGGCAGCGTTCTCCTCGCTGTAGTCAGTAGCCTTCATCTGAGTCTGAACACCCTTTGCCTTGTCAATGGCTGCCTGAAGAGCGTCCTTGCCTGTTGCCTGGTTGTAAATACGGAGAGAGAGAGTATTCTCAGCATCATCAATAGCTTTCTGGACAGAATTCAGCGTGTCGTTAACAGCCAAGAACTTCTTATTAGCTGCAAGGATATCGCGCACAGCCTCGTTATAAACTTCAAACACCATCAGGCCTTCCTCAGCGTTCTTGGTGCTGTTTGCCTTGTTGTAAGCATCCTCATCGAAGGTGGCAATGATATCGTCCTGAGTCTTTTGCTCATAAGCGGCAATCTTGGTCTCGACACTGTCTACACAAGCCTGCAACTCAGCCTTACCCCAAAGATACTCTGCATTAGCAATATTATCCTTAGCTGTTGTCAGGTTATTACGGCCGGTAGTAATCTGCTCGCGAACATCGGCCTCATAGCCCAACTGCTTCTGATTGTAGATATTCTCGTTCTTACCCCAGATGGAGGCATCCTTGAGGTATGTAACAGAACCAAACTTAATTGCCTTGTAAGCTTCTTTGCAATAAGCCTTGAAACCAAGTTCGTAAGTACCTGACTCAGTAATCTGTGCGATACAATAGAACGGCGTAAACTTCACAGGATCCAAATCCTGTTTAACAACAACGACCGTATCTGCTGCTACGCCATCAACCATCTTGACGACAAAAGCCTCACCATAAGCAGGCTTCATACCATCATCATTCGTCCATGTCTTTGAGACGTCAGCCTCACGAAGAGCCGCATTAGCTTCGATAGCAAAGACATAGGAACCTGCTTCAAGTTCTTTCTGAATAGTAGCACCCATTGCATTGTTAGGATTACCATTAGCCCATGTATTACCAGACTGGTAATGGCCTAAGTCAGGATATGCACCGCTGCTCCAAAAACCACGATCCACGCACGTCCAATCTCCCAGGTTGGATTGCTTCTGCAAATTTTTTTCGGCAGTTCTGATACCGAAATAGTTGTCGCTATTACCTGCCAGATAATCATCCATATTAGCCTTCAAGAACTCATCAAGGACCTCCTTGGCTGTCGTCAGCTGTTCATCAAGGTCAGCCTGACCGCTTTCGTCTCCGATAGCCTGGAGATTCTCTATCGTCTCAGTCATGGCAAACTCTACAAGCACGTCTTCAGACCAATTGTAACAGTTCTTATAAGCATTCAGCTTCTCCAACATAGCATCACGCTGGCGAAGGTCAGCAAACTGCAGAGCAGGAGCAATCTGAAGGTCGGCAATTTCAGTAGTCGTAGGCATACCTGTAAATGAAATGAAATAAGTACGGGCTGTGCCATCACCTACAATAGCATAATTGTAAGTTGTCCACTCCTCAGTCATTTCTTCAGCTGTGTTGACAACGATTTCACCCTCAGTTGCGCCATAGGTGTTAGCACTGTTTCCCTGAACTCTAACAACTTTAGCGACCGACACCTCTTTAGAAGGATTGTTTCCATCCCAGACTGTCAGTCTGGTACGAACAGAAGTCTGCGGGGTTCCCTTCATCTTGAAGCTCACCACATAAGCGGCACCAGCATCAGATGGTTCAAACTTGAAATACATACCTTCACCGACGGTTGCATCAAGACTCTGAACAGAGTTCAGACCTTCAGCATAACCATTACCGTTGATGTTGAAAAGGTCGGCAAGCGTCTTTTCAGCAGCAGAGACAGCCGTCCAGCCAGTGAAATCACTGAAATTGCTGCTCGCCACATTGGGTCCCGTAATCTGGAAGCGTCCCTGCGGCGTGTACACAAACTCGCCCTGCTCAAGTGCGTAGCTAGAAAAGGCTGAACACAGAGCGGCGAAGCCAAGTAGTAAACGTTTTTTCATACTTCTAAAATTTTAGTTATTAATAGTTATAATAATTATGGTTTTTACGCATAATATGGGTTATCGGCTGCAAAGATAAGCATTTTATTGATTTAACGCAAGAAAAAGAGGGCAAGAAATTTGAAAATCATCTGTGATTTTTGATTTTTCAATCTACGAGAAGAAATGATAGGCAACTAACTGCCACAATCCGAGGAATCTGAGGGTTTTGTAATATGGCACTCATGCTGCTTGGTTTCACGGTCATAGTTGATGCCTACCAACAGCAAACTGTCAGCATACTGAGCCACCTTGGCCGGGTACTCCTTGCGCAGAATCTGGGAGATAGCCGTGTCGGCATCCTTGTTATACTTCAGTTCGATGACGATGGCGGGCGAGTCGACATTCTTACGGGGAATCAGTACCAGGTCGGCAAAGCCCTTGCCCGTGGCCAGCTCTCCATTTCTTGCACTCTGGAAACCAGTATTGCCTATGTTGATATAATTGCCCATACGTAGTGCCAAGTAAGTTGCTGCAAAGATAGACATTTAAATTGTAACAACCAAATTTTTTGCAAAAAAAAGAAAGAGGCTTGTCGGCCTCTTTCTCTGATATATGAATGCGAGCAGTCATTTCGCTCACTTAATCGCAATCTTTTTGCCTCCGCGGATATAGACACCGGCGGGCAGACCGTCGGTACTCGTTGCCGTAGCCTGACGGCTGACGAGCCGGCCACGGAGGTCGTAGACGTTGCAGGGATCAGCGTCGGCCATCGGACCGCTAATGCCTGTGTCAATACCCGTCACGACAAGGATTCCCTCACTGATACGGCTGGTATCCCAGGTATAAGCAGCAGGCAGGTCGAACTTAGGCGTGCCGCTGAACGTGCCGCTGAGGGTCCACAGCTTCAGCTCCTCACCGACCTGCAATTCACGGTTGCCGACGAGCGTCACCTTCACCGTACCGTTCATAATGATATTCTTGGCTTTCACCTGAGAGGTCTTGGCCGTGCTGACGAGGAACTCTACCGTAGCGCCGTCGTTAGCGGTTAACGTGTTGTTTACGGTAATAGTACCCGGTGAAACTTCATTGACAGCAGAGGCGCAGGGCATCAGCAGACCACCGCTCTGCAGGGTAACGGAATGGAGCAGACCCTGTCCTACAAGGCGACCTTCGCCCTTGGCAACAGTGGCGTACGCGCCATTGAGCAGTGCAGCAGGATTGAATTTATAGAATGCCACCGTGCCTTTCTCCACGGTCAGCACACCGTTCATCTTACCCTCAGTCATTGTCATCTTACCCGTACCACGCTTGGTCAGAGACGAGGCACTGACACCGATAGTGCCACCATAGTCGTCCTTACGCTCGGAGGTGATACCCACCTCGGTGGTCAGCGAGAAGTTCTCGTCGCAGTCGACAACCCATATACCAGAGCCGACAAGGGCGCCCGTACCGCCAAACTTCTTCACGCGGATGCCCTTGCCCTGGTTGTCCAGTCGGGCATTGGCATTCACGTTGACCGTGGCCTTCGGCATACCATTGGTATTGCCCAGCATGAAAGTGGGGTCGTACGACTTCTTGTTCTGACGGTTGTTCTTACCAATATTGATTGTACCCTCGAAGGCACTCCAGTTGCCATTGAAATAGGCACGCACGCCGCCAGTGTAGACATTGAATGTGCCCGAACCCGTCAGCGTACCCGTATAGGTACCACGGAAAGAAGAATAGAAGGTGCCGGACTTGCCCTGAGGAACAATAAAGTTCGTCGTATTGGAAACGCCGCTGCCGCTTTCCATATTGGCGCCCCATACCGTGCCACCCTGGAACTCAACGGTCTTGGGCAGAGACTCTGCATTGGAAGAGGTATAGTTGCTGACAACCGTACCGGCCTTGACAACCATCTTCGAGAAGGTGTTGGTCTCAGTACCTATTTCCATAGAGCCAGCACCTGTCTTGTTGACGATAGCACCGCTACCCTTAATAGCCTTGTTGAAAATGACGCTCTTGCCGGAAGGCACATCCACGGTCGTCTCGCCGCTGACATTGAGTGTCTGATCGGTGATGATGACACCATTGATAGCCAGCGTAGCACCGTCATTCAAGGTAATCTGCGACTTGGCGCTACCTAATGAGCCCCAGTCCTGACCGCGGTTGTTGGCCAGCATGGCTACTGTGACCTTACCGCCATTGATGACCGACGAGCCGATGCGGTTCCAGTTGTTCAGCGTGACGCTGCCACTACCGTTCTTGGTCAGCACACCGCCGCCGACGATGCTGTCGCCGCTGAGGGTGTAGCTCTTCGTCTCGTTGTTGAACGTCACGGACTTCGCACTCACGGCACCCTTGATGGTGACGCTCGTGGAAGCTGCCTGGTCGTCAAAGATGACATCGTCGCCAAAGGCCATGACGCTGGGCTGTCCCTCGAAGAGGAAGTTATCGCCAACGGCCTGCTGCCACGTGTTGTTACCGACTGCGCCATTCCAGGTCACCGTGCCGGCAGCACGCATATCCTCGACCACCAGCATCAGTTTGCCATTCTCATGACGCAGCGACGTCTTCAGGCTGTTGCCCAGACCGTCAATGGTCAGGTCGGACACTTGACCAGTGACAGTGCCGATGGTACCGAGTTCGTAGGTGCCGGCAGCCAAAGTGCCGGTATAGTTAATCTGTAGCACGGGTGACTTATAGCGCGGACCGAAATTCTTCCAGACATCGCCCGTCTTGGTCTCAATCTTCAGCGTGGTAGCATTGACCTTGTCAAACTGTCCATTGCTGCCGTCGATAACGATACGTGAGCCAAAGCCCATGTCGAGCGTCGTGGTGGTGATAGTGCCCACCTGATTCTTACCGCCGGGATAGATCGTGGCATTATAGTCTGCCTTGATACCGCCTTTGAAGTTACCTCCGTTGGAGATCAGCGTCGTGTGGCGGTTCAGCCACAGCGGACTGCTCTCGAAGGTGCCGTCGAACTGGAGTGTTCCCTGCCAGACGTTGGTCTCGCCAGTATGCTTCTCCGTGACGTTCGGCAAGACGAGGATGCCCTCACCCTGCTTGATAAGACGGGTGGCGCCGCTGAAGGCACCGCCGGTCAGCGTCGTGGTATAGGTGATGACGGTCTGTGCCGGCTGCTTCGGCGTGGCTGTCGTGGCCTGCTGTGCCCCGCTGCCCTTGACCCAGGCCGGGGCATTGACCGTTAATATATAAGGTGAAGCACCGTCGGCAACGGCAATCGTCTTGTCCTCATAGCCAGAAATGAGCAGATGGTCATCAGTAGTCTGAATGGTTCCCGTCACCTCGGTACGTCCCTCTAAGACGACTGCGGGCGGCTCTTTCGTGATGCCCTCCATCTCGCCGAGGAAGAAGCTGACATGAGGCGGCTGGTTATAGCCCACGGGCTGCCAGGTCATGCCATTACGATACTCGTGGTCGGCCCACAGCGTGGTAATGCCGTGAGGCGAGGGGTAGCTGGTGGTCTGGATGATCAGCTTGTCGGCTGTACGGGTGACAATCTCCTCACGCCAGTCGCCAAGGATGTCGCCAAGGAAGCAGGGGTTGTTCTTCGACGAGTTGTTCAGGTTGCCCTGACCCATCCAGCAACGGCTGTTAGCATAGCTGCGATTGGTGCCCACCTCGTTCTGTCCGGGGGCCTTGTAGACACAGGGGGACTTCTCCGTACCCGGTGAGTCCATAAACTCTTCAAGCAGGTCGCCGTCCCAGTAGACACGCATGTTCACATGGTCATCATTGAAACCGGTAAGGCTGCTGATCTGCTTATCGGCCACCAAACTGATGGCACCGCCAGAAATACCGATGGCACCGGGGTAGCTGTTATAGAAATTACCGGCCATGCAACGACCGTTGTCACTACCGCCGCCAGTGGTATAGCGGAGTGTCTGAGTGGTAGCGTCGGTATAAGCGATTCCGGGAACCACAGCACTCTCCAGACAGACGAACTGCTCCAGGCCCCAACGGTAGGGGTCGAAGTCGCCGCAATGCTGGGCGTCGCCGTGGCCGTAGCCGGTAGTAGCCAGACCGTAGCCTGTATCGTCGATAATCATCGAACCAAAGACAATCTCGTCGCGACCGTCGCAGTCGACATCGGCGATAGCATAGTTGTGGAAACCGTTGCCAAACCAGGGCGAACCGCCCTGATAGCAGTTCCAGCGCCACAGCTGGGTCAGTTCGTGGGTTTGCTTGTTTACACTTAATGCGCAGAACTTATGACGCGTATAGGCACCACGGCCTAAGAAGATGGCGGGGTTGCGGCCGTCTAAATAGGGAGCGCCGAAAAAGTGCTTCTGCATACGGTGGCCCAGGTCGCCCCAGACATTGGCATCGCCCTTGGTCTCGTTGGCCTCAAACTGCGGCAGCGGATAGGCCATAGGCGTCCAGTTCTCACTGCCATCCCAGCCGTAAGGCTCGCCCGTCTCACCGTTCAGGTAGAGCAGGTACTCGTTGCCCACGCTCATATACTCGGGACGCTCGCTGTTGAGACCCGTCGTCATATTACCAATCTTGATGGTCTTGCCCGTCTTGGTATGGATAATCATATTGTCGGCACCACGCATCAGGGCCTCGGCCTTACCGTCCTGATCCCAGTCGTAAAGAATGATATCGAACTGCTCGTCAGGACCCGACATCAGGTTTGGCCCCATGTCAATCCACCACAGGCGGGTACCGTCCATCTTGTAGCACTCGTGCAGGTTGAAGTCGGTCTTGTTAGAAGATGAACGCAGGTTGCCGCTGTCGTTACGACGCTTCACGACAAACTCCATCTGCTTGTCGCCATCGACGTCGGCCACGGCACAGTCGTTCAAGCTGTAGCCGCTGACGGTAGCACCGTTACGGTTCACAACGGGCTTGACGGGAATCTCCCAAAACTGGTGGTTCCACGGCTTACACTCGGCAGCCTTGCCGTTTTGCTCAGAACCCTTGACGACAGGTACGACCCTGTAGGTGGCCGTCTTAGACCCGCCGTCATCCTGAAAGTTTGACACGGTCAGGTCAGAAGCAATCTTCGTACCATCACGATAGACGTTGTACTTCGTATCATAATACTCAGTGGGCAGGATGCGCCAACTGATGAAAATACCGGAACCCGACATGCCATAGCGTTCGTCCTGGCCGGTCTTGTCGCCTTGGGGGATAGCTACCAGTCCACGGTCAAGATTATCGGCCACACGCTGGGCACTGACTCCAATGGTCATTAGCCCGAGAAGGGCCAAAAGAAACAGTTTTCTCATTTGTCTTAGTTATTAGTTTCAACACTTTTGCGTGCAAAGTTAGCAATTTTCCCATGATAAACTACAATAAAATTTGTTTTTCTTACTTTTATTTTTGTTTTTAGCTTTCTCTTTTCACCTATTTTATATAAATTTGCACAGCAACTAACAACTAATAACGACTAATAACGAATGAAAGCAATCAAAAAAACTCGTATGTCTGCTGCTGACGACAGCAGCAACAGTAGCAGTACAAGCACAGCAAGTGACACCGCAGAGCCAGATGGAGCGTCTCGACCGTGGCGTAGTGGCCGTCCGTTCAGGCACGAACTTTATCAGCTGGCGCTTCTTAGGGAGCGACGACCCTGCCACGACCTTCGACGTTGTCTGCGACGGCACGGTGGTCAAGGAAGGCCTGACCGTCACCAACTTCAAGCACTACAGTGGCAAGCTGACCTCTAAATACCAGGTGGTAGCGAAGGTCGGTGGCCAAGTGGTCGACACCAGCTCCGAGGTGGGTGTCTGGGACAAGTACCTCTCGCTGCAGCTGAACCAGCCGGCAGCAGGGTCTGGCTACAGCTACACGCCCAACGACATGTCGGTGGGCGACATCGACGCTGACGGACAGTACGAACTCTTCGTGAAATGGGACCCCACGAACTCCAAGGACAACTCGGAGGACGGCGTCACAGGCAATGTGTTCATAGACTGCTACCGTCTTGACGGCACATTCCTGTGGCGCATAGACCTGGGACGTAACATCCGCGCCGGCGCCCACTATACGCAGTATATGGTCTACGACTTCGATGGCGACGGACGTGCGGAGATGATGTGCAAGACGGCCCCCGGCTCAAAGGACGGCGAGGGTGTCTATGTCAACCAGGCTACTGACGACGCAAAGATCAAGGCCGCCGACAACACGAAAAGCTGGCTCACCAGCAGCGGACGTATGGACGGCGGACACGAATACCTGACCGTGTTCGACGGTATGACGGGCAAGGCCATCAACACCATTGCCTACAACCCCAACCGCAACACGAAGTCGGAGCTGAGTGAGGCTACCGGCACGTTCAACTGGGCTGAGGGCAAGACCGACACTCACGGCTATAACCGAGGCGACCGCTATCTGGCTGCCGTCGCCTATCTCGACGGTACCGACAAGCCTGCCAGCGCCGTCTTCTGCCGTGGCTACTACACTTACGCCTATCTATGGGCTGTCAGCTTCGACGGCGAGCGTATCATTCCGCGCTGGCTCCACCGTTCTGACAACCGCACGCAGTACAGCGTGACCACCTATAGCGCTACCGGCGAAGAGAGTAAGCAGACATTCACAGCACCCAAGGCCACCTCGGGCAGTGGCAGCAACACGATGTTTGCCAACGGCAACCATAACATCTCCGTGGCCGACGTCGACGGCGACGGCTGCGACGAGATCATCTGGGGGTCGGCTGCCTGCGACCACGACGGGCGCCTGCTCTATGCCACGGGCTTCGGCCACGGCGACGCCATCCACATGGGCGACCTCAACCCCGACCGTCCGGGATTAGAGGTCTTCCAGGTCCACGAGGAGAAAGGCACCTATGCTTGGGACATCCACGATGCCGCCACGGGCGAGATCCTGTGGAAGGGCGGACAGAGCGGTCAGGACAATGGTCGCGGCTGTGCTGCCGACATCATCAAAGCTCACCGAGGCTATGAGTTCTGGTCGTCATACGGCGGCTTCGACAGCAGCACACGCATCCAGAATCCGTTCAACGCCATCACGGGCAAGGAGGTGGGCAGCAAGAAGCCCGCCATGAACTTCCGCATCTACTGGGACGGTGATGACCTCGACGAGCTCTTCGACGGCAAGTACGACAGCAAGACCAATTTCTACGCCTCGCCCGCCATCACCAAGGCTGGCTCAAGCAGCATCAGCGACCTCGTCGCCAACTTCAACGATGCCGACCACGGTTACGGCCAGTCATGCAACTACACGAAGTCGACACCCTGTCTGCAGGCAGACATCCTCGGCGACTGGCGCGAAGAGCTGATTCTGTGGAACTATAACGACCCCTCGCGCATCAATATCTACACCACCAACGAGAAGTCCGACCTCCGCGTGCCCACACTGATGCACGACCACACCTACCGCATGGGCATCTGCTGGCAGAACGTCGCTTACAACCAGCCGCCACACTTAGGCTACTACCTACCCGACTACGTGGCCGGCACGATTGAGATCTTAGAGCCTACGGCCATCAGCACTACACGCACTGAAAGTAAGCCGAGCGGCACAGAGATTTACGACCTGCAGGGACGCCGCCTGACGACGATGAAACGCGGTGTGAACATTGTCCGCGAGGGAAACCAGAACCGGAAGGTCGTCGTACGATAACAGCAAAATACTAATAGACGGAAAAAGGGTGCTCATCGCACCCTTTTTCCGTCTATTGTATACCGTTCGCCGTTTCGTTCTATGACGAGGCGTCCACGGTCGAGATACTTCGTTGGCGCCACGACCGTCCTGCCGTCCGCCGCGACATCGTCGATGCCGGTAACGACGCTGCCCGCCTCCATCTTGATACAGTCGTACATGATACCCGACTTGTCGTTGCCACCGGAATAGGTCAGCGTCACGGTATTCTCGCCAGCATTCAGGCCGGTGTTCAGGAAGTCACAGGTCATCAGATGGTGACGTCCGCTGTTGACGCCACTGCGGTAGACCGCCGCATCATTGATGCCGGGCTTCCACTGTGCACGCTGGGTGCCGTTCACCTTGACGGTGATGGTAGAGCCGTCATGGGTGCAGCCTGCTAATGAGGCCGTGAGATAGATCCTTCCAGCTGGACGCTCCGTGAGGTTGAACTTGATGGTCCACGTACCGCTCTTCCTGGTTTGGGCATAGTACCAATCGGTCTTCTCGCTGCTCTGCCCGATGGTGTAGGTAAGGTTCTGGGGCACCTGTTCCCAAAGGCCGTACTGACGGGGGGCATCGCTCAGGCAGAACTCACTGCTGCGGCGGTCGTTATGACCTATCATCCACAGCATCTGTGTGTATTTCTTCGGCGTCCACGTCACGGTGCCGAGGTCGTTGTCGCCAGCCGTGACAGTAATATCATCCTGCTCCAGCATATCGGTCACCTCGCCAGCCTTGGCATAGGCAAAGAGGTTATACGTGCCCGGGCGTACGTTCTTAATCTCGAAATCGCCATTGGCATCGGTCAATGTCCAGAACTGGTAGCCATGCATCATGACCATAGGGTCTTTGTCCTTCTCCTGTGCCAAGATGACGCGCACGCTGTCATTACGCTGACCCGTCGTGACATTGAGATGGCCGCGCACAGTACCGCGCTCACGGGGGTAGAGGTCGTTCTCAAACCACTGGTATGGCCAGTCGGCGATTTCAGCATTCGCCATTTTACGGGCCTGTCCTACAGGGTTTGTGCTGTAGACAGGACAGATGGCGAAGGGACCGTAGAATTTCTTCTCGCCCTCAGCCAGCACCATCGCCTGACCGCCGAAGTGCTCGCCTTGGAGCATCTGGATGGTGATGGGCGACTTGCTGGTGGCGTGTACCGTCAGCTCCTGACGCTCGCAACCGCCATTAATCCATTCGTAAGAGACGGGGATATTGTAAATGCCGTAATAGCTATCATTACAAAGGCCATGGAGCGTGTCGCGCTCAATGTAGTTGGCCCAGTTGTATTTGGTGTAGATGCTGCCGTCGGCCAGCCGGTAGGTAGCATCCTGAATGGTATTCTCTGATTTTTCTGCCGTTTCCATCTCGCTGTTCGACGGGATGCGGCCGTTCATACGGTAATCGACGTAACCGTTCAGCAGTGTCTCGGCGGTACGGGTGCAGACGCGCGCCTCTTTGATGGGTTCGTTGGCAGACGTAGCCGTACCAGTGGCAATGACGTAAGTGTAGAGCATCTGTACGCCCTTACGCATAATAAAGCCCTGTTCAAAAATCGTGTTGCCCGACGTGGCGCTGTAGAGCACCTCGCAATAGTCGTCAGTATTCTTTACAACCTTGATGGTCGACGGACTCAGTCCCTTGTTGCCAGCGGACGTGGTATAGTCGAAGTAGATGCCGTTGCTTGAAAGCAACTCGGTGCCGCCAAGAGTCAGCGAACTGACACGTCCATTGCTATTGATCTTGGCCACCATCTTGCGACCACCAGCCATCGTGTTAGTCATCGTGGTTGACATGCCGCTGACAGTCATCGTCAGGCTCTGTGCCATAGCACCCACGACAAGACATGAAGAACAGATTAGTGTAAGTAGTTTTTTCATAAATTATCTATAGACGGCGAATTACACGAAACGCGTCCGTGTAATCCGCCGTTATAAAGTGTTTCAATGATTTATTTCACCAAGATACCAGCAACATTAACGGTGCCAGCCTCAGTCTCGATGAGCAGCTTGCCACCCTTCATCACCTTGCGGGCAGCCTTCTGGCCGTCAGCGTTGACATTGGTGATGCCAGAGGGATCGTCAGGATCGTCAGGAGCATCGGTAGAAGCGTAGATCATGATGACGTCAACACCCTGGTTGTCAGCAGTGCTGGCCTTCAGCGTAATGTCAGTAGGCTCAGTAATGGTGAGCAGGTCAGACTCTGCCTCCGTCCAGTTGTCGGCAGTGGCCGACAGGTAAATTTCGTTCTCCTCACCTGCACCCGTGGCCAGTGTGCAGATATAGCTTGCTGGCTTCACGTCGAAGAGGACGGCACGAATCTTATAGGTACCGGGCTGCAGTGTCACGAGTTTCAAATCCTCAGTCACATAGCCAGCCTTACCCATAGAGGAGCGGATAGCGGTATTGGCATGGTTCACCTGGACAGCACCGGGAAGGTCCTCACCCTCAGAGAGGAACACACAACCCGTAAAGTCGCTCTTCTTATAGTTGACGACAAACGTCGTGTCACCTTCGCCGTTCTTCAAGTCAAAGTTCTCTACAAACTCGTTACCCTTAGAACCATGGGTATAGACATTACCTTCAGCATCAGCCAGCCAGTAAGGATAGTTGGCCTTGATGGAAGAGCCGGTTATGCCCTCGGTCAGAGCAACAAGTTCTTTTAACTCCACCGTATTATCATCGGCCGTATAGGCAGCAACCACTTTATAGTTACGCGGCAGCTTCTCCTGTCCTTCCTCAATGGTAATGGTCTTCATCAGGCAGTTGCTGAAACGGAACGTCACGTCGCCAGCCACCTGAACCTCGAACTTGTAATTAGCATAACTTGAGCCCAGCCAAATAGAGTCCTTCAAGCCGGTAGATGCATCCAGTCCGTCAGGAGCAATGGCCGCACCATTCATAGCCTGAATACAAGTCTGCTTGGTAGCTGAACCCTTGGTGGCACGATTGGCATTAAAGATGATGATGTCGCCCTCCTGACAATCGGGAATAGTCATAAACTGGTTCTGTCCATTAAATGCAATCAGATCCTTATATGAACCCTCAGTATCACCTACATAGAACTGCTTTTTACCAAATTTGAACAGCAGATCCTCAGTCATTGGCAAAACGGTTCCGTCAGGAAGCAGAATCTCCTCATAGTTGCGGGCGGGGACATAGAAGCGATGCGTAGTGGAACCATCCTTCTGGATGTCCATGTACTTTGTCTCGTCCTCGGTCTCAGAACCAGCTACATTGGTGGATCCTTCAGCAGCAATCTGTGCTGCTGACTCAGCGTCCATCAGGAACGTCCACGCCATCTTACGCTCGGCACCACGGGTCTTGAAGGTCAGCGAATAGCCACCCTCAGCGGCTTTCTCCTCACCACCGACTTTCACCGAAGTAATCTTCAGCGTATATTCTGTGGAAGGCTCCAGTTCGAACTCAGCGAGATCGAAAGTCACACCTGCAGCGAACGTACCCTCAATTTCGTCAAAATCAATGTCGTTGAAGGCACCGGCCAGCTTGAACGTAGTGGCAGTAGGATCTTCCACGCCCGTGACATTGGGGAACGTCACCGTAATCTTACCTGTGTTAGGACTAACTTTAGCGCCATCTTTCAGGCTGAACTTAATGTCACCCAACGCTACCTGAGCCAAGGCGCTAAGGCAGCAAAAGAATGCCATAAAGGCGAGAGTAGAAATCTTCTTCATAAGCTTATTATTTTAGTTATTAAATAGTCTGACTGTAGTTTCACAAATACGCTGCAAAGATACAAAAAAAAGTATTAGTATCTCCAAATATGTGCGAAAAAAGCAGATTTTAACATTTAAAATTTCTAATTATCACAAATATCTAAGGTTTGTGCGCAAAAAAGACGGTTTCCCCCTATTTTGAATACAACAGGCGGCCGTCGGGGGTTACTCCGGCGGCGCTTATCTTGATGCGCGTCTCCTTGGCATTGTTATAGAAGGTGGCGGTGAAGCGGCCTTCCTCGTCGCTGCGGGCGTTGGGGTTCCAGTAGAGGGTGCGGCGGTAGTCGGTAGGTGCGGCAGGCTGCTGGCGGCTGTAGTCGGGCTGGTAGAACTGGGCGGGTTCGCTGAAGCCGTGGATGAAGATATGGCGGTCGCGGTAGACGACCTGCGTACCGTCGTCAGGGATGTTCTCCATGTCAACGGTGGCATCGGCCAGATGGAGGCTCTCCACCAGTGTGGAGTCCTCGTTACGGGGTTCGTAGTCGGTGAAGACACGAATGTTCTGCAGGCGCCCTAACTTCAGGTTGTTCATGATGTTTGCCGGCGCACGACGGTTATCGACAGAGCGCAGGGCGTCGGCCAGTTCGCTGGAACCGTCTATTCCCATTCCCGCCACAGC